>JAJEGA010000067.1 GCA_022820125.1 Anaerolineae bacterium | reverse complement strand
GCTAGCGAAAACGGTGGATGGCTTGGCAACTCGCCTGATTACAAAAATCACCGCGCATCTGTTTAAGCGCATTCTGCGCGTAACATACCAAATTGACATCCAAAACTTTCAAGGCTCAACTGATTTCACATAAGACGTAATTAAGAACTCAGGGCGTTCTTGAAACTGGATGATAAATTCTGGATACCCTGGCTTGCCCGTTCCTGCCTTACTAGCCTTGCTCAGCAATCTTGATATTTCTTTGTCATCGGACTGCTGTTCCCAATATGTAATAGGTCCATGCAAAGATAAATCGTAAGCATCGATATGCTCTCGCACGAGTCGTTCTGTAATCCGTTCACTCATGTCAATTCACCCTTATCGCGTTTCAAGTAATTCTACCGCAACTGCTTCACGAGGCGTCTAACGGAAGCTGCGCATCACCGAGAGCACCTTGCCCTTGATCTCACAATTGGCCGGATGCACGTAGAGCGGCTGGTAGGCGCTGTTCGCCGGCTGCAGGCGGATGTTATCGGCTTCGCGATAAAAATGCTTGAGCGTGGTCTCGTTGTCTTCGGGCAGCCAAGCCGCCACCATCTCGCCATTGTCAGCTGTCGTTTGCCGCCGCAGGATGACGATATCGCCATCCTGGATCATCGAGTCCACCATGGAATCGCCGCGCACCGTCAAGGCGAAGACCTCGCCCTCGTCATAGCCGCCCAGCAACTGCGGCGGCACCTCGATGTAATCGTCTTCGTCGATGTGATGGCCGATGTCCTCCGGCAGTGAAATCGGTTCGCCGGCGGCAATGCGCCCGACCAGCGCCACCCGATTTGGCGCTGGCATCCCAATCACCCGCGGCGCTTCTGATACGCCGGGGATCGCGGCGACGATGCGCAGCCCGCGCGAGACCTTGCCCGAGCGCACGATATAACCGGCGTCCACCAGTTTGTTGAGGTTGTAATTGACTACAGAAGTTGAGCCGATATCGCATTCTTCGCCGATTTCGCGAATGCTGGGCGGGAAGCCGCGCTCCTGCGTATAACCGTGCATAAAGCGAAGCATATTTTGCTGCCGCTTGGAAAGTCTCCTGAAATCTTTCATTGGCGCACCCACCCCGTTTAATCTGCAAATCCGCTTAATGTGCAGTATACACGAACATTTGTTTTTACGTCAAATGCTCTAGCGGGCAATTTTCAACGAAATACGCGTCGCGAAGGATAGGCGAGGTTTTGAAAGAAATCTTGTGCAGGGGAAATCCTGTGTAGGGGCGGCTCTGTGAGTCGCCCAATCGCGCCAAGGTATCATCGCGGACGACCTAAGCGTCACCCGCCTAAGGCAATCGCATCAAATGAAATTGCGCTGATAAATAACAATTTCCCTCACATTTCGTAATCTGTAGGGGCGTTTCGCTGAAACGCCCACAAAATTTATGTCATATTCAACGGGCGTATCGGCGATACGCCCCTACATTTTCACAATTTTCATGGCGAACGGCGCATTATGATTTTGGAGCAATTGCCCTGGTCACCCGCCTCCAGCTGCTTGGCAGGCAACTGGCGAGTCAGTCGCCCGCCCCCACGGAATTCGTTGCCGGCGTGGGCGCGTTAAACCGGCAGATCGCGCAGCGGGTCATCGCGGCGCAGGACGGCGGCGCCCTCGGCGATCAGGCGCTGATTGCCGCTGGCCGGCAGGTCAAATGTGAAGCGGGGCTTCCCTTGCTCGCGGGCGAATCGCGCGGTGTGCATGGCGCCGCCCTCCACTTGCGACTCAACGATGATCACCGCCCGGCTCAAACCGCTGATGATGCGGTTGCGCGCCACCAGCCGCTGGGCGTTGGCGCTAAAGCAGGGATGCGTTTCGCTCAGCAGCGCGCCCTTTTCCCGAATGCGCGCGGCCAATGGCTGATTGGCTTCCGGATAAATCTTCCGGATGCCGCTGCCCAGCACAGCGACAGTTACGCCGTCCGCCGTGAGCGCGCCGCTGTGAGCCGCGGCGTCAATGCCGAGCGCCAGCCCGCTGACGACCGCGCAGCCCGCTCGCGCAAGGCGCATCGCCAGCTGGAGCGTGATATAACGCGCTTCTTGGGATGGATCGCGCGTGCCGACGATGGCCAGCGCCTTCGACCAGGTTTCGGGGGGCAGCAGGCGGCTGGCGAATAGCGCCAGCGGCAAATCGCTTGTGTTATTCAGCGGCGCGGGATAGGCATCTTCGCCGCGCAGCATCACATTGATGCCGCTCGCCCGCCACGATGCCCATTCATGCGCCAGGCGGTCCAGGTCAATGGCGCTGATTTCGCTCGCGATTTTCGCCCCGACGCCGCGCGCGCGCATCAACTCATGAGCGGGGGCGGCGAGCACAGCATCCAGATCCTGATCAAAATAGTTGAGCAGATTGTTGAGCGTTGCCGCGCCGATGTTGGGTGAGAGGCTGAGCGCGAGCCATTGCAGCTGCGACTCGACATCAACCTTCTTCATAGTATTCGACGATGGAGAGTTGGATCGCGTTCATGAAGGTATTCACCTGCCGCAGCAGCGTCGACCATTCGGTCGAGCTTTTTGGCGGCGACAGTTCGGACCAGGTCAAGATGGAGTTGAGCACGAAATCGCTGAAGAAATAGAAGCCGCGCATCGCCTGGGGCAAGGTCAAGCCATCGGCGATGAGGAAGGCGGCGTAGTCTTTGCCCAGCGTGATCGCCGAAGCTAGGCTGGCATCGGGGGCGCCGGCGGCGACGTATAGGCGGATCGCCTCAAGCACGCGCCGGCCCTGCGCGCGCAGGCGCCTCTTGCCCTGGTCGCTCATCGCCTGATACCAGGGCGCCGTCTCCAACCGTTCGCTGCCAACTTGCATGCGCGTCTGACCCAGGGCATTCTGGATGATCACTTGCAGCTCTATCGGCTGAATATCGCCCTGCGCTTCAATATAGTCAGTCAGATCTTCGACCTTGAAGCGGCGATGTTTGCCCGCGGTGCGGCGATAAGGCAGCTTGCCGCTGTCCGCCCAGTTGCGGACGGTCGCCGGATGCACGCCAAGGATATCGGCGGCGCGGCGCAAACTGACCCACTCGCTCGTCTCGTTTCGGTTCGCCATTTGCCTGATGAAGCGTCGACTAACAAGGTTGATTTCAGTATACCCGAATGCGCGCTTCAGTCAATTCGCGCCGCTTGGGTGAGTGGTGATATTCACAGACCCGGCAATCGACATCGCCCACAGTTCTAAGTTCTAAGACTTGTCCGCTACTGTCGGTACGCTTCTAAAGGCGCGAAAGCAAGCTGAATTGTAAGGCTTTACCACAGAAGTAATTCCAAGTAAGTCATGCTAAAAATTAGAAGTCTGTAGGGGCGGCTCGCTGAGCCGCCCGTCGGCATATTTTCTGCCCGCTGATGTCGCTCATGCGTTGCTTTTCGGGCGTTTCAGCGAAACGCCCCTACAGTTTTCGATTACGATTTGTCTGTCCATATCTGATTGACCTTTTCGCATTACATACTTTGTTCTACTGAGGAAACGAGGCAACACAGAGGGCTGTGCGGCGGAGGCAAAAATACAATACGGAACAAGCCTTGCAGGGGCGACTCTGTAGTCGCCCAAAAGCACGCGGAAATGCGCAGCGTTTGGCGCTTGCATTCGCCCATCGAAAGAAACTATCCCGTCCTCAGACGCGCCAATCGGGCGGCCGCAGCGCCAGCCGCCAGCGCCAGCCAACCGGATAGCCTATCATCTTCGCGGCATCGCCGGTCAGGCGTATGAGCGGGATCATGACGATGCAATAAAGCCATGCTTTAGCGGGCCGCTCGGGCGCGCGTCTCAATACCAGCGGCAGGCGGCGATAGGGATGATACAGATAAGCGGCCGCGCCGAGCAGATACAGCAGCCAAAGCGCCGGATGCAATAACGCGCCCGCGATGAATATGCCGGGCGTCAAAGCGAAATAGGTCAGGTAGCGGATGAGGTGACGCTTGAGCCATAGATTCGCCTTGCCATCGCCGCGGGCATACAAATAATACTGGCGGAAGAATTGGCGCAGGCTCCGCCGTGGGCGGAAATAGACGACGGCGTCGGGCGCGAAGGCGAAAGCGCCGCATCGTTCGCGCAGGCGCAGGTCGAATATCAAGTCTTCACAGAAGTCGAGCCACTCGGGGTAGCCGCCGATAGCGTCCGCCGCCTTCTTGCGAAAGGCGATGCTGCGGCTGCTGGGCAGAAAGTTGGCGCCGTCGATTTCGCGCGCGAGCGGCAAGGTGGTCGCGCCCAGCGCCGCTTCAAAGGCGGTCTGCGGGTCGGCGAGGAAGAAGCCGCCCACGACCATCAGCGCCGGGTCGCTGCTTAAGGGCGTCGTGATCTTCTCCAGCCAGGATGCGCTCAAGCGCAGGCCGGCGTCAGTGACGGCGATGATGTCGCCGTTGGCTTCGGCGATAGCGCGGTTGCGCCCCTGGCTGATATTGCAGCCGCGCTCGACGAAGCAGCGCAGCGGCAAGTCCTCGGCGTAGCCGGCGATGATCGCCAAGGTGTCGTCGCTGCTGCCGCCATCGACGATAACGATCTCATCGGGCCGCCGCGTCTGCCGCTTGATCGAATCAAAGAGGTGATGAATATTATCGCCCTCATTGAGGACGGTGGCAATCAGGCTTATCATCTGCCTTCTAGCGACTCACGGGACCTGCGTTAAAGTGTACAGCGGAAATGATCTTGGGGCTTGCTTAGCTGACATCAGGCAGATTGTTCGCCCCGAGCATGGTCCGGCGAAAGGCTTGCGCGCGCGCCTCGCCGCGCTCGGTCAAGACAGCGCCCCCGTTTACGATTCTGATCAAACCCAGGGCGCGCAGCCGCGCCAGCACCCGTCCCATTCTGCGCGGCGTCCAGCGGAAATGGACGTGCAGCGTGGCGATGCGAAGCTCGCTCGCCGCTTGTGGGCTGCCCTGGTGGTTGCGGATATGCGCCAGCACCACCTGATCAGCGAAGCGGCGGCGGCTGTTGACGCGGCGCAGCGCCGTCGAAATCAAGCCGTAGCGCGGCGAAAAGACCCAGGCGAGCAGGAAGAGCATAAAGATCATCAGCACCATCGAAGCGCTGATGGACGAATCCCAGGCTTCAACCAGCGCCAATCCAAAAGCCCGGTTGATCAAGCCAATGCCATCGGCGACCGGCAGAATGCCGAAGACTTGACCTCGCGCCAGATCGTAGCCGAAGAAGGCGCCAGCCGCGCCGACCAGGGGGCTGAGCAGCAGCATCAGCGCGAGCCGATCGGTCAGCAGGTAGGCGGCGGCCGGCGGGATGATGAAGAAGGCGATCACCAAGATCGAGCCAACCGCGTCAAAGGCGCCCACCGCAACCAGGCTCACTAGCGCCATCAAGCAATAGTTCATCACCGCCGGGCGGAAGCCGAGCGCCTGCGCCAGCGCCCCGTCGAAGGTCGTGAGCTTGAGTTCTTTGTAGAAGAGCAGAACAAATGCCAGGGTCAGCAAGGTCATCACCAGCGTCGCCGCAATCGACTTGGGGAAGAAGACCAGCGCCGGCTCAAGCTCCAGCAAGCCGGCGCTCCAGGCGCGGGCTGGCGAATAATCGCCGCAATTGCCGCAGACCTCGACGAACTCGGCGCTTTCATCGCGCGGGCTGATGCCGAGCTCGCGGCAATTCACGCATAGACGCGTCATTCTCGCTGCGGGATGATCTTCATCGACGGTCACGCTTTCACAGTTTTCGAAGCAGTGGCTGTTGGTATTCGCCCAAGCCAGACCGATCTCGCCGACAAGCACCGCGTCTTCATCAAGGTGAACATCATCGACGAAGCGCGAGACAAGGATGACGGCGATGGCGAAGAGCAGCGGAAAAGCCAAGCCCAAGGCGGCGTCTTGCCGCACCAAGCCCGAGCGATAAAGCAGCTCGGTCAACAAAACTGTGCCGACGCCGGCCAAAGACGCGCCCGCGATCAGCCAGGGCGACGAGGTATCGCCTTCCAAGCCGAAGACCCGCGTCATCAGCAGAAAGGCGACGACGATGCCGAGCAGCACCGTGTGACTGATGGCGTCGCTGGCCAGCGACATGCCGCGCAGGAGCAGGAAACTGCCCAGCAGCGCGCCGCTAATCGCAATCAAGCCGCCGATGAGCGTCGCCGTGTTCTGGGGCGAGCGCAAGAAGGCGTTGAGCTCGTCGCGCGCGACGAAATTGAGCAGGAATTCTATGAGCAGGCGCTCCAGGGGCATCATGCGTCGGCGCGCTCCGCCAGCTTGGCTTCCAGTTTGGCGACCGCGTCAGCCGGCAGCAGCGACGCGATTTCCGCTTCTCGATCTTCGGTCACGCTTGGCAGGCTCAGTTCATGCGCGTATCGCCGATACAGCGCCCAGAGCCGCTGGTTGCGCCGGTCTCGCCGCGCCAGTTCGATGCCGCTCTCGCTGAGCTGCCAGCCGGCTTCGCCGAGCGTCGCCTGGCTCTCGGCTTGCAGCTGGCGCAGACCCAATTCCGCGCTGCGGTCGCCGACGCCGCGGATGAAATCATCGGGCACGGGCGAATCCGCCGCGCCGTGCGCCAGGGCGTAGCGGTATAGATCGCGCCGGGTATTAAGCGCGGCGAAGACACGACGATTGGCGCGCATTCGCAATTGGCGCCAGAGTATCCCTCGCCCGGGCGCCAAGGCGAGCGACAGCAGCACCAGGATGAATGCGACAACGATGATCATAGGACCGGTGGGGATATCGCTGTCCAGCGCGCTGATGACGGCGCCCGCTCCGCCGGTAAAGGCGCCAAAGACCGCAGCCAGAATCACCATCTGCTCCAGCTTGTTTGTCCATTGGCGGGCGGCGATGCCGGGCGCGATCAACATGCCGACCATCAAAATCACGCCGGCCAGCTGCAAACCCAACACGATTGTCACGACGATCAAGGTCGATAGCAGCGTATTGATCAAGCCCGTGCGAAAACCGTTGGCGCCAGCGAATTCGGCGTCAAAGGTGACCAGCTTGAATTCTTTCCAAAAGAGCGCGAGCATGCATAAGACGACCAGCCCGGCGCCGGACGCCAAGCGAACATCGCTCTCAATGATGGCGGCCGCCTGCCCGAAAATGAAGTGATCGAGGCCCGCCTGGCTGGCATCGGGGATGGACTGGATGTAGGCCAGCAGGGCGATGCCGGCGGCGAAAAAGCTCGCCAGCACGATGCCCAGCGCGGTATCACGCTTGATGCGGGTGGTCGCCAGCAATGCGGCAACGAAGCGCAGGCTCAACCAACTGGCGATGCCGGCGCCGATAAGCAGAGCGCTAAGCTCGCGGCCCGCCAGCAGAAAGGCGATCGCCACGCCGGGCAGCGCCGCGTGCGAAAGCGCGTCGCCGAGCAAACTCTCGCCCCGCAGCACGGCAAAACAGCCCAGCGCGCCGCTGATGAAGCCCAATATCGCCCCGCCAAGCGCAACCACGCGCACGGTATAGGTAAAGCGCAAACCAAATAGCGCCTGGCTGAGCGGGATGAGAAGCAGGCTTATCAGCGCGATGCCGCCGATGACGAGCCAGACGCGCCGATCCTCATGGCTGGGCGCCCGGGTTGCCTTCATGGCGCGCCCGCCGCCAGCAGCTGCCCGCCGTGCAAAGATGAGACGCGCCCACCGTAAGTCTTGCGCAAATTCTCCAGCGTAAAGGTCTCCGCCGTGGGGCCCGACGCGATGATCTCCACATTCAGCAGCGTCACCCAATTAAAGTATTCGGCGACCGTTTGCAAGTCGTGATGGACGACAAGGACGGTTTTGCCGCGCTGATTCAATTGACGCAGGATGCTGACGATGGCGTTTTCGGTGACGGCGTCGACGGCGGCGAAAGGCTCGTCCATGAAATAAATCTGCGCGTCTTGCACCAGGGCGCGCGCCAGAAAGGCGCGCTGCTGCTGCCCGCCGGAGAGCTGGCTGATCTGCCGATCGGCGAAATCGATCAAGCCGACCTGCTCCAGCGCCCCCAGCGCCAGCGCGCGCTCGGCTTTGCCCGGCCGGCGGAACCAGCCGAGCTTGCCATAGAGCCCCATGGTGACGACATCTAGCACGGAGGTGGGGAAGTCCCAATCGACGCTGCCCCGCTGCGGCACATAACCCACAAGCGAGCGCGCCGCCTCATAGGGCTCGCCATAGAAAGAGACCGTGCCGGCCGCGCGCGGAATCAGATTCAGCACCGCCTTGATTAAGCTGCTTTTGCCGGCGCCGTTGGGTCCGACGATCGCCATCAGCGCGCCCTCCGGCACATCAAGGTCGATATCCCAGATGGCTGGCTTCTCGTCATAGGCGACGGTCAGGTCGTCAACTGAGAGGGCGAGGATGTTTCGGTTATCCATCGTTCATGCTTCAAGACATTCAAAATAAGGAGCGTGTAGGGGCGTCTCGCTGAGACGCCCGTTTAAGCGGCCATATCGATTTGGCGCGCTGGCAAAACGCCCGTCTGGGAAATTGGGCGGCGGGCGAGACAAGTCTCGCCCCTACATATCTCCGCTCAAGCATCGCAGTCCACATTCCACAAGTCGTCTGGCGGCTGCGGCAGCAGGCTCGGGGGCCAAGCCGGAATCTCGACCGCGGCGCCCATGCACTGATAGGACTGCATAATGGTCAGGGCGTTCTGCGCCAGCATGCCGATGTACGTTCCGCCGAAACGGCCGCGCTCGCCCATGGCATCGCCGTAGAGCTCGCGCAAGCCGATGCGCGCGTCGGCGCCCTGAGCGCGCGCCGCTTCGATCACAGCTTCAATCGTATCGGGCGGGATGCTGCTCTCGACGAATAGCACCGGAATCTCGCGCTCGATGACGAAATCGACCGTGTCCTGAATATCGCCGACGCCGGCTTCGTCTTCGGTGCTCAAGCCCTGAATCGCCTGCATCCGCCAGCCAAAGGCGGCGCCGAAGTATTGAAAGGCATCGTGCGATGTGACCAGATAGCGCTGCCCTTCATCCACCGAGCGCAAGCCGGCATCCGCCCAGTCGTAAAGCAACTGCAGTTGATCATGGTAGGCGGCGGCACTGGCGCGGTAGGCGGCGGCATTCGCCGGGTCGAGTACAGCCAGCGTCTCCGCCAGATCGGCGACCGTCAACTGCCAATTGCGCGGATCAAACCAGAAATGCGGGTCATCAACATTCGTCAGCGACTCCGAAAGATCAAAGCCGCCGATAATATAGCCGGCGTCTTTAACCGGGCGGCTGAGGGGATAGATGGCGATGCCTTGCTCCGCCAAGGCGGCGAAGATGGAGTCGAATTGCCCTTCCAGATGCAAGCCGCTGAAGATCACCATCTCGGCTTGATTCATCGCGGCGATGTCGGATTCGGTCGGCTGATAGAGATGGGGATCGACGCCCGCGCCCATCAAGGCGGTGATGCGGATGCCGTCAATGTCTTCACCGAGGATGTGAATGAGATCTGCCGCCTGCGTGGTGGTGGCGACGATCCTGAAGGGTTCTTCGCTGGCGCGCGCGACCCAGCCAAGCGTCAGCGAGAAAATTAACGCGAGCGCCAATCTGATGCGTGGATTCAATTTACAGCCCTCTGAAATGTCTATTTTAGCGGAATTAAGACTATTTTTAGCCTAACTTAAAAATCTTGTCAAGCGCTCAATTGGCAAATGATAAAGATTGCGCAGTTTGCGGCGCGTTTAGCGTTTTCCGCCAGCTTAACTCGTGATGTAAAATCGCGAATATCCAGGCAAAAGACGGCAGGGAGAGAGCGAGCGAGCGTGGGTTATTTTGACGACGAGGAGAATGTGAAACAGTACATCCGCATGGCAGCTGGCTGCGATGGCGGATTCCTCATAGATGTACTGCGCAATCACTTGCCGGATGGGTCTAAGATATTGGAATTAGGGATGGGGCCGGGCAAAGATCTGTTGCTTCTCAATGAACATTATGAAGCGACCGGCTCTGATTTGTCGATGATATTCGTCGAGCGATTCAAAAAACTGCATCCAACTATAAAAGTCACGCGGCTGGATGCCATTGCGATGGACACAAACGAGCGTTATCAAGGCATCTACTCCAACAAAGCGCTCTGCCATTTGACGCGAGATCAGCTTCAGATCTCATTTGAGCGCCAAGCGCGCGCGCTAAAGCCAGGCGGCGTAGCGCTTCATTCGTTCTGGCATGGCGACGGAGAGAGCGAGCATCAGGGACTGCGATTTGTCTATTATCGCGAAGCCGCGCTAAAAGCCTTGGTTGGCTCGGCTTATGAAGTCTTGGATAGCGAGCGATATGCCGAGATGGAGACCGACGATTCGCTGTATATTCTATTGCGCAAACGATGAATCTATTGCTTGACGCCGCCGGCCCATGACTTGCGTCATCAGCCAGACGCTTAGACTTCAGATTACCACAAACGCCAGCGCCGCTTCTTTTCCGGCGCCAGCCCATGCGTCAGGGTCGTCATGCCGCCGCCCCAGGCGCAGAAGAGCGGACGCTGCTCAGCCAGAAACTGCTCAATCCCCTGCGGCGGCGCGCGCCGGTTGACCAGCTCCATGAAGGCGCCTTCTCGGCGCATGATCGCTTGCGTTCGCTCGCGGGTGAGGCGCTTTTCCCAGCGCCATTTTTCCGGGAAGAAGTAATAGAAGTGCGTATAAGTGGCGGCGGTGCTGATGCTAACCGCGCGACTGTCGTATGACCACAGATCCAGCCCGACCTGCCCCGCCATCGCCGCCAGCGAGACCAGCGCCGCGGTCGCGGACACTTGCGCTTCATAAAGCTGCTGGCCCTCGGCAATGTCGGTGATGCCGCGGAAATACCCTTCCGGGTGAATCTGCCGCGCGACCGCCCGCCGATAAACCGCGGCGCCGCGTTCGATGTTTTCATCACTTTCCAGCAAGACGCCAGCCGCCATCGTCAGCGCTGCCAGCCAGAGCTCGCTCAGCGCCTCGCCGGTCTCGCTGACGCCGCTTAGCCCATCCGCGATTTGATCGCGCCAGGAGGCCTCCCAGGCCGGATGATCGCGCAGCATAGCAGCGGCCGCCAGCCAGCTGAGCGCGCGTTTGATGCCGTCAAGCTCCAGCCTGGCGCCGATTATAAACCCCGCCTCGTGCAAAACAGCCGCGGCGCGATAACCCGCTTCAGGCGCGGCAAACAACTGACCATGCAGCGCCAGTTTCTGCGCTCTTGCGAGCGGGTCGGCATCTTCTTTATTGAGCTGCGCCAGGGCGCTGCGGATTGGCTCGCGCTCCAGGCTGCTGCGGGCGCGCCGCAAGTCGGCTTCGCTGTGGAATAACCCCATCGCTTGATTGCTTCGCTGAGACACGTTATCGGTCCTTGAGAATCATCATCAATCAATTCGCTTTGGGCGCATCCGCCTCCTCATCGGCGAAGAGCGGCGGCGAACCGGCGGTAGGATTGTGCTTGCGCAGCGGGTCCACAGTCGGGGTCACAATTGCCGATGCGGGCGGAATGCCGGTGAGGGCTGACGCAGCGCTTTGAGGCGGCTCGTCCACCCGTTTCGCTCGGCGGCGGAAGACGACAAGGCAAGCCAACAGACCGATGACGCCCATGAGCACAATCATGATCAGGCCGGCGATCAAAACCGGCACGATGGCATTGGACACGGCAGCGAACTGCGCCGGGCTGCGGCTTGGCGTCGCTTGCAGCAGGGGCTGAACGCCAAATTCCAGCAGCGGAGGCGCGGCGCCCGGGCTGACAGACGCGGTGAAGGATGCGGATGTCGTAGAGTAGAATTCGTTGCTTCTTAATATGATTTGGTAGTCGCCGGCCAGCACACCATCAAAACAGAGCAGACCGTCAGCGGACAAGGGCGAATCTTCCAGCAGCAGCGAAGCGATGGTGACGCCCGCCGCATCATTTAAGCTGGCGCTGATGCCATGCGCGACAGGCGCTTCGCCCGGGGAGCGCAAGCCATCGGCATCCCGATCTTCAAAGCTCAGCACGCAGATCTGCCCGCTATCCTGCGCCAGCAATAGCGAAGCCAGCAAAATCGGCAGGAAAATCAACAGCGGGCAGGCGGGGGCAATCCAGCCCGGACCTCGGTTTCGCCATCTCATCAGCGCCCCCGAATGAAGAAAGATAGCGCCATGCCGCTGAAAAACACAAAAATAGCCAAGCCCAATACGAATATCCCGCTGAGCTCTCGCAGGAGGCTGCGCGGCGCGGCGCTCGCTCGTTCAGCTTCGCTCGTGGATCGCTCTGGCGGCAGGTTTGGAAGCGCTTCCAGACCTTGCTTGGCGCCGAACTCGACCGTGACCCGCCCGCCCGATCGCAGATCAAGGCGCAAGCGCGAGGCGCTGGTCAAGCCGAATCCGGGTGGCGCCGCTCCCTCAATAAGATACAGCTTCCGCTCCAGCCGGCGCTCGCAGGAGGGCTGCGCCGCGCCATCCGTCGTATAGCGCAGCTGCTCGACATCTTGCGCATCCAGCAGACGAATCGTGGCTGCCGGCAGGCTTGCCTCGCCCGCATCCCGCATGCCGTTCTGATTATCATCGAGGAAGACGCTGTAACAAAGCTGCGGGCTGATATCAGCCGGGTCGCGCATTGGCGCGTCGGCGGCAATCACCGGCGCCGGCGGCAGGTCGCCGCGCTCCACATTGCCGCTAATTGCAGCTTCAGCTTCTATTTCGCCTTCCGCCGCTGTGTCAGCAGTGTCCATAGTGTCATCTGCGTCATCAGCGTCGTCAGCGAATTGGGGGGCGCGGATCACCAGCAGGCGCTGCCCAATCTGCAGCAGCGCTTCCGGATGCAGGTCGTTTAGCGTCAGAAGCTGGTCAAGCGTGACGCCATAGGCGAGGGCGATCGAGATCAAGGTGTCGCCGGCGTCAACGGTATGAAAGATGTCCGCGTCATCTTCGGGCTGCGCCAGAAGCGGCGCCGCCCCAATTGCCAGCGCGACCATCCCAATGAGGAGCTTTCGCAAAGCCAATCACCGCCCTTTGCGCAAACCGGCCAGAAGCGCCTGGAATTATAGCATGAGGCGACTATCTATAAAGTGCAGGCTGGCGAGGCGGATTCAGCCGCTTTCAATCGCCGAGGTGATTTTACCACCGAGGGCTGAGAAGAGATTGAGTTGCTCCGCGCCCTCTGTAGTAAGTCCAATAAAGTAATGCAACAAAATGAAGGAACGTCGTAGGGGCGACTCTTGAGTCGCCCACATGTACAATGGCGACATAGTGGGCGAGACAAGTCTCGCCCCTACAGATCTCGAATCAGATTAGCATCGCCCTT
>JAJEGA010000075.1 GCA_022820125.1 Anaerolineae bacterium | reverse complement strand
GCTAGCGAAAACGGTGGATGGCTTGGCAACTCGCCTGATTACAAAAATCACCGCGCATCTGTTTAAGCGCATTCTGCGCGTAACATACCAAATTGACATCCAAAACTTTCAAGGCTCAACTGATTTCACATAAGACGTATTATAGAACCATATCGCTCAAGCCCGATACCGAATACACCGCCTGGGTGCAGTTATGCAACTTGGGCTGCGAGGCTGTTTTTAAGCGGTCGCTGCCGGTCACATTCCGCACCGTGCCGGATCCAAACGCGCCGCCGACGGAAACGCCAGTCGCGCTTAAAGCGCAGCAAGACCAGCTTGTACTGCCTACCGATACGCCGACGCCCACCGACACGCCGATTCCGAGCGACACGCCCACCGCCACTGCCACGCTCACGCCCACCGCCACCGCTACGCTCACGCCCACCGCCACCGCTACGCTCACTCCTTCGCCGACGCCCGAGCCTTCCAGCCCCGCGATGGAATACCGGATAACCGATGTAACCACCAGCAGCATCTCGCTGGATTGGACGCCGCGGACAGGCGCGGATGGCTATGTTGTGAGTTATTACAATTCGGAGATCGGAAAGACGCAAAGGCTGTATACGACCGTTTCGCAGATTACGATTAGCGGGCTGAAGGCAAACCTGGAATATGAGATAAGGATCAGTCCCTATGTATTGAGCAACGGTCAACGGGTTTATCCTTGGGATGTGCGCAAGATAATCGTGCGCGCCGATGGGCAAACGCCGACGCCGATACCGGAAGTCGAGCCGCTGACTTTCCTCAACATCAATCGGGTGCTCAAGCCCAGTTCAGACAGCACATCGACTTCTATAGAGTTCACCTGGGATGGTCCCACCCACACCGGCTACTACACGGTAACCTTGGATATTGATGGCGTCTCGGAGGCATACTTCAAGAAGCTGCCGCATACATTTACCGAGAGGCCCGTTTATGGCACGTATTACTACTTGTCATATCTGCCCCTGTCCAGCCGCTATGACATCACCGTAACCTGGCATCCCGGACCCAACTCGGCTTATGCGAAAAAATCGCTTTCCGCGAGTTTCACGCGGGCTGACCTGCCGACCGATACGCCGGTCGCGTTGAAAGCGCAGCAAGACCAGCAAGTGCTGCCCAGCGATACGCCGATGCCTGCAACTTCTACACCCACAGCGACCAGCACGCCGACGATAACTCCGACTTACAAACCGGGTTACCTGCGGGTTGAACAGTCGCGCTATGATTATGTGAGAATCGTTTGGGGCGGCCTGCTTGAACAGGTGCAAACTGATCTAGAACCATTTTATCGCACGGTCATTTGGCGCTCCGGCAATTACAAGGGTACGTCCATTCAAATAGGCGGTGGTCCCCCTTGGTTAGAATTCATCCCCAATTATTTCCCCGGCGTGCTCGGGCTGGAGCCAGATACGGAATACAAAATTAAGGTGACAATCGCGGATAGGTCCTGCCGGCGCCAGACCTGTTCCAGCAAGCCTTTGGCGAGCTTCGGCACCCTCACCTTCCGCAGCCCGTCCAAGCCGGACAATGCGACTCCCGCTGGCAATATAACTGTAACGCGCATTGGACACGACGCCGCTCATATCTATTGGGGTGATTTCGGCGAAAGCTTCCAGTCGAACTATGGGCTGCGGGTGGTTCTGTTTTTCCAGGAGACTGGCGCCGCCAAAGCAAACAAGCATAACTTCCACTACCTGCAGTATTACAATTACCAAACCGTAAAGTTCAAGCCCGATACCGAATACACCGCTTGGGTAAAGTTATGCAACACGGATTGCGAGGTTGTTTTCAAGCAGTCGCTGCCAACCACCTTCCGCACCTTGCCGGATCCAAACGCGCCGCCGACTGATACGCCAGTCGCGCAGCAAGACCAGCAAGTTCTGCCCACTGATACGCCGGCGCCTGCAACTTCTACGCCCACCGCGACTAGCACGCCGACGAGCACGCTAACTCCGACAAATACGCTGACTCCGACAGCGACCAACACGCCAACGCTAACAGCGACCAACACGCCGCCGCCACCCACCGATACCCCCGTCCCACAGCCGCAGCAATCGGAGCAAGATGCGCAGCCGCAGCTGCCCACCGACGGTACGCTGGGCATGATCTTCCCCAAAGTCTCCAAAGACCACATCACGGTCGAGTGGAACGACATGGGCAAGGTCTTGCTCTACTACGTCACCATCAGCGGCGGCGGCAAATACGACTTTGCCACGCCGAACACCGGCGTGACCTCGCATAGCTTCGGCGGCTTGAAAACCGATACCACCTATACCTTCGAAGTCACCGCCTATCTGGAACGCGGCGGCAAAGTCGTCGCCACGGAAAGCGTCAAAACCGCGCCGGAAGGTCCGCCAACAGCGACGCCGATTCCGTCGGACACGCCCGTTCCATCGGATACACCAGTCCCCACGGATACGCCCGTGCCACCCACTGCAACGAATACACCGCTGCCGCCCATCAATGTCGCCGTCGCCGTGCAGGGCTATACCGATGTCAGCTTGTCCTGGAACGCCGTCGGCGGCGCGACCGGCTACACGCTGGCATACGCCGGCAGCGACTTGAGCAGCGACTCCATCAGCCTGGGCGCGGGCGCGACCAGCCATCAGTTCACGGGCTTGACGTCCGGAGCCACCTACCACGTGACACTGACCGCGAGCCTGCAAGATGGCGAGCAGCACAGCGGCGCGGCGCATTTCGCCCTGCCGATGCCGCCGACAGACACGCCCATACCGACGAATACACCCATGCCCACAGCCACACCCATCCCGCCGACGAATACGCCGCTGCCGACGGATACACCCGTGCCAACAGCGACTTCAAGCGCGCCGACGACTACCCCCGTACCGAGCTTGATTCAGACCTTGCTGGTCTATCAAGGCGAGACGCAGCATGGCGATGCGCATGTCACGCGCTGGACGCGGGCATTGGCGGCGCTGGGGCATGGCAGCCACGCTAACCCGATGACGTTGCAAGAGGCGAAGGACATGCGGGATCAGTATTCCGCCAGTCGTTGGCAGCCGGTGGTGGACGCGCTGACGCAATTAAATCCGCCAACCAGCACGCCCGTACCGCCTCCGACCAACACGCCCGTCCCGCCGCCAACGAATACGCCAGTCCCGCCACCGACGAATACGCCGATCCCGCCACCGACCAACACACCGGTGCCGCCGCCGACGAACACGCCAGTCCCGCCGCCGACGAATACGCCGATTCCGCCACCGACGAACACGCCCGTGCCGCCGCCGACTGATACACCCGTACCGGAAGCCTACACCGTGCCGCAGAGCCTCATCGACACCTTGATCGGCTATACGAAGGAGAATTATGGCGATGCGCATGTCAAGCGCTGGAAGCGGGCGCTGACGGCGCTGGGGCATGACAGCGGCGAAGGGGCGATGACGCTGCAAGAAGCGAAGGATATGGCGGACACATACAGCCGCAACCGCTGGCAGCCGGTGATCGACGCGCTGGAGAAGCTGGCGGGCAATTAGCCATCTCCGCCCACTGCATTTTATGGGGCGAGTTGGCGGCTCGCCCCTGGCGATTTCAAATTGGCAGACAATCCGTGTTCACCGTGAATAGCTCATCCACCATCGACTGAATCTCCCGCAGTGATAGGCGCCTGGGGCGCCGCCTGCATTGACTTGCGCTATTGATTTCAGCTTGTCGTCTCGCGAATATACCGCCCTGCCATGACCTGGCTCAGGTAAATCGCGCCCGCATATATGGCGCTGGCGGCTGCCATTTCCAGGCGCGCGTCATAGGCGCCATCGGTCAGTTCGGACAAGTAGAAACGCGCGAGTTGAACTGGCGCAAACAAGTGGACAATAGCGGCAGTTGTCAAGCCCATAACAAACTTGTATGCCAGGGATAAGCAGTCGCTTGCGGGAATTTGCCGGTGACGATCGCCATCGCGGCGCCAATCAGAATCGAAGCCAAAAGCCGCTGATGCAGCGCTGTGCCTCCGCCAAAGAACAGCGCCAGCACGAGCGCCTGGCTGATATCTGCCCGGTCAGGCTTGTGAAAATCCAAGAGAAAGGGCAGGGTAAACAGGAAGCCGCCGATGAAACTGGCGACCATGCAATACCAGATCATGCGCAGCGCCAGCCTCAAGCGCGGGTTGTGAATCCGCAAGTGTTTGTCGGGGTTCCAACGATTTAACAGGTCGACGTCCTTTCCTGCTGCTGGCGGCGCTGATTCAGCGCGGGACCTAGCGCGCTAATGGCAGTTGCAGTTCCTAAGCAAAAGCCGGCTGCAGAAAAGCTTCGTTCACCGCGAAAAGCTCATCCACCATCAATTGAATCTCCCGCAGCGAGCAGACGGCGGCCGAAAGCGGCGAATAAGCCACCGCCTGGTAGATCAATCGCTTGTCGCCTTTGAGGATGCCTTCGACCGCCATCTCCTCGATCTGCGAATAGAGGTTGGTCAGCGGCGTCACCGATTGGGGCAGGGGACCAACTGCAACCGCTTCCAGCCCAGCGCGCGAAGCCCAGACCGGCGCCTCGACGCAGGCGCTGTTCGGCAAGTTGTCGACCAAGCCCTCATTCGGCACATTGCCATTGAACTTGAAGGGCGCGCCGCCTTCCATCGCGTTGATGATATAGGCGGCGTACTCATGCCCGCGCTCCAGGTCAATCTCATCACCCTCGAACCAGGCGTGGATATCATCGCGCCAGTCGTTTTCGCGCCGGCGGTATTCCTTGAGGATATAAGCGTGTTCGCCCGGGTTCCAGTTGGTGCCGTGGGTGGCGTATTTCTCGATCAAATCGGGCCGCTTGCGAAACCACCAGTTGTATTCCGAGTTGTGCCCGCTGGATTCGGTCACGTAATAGTCCAGCGCCAGATACATCTCGTTGCGCACCTGCTCAGCGTTATAGATGTCTTCGTTCTCGGTGATCGCGCGCTGAATCAGCGGGTAGGCGTCTTCGCCATTCCAGCGGTAATCGATGAACCAGGCGGTGTGGTTGATGCCGGCGCAAGTGTAATTGATTTCATCGTAGGGCGCGCCGATCCAGTTCGCCAGCATCTTGGAGGTGCCCTGCACGCTGTGGCACAAGCCGGTGACCATGATGTCGGTTTCGATGGCCATCGCCCGGCAGAGCATCGCCATCGGATTGGTGTAGTTGAGCATCAGCGCGTTCGGGCAGTAACGTTCCATATCGCGCGCGATATCCACCAGGACGGGAATGGTGCGCAGCGAGCGGAAAATGCCGGAGACGCCGCGCGTATCGCCTACGTTCATGTCAACGCCATATTTCATCGGGATTTCGATGTCATGCCGCCAGACCTCGGTCGCGCCCACAAGGATCGTCACAACCACATAATCGGCGCCGCGCAGCGCTTCGACGCGGTCCATCGTGGCGCTGACAGTGGCGGGATACTCGCCGGCTTCGACGATGCGGGTCACCGCGCGCCGGGCAAAATCGAGGCGCTCGGCGTCGATATCCATCAGGGCGATCTCGCTGCCTTCGAGCAGGGGGAAGGTTAAGATGTCCTTAACCAGCTTGCGCGTGAAGCCGAAGCTGCCAGCGCCGATGAAGGTGATTTTGGGCATGGGATGGTGTCTCCTAAAGCGCTTGTTCAGGAACTGCTGAACATACTAGATCTGTAGAATATAGAAACGCAGTGGGTGAGGTGTTTTAAGACTCTAAGGCACAGTCTCCGTTCCATTCAGAAACCCGATCGCGCCGCAATAGACCCCGACTCCATTGGCGTCAACGAAGCCGACACGGCAAAGCTCAAGATCGTCTCGATGCACTTTGCCGAGTAACTTGAGGAACTGGACGCGGTCTGGCGATTGAAGATCGGTCGGCACCACTTCAATATAACGGGTTTCAACCAATTGGCCGTTGTCGTACCCACGAATCTTCTGTCCACCTGGTTCATAAAGCACATATTGCTTCGTTCTCATGCTACCGACCTCTTTCGTACCAACGAATCACTAAGGACCAAAACACCGCTGGCGAAAAGTGCAGCGCGTGGCTATCAGCCGTGACCCTGTCCACATCGTATAGGAATCCGATTCCTTGGTCAATTGGCGTGGTTACGAATCCAACTCTGACGATCTTCACAGTTTTGCGCGAGTTGCGGTTTATCAATTGCGGTCTGTCCAACTTGAGCCCGTGATCAATCCAATTTCTGATGGCTCGGGCAAGGCACTCAAATTGCCAGCCGTGCACCGTTTCATCGACGGACAACTGTGGCGCGATTCGCTGGAACCCGTCAACGAATCGGTCGACGCTTGTCTTGCCTTCTCCAACAAGCTCAAACAGATTCGAGATAATGAGTGTTAATGCCCAAAAGTGCCTTGCATCGCCTTCGCGGTAGAGCTGATTGCCGGTATGGATTGCCATGTCAATTGCCATGTTACGGTCGATTTGCGTCAGGTTGAGTTTCATGACGGCTAAAGCAAGCCCTCCAGCCGATCCACCAGCCCCTCCAACACCTTAAACGTCTCTTCCACCGCCAGCGGCGTCGACATATCCACGCCGGCCGCCTTCAGCACCGGGATAGAATAATCGCTGCTGCCGGCACGCAGAAAAGCGCGATAGCGATCAACCGCTTCCGGGTCTTCGTCCGCCAGAATCGCATTCGCCAGCGCGTGCGCCGCCGAGATGCCGGTGGCGTATTGGAAGGTGTAGTAGGCTTCATAGAGGTGGCCGAACTGCGCCCAGGTGATGCCGGTCCGCCGCCGATCATCGCTCATCGTCTCGCCATACCCTTCGGCATAGAAGCCCGACATGATCTCGTTGAGCGTCTCCGGCGTCAGCGGCTCGTTGTTTTCCATGCGCGTATGCGCCTCAAATTCGAAGCGCGCCAGGGTCGGCATGATGAAGAAGTAGCGGTGGATATTGTCCATCGCCTCTTGAATCAGCGCCAACTGGAAGTCGCGTCCATTCTCCCCGGCGAAGAGATGCGCCCGCACCATCGCCTGATTGAAGTTTGAGGCGACCTCGGCGACGAACATCGAATAATTGCTGTAATGAAATGGTTGATGCGCGCGTGTGTAATGACTATGCATTGAATGTCCCAGCTCATGCGCCAAGGTGCTCATCGAGCTCAAGTTGCCATCAAAGCTCATCATGATGAAGGGATGGCTGTCGTAAGTCCCGAAGGAGAAGGCGCCCTCGGATTTGCCCTCGTTGATGGCGTAATCAACCCAGCGCTCTTCCAAGCAGCCGCGCCGCATGGTCGCCACATAATCCATGCCCAGCGGCGCCATGCCAGCCGCGATCATCTCAACCGCCTCCGCATATGATAATTCTGGGTCGTCGGTTGTGAGCGGCGCCCAGATGTCCCAAGGATGCAGCGTCTCATAACCGAGCGCCCGCCGCCGCACATCCCAATAACGATGCCAGGTCGGGATATGTTTCTTGTAGGTGTCGATGAGGTTGTGGAAGACTTCGACCGGGATATTGTTCGGCGAGAGCTTGGCATGCAGAACGCTTTCGTAACCGCGCAGCCGCGCCATCACAACGTTGCGTTTGACCGACGCCAGATAAGTGGTGGCAAAGGTATTCTGGAATTTCAAGTAGCTGTCGGCGTAATTCCGCCAGGCGCTCTTGCGCGTTTCGCGGTCGCTGCTCGCCAGCAGTTTGTTGACGGTGCTCTGCACCAGCGGCTGCGGCGCGCCATCGCTGTCATCCGCCGGCTCGAACTTTAGGTCCATGTCATTAAGCGCGCTGCGGATGCTTTCGATGCGCCCCAGCGGATCGCTTAATAGCCCCAAGACCGACTCGACCTCGCCCGACAGCACGTGCTTTTTCTTTCGCAGCAGGTCGTCAATATGCTGCTGATAAATCTTCAAGCTGTCTTCCCCCAGCCAGCTCAGCAGCACTTCCTCGTCCAGCGCCAGCAACTCCGGCTCGGCGAAGGCGGCGGCAGCCATGAATTGACCCGCCAAGCCCTGCGCCTGCCCGACCATGCCCTTGATCGCCTCGTTGGCGCCATCGCAGGCTTGCCACATCACCGGGTACATATAGAGCGTCCAGACGCGGCGGGCGAGCGCTTGATAAAAATCGAACCATTCGGCGAGGCGATCGGATCCCTGCGAGAGCGTCCCTCTGAAGTTGTCGATTTCGGGCAGGTTCGCCATCGCCGCCTGGTATTCTTCGCGCCAGGCGGCGAAGGAAGGGAAGACGGATTCGTGATTCCAGGTGGATTCGGTTGGGATTTCGGCGCGGGTTGGAACTGCAGGCATATTTCCTCCTGATGTCGCGGAACACACGTTCTAGTTCAAACAGTAGCACGGATTCG
Organism: Anaerolineae bacterium; assembly: GCA_022820125.1. GTDB lineage: Bacteria > Chloroflexota > Anaerolineae > Aggregatilineales > Phototrophicaceae > UBA6055. The sequence continues at coordinate 8,201 of JAJEGA010000075.1, read as the reverse complement.
TTTCCAATTGAAGGAGAATAGAACGCGAGGCTAAACACCTTTCAAGAGTGATTTACTAAACAACTTTCGAGCATGCACCCCGAACACATACACAGCGAACTGAGTCCTGTATGTTCAACTGAATATCAATGGAAATGATGCTATCGAGAGTTTGCAAAAAAGTAGAATCGAAATGCCGGTGCCTTCAGGATCGACAATTTGCGTTATCCACTCAATCTGTACTTGGAATCGCTTTCTTCGTCCACGTCCTCGGATTCGCCGTTAATGTCTTCGGTCGGGTCCGGAAGTGCTAACCGTTCTTCGCCAGCCCGCATAGCAAGCTGATGCCGTTCTAAGTCGATTTGAATGTCCAACTCATGCCGCTCACGCTTAATCTGTACATCAATATTGTGATCCTCGGCGTCGAATTGCAATTGCTGACTATGTCGTTCGCGTTCCATTCGTGTCTTGTCTACGTTTCGCCAAATGTAGACTACTCCACCCAAAATCATCAGGGTGTTTGGAGGTAATGCACTCAACGCAGCGATGATTGTGGGAACACCGAACGAAATGACAGCGAGAGCAAAGCCGACGAGTACAACAAGACTTGCTAGGCCGATAGTGGGTGAAAGAACGCTCAACAGAATTCGAAATCGGTGCTGTCGCTCAGCCATAGAGATTAGGCGATCAGCGCTACCGGGAAGTACCTCTTCGTATCTGGCAAGCATATCGGCGGGCGGAATAGGGCCCGAAAAGAAGCGGCTTATTCTATACTCTGTGCGTTTTATTTCAGCACCGTCGCCACTCTTATCATCGTCTTCCCGTCTGCTGCCGTTTGCGTCTCGAAGAGTTTCTTCGCTGTCTTTGCCGCGACTCTGGTTTTCGTACTTTTCGTCGTTATCGTTGGACAACTCTCTTGTCCTTTCCGACGTAAGGTGGAACGATGTTGGCATCAGAATAGCTGAGCATTACGGAACGAATACATTCGCCCACGGTATCCCACGATTCCTCAATCTCAGACAGGTCAATCTCTTCAAGATCCTCAGGTCCATCGAAAACATGGTAAAACCAGACACCAGCAAATGGTTCGCTGATTCCATCGAGAAGGCAGGACTTATACGAATAGGGAGAATGTGAAGAATCCAAAGCATAGAACTCTGAATCGTCTCTCAGTTTGACACTCATTTTTTTCCCCTTTCCGCCAACGTGCTGAAGCAAAGTTCTTCTTATATGTCCTCCTTGTACACTCTATATTGTATCTTCAATGTATAATACTTTTATTTGCGTGTCGACATTTACTAATCTCACTTATGAATTGTCACAGTGTAACGTCAGAGTCCAAAACTCTCAAGTTGTAGTTCGCCAGTCATATGATCAAGATTCGTCCCCTATTTTAGACTCTGAATCTCCTTTCCCTAATTTGTAGTAAACAACATTCAGAATGTTGAACAAATCGACAAGAACTGTCGCATGGATGCTAGCGCATTGTTTTGCAATATACAAAAAGTGGCACACCGGCCCAACTTGTTGCTTCACCCGCCACTCAAAGAGCGTGATGCTCTGCGCGCGTTTGGTCAGCGCCTTAACGCCACTGTGCTTAGAGAAACCAGCCGGAGAGTTGCAGCCAAAAGCCGTCTCTATAGAAATGAGACAATGAGAAGCGTAATATGGAGCCGGGCGGAATCACATCTATTGGATCCGCGCATCCGACGTATTTGACATCCAATGTCACCTCCATGTCGTCAATATCACGGCTGTCATCACTATTGCAATATATGTATCTTGTGTTTCCGTAATCATCCTGTTGCTTATGTAGTGCTTTCTCGAAGCGCCAAAAGCCAGTGCTAAAGACTGGGACGCCGTGTTTGGGTACAATGCGCCCTCTCTTGTGCTGGTTAAATTGAAGAAATCCGCAGAATAATTCGCTCGGCTGAACAAGGGGCGCGTCAGCGATTCTCAAAATTCTGTCCTTCAACTTGTGCATGGACAAGGTTCTATCATGCGACTTGCGGATTACTCGTACATCTTCAGTGTGAGGTGCTGTAAGTTCACACTGCGAGATTTCTTTCAACTCCAGGTCCCAAATATCTCCTATATCGAATGGTGTGTTTGCTGGGTGGCTATAGCCAGTTTCAGGAAGCAAACGCACGCTGCAGCAATTCGTCAACACAATTCCACCTATACAAACTTCCGATTTCATTTTCGTCTTGCCGACGATCAGTACCTTTGGCATATACAACTCCTCATCTGATCATAGATGTCTCACCTTCCCGCCCATTTTATCTTTGAATCGGGCCGCAACGAGCGAACGATGACAGGCTTCCGCATTGGATTCTACGCAGAATAGTACGTAACGTTTCAGCGGCCTGTCACTCGGGAATCCCGCCAGTTGCTTCGCTCGCTCCAACACCGTTTCCGGATCGAGAATCTGTTCAGCTTTCCGTTTGCCGTATCTCAAGACGTGCTTCTTGTACGCCTCGACGTAGGCTGCGCTAAGCCCCGTCCTGTCGCGTTTTCGTGTATGTTCTTGTTTGTCGGCTTGCCACTGCAAGGCGCGGATATCCTTGGTCGGCGCCAGTTCTTTCAGATGCGCGTAGTAAATCCCAAGTGCTTTCAATTTCGCCTGCAAATATCTGCTGTTCGCGTAGCTATACGTCGACCCGCGCATCCCGCGTCGCGCGCGAATGTCGATGAATAGCTCAATCTCATTCTCGACGAGCGCGCAAAAAAACGACTCTTCAGTAGAGCCGTACACGCCAATGGTAAATATGGATTTTAGCTCAGTGGTCATACAATGGACTGCCGGATGGGGCGGCTGCGATTTAGAGCAGAGCCTCTTGATAGGTCGTCTCTCGGATCTGTGATTGCGAGAGCAATTCGCCATATTTGCCAATATGATTTACCGCTATCTCGTAGCCGTCAAGCGTCTTGCCAAGCACGTAGCCCCGGTGACATTCGTGCGGTTCGAGCTCGCTGCACATAATGACGATTCTTCGGCCGGTGGACACGGCCCGTTTCAGTTGCGAGATCCCGCGCTGATAGAATTCTCTCGTTTCACATTTCTTGGCATCAAGCAGTTTCTTCTTTCGCTGCGGACTGTAAGTATAGCAGTGGCTGTCATCCGGTCTTCCGCCAAGCGAGTTGCCCATAAATTGATATTCGATTCCGCTGCGATTCAATATGGCGGAGAGCCTTTCCTTGCAGAAATCGGGCGCGTACCGAGAGTAGGGTCGCGAACGAACATCCACCAGCGTATCAATTTGGTAGTCGTTCAGTATGGCAATAAACTCGTCTGTTTCGCGACCGCCGTAGCCAATTGTGAAGACTTTGCTCATCGGCCAATAATCTCTCACGGTGACTTGGCATTTACGATTATTCTATCCAATTTAGGGCAGTTGTCAATGGATTTCGCTCAAATGTTCCGAGCGTTCGCGCGACCAAGAGCTGCCCTACTTCACCCGCCACTCAAAGGGCATGATGCACTGCGCGCGATTGCTCAGCGACTTAATGCCGTCCCGCGTGTATTTCAGCAGCGCCGCCGGACTTTGCTCCGCCAGCTGAACGCCGATGGGCTTGCCTTTCTCGCGGATCAAGACCGAGGGCGCGTTATGCGGCAGTTGCGCCAATTCGCGCGCCTTATCGATCGCGCGCTGCAAATTGCCTAGTTCATCAATCAAGCCTCGCTCCAAGGCTAGCGCGCCAGTCCAGACGCGTCCGCCGCCAATTTCGTCGATTTCGGCGCTCGTCTGGCCGCGGCTTTCAGCCACGCGATCCAGAAACTGCGCGTAGATATGCTCGATGCTGCCGCGCATCATTTGCCGCTGCGCCTTGCTGAAGGAACTCTCTCCCGTCATCAGGTCGGCATGTTCGCCGCGCAAATAAGAGAAGGCGTTGACGTGTAGTTTCCGCAGCATCTCGTTGTTCACCAGCTTGCCCATCAGCACACCGATGGAGCCGGTGATCGTGCCCGCCTGCGCCACGATCCAATGCGCCGGCGTCGCGATGTAATAACCGCCCGATGCCGCCACGCCCCCCATGAAGACCACCAGCGGACGCGACTTGGCGAACTCAGCCAGCGCCGACTCCATTGATTCCGACGCCGTGGCCGAGCCGCCGCCGCTATCGATATACAGCACCAGCGCGCCGCATTGCGGATCTTTCATCAGATTGCGCACTTGCTGGTTGAGTGTGACATCACCCAGGCGCTCGCCGCCGACGAAGGGCAGGGGAAGGGGCATTTCGCTCGGCGGGGTCGCGCTTTCGCCATCGACGATCATGCCGCCGCCGTAAATGACGCCGATATACTTGCTGCCGAAATCGCGCTCGGGCAGCAGAATCTGGCCATCGGCTTCTTCCCACATCGTGACCTTGGTGATGCCGAGGTGTTCGATCAGCTGCTCCTCGTTCATGATGCCGTCGACATAGCCTTTTTCCAGCGCATCGTTGCCCAGGTGCAGCCCGCCATCGATCATGTGGCGAACCTCGTCCGGCTTCATCTTGCGCGTGGATGCGATGCCATCGACGACCGTTTCGAAGATGGAATCGAGCAGCCAGTTGGTCTGCTCCCGGCCTTCCTTCGATGGCTCTTTCCGCGTCAGCGCATCAGCCGCGCCCTTGTAGGGCGAAATTGCCACCGAGTCGAATTCCAGACCGACGGTCGCCAAGCCTTCTTTCAGAAACATCTGCTGGCTCAGCAGACCGGTCGTTTCCAGCATGCCGCCGGGCGGCAGCAGGATTTCGTCACAGGCGCTGGCGACGAAATACTCGAGCGTGCGATAACCCGGCGCATAACTGAGCGCGCGTTTGCCTTTTTCCCGCAAGCGTAGGATAGCGTCGCGCATCGTCTGCAGATCAGCCGTGCTGCCGCTGAAGCCGCGGAAATACAAGATGACGCCCAGCGGCCGCGGATCATCGCCGATGCGGTCCAGCGCGCTTACAAATTCCATCAGGCTCATCGGCGGCGCGCCCAGCACTTGCCGCTGCACGAAGTTGCGCTCTTTGGGGATCGGGGCGAATGAAGGCGGCGCCTTGATCATCACATAATCGATCGCCTTGACGCGCGCGCGCTGCATATTGAGCAGGTTGACGCTGAGCTGCTGGATCAAGCGTTTCGTTTGTGACATGACTCGGTCTTTCTCTTATTGGTTTCGACACAGAGGCACAGAAGTAAGCCCAATAAAGTAATGCAACAAAATGAAGGAACGTCGTAGGGGCGACTCTTGAGTCGCCCACATGTACAATGGCGACATAGTGGGAGAGACAAGTCTCGCCCCTACAGATCTCGAATCAGATTAGCATCGTCCTTTTCCGCATGACTTACTTGCGTTTACTGAGGGCGCAGAGTTACAGTGGAGTTCGCCCCGCGCTCTGACCCGTTACTTCTATGCTACGTATAATTTGGTGCTTAGGTCGCGGCACGATTAGGCCGCGCTTTCGTCAGCCGACTGCGGCTATGGTATGCTAGGCGCAACGGGAAGGCAAGGCAACTGTCGATATGACTGCTCAACGGATATTGCATACGGTCGATACGCTATGGGAGTTGGTATGCGCGCCTGAAAACGATGACAAGCGCTTCCATTTGATTGACGGCGAACTATTCGTGTTTCCGCGCGCCCGCTACGCTTTGCAGGGCAGGCTTGTGGCATCCCTGATGCGCTACATTTATGATCACGTTGAGCGAAACGATCTTGGTATGACACTGCTAGGCGTTGGGCATTACTCAACAGATGACAAGCATACCGTGTTGGGTCCTGCCATCGCTTACTTGGGCAAAGCGCGGATGCCAAGTCCCCTCCCGGAAGGATGGATTCCGGTCATGCCCAATCTCGCCGTGGAGATGGCCGCGCCGGGCGAAACCTTGGGGCATCTGCGTCAAAAGGCGGTCGCTTATCTGAGCCGTGGAGCGAGCCTGGTTTGGATCGTTCTGCCGTTAGAACGGGGCGTCGATGTCTGCCGCTCCGCCGATGGCGCGCGCCTCGATATCGAATTTGTCGGCGCTGACGGGGTACTCTCCGGCGAAGACCTATTGCCCGGCTTTGAGTTGGAACTCAGCCGCCTCTTTCCCGATCCCAAATAGCGTGGCAATCAGCGGGCCAGGTCGCGTAGACTCTGACCGCCGCCAAGGCTCGCCCCTTCAGCATGTCACTGTTCAATACCATCCCCCAGCCGCTGAATATGACTAATCGTCTCGGCGATGCCCTCTTCCAGCGGCGTCTCGTAAACCGTCTCGAAGCTCGCCCGCAGCGCGCTGTCATCAAAGCCGGCGGGGAAGGGCAGGGGATTATCCACCACCTCAATCTCAGCGTCAGGCAGCGCGTCTTTTGCCAGTTCGGCAAAACGCGCGACGTTTGAGGGCGGCCCCCCCAGATTGAATCCGCGCGCGCCAGCCAGTGGCTGCTGCGCCGCCAGGATAAATTGCCGCGCCACATCCGACGCCCATTGAAACTGCATCTCTCCGCTGAACGGGATCTTGTAGCGTTGCCCTTTGGCGGCCGCCACCAAGGCTTTGGTTGGTTCGCTGGTCATGCCTTGATTGCGCCCGACGCCGTATACCGTGTAGGGGCGCAGCGCCGTGCTGGTGATGCCGTAATCTTCGTAGTAGACCAGTGCCGTACCCTCATTGCAGACCTTGTAGGCGCCGTAAAGCGTCCGCGGGTTCTTGGGCGCGTCGTTGGGGATGAGCCCCGGCGGGAAGTCGGACGGCGGACCGTAAACGCCGATCGACGAGGCGAAGGCGATATGATTCACGCCGTTTTCGCGCGCCGCCTCAAAGACGTTGACCGTGCCTGTCACATTGACCTGGGCGCCCAAGACCGGATTGGCGCGGCAGAACGGCACTTGCAGCGCCGCCAAGTGGATGACATGCGTGACGCCCTGTTCGGCGAAGACCGCCTTCAGCCCATCGGTATCGCGCAAGTCGCCCTGAACGAAAGTGATAGCAGCCTGTTCTTCCGCCGTCATCAGCCAATTGATGCGATGCCGATCCTCGCTTTGATCGAAATTGACCGCGCGCGCGCCGCTCCGCCGCAAATGGTAGAGCGCCCAAGCGCCGATGCAGCCCATGCCGCCGGTGACGAGATAAGTGTCCGTCATTGTTATGCCTCGACCATGCGATTGACCAGCCTGCCCAAACCTTCCACCTCGACGATGTATTCATCGCCCGGTTTCATCCAGACTTTGTCCGCCATGCCCATGATGACGCCTTCGGGGGTGCCGGTGCTGATGACATCGCCCGGGCTGAGCGTCATGACTTTGCTGGCGTAGGCGATCACTTCGGCGACGGTGAAGATCATATCGGAGGTGTTGCTGTTTTGCCGCAGCTCGCCATTCATCCAGCCCTTGATCGACAGATTCTGCGGATCGGGAATTTCGTCAGCCGTCACCACGTAGGGCCCAAGCGGCAGGAACTTGTCCAGCGTCTTGCCCAGCAGCCATTGCCCGCTGAGCAATTGCAAGTGGCGTTCGCTGAGGTCGTTCATATTGCAATAACCGAAGACATGGTCCAGCGCTTCTTCAACCGAGACGTTGCGCGCCGTCGCGCCCATCACCACGCCCAGCTCGGATTCATAATCGACGCGCGTCCAGTCGTCTTGGATTGGGATGTCTTCGTTGGGCGCGGCGATGGCGTTGTTGAATTTGCTGAATAGCACCGGCTCGTCCGGTGGCGCGGCGCCGGTTTCAGCCGCGTGTTTTTGGTAGTTCAAGCCGACGCAGAGTATCTTGCCCGGGCTGGGCACAGCTGGACCTAAGGTTAGATCGTCCTCATTATGAAAGAGGGCGGGGGCATCGGCAGCCGCCGCCAATTCGCCCATGCGCGAGAGCACGGCGTTTCCGCGCCCATACACTGCCTCAGGACTGATGTCGCGCTTGACGCCCGCTGCAGCCGCACCTGCCGAAACATCCAGAATCCCGCGCGCAGTCTTGATGCCCAGCTTGAAACCATCGTCTGTTTGATAGGTTAGCAGTTTCATGTTGATCCTTTATCCTTCGACCATTATCGCGCGTCTAGTCTACCCGCTGCCGTTTGACAACTGTAGGGGCGGCCCTCGCATCGCACTCTCTGTGACCTCAGTAAGTCCAATTAAAGTAATGCAACAAAATGAAGGAACGTCGTAGGGGCGACTCTTGAGTCGCCCACATGTACAATGGCGACATGGTGGGCGAGACAAGTCTCGCCCCTACAGATCTCGAATCAGATTAGCATCGCCCTTTTTCGCATGACT
>JAJEGA010000048.1 GCA_022820125.1 Anaerolineae bacterium | reverse complement strand
AGAACTGGCATCCTTTCTCAAGATACCAATCGTCAACGATAACAAAAAGGATGGTAAACAAAGTCGTAAGGTCTATACTGGTCATTGGGCTGGCTCTCCATCATGGTTGTGTGCTACTCCATTTTGGCGATCAGCCCATTTTTGGCAAATCTATTTCACATAAAGCGTATTGATAGAAACGGCGAACGATTGCCGCGAAGATGCCCGGGAGGAGTCTTTCGGCTTGGAACGTGTGAGACGAGCGGGCTTGACCTTTTATCGCAACGAAGCGTGGCGCGGCCTTCGTCATGGCATTTTCACTCGTCGCGGCGGCGTCAGCCAGGGACCCTGGAATTCGTTGAATCTTGGCGCTTCCATCGGTGATGATTTAGCTGCGGTCAAAGAAAATCACGATCGCGTCTACCGGGCGGCTGAGGTAAAAGGGGAGCGCGCCACGAGCTGCTGGCTGGTGCACAGCGTCGATACGCTCGTTGTAAAAGCGGGCGCGCGGCGCAACGGCAAACTGCAAAAAGCCGACGCCCTAGTCACCGACCAGCCTGATACGCCGCTCGTCATGCGCTATGCCGATTGCGCGCCGCTGCTCTATTACGACAGAGCGAAGCAGGTTATTGGGCTGGGGCACGCGGGCTGGCGCGGCACGGTGAAAGGCATGGCGTCCAGCGTTGTGCGCATGATGCGGAAGACCTACGGAAGTCGCGCAGCCGATATCGAGGTTGTCATCGGGCCGGCAATATCGCGGCGCAACTATCAAGTGGGCGAGGAAGTAGCCTCGCAGGCGGAGGACTATTTCGGCGACGGCGCTGGAGTAATATGGCGCGCTCCCGCCGATGGCTCGCCCCATCTCGATCTCTGGCGCGCCAATCGACTGGACCTGGAACGCAGCGGCGTGACGGCGATCAAAGTTCTGGATATATGCACCTTCGAAAACACGGCAGACTTTTATTCGCATCGCGCGGAAAACGGCGTGACCGGGCGCTTCGGCGTTGTGATCTCCCTATGAGCGTTCGCGACAACATCAAGCGCGTGGAGGATTGCATCGCCGAATCCTGCGCCCGAGCCGACCGTGACCCGTCCGAGATTACGCTTGTCGCGGTCAGCAAACAGAAAACTGTGGCGGAGATCCTTCAAGCCATTGACGCCGGTTTGAAACACCTGGGAGAAAACCGCGTAGAAGAAGGTATGGCAAAGATTCCGCAAGTGCGGGATCGGGGCTGCGCGGATGTCGCCTGGCACATGGTCGGCCACGTCCAAAGCCGAAAAGCGAAACAGGTCACGCAGTATTTTGATGTCGTGCAGTCGGTCGACAGCTTGAGGCTGGCGAAGCGGCTCTCTCGATTTGCTGGCGAAAGCGCGAGTGTGTGCAGAGCGCTGCTGGAGATTAATATTTCCGGTGAAGCATCGAAATACGGTCTTGCGGGTTACAATTGGTATCGAGACAATGCGGTAAAGGACGCATTGTGGCGCGAGGCGCGCGAGATAGCGGCTCTGCCCAATATTGAAATTACGGGGCTAATGACGATGGCGCCCTACGGTGTTGAGGAGAAGGCAGTCCGTCGCGTCTTTGCCGATTTGCGCGCATTGAGAGACGGCTTGTCTCTCGACATTCAAGCGTCGCTGCCCGATTTGAGTATGGGAATGACGGATGACTATCCCATCGCGATCGAAGAAGGCGCCACGATAATCCGCGTTGGACGAGCTATATTTGGTGAAAGAATCTGAATACGAAGGCTAAAGAAAGGCTGACAAAGAAATGAATCCGGTATTTGCCGTCCTTTACTGGGCGCTGCAGGTTTATCAATTGATCTTGCTGGCGCGCGTGTTGATGAGTTGGATACCCAATCTCGATCCCAACAACCCGATCGCTCGCATGCTCTATCAAGCGACTGAGCCTGTGCTTGCGCCCATTCGCAGCGCGCTGCCTCCCTTGGGCGGCGTCGACCTGAGCCCACTGGTCGTCTTTCTGGGCATCAGTATATTGATGCAATTGGTTTAATACTCGCGCTTGTAACGCGCCAGCGGGTTCACGCAGAAGCCGCTGCCTAGGCTCGAATCAGGATTCGGCCGCAATTCTGGCAGTGCACCAAGCCGTCGCCGCGATTGATGGCGGTGATGACGATGTAATTCTGCTCAATGCCGCAGATGGTGCAGGCTTTATCCCGCAGCACGGCAATGGGCCGATTCGACTTCGCCGCTCTCAAGCTGTTGTAGGTTTGGAAGGCTGGCTGCGGAATCGCTTTCACTGCGGATTTGCGCCGCGCCAATAGCTCGCTAACGGTTTCGGTCAGCGTCTGCTTTTCCGCCAACAGGTCAGCGCTCTCGGTTTCATGCTCCTCGCGCGCCTGGCTGCAGCGCGCGTCCGCGTCTTCCGCCTTGCCTTTAAGATCATCCCGCTCGGCATTGAGCCGCTGCAATTCATCATCAAGCGCGGACTTGCGCCGGGCGAGCGCTTCAACCTCCATCTGCATGTCCTGGAGCTCTTTCGGGCTGGTTACCTCTCCTGCATACAAACGCGATTCCGCGCTTTGACGTTTGTCAACCGCAGCCGCGATTTCCAGTTCCATATCGCGAACGCTCGCGTCGACCGCCGCCAAAGCCAGTTGCGCCGCCTCGTTATCGGCTTCCGCCTCACGCAGCGCCGCATCGTCCTCCAATTGCGCATTGATTGCTTTGATCCGTTTCGCTCGCGCAAGAATATCAAGCTCAAGCTCTTGAAGACGATATAGGGCAACTACTTCAGACATGCGCCAATTCCTCACAGCTAAATTCAATGACTCGTCAGCGTATATAATAACGCAACTTCGCCAAGTCCGTCGAATCGTTTTGGCGATTGGTAGTGTATCGAAGTCGGTTGGAATTCACGTCAAGCGAAATATTCTTTCAGCGTCGACATCATTCTTTAGCGAAAATTGTAGGGGCGATTCTGTGAATCGCCCGCCGGAGATTATCAAGTGGGCGAGCCACGTGCTCGCCCCTACAGATGCTTGAATGATGATGTTCTATATTCAACCGAAATGGATACACTTCCTTGCGATTCGGCGCGACCGCCGGTCTGCCGGCCAGGGCATATCAGTGATTTGTGCCGCCATAACTAAGCAGCCGGTGGCGGCGAGAAAGAGACGACATTGTTGTTTTTGCAGAGCCTAACGACCGAGCGCGCCGCGAAAGCCATCGTCTTTCTGCTCCTCTTCGCGATGTCGAGTCGCGTCTCGCTCGACCCCGACATGTGGTGGCATATTCGTCTTGGCGAGCAGATCCTGGAAACCGGGCAGCCCGTCTATGCCGATGAGCTGTCACATTCGCGTCAAGGCGTCGTGCACCGCAATCACAGTTGGCTGGCGCAGATTGCTATGTTCGGGTTGTGGCGCCTGGCTGGCCACCTGGGCTTGTCCCTATTTGTATCGGCGCTGGCGACCGGCGGTATGTTCTGCCTGTATCGCGCCGGCAAGGGCAGCATCTACATGCAAGGCTTTGTCCTCGTATTTGGCGCTGCATGCGCGGCCGCCTTTTTGTCGCCTCGCCCGCAGATGTTCACATTTTTCTTCAGCGCGCTCTTGGTCTACGCGCTCTTTGATCTCAAGCGCTGCGGACGGGATCGTCTCCGCTGGCTGCCCCTGCTGTTCTTGCTGTGGGGCAATTTCCACGGCGGATATATTTTCGGCTTCGTTCTGATTGGCGCCTTCGCGCTTGGAGAGGCGCTCAATAGCGCTTTTGCTTTTGGCGATCCGTCTATCCCAATTCACAAGATTCGGAAGCTCGTCTCGATCGCGCTGCTGTCAGTGATTGTCGTCCCGCTAAATCCGCTTGGACTTGCCGTTTTTGCCGTGCCCTTTGAAACCATCGGCATCAGCGGACTGCGGGAATATATTCAGGAATGGGCTTCGCCCGACTTGAGCCAGCCCTATACCTGGGGCTTTATCATTCTGCTGTTCCTGCTTGCCGCCTCCATTTGGAGCAGCCGGCGGCGTCTCGATGCCACAGAGACAATCCTCGCCGCTGGCGCGCTTTGTCTGGCGCTGATGTCCGGGCGGAATCTGCCGCTGTTTGCCATCGCAGCTGTACCGATTGCTAGCGCGCGCTTTGATGAAGCGCTTGCCCGGCGCGGCTGGGTCATTCCGCAGCGAAAGCGCGAGGCGCCGCTTCGGGCGCTGGTCAATCTCGCCCTGGTAACCATAGTCGCTGCAGGCGCTTTGCTGCATCTGGCATACGTCTCGAACGACGACACGGTAGATACCGCCCTGGCGCTGAATTATCCTCTGGGCGCAATCCGCCAGCTTAATGCAAGTGCAGTCGAAGGCAATTTGTTCAACAGCTACAACTGGGGCGGCTACCTCATTTTCACGGCGCGGCGGCATCCGGTCTTTATCGATGGCAGGACCGACCTGCATCGCGATTTGCTCGATGATTACATCGCCGCTCTTGCTACGCCGGCTTGGCGCGACATCTTTGAGAAACGGGACATTGGCATTGCCTTGATCGAATCAACGAGCACCCTGGCGGCGCGACTTGAGACCGCCGGCGATTGGCGGCGCGAGTACGCCGATGAGATGGCAAGCCTGTTTGTGAGATCGCAGCCATGAAACGCGCCTATCGCGAGCGCGCATTAAGCCGTCTTTATGCGGAGCTGCAGAGCGACGACTTTGACGCGCGCGAATACGCCTTGTTTCAGCTTGCGCTGATGCTCAAGCGCGCCAATGACGGGACGCGAGCGGACGACTTTGCTGCCGGCGAGCAACTGCCGCGCGATCTGCGGCGCATCATTTTGTCGCCTGCCGATCAAAAGCAAATTGTGGCTCGTCTTATGAAGTTGGTGTCTCGGACGGCGGAAAGTCGGGCGACCGCGTTTTGGGCGCTGGGAGAGGCTGCGGCGGAGTTCGCCTTCAGCCCAGCGTCCGCCGCAATTGGCGAACATGGCGATCAATTCACTGACGAGGCTGCGCTGCAAGCATGCCGGGCGCTGCAAACCTGGCTGGATGCCGAAGACTTCAATATGAGCCTGCTTGATTCACTGCTCGCCGACGAGGGCGTGTGCCGCAGCTTAAGGCGCTGGTCTCGCTCTGCTGACGCTCGCCTCGCAAAGCGCGCCAAAGCAGTAATCAGCCGCGCGCGAGCGTTGTCAAGTTAACATGGCAAGGCGGAAGCGGGCGCCGCTGCTTTTCTTCCTTGTCGCGCTGCTTGTCACGGGGAGCTTGGCGCGTTGCGTCGTAACGCGGCCGACTTATACCGATGCCTTCTATCACGTCAACGCCGCAAGCCGCCTGGCGCAGGGGGCTGGCTTCGTCGACGATTACCTCTGGAATTACCTGGATGCGCCGGAAGGTTTGCCTGCGCCTTCACATCGATACTGGATGCCCTTGACCTCGATGCTGGCGGCGCTGGGCATGGCCGCCTTTGGCGCGCCGGGCAGTTACGCGGCCGCCCAAGCGCCCTTCTTGTTGCTGGCGGGTGGCGCCGCTATGGTGTCGTTCCACCTCACTCGAAGGCTCGGCGGCAATCTGCGAAGCGCCGCAATCGCGGGCATGTTGACTGCGTTCGGTGGTTTCTTTGCGCCGCGTTGGGGCGCAATCGATACTTTCGCGCCTTATGCCTTGATCGCGTCGCTTGCGCTGTTCTGCCTTGGCGAATCGCTGTCCTGCCAAAGGCGGCGCGCGCGATACTGGATACTGGCGGGTTGCCTGGCGGCGCTCGGCCATTTGACGCGCCCGGATGGACTTCTGCTGCTATTGACTGCCTTATTCGCAGCGCTCATCTCATCCGCCTCGCCTGGCGATCGGCCGCGCTCAAGATGTGAAGCGCTCAAGCCGCTCGCGCTCCTGTTCATTTCATATCCGCTGCTGATGCTGCCCTGGTGTCTGCGTAACCTCGCGGCGCTTGGCGCAGTCTTGCCAGTTGGCGGGCTCCGGCGTCTGGATCAGCGACTACAACGACCTCTTTCTTTTCGCGCCCCCGGCGCCGTTGACCTCATTGTCAGCAGAACACATTTGGCGCATGATCGAAGTCCGCTGGGCTGCCGCTCTTCATGGCGTCGCGACCTTCGTCGCCGTGGAAGGCTTGATTGCGCTCGCGCCATTTATGCTCATTGGCTGGTGGCGGCATCGCCAGCATCCGCTGCTGCGCGGTTTTACCATTTTGGCAATTGCAATCCATGTTGTCATGATCGTGGTTTTCCCGCTGCAGGGTTCTCGCGGCGGCTTGTTTCACGCAATTGCGGGCTTGTTCCCATTCTGGATGGCATTGGGCGTCTTGGGGCTCAATGTCGCGGTCGATTGGGCGGCGGCCCGAAGGCGCGCCTGGCATGCCGAAGAGGCGAAGCTCATATTCTCTATTGCGGCATTGGCGCTTGGCGCTGGCATTTCGCTTGATGTCGCGCTCTCATCAGGCCCGGGAAACAACCTGGAACAGACCAGTCTATACGCCGGTTTACGCGCTGCCTTGCCTGTTGACGCCAAGCTGATGATCAATGATCCGGCGCGGCTGTATTATCATCTTGGTCTCGGCGGGGTCGCGATTCCCAACGAGTCGATAGCGATCGTGCCGCTTATCGCAAAACGATACGATGTTGAATACCTCGTCCTTGAGCATGTCGACGCGAGGGGCCGCATCGGCAGCGCCCCGGCGGCTTTTCAGTTTGACGTCAAGGTTCCGCCGAGTTTCTTGCGGGCGCTGGCTTTTGATGCGCGCAGCGACGTTCGCCTGTTCCAGATCGTTACTGATTGATATGAATCGTCTCGAGATGGCGCTCTTTGTCTGCGCCCTGGCGCGCATTGATATCGGCGCCCAATCTTAGGACCTGGCGACAAACTGAACTATAATGGAGACGGGCGCGGACCAATGAAGCGAGAGACGCGGACATGTCTGATTTCTTTGACAAGATCTCTACTCTGATTAATGCGCAATTCAACGATTTGTTGGGCCGGAACCCGAGGTCGCCCCTTGCGCGCATCAAGTTAAACGCGGAAGAAGCGGAGAAGAATCCGCAGCGGTCGGCGCATAGCTTGCGCCAGCGGCTTGAGGAAGCGATCGAGTATGAGGACGAGCTGCAAGCGCGAATCGACAAACGAATGCGCGAGGTCGTCGAATTGGACAAGCTAGTGGATGACATGCTGAGCAGCGGCGATGCCAATTCGGCGCAGCGCTTGCAAACGCAGCTCAACATGAAGCAGCAGCATCTGACCATCGCCGAATCGGAACTTCACGATCACCGCTTGATGACTCGTCACCTGATGCAGGAGTTGAGCGCGCTCGAGACGGCGCTGGATAATGAGCTGCGGCGTCAGCGTTCGCAGCCTTCGTCGCCAAAAGGGAAGATGCGCATCCCAATCGAGGGCGAGGCCAGGCCAGCAAATCAACGTGGAAACACCAAGAAATCGATTTTTGACGCGGTGTCGGACAAGTTTGACGAGACGCGCGCGACCCTGGAGAACTTCCTGGATAGTTCACCGGGGCCGGAGCGCCCCATTCGTCCCAGCGGCAGTCAGCGATTTGAAATCATAGACGAAGAGCCTGACCCGCGTCGGCCAAAGCCGCGCAGAAAAGATGAACCCGATATGAATGCGCGGCTGTCCCGGCTGAGCAAACCATCCAAAGACGAATGACGCAGGCGCTTAAAACCGAGCTAGGCGCCGCCTTGATGCGTCGAGCCCAGCGATTCGATTAGGTCCTGCATCGATCGTTCCAAATAGGGGAAGCCCAGCCAGGCACTCATCAAGCCAAATAAGCCACCGGTTAAGATGCGGAATACCGGCGCGGTCTCGCGCGCGGGCCAGAATTCGAAGGGTGGGTAGCTCAATAACTGACTGAACCCGTCAAGCCCTACGGGACCCAATCCAACAATCAAATAGAGCCAAAATGGCAGGGGGCGAATCCGCCAGCGATAATGGCGGTAGATGAGACCGCCCACGAAGAGCATTGTATAGATTGCGAGGTCGCGCGCGCAGAGGCTCGTCTTGTAACCCATAGACTCGTCGCCGATGAAGTGCCGGGCGGCAAACTGCTGGACGGCGCTGAACTCGGCTAGCCCTTCGGCGGTCGCGGGCGCCCTGCCGCCATATATGCTCGACCAATATCTATATTGCTCGAGAAACGCTTCGGACTCGCTGGCAAAGGACTCAAATGGGGCGTAACCGCTCCTAGCTGCTTCGCGCGGGTAAAAAGCCTGTTCTCCAAACAGAAAGGGCGAGCGAAACGCGAACTGGTGACAGAAGGGACTATAGAGCGTGAAGATAAGGTCCGCTGGTTCATTTAAGCCCGCTTTCGCCAGTATCGGCGCGGCCCAGGGCAAGCTGATGTAAATCGCCAAGGCGGTCAAGACAATCCGCAGCCAATTGCGCGCCATTCGTCGAAGCGTCTGCTTTGTCCGCGCCACCGCGGCTCTGTATGCCGCTCGCAAAACTGAAATGGTCTAAGCCCTCTTGCCGATTTGCTCGATATCCCGCCGCAGTTGTTCAAACGTCACCGGTCCATAATAAAGACGCCGAATGCGATGCTCCTCATCCAGGACGAAGGTTGTTGGCAATCCCCGAATTTGATAGATGGCGGAGACGGCGCCGTTCTGATCCAGCAATATGTCGTAGGTCAAGCCAAGCTCCGCAATCCACTTGCGCGTGACCGTGACGCTCTCGCCGACATTCACCGCCAATACGCGCAGGCGGCCGCGATGGCTGTCGTAAAGCTGCTGCAGATCGCGCATTTCTCTCCGGCAGGGCTGGCACCAGGTGGCCCAGAAGTTGATGATGGCGACTCCTCCGCGGACCTGCTCAAGCGCGAGCGTCTCTGATGATGCCGTCGACAGCGTGAATCTTGGCGCCTGGGCTCCGACTTCGGGCGCCAAAACAAGCTGGTCTCCGACGAACCATGCGCTGTAATCGCCGCGCTCGGGCAACCCAGCGCCGATCAGGATGGCGAATGCCGCGCCCAGGGACAGAAACGCGGCGAGCAAATGCAAGAGTCGATTCAGCTTCGACATGGCGCTCGGGCGTCGCCTATCATGCTTGCGCCAAGGCTTCACTCAGCAGTTCGCTCAGTTGCGACTCGGTTATGATGCCAAAGTGCCGCGCAAGAATCACGCCATTCCGATCGAGCAAGTAGGAGCTGGGCCGCGTCTGAATGCCGTAAGCGTCATTGATCTCGCCGCTGCTATCCAGCGCCAGGGGGAAGCTCAAGTTGAATTCAGCGGAGAAGGCAACCATTGCTTCTTCCGTATCGTTATAGGCAATGGCGAGAATCTCTAAGCCGCGCTCGCGCCATTCGCCATAGGCTTTCTGAAAGGTCGGCATTTCTCGCCGGCACGGACCGCACCAGGTACCCCAGAAATTCAGCAAGATGACGCGGCCGCGCAAGTCGGACAGGGCAAGGACTTCATCGTCGAGGGTTTCGATGGTAAACGCGGGCGCGCGATTGCCCTCCGCCAATCCGATAGCCGGCGCCAGATCGGCAGCAATATCGGCGAAGCTGTTCATCGCGGCATCTGTTGCTTCGGCCTCGCTTGCGGGCATGTCGTCGGTCTCGGCAGCCGCCGATGCCGCGTCCGCTTCGATTGCTTCCGCAGCGCGCGCCTTCAGGCGGAATCGCAATGTTTCAGTCGCCGATGCATTGCGCAGCGCCACGCGATAGATGCCGTCGCTTTGGAGCGTGAAGCCGGCCAAGGGATAGAGCCGATCATCCGCTATGAGGCTGTCCGCCTTGCTCGCTTGCGCGAGTTCCTCGTCTGCCGGCCCGTAAAGTATCATATCGAAGTCGGGCAGGTCTTCGTTGACGCTGCGCAATTCGATATCTATCTTTTGCCCCGCTTCCGCATGGAAAAGAAACTCCTGTTGCGTCATATCGCTGTTGAATAAACCGCTGGCGCTCTGGTTTATCGCGACCGGCACAAGCGAACCGCCGAGGCAGGCGCCGACGTGGCTCAAGGCTAATTCGCCGTTGAAGAAGCCGACGCCGCATTCTTCAACGCGGAAGGTGAAATCGGCGAATTCGCCCCGAGAAAATGTTTGGCTGAGGCTCTGCAGTTGACCGCTGGCGACAAGAATGCCGATGGCGATCAAGAGCGTTCCGCTTAGCAACTCAATCTTGTGCATGTGTCGCTGCAAACGGCGAAGCAATCCCTGGGCGCTATTCATCAGCAGCGCGGTGATGACGAAAGGAATGCCCAAGCCGATAGAGTAGGCTGTCAGCAGCAGCATGCCCTGCGCGATATCGCCGCTGGTGGCGCCGCTCGCCGCTGCTACCGTCAAGATGGTCCCGAGCAGCGGACCGATGCAAGGCGTCCAGCCGGCCGAGAATACCATGCCCATAAAGGTGGAGCCAAGCAAGCCCTCGCGCCCGCTTCCTCCAATGTCTGCCCGTGTATCCGAATAGAGTATGGACTCAAGCCGGTCCAGCGTCCCGTGCCAGAACTTCGCCGGCTCAGAGAAGGCGCCTTTGACAAAGAGCGCGATCACAAGAGCGCCGATTAAAGGCAGCGCGACGGCGATCTGTTCGAGGAGCGCCCAATAAATCAAGCCGCTTGCGAATATGGCGAAAACGATACTGAAGAGGATGCTGTCCAGAATGCCGGCTTGCCCTTTTTTGCGCAGCCAGCTGAACAAGCGCGGCATCAAGCCCATAAACTGGAAGCCGAAGAAGATGATCACCAAGCCGCCGACGCGCCCCAGAATCTCGGTAAACGCGCTGACGTGCTGCCCCGCCAGGCTGGACAGGGCGGTGGTGAACAAGCCGATCAACACAAATACGATGGTGAAGCCGAGGACGAAGGCAATGCCATGCAACAGCATCTGCAAGCGCAGGGCAAGGCTGACCGGGGCGACCGAGCCCGCCGCCGCCGACTGCCGGCTGACGTTATGCGTCAAGCGCCCGCCCATGTAGCCGATGTACGCCGGCACCAAGGGCAGCACGCAGGGCGATATGAATGACAGCAAACCCGCCACAAGCGCCAGACCTATCGTGACATTATCCATAATTGATACCTCCCGTAATTCGAGGCGCTATTGAGACGTCAACGTTCCATTGCGATATCAGCAACTGTGACGCCAACCGATTACGAGAGCCTTGCTCATTCGTAACGGATTCCTTATCGGCGCGCGCGGCGCCATCGTCTAGCGTGAACAATTTTACATCAGTCCGTGATCCGCTTTAGTGGTCAAATCCGCTGGTTGCTCAATCGGTCCTGGTCTTCAGCTTCCAGAAGCTGCCGCAAGAGCGCAGCCTCTTCCTCAGCAGAATGGATCTCGCCATCGATCCAAGCCCAGCGCAGCCGATCGAGCAGCTGACGATAGCGCGGTCCGGGAGCGACTCCCATCGCCTTCAGGTCATTGCCCGATAACTTGGGGCGGCGCCCGCGCCAATCGGACGCGTAGGCGGCGATGCGGGCTTGTACAGTCGGTTTCTCCGCTGAGAACAGCCAACAAGCCTGCAAAGCCGAGTCCGGAAAGTCATCCAGAAGCTGAGCGAGTTGGCTGGGACGAATGGCGGGGTCATCGAGCAGCTCTGCGCGCTCGGCAAGTTTCGCGCTGGCTGTAATCGCCTGCGTCAGCGCCTTGGTCAGCGCCAGGCGTTCGCACAGGATTTGCGCCTCTCGGCTGCTGATGCCGCGCATGAGAGCGATCCAGCGGAGCGTCTGCCTGTCGCTGACCGCCGTCGACCAGGGCGGCTTGAACCTCTGGCAGGCTGCGAGCAATTCGGGCAAGCATGGGCTGACACGGAAGGCTGGGTGGATATTTTCCAACAGGCCCATTGCTTGCAGTCGCAGCATAATCTCGCTGGCGCGGGCCTCGCGCAAGATAAGGTCGATTTCGTTGCGCAGCCGCGATCCCGTAATACGCCCAAGATAAGGCAGCGCCGCGTCCATCCACTCGGCGGTTTCTGTTTCCAGCTCGAAGCCGAGCCGCGTCGCATAGCGCAGCGCCCGCAGGATTCTGGTCGGATCATCAACGAAGCTCTGATCGTGCAGCGCCCGAATCAGACCGCGCCTAATATCATCGCCGCCCCTGCAGAAATCGAGTAAGATCCCAAACTTTTCGCTAGGGCTGATTTGAATCGCCAGCGCGTTTACGCTGAAGTCGCGGCGCAGCATATCGCGCTTGATGTCGCCGGGCGAGACGGTTGGCAGGGCGGTTGGATGCGAATAGGTTTCGCTGCGCGCGGTGACGAAGTCTATGCCGGGGGGCAACGCATTTGACGGGAGGCAAAGTCTCTCGGCGACGCTTTCATCCAAGATCCATTTTGCGGTTCCAAATGGCTTATGTGTTATTGCTTTGCCGCCTGATTCCCTTGCCAGCGTATTGGCAAATCTGATGGCATCGCCTGCAATAACCAAGTCGAGGTCGAGCGTCGGCCGGTTCAGCAGCAGGTCTCGGACGACGCCGCCCGCCAGATAAAGCGCCTGATTTTCCTTTTGCGCGCGATTCGATATGATCGCTATTAGCTTGGACGCTTGTCGGCCGAGAATGCGCTCAATGTCGCTGAGATCAAAGCTCGGCGCAGCGCCAACCGGGCCCGCTTTCGTCATAACTTTATCCGAAACCGCGCTTATACCGGCGTGATCCAAGGACCGGTGAGCTCCCGCTCCATCATGCTGAGCGAGGTCGTGAAATTAAAGATTGCCAGCAGCGCGTAGGCGAGGGCGGCGCGCATGTCGTCTCGGCCGCTCATGAGACTGAAGAGCCCGGGCATGATGATCGCCAGCCATAGCATATAAAGCACATAGACGACGATCCGTCCTGAGCGGGGCTGCAATCCCGAAAGCAGCAGCACAGCCCCAACCAGCAGCGTCGCGCCCGCCAACAGCGCATAGGTAACAATCGCTCCCCAGTAATGACCGGAGATCGCCTGTTGCTTGCTGGCCATGTAAGCCGCCCAAATGCCCAAAGCCAGCGAATACAGGATGTGCATATTAAAGAGGATTTGGTGAAGGTCTGCCATTTGCCGTCACAACGGTCTACTGTTCACTATGCCATTCTATCATATTGCGCCGCTGGAACGCCTAGACGATTGTGATCCAGCCCAGATTGGAAGCCAGCCAAACCAGCGCCAGCAGATTGGCGATGATCAGACCGGGCCGCTGGACGTTGCCGCCGTTTTGCGCGGGGTTGCCGCGCATATCATATTCCCAGGGGAAAATAATTGTGATGACGACGCCGATAATCAGAATCGTGCCGAGCCACGCGGGGAAGAGCCCAGCCACAATGGCGGCGAGCATACAGACAAGCGCCATTAGAATCGAGAGATGTCCTAAGGCTGAGGTCGGACCCTTGCCCAGAAGCACGGCTGTATTTTTCAGCCCGGCTTCTTTATCGATCTCGTAGTCAGCCACCTGATTGTAAAATTGCCCGTAAGCGGAAAAGAGGCTGGCGGCGGCGATTATCAGCCAGACTTCACGCGGCTCCCGGCCGAAAGTGAAGAAGCCGGCTGCGATAAGAAGCCCGCTGAGCATCAGCGCGTGTGACACAACATCTGTAATCGGACGCGCCTTGAAGCGAAATGGATGCGCGCTGTACAGATAGCTTAGCGCCAACGTTGCCACGCCGATCAGGAGCGCCAGCGCGCCGCTCGCAGCATATAGCGCCAGGGCGCTGATGAAGGTCATGGCGCTCAAGATTGCGCCTTCCCGCCGGCTCAACGCGCCGCTGCTGATTACGTTTTGCTGCCGCTTGTTTTGGTCGAGCGCGTCATCAGGCGCGTCTTCGATGTTGTTCAGCATGAAGGCGAAGGACATTGCCAGCACATTTGCGGCCAAGACCGCAAACAGACGCCAGTCCACCTGGGACGCTGCCGGCTCAACCGCCAGCAAGCCCCCGATCACCGTAAGCGGAATGGTGAAGGGGACGTGCTCGCGCCAGCGTGACAGGCGAATGACGGCGACGATCTTGCCGCCAAGATTGGTGGCGACGCTATCTGTCATTTGCTTCTAGGCTCAACTTAACAACTCGCCTTGGATAACCCGTAAAGAATAGCACATATCTCGACCAGTTAAATACGGCGCGCTTGCGAAAGCCGGCTTGTTCGCTCCGATAGAGCTTAGTATGATGCGGCGCATGATCCGAATTCTCACCCTCTGTATCATTGGCGCCATCGTGTTGGCTGGCTGCAATCTCGCCAGAATCAGGCTGCGGGAAGGCGCTAACGAGGTTGTTGACTCGCGCCTGCGATTGCAAGCCAGCCCGCTCCCCGCCACCGCCACCCTGGGCGCGCTGATCCGGGAAGTTAGCGAACGCGCGGCTACACAACCGCCAACCGAAGCCAGGCCCTCCCGCTGCGTTGACGTCGTAGCCGCTCGCCCGGCAAGACAAGTCGACGCCGATGTGCGCATTAATTACGAAACAAAGTCGGCTCAGGTGGTTCAAGTGATTAAGTTCGTCAATCGCGAGTCTCAGCCGCTCGGCGAGATGGTGCTTGATGTGCAGGCGAACCAGTGGGAAGAGGGATTCCAGCTGCTGGAACTGACCGTGAATGACCAGCCAGCCGCTTATGAGCTCGTCGTTAATCGTCTATATGTCAAACTGGACGCGCCCTTGAAAAGCGGCTGCTGGCTCGAGCTGGAATTGAAGTTTCATTTACAGCCGAGAGAAATCCGCGATGGTTTGCGCTCTTACCGCGGCTTCTTCGGTTACAGCCCGCGTCAACTCAATCTCGGGCATTTCTTGCCGGCGGTGGCGGCGCGCTTGGACGGCGGCTGGCGGATTCATGAGCCGATCGGCATTGGCGAGCAAGTGGTGTACGAAGTGGCGGACTGGCGGGTGAGGGTGTCAGTTGAGAACGCGGCGGACACGCTCGTTCTGGCCGCGCCCGGCGCAGTCTCCGCATTAGCGCCGGCAGCTTGGGATGTCAAGCTGCTCAACTCGCGAGATTTTGCCATCAGCCTCAGCGAAGAATGGCGCGCCGTCGAACTGCGGACTGCCGATGATGTCATTGTCGAGGTATATGCCTTCTCCGATGCGCAGATCTTTGCGAATGGCGTCAGGTTGGACGGCGCCGACCACGTACTGCAAGAAACGGAAAAGGCGCTGGCGCTTTATAATCAATTATTCGGGCGCTATGAACGCGCGCGATTCGTCATCGTACAGGGCGACTTTCCCGATGGCATGGAATTCACCGGTTTGGTATTCGTCGGCGGCGCTTGGTTTACGCATTTCGATGGCGGACCGCGAAATTACCTGACGTTAATATCGGTGCACGAGATTGCCCATCAGTGGTGGTATGCGCGGGTGGGCAATGATTCCGCGCTCAATCCCTGGCTTGACGAGGCGCTCGCCACTTACAGCGAGTATCTTTACATTGAAGCGCATTACCCGGCAGACAAGAATTGGTGGTGGTCATTTCGCGTCGCCGGCTTTTTCCCGCAAGGCATGGTAGACAGCGACGTCTATGAGTTCGCCACCGCGCGTGAATATATCAATGCCGTCTACCTGAGGGGCGTTCAGATGCTGCACAATCTGCGCGTCGATATCGGCGATGACGCTTTTTTTCAGCTGCTGCGCGCTTATGTCTCAGCCGGGGCCGGCAAGATCGCTGATCCGACCATGTTCTGGCGCCAGCTGCCGCCGGAGCAGCGCCATTTAACCGCGGCGACGCGTATGGAGTACCTGCGCGGACACGAGGATGGCGCCTTGTTTGGCGCGGCTGCGATTGACGATTTGACGCCGGATGCCGCCAAACAGGAGGAATAGCCTTGAGCGAATTGCTGATTGACGCGCAGATCACCTTTGTCTACAGCGGCGATTTAGCCCGTTCCGCCCGCTTTTATGAAGATGCGCTTGGGTTGCCGCTGGCGGTCGATCAGGGCTCATGTCGCATTTATCGCGTATTGGGTCGCCAAGCCTATCTCGGTATTTGCCAGCGTGAAGGCGCGCCGGCGGACGCCTCAAGTTTAATCATCACCTTGGTCACAAGCGATGTGGATGCCTTTTACCAGCGGATCATAGCGCGGCTGGGAATGCGAGCATGAGCCGCGGCACAATGACACCTACCAAATCTATCATTTCTTCCTGCGAGACCCATCCGGCTATCTGATAGAGATTCAGCGCTTTGACCGCGAGGATTGGGACCGGTCTTGATTGGGGCTTAGCCGGTCGTCTTCATGCCGGCGGCAATCCCGTTTATGGTCGCCAAGGTGGCGTCCAGCGTCGGTCCCCAGCGCTCGTCGCGCTCATCCAACTGCCGCAATTCCCGCAGCAGCGCCACCTGCATGAAGTTGAGCGGATCGACATACGGGTTTCGCCGCTCAATCGATGTCTTGATGGCGGACATATTGGTCAACAGATCGTCCTGCTCGGTAACGCTTACGATCATCTCGCTGCTGAGGCGGTGTTCTTCCTTGATCCAGCTGAAAAATCGCTGGCGCAGTTCAGCCGGCTCGACCAAGGACGCGTAGAGCTCGGCGATTCCCATATCGGCTTTGGCGACATCAAGCTGGGCATTGTCGATCAGCGCGTTGAAGAATGACCAACTGCGATACATCTCGCGCAAGGTTCGCGCCCCGTTGGATTCTTCCTCAATATAGGTCTTGAACGCCGTGCCCAGCCCGAACCAGCTCGGCACAATGGCGCGGCTCTGCATCCAACTGAACATCCACGGGATCGCCCGCATAGCCGAGAAACCGCCTTTGGCTTGGCGCTTGGCTGGGCGAGAGCTGATCTGCATCCGCGCCAGCTCATTGATTGGCGTTGCTTGCTGCCAATAATCCAGGAAGCCATCGCTCTCGTAAACGAACTTGCGATAGTACTGCTTGCTTAGATCGGACAAATGCGCCATCACATCATAATAGCTGGATGGGACATGACGCCGCTCTTTTAATCCCATCCCGATCAGCACCGCGTTCATCACCTGGTTCAGGTGGCGATGCCCGATGCCGCGGTTGCTGTAGCGATAAGCGATGACTTCTCCCTGCTCAGTAATTTTGACGCCGCCATGCAGAGACTCGGACGGCTGCGAGAGAATCGCGCGGTTGGTTGGCCCGCCGCCACGGCCGATGCTGCCGCCGCGCCCATGAAACAGCTCGAGCGACACGCCGTGCTCCACGCATTTCTGCGTGAGAATGCGCTGAGCGTTGTAGAGATTCCAGTTCGATGCCAGGTAGCCGCCGTCTTTGCTGCTATCGGAATAGCCGATCATCACCTGTTGGCGCAGCCCGCGTTTGCCAGCGCGCGCGACAAGATGCTTGCGATATTCGGCGTTCTCGAATAGCGCGTCCATGATGTCCGGCGAACGGTAAAGATCATCAATCGTCTCAAACAGCGGCACGATGTATACATCATTGTCAATGCCTACCTCGCGCGCGAACAGGAGCAGCGCCAGGACATCGCTTGGCTGCGAAGCCATGCTGGCGATGACTGTGTCAATGACGATGGCGTCGTATCGCGCTTGCGCATCCGCAATCATGCGCCAGGTGCGGATGATGCTCTGGGACGTCTCGGTGACGACGGATATGTCGTTGGGGAAAAGCGGTCGTCTGTTGCGAATCTCGGCAGTTAACAGCGCTTGCTTGTCGCCCTCCGACAGGCTGCTGAAATTTTGAACGATTCCATAGTGATTGAACAACTCGTCCAAAGTGGCGACGTGCAATTTGGCGTCTTCACGAACTTCGAGCGGGACGAGGTGCAAGCCGAACAGGCGCGCCTTGCGCACCAGGCGCTGGACGGCGCCCATCGCCGCGCGCTTGCCGCGATGCGCCTTGAGGCTGTCTTGAATCAGCAAGAGATCGCGCAGCAGTTCGCGGCTGGAATGATATTGATCTTCCTGCAGCCGATGGCGGATGATGGCCAGCATCTGACGGTAGGCTTCGCCCGGATATCGCGCGCCGCTCGGGAATTGCGCTTCGACCGCCCTCCGCAATGGTTCTGAGACACCAAACAGATTCGTGTCCTGCGTCAGGTTTTGCGTCAGCGCTTCGATCTCTTCCAGATATATCTGCCGCGCCGTTTCCCGCAAGGTCGCCAGGGTCTGCAAGGTGACATCGGTCGTTACGTTGGGGTTGCCGTCGCGGTCGCCGCCGATCCATGAGGCATACCGCAGCACCGGCGGCAGATCGGACCAGTCCTCGTCCGGATAATAGCGCTCCAGCGC
Organism: Anaerolineae bacterium; assembly: GCA_022820125.1. GTDB lineage: Bacteria > Chloroflexota > Anaerolineae > Aggregatilineales > Phototrophicaceae > UBA6055. Next base: position 49,267 of record JAJEGA010000048.1, on the reverse strand, counting down.
CAGTTGCAGGTCTTCATAAATGTCGATAACAACATCAATAATGACGGAACGAATAAAATAAATCCCGAAGTCTACTTCATCTGAAACTTGTTTTTTGGAGGCGCGCACCTGCCTCGTCTGCCAAAGCTCTTCCACCTCTTCAGCCAGATTGCGCTCCAGTTTGCGCAGTTCCCGCGGGAGCAGGTTGTCTCGGTTGCGCATTTCCATCATCTGGGCAATTTGTCGCAGGATGACCAGAATCTCCTGCCGCTTGGCTTCCGACGGATGCGCCGTGAGCACGAGCCGCAGCCGCGTCTGCTCCAGCAGCGACCGGATATCATCCGCCGTTTTGCCGCTGTCGTTTAAGGCGCGAATCGCATTGACGATGGATTCTCGCAGGGTGCCTTTGGCTTCGCGCTGGCGGATCACACGGATGCGCTGCAAGTCTTCGGCAATGTTGATCAGCTGGAAGTAATTGGAGAAGGCTTTGATAAGCACGCGCTTCGAATCCAGCGGCAGGTTTTCCAGCCGGTCAGCCAATTGGAAGGCGGCGGCCGAATCGCCGCTGCGCCTGGCTTTGGACATGGCGCGGATCTCTTCCACCAGATCATAGGCCTCCATGCCGCTCTGTTCTTGGATGATGACGCCAAGCCAACTGCCCAGCGTATGAATGTCTTGGCTGAGGGAGGAGTTGTTCGCCATCTGCGGTTACGCTCCTGCTAATGGGGTCCGTAGGTCGCTCACCTTTAGATGCGGCTCGCGCCGCACTATAGTTCAACTTAGAATCGTATTCCAGTAGGAGATGAGCGCGTTTGCCCCGAAACAAATCCGGGCGAGCTGCGATTCTGTTTATTGAGGCGCCACTTGAACAAGATCATCGAATGCGTCGCCAACTTTTCCGAGGGGCGGCGTCAGTCAATTGTTGCTGAAATCGTCGCGGCTATCGGGGGCGCTGCGGGCGTAAGTGTGCTCTGCGCCGAGAGCGACAGCGATCACAATCGCTCGGTCGTGACCTTCGTCGGCGCGCCAAGAGCCGCCGCCGAAGCCGCCTATCGCGGCATTTGCGTCGCGGCTGCGTCCATCGACATGAATCATCACCGGGGCCAGCACCCGCGGGTTGGCGCGGCTGATGTGATTCCCTTTGTTCCCTTGCGCAATGCATCCATGGCTGAATGCGCGGCATTGGCTCGCGAATTGGGAGCGCGGGTGGGGGGAACGCTGCAACTGCCGGTCTTTCTCTATAGCGAAGCCGCGCTGCAAGCGGTAAACCGTGAATTGCCGGCGATCCGCCGCGGTGGATTCGAGCGCTTGCGCGATACCGTTGGGGCGGGGCAGCCGCCGCAGCCGGACTTTGGTCCGCGCTCGCTGGGGCCGGCCGGCGCTTGCGTCATCGGCGCGCGCGATACCCTCATCGCCTTCAACGTCAATTTGAACACGGAGGATACCGCAATCGCCCAGGCTATCGCGCGTGATATACGCGAATCATCCGGCGGCTTGCCAGGGGTGAGGGCGCTTGGCATGTTTGTCAAAGGCAAGGCGCAAGTGTCGATGAATCTGACGAATTTTCGCGTAACTTCGATGGGCGCCGTCTTCGAGCGGATTCGCCACCAAGCGAGCAGTTATAACGTCGGCATCGATAGCTCAGAGATCATCGGCCTGATTCCGCGAGAGGCGCTGGCGGAGGCCTCCGCGGCGCAATTGCGGATTTCGAATTTCAGTCGCGAGCGGTTGATTGAACACCATATTGGCGCTGGCGATCAAGACCTGGAAACTACAGGGCAATCGCATCAAATTAAATTGCGCTGATAAATAACAATTTTCCCTCACATGTCGTAATCTGTAGGGGCGTTTCGCCGAAACGCCCGCAAAATTTATGTCATATTCAACGGGCGTATCGGCGATACGCCCCTACATTTTCACAATTTTCGTGGCGAACGGCGCATTATGATTTTGATGCAATTGCCCTGCTGGAAACCAGCGATATTTTGTCAGCTGCGCGATTTTGAGTTACACTCCCTGTCCATTGGATATGGTCTCGCAATCGCAGGTTTGTACTCAATTTATAAAGGATGGCTGATATGAAACGCCTACTGCTAACTGTCCTCTTGCTGGCGCTGTTGCTGGCGCCCTTGGCCGTCTCGTTCGCGCAAGACCGCAATGTCTTTGTCTATGGGCATCCGGTGGCATTCCCCAATCTCGACCCCAGCTCGGGCAATTCGAATGAGAATGTGGTGATGGGAAATGTCTACGAGACGCTGACCTTTTACAATGCGCCGGGCAGCGCCGAAATCCTCAGCCCGAAGTTGGCGGTCTCGTGGGAAGCGTCCGAAGATTCGCTGACCTGGACCTTCAACCTGCGTGAAGGCGTGACCTTCCATGACGGCGCCGCCTTCAATGCTGAGGCGGTCAAGAAAGCGCTTGATCGCACCATTTCAATTGGCGAAGGCTCGGCTTGGATATTCGGGATGATTGAGTCGATTGAAGCGGTGGACGAACTCGTCGTTCAATTCAACTTGAGTTATCCCGCGCCGCTCGACCTGGTGCTGTCCGCTGGATACGCCGCCTGGATAATGAGCCCGAACGCGGCCGATCAAGACAACGCCTGGTTCAACGACGGCAACGCCGCCGGCACCGGACCCTATATGATCGCGAGCAATGAACCGGGCCAGCGTATGATTCTCGAAGCCAACCCCGATTATTGGGGCGGCTGGTCCGAAGGTCAATTCGATACCATCGTCTTTGACATCGTCGAAGATTCGACCGTGCTTGAACAGATGATTCGATCCGGCGACGCCGATTTCACCTACAGCTTGCCCTTCGACAATTACGGTCCCCTGGCGGAGGCGCCCGGGCTGTCAGTCGTGGTGACGCCGTCATTTCAGAATTTGCTGATTCTGCTGAACACGGTGAAAGAACCCACCAGCAGCAAGCTGGTTCGGCAGGCGCTCTCCTATAGCTTCCCTTACGACGATGTGGTCTCCAGCCTGTACGCTGGCTTAGGCACGCAGGGGCGCGGTCCAATCCCGGCAAATATGTGGGGGCACGGCGCCGAGCTTCTGCAATACAGCCACGATTTGGATAAAGCGCGCGCGCTCCTGGCGGAAGCGGGTTATCCCGATGGCGGATTCTCCCTGGTGTATACCCATGTGGCGAGCGATCTCGATGAGCAGCAGGTCGGCGAACTCTGGCGCGCCAGCCTGGCGGAAATCGGCGTCGACCTGGAGATTCGCGGTTTGGCTTGGCAAGCGCAGTGGGACCTGGCGATTAACGACCCCGGCAGCGCCCAGGAGGCCTTTGGCTTTTACTGGTGGCCCGATTACATCACGCCCAATTCCTGGTTGACCGGCATGTTCGTCAGTGAAGACGAGCCCTTCTTTAACCTCAGCTACTACAGCAATCCAGAGTTTGATGATCTGGTCGCGGCCGCCGCTTCGACCAGCGGAATCGATCGCGCCGCCGCCGAAGGCATCTATCTGCAGGCGCAGGAATTGCTGCTGGACGATGCCGCCGCCATCTACGTCGTTGACTTGCCCGACATCCATGTCATCCGCGACGACGTCAGCGGCTACGTCAACAATCCCGGCTACCCGCACGTCGTATTCTTCTACGACTTAACACGCTGATCAACAAGAATGGGTCCGGCGTGGCGGTCGCTGCGCCGGGCGCATCTCGATCGACATTAAACCGACATGGCTCTCCTCAGCTTCCTCCTCCGCCGCCTGGGTCTGTCGATTTTTGTTTTCATCGGCGTATTAATCCTGACCTTCATCGTCTCGCGCGTAATCCCGAGCAACCCGGCGGCGCTCTATGCCGGTGCTCGTCCGCGGCCGGAGCAAGTCGCGGAGATTGAAAAAAAGCTGGGACTGGACAAGCCGCTTAGCGAGCAATTTCGCGTCTATGTGGATGATCTGCTCAATGGCGACCTGGGCGAGTCTTATCATTCGCGCCGCTCAATCAATACCGACTTGAGCATATTCCTGCCGGCGACATTGGAACTGGTCATCGCCGCCGTTTTAATCGCGCTGGTCTTCGGCATACCGATCGGCGTTCTCGCCGGCGCTTATCCGCGGAGCGTATTCGATTACGCCACACGATTTGTCGCGATAGCTGGCGTATCGGTGCCGTCGTTTTGGCTCGCGCTGATCGCCCAATCGATCTTTTTCAGTCAACTTGGCTGGCTGCCGCTGGGCAGCCGCATCAGCCGCGATGCGACGCTCTTTTACCCGATTGCCGCGCAGACGGGCTTCTACTTGATTGACGCGGCGATCAGCGGCAATTGGAAAGCCTGGCTGGATGCCGCGCGCCATTTGATCCTGCCGGCTCTGGTGCTATCCGCTTATCCGCTGGGCATCACCATTCGCATGACGCAGGCATCCATGCTGGAGGTGCTTGCCGAACCCTATGTTGCAGCGGCGCGGGCGGCCGGCTTGCCGCGCCGTGTTATCTTGTTCAAGCTCGCGCTGAAGAATGCGGTCATGCCGGCGCTGACCGTTGTCGGCTTGTCCTTCGCATATTCGATCACGGGCGCCTTTCTGGTGGAGACGATTTTCTCCTGGCCCGGCGTCGGCAAGTACGTCACCGAGGCCGTGCTCAATGTAGACTTTCCCGTGATCATCGCTGTCAGCCTGGTTGTCACCCTCTTTTATATTTTGGTGAATCTTTTGGTTGATGTCGTTCAGGCGCTGCTTGATCCGCGCGTGCGATTGGTTTGAAAGGAAGCGACCGCTTGCGCCTAGAAGTCGGTTCCAGCCTATGGTTCTTATTGCGCGATCGAGCCGCCACGATCAGCATGGCTTTTCTGATATTGGTCGCGCTTTCGGCGGTCTTCGCGCCCTTGCTGACGCCCTACGCCAGCCAGGGAATGGGCGAGCCTAACTTGACCGCCAAGTTTCAGCCGCCCGGCATTGAACATCCTTTTGGCGCCGATGGCTTAGGGCGGGATCAAGCCGCCCGTCTAATGTTTGGCGCCCGCCGGTCGCTGTCGATGGGCTTGCTCGTGGTGCTGATCGCCATAGCAATTGGCACGCCGCTCGGCATGAGCGCCGGCTATCTCGGCGGTTGGGTTGACGAAGCGATCATGCGCGTCACCGATGTTTTTCTCGCTTTTCCGCCATTGCTGCTGGCGATTGCGATCGCGGCCGCGCTCGGCGCTAGCTATGTAAACGCCGTCATGGCAATCGCCGTGACCTGGTGGCCCTGGTACGCCCGGCTGGCGCGCGCGCAGACGCGGAGCGTCAGGGAACGCGCCTACATCGAGGCGGCGCGCAGCATCGGCGTTCGGCATCGTGTCATAATCAGGCGTCATATTTTGCCCAACATCATGACGCCGATCATCGTGCAGGGCACGCTCGATGTTGGCACGGCGATACTTGTCGCCGCCGGCTTGAGCTTTATCGGCTTGGGCACACAGGCGCCCTATGCCGATTGGGGCGTGATGATCAGCGATGGGCGGCTGTTCTTTCTATCGGGCCGTTGGTGGATGTCTACATTTCCCGGCCTGGCGATTTTTCTTACGGCGATGGCTTTCAATTTTCTGGGCGATGGCGTTCGCATGGCGGCCGATCCGCGGCTGCGAAGGACGCTTTGATGGCGATTCTGGCGGTGGAGAATCTGCACCTGCGTTTCAGCACGCCCTTCGGCGCGGTATACGCCTTGCGCGGGATCGACTTTGAATTGACGAAAGGGGAGATCCTGGGCTTGGTCGGCGAGACTGGCTGCGGCAAGTCGGTCACTGGGCGCAGCGTCCTGCGCCTGCTGGATGACAGCGCGCGGATCACCGACGGGCGAATACTATTTGAAGACCGTGACTTGCTTCGATTGCCCGAAGCGGCGATGCGCGAAATACGGGGCCGGCGCATCGCGATGATATTTCAGGATCCAGCGACGGCGCTGAATCCCTTGTTCACGATAGGGCAGCAGATCAATGATGTGCTGCGCGCGCATATCCCAGGCGCCGCCGACGCTCGCCGCAGTCGGACGATAGAACTGCTCGCCAGCGTCGGGCTGCCCGATCCGGCGCAGATGGTTGAAGTCTATCCGCATCAATTATCGGGCGGTCAACAGCAGCGCGCCATGATTGCGCTAAGCCTGGCTGCCGAGCCCGATGTCATCATCGCCGATGAACCAACCACGGCGCTCGATGTGACTATCCAAGCCCAAATCCTTGACTTGCTGCGGACGCTGCAGCGAAAACGGGCGATTAGCGTCATTCTCATTACGCATGACTTGGGCGTGGTGGCGGAGACTTGCCAGCAGGTTGTTGTTCTTTACGCGGGCCGCGTCGTGGAGGCGGGCTCGGCGACGGCGGTCTTTGCTAATCCACAGCATCCCTACACGCGTGGGCTGCTGGCGGCATTGCCACGTCCCGGCAGCCGCGGCAGCGAGTTAAAGGTTATCCCCGGCAGCGTGCCCAGTGGATTGGAAAGGGTTAAAGGTTGCGCCTTCGCGCCCCGCTGCGAACACGTGATGGAACGCTGTCGCGTCAATCAGCCGGCGCTCGCCAGCTTGACGGCTGCGCATCAAGCCGCCTGTTTCTTGCACGAGGCCTCCGTTCATGGCTGAGCCGCTGCTCGCCGTATGCGATCTGTCGATGACTTTTCTTCGCCGCTCGAGTCTCTTTGGGCGGCGCGAGCGGCGGATCCACGCCTTGAAGGAAGTGAGCTTCGCGATTGAAGCGGGCGCAACGCTCGGCGTCGTGGGAGAATCGGGTTGTGGCAAGAGCACGCTGGCTCGCTGTCTGCTGCGTTTGCTGCAGCCATCCGGCGGCAATGTGCGTTTCGCCGGCGTAGATCTGCTATCGCTCAGCGATGAAGCGATGCGGCGGATGCGCCAGCGCATGCAAATCGTCTTGCAAAATCCATTCTCGTCGCTCAATCCGCGCCTCAACGGCTTCGATCTGATTGCTGAACCCTTGCGTACGCATCTGACGATGTCGCGAAAAGGAATGGTGGAAAAGGTCGCGTCTCTGCTGGCGGAGGTTGGCTTGACGAGCGACTTTATGGGGCGGCATCCACACCAGCTCAGCGGCGGACAAGCGCAGCGAATCGCCCTGGCGCGCGCCTTGGCGCTGAACCCAGCCTTCGTCATCCTTGACGAGCCCACCTCCGCGCTGGATGTTTCGGTGCAGGCGCAAATAATCAATCTGCTGATCCGACTGCAGCGCCAGCGGGGGCTCGCCTATCTGTTCATCACGCACGACTTGAGTGTCATCCAGCATATCAGCGACCGCATTGCCGTCATGTACCTGGGCGAAATCGTCGAGGAAGCCAGCAGCGAGCAGATATTTGCTGAGCCGCAGCATCCATATACGCAAGCGCTGCTTTCGTCAACGCCGTCGCCGGATCCCGCCAGCAGCCGGCAGCGGATCATCTTGCCGGGGACGGCGCCCAGCGCGGCCAATCCGCCCGCCGGCTGCGCCTTTCATCCCCGCTGCGCGCAGGTGATGGAATGCTGTCGAACAGTTTATCCGGCGCCTCGGCCGACGTCCGCCGATCGCATGGTCAGCTGCCATCTTTACGAAAGCGCGCAAGAAATGGAGAAGAATTGAATGATCCGGATGCAGAGCAAGGACGCGCAACCATGACGCGGGAGCGATTGGCGATTGACGTAGGCGGGACTTTCGTCGACTTTGTCTCGCTGGATGAAGACACCGGCGAGGTGCGCATCGAAAAGTCGCCTTCGTCCGGCTCGTTAGAAAGGCGCTTTTTCGAAGGCATTGACAATCTGGCTGTAGATTTGACGGCGCTGAATACGATTATTCATGGCTCGACCATGGTCATCAATACGATTGTGCAAGAGAAGGGCGCTCGCGTCGGCTTGATCACGACCAAGGGGTTCCGTGATGTTCTCGAGCTCGGCCGCGGCAACCGCGAAGAAATCTACAATCTGTTTTATCGACCGCCCGCGCCCTTGGTTGAACGCTACCTGCGCCTGGAAGTCAGCGAACGCCTGGGTGCCCGCGGCGAGCTGGTCGCGCCGCTGGACGAAGCCGAAGCGCGCGCCGCCATTCGACAGCTGAAGGCGCAAGACGTCGAAGGCATCGCCGTCATCTTCTTGCATTCATACCTGAATCCGCGACATGAAGAAAGGATGCGCGCGCTCGTCAAACAAGAAGCGCCGGATATTGAGGTGACGATCTCTTCCGAGATCTGCCGCGAGTGGCGCGAGTTTGAGCGCAGCTCCACCACCGTGCTGAATGCCTATGCCAAGCCGAAACTGGCGCGCTATCTACGGGCGCTGCAAGGCGAGCTTGCCAGGCGGCAATTCCCCGGCGCGCTGAGTATTATGCAGTCTTCCGGCGGCATCACATCGCTGCAGGCGGCGCGCGAGGGTCCGGTTCGCACCATAGCGTCGGGACCCGCCGGCGGCGTCATTGGCGTGGCCGCGCTGGGCAAGCAGCTGGGCGAGCGCAATTTGATCGCCGCTGATGTCGGCGGCACCACCTTTGACGTCGCGCTCATCATTGATGGGCAGCCCTTGGAGCAGACAGAACACCGAATCAACCGGCGGCCTGTTTTGCAGCCGACTATCGATATTGTGTCGATCGGCGCTGGCGGCGGCAGCATCGCCTGGCTGGATGAAGCCGGCGGCTTGCGCATCGGACCGCAAAGCGTCGAAGCCGAGCCGGGACCAGCCTGCCTCGACATGGGTGGGGAGTTGGCAACGGTCACCGACGCGCAGCTCCTGCTCGGTTATCTGGATCCAGACTATTATCTGGGCGAGCGCATGAGCCTGAACGTGCGACGCGCCGAGCAAGTGGTTAAAGAGCGCGTCGCTGAGCCGCTGGATATGAGCCTGATCGACGCCGCGGCCGGCATCGTTCATTTAGCCAACATGAATATGGCTTTCGCGATCCGCAATATCACGATTGAACGCGGGCGCGATCCGCGGCTGTTCACGCTCGTCTGTTATGGCGGCGGCGGCGGGCTCTTCGCCGGCTTCCTGCTCAACGAGTTGGACGCGGCTCGCGCGATCATTCCTTTGAATCCGGCGACCTTTTCCGCCTGGGGCTTGCTTAATGCCGACTTCGGCGAAGATTATGTCCGTACCTTCTTGAGGGCTTTTGATGCGGTTTCCGCCGCTGCGCTGAAGTCTGAGCTCATGGAGCTGGAGGCTGAAGCGCGAGGACGCTTCGCGCAGAATGGCGTTAAACCGGCGCAAACGCTTGTGCAGTTTCATGCGGCTATGCGTTACTATGGCCAGGAACATACGGTAAAGACGCCGATTCAACCCAGCGATTTCGACGATGGGCTGGTCTCTCTCCGGCGACGGCTTGATGAATATCACGAACGGTCTTATTCGCTTAAGCTGCCGGAAGCGAATGCGGAAATCGTTAACCTGCAGGTATCAATCATGGGCGTCGCCAGCAAGCCGATTATGAAGAAGGTCTCCAGCAACCCGAGTGGCAGCGCCTTAAAGGGAGAGCGCGGCGTGACAATCCGCGGCTATGACGGCAGGTTTAGCGCGCCAGTTTATGACCGCGAAGGCCTCGGCGCCGGCGCAGTAATCGAAGGTCCTGCGATCATCGAAGAGTGGACCTCCACCGCGCTCGTCTTGCCGGATCAGTCAGCGACCGTCGATGATTATGGCAATCTGATTATGAAACGAGCGCAGGCATGAACAAGGTTGATCCCATAACGACGCAAGTCATAAGAAACGCGCTGAAGGCGGCCGCCGATGAAATGATGATCAGCTTGATCAAAACGGCGCATAATCCGCTCATCTACGAAGTTCAGGATTTCGGCTTGGCGCTAACCAACCACCGCGGCGAGATGCTGGCGGAAGGCTCCGGCTTGCCCGGTTTTATGGGCTGCCTCGGCCCTACCGTGCGCAGCGGCATTCGGGAGTTGGGCGCGGAAGGCTTTGCCGAGGGCGACATCCTGCTGGCGAATGAACCCTATGAAACCGGCACCCATATCAGCGATACCGCCGTCTACATGCCGATTTTCTATGAGGGGAAACTGGTTGCTTTTTCGGCGCTGATGGCGCATTGGGCTGATATCGGCGGCAAGACGCCTGGCGGCTGGTGCCCGGATACAACCGACATACATCAAGAGGGCTTGATATTTTTTCACGACAAGCTGGTTGAGGCGGGTGAACTGAATCAAACTTTCATGCGCTTCATACTGAAAAATGTGCGCTTTCCCGAACTGGTGCATGGCGACCTCAACGCCATGATCGCCGCCTGTCGAACGGGCGCCAGACGCTATGTCGCCCTCTGCGAGCGATACGGCGCGTCAACCATTCAGCGGGCGATGGATCAAGTATTCGACCAATCCGAAGCGATGATGCGGGCGAAGATTCGCGCAATCCCTGACGGTTTGTATACCGCCAGCGTAAACATGGATCACGACGGCGTTGAATTGGAGAAGCCGTATCGGATTGCGGTCGCGGTTGAAGTGCAAGATGATGAAATGCGCATCGACTGGACTGGCACTGCTGGCACGGTTGCCGGCCCCACGAATCATCCCTTTATCGGCACCGTCGCCATGGCTGAGACCGTGCTCAAATCCTTGACCATGCCCTTTGACCCGATGAATCATGGGCATACGCGCCCGCTGACCGTGACCGCGCCCGACAATACGGCGGTCAGCCCGCACTATCCGGCGCCGACCGATTCCTACGGCTATGTCGCCGAAATGGTCGTCCACTTGATCGTCCGCGCGCTATCCGACGCCATTCCCGATCGCTGCCCGGCGGCCTCCTATCAAATGTTCGGCTGTGTCTTCTACCGCATGGATCCACGGCATGGCGAGCCCTTCATCTTCATTGAGCCGCTTGATGGCGGCGGCGGCGCCTTCCCGCATGGCGACGGACCGAGCGGGCTTGTCTTCGTCGGCAATGGCAACGCGCCAAATACGCCGACTGAAGTAATCGAAGGAAGATACCCGCTGCGGGTCTTGCGGCATACTTTTAATCTGGAGGGCGCGGGCGCAGGCAAGTATCGTGGCGGCTTCGGCGTCATTCGCGAGTACGAAATGCTGGAGGACAATATCCTCATTCAGACGATGAATGAGAACACGATCAACAAGCCTTGGGGGTTGCATGGCGGCGGTGATGCCGGTGTCAGCAAGGCAATCGCCTGGGCGGGCAGCGAGCGCGAAGCGGAAATCACGCAGCGCGTTTACTTCTTTGGTCCCTTCAACAAGGGCGATATCGTCACGCAGATTTCTACTGGCGGCGGCGGCTGGGGCGACCCCGCCGAACGCGACCCGGCCTTGATTGAGACCGACCTGCGCAACGGATACCGGCAGCCTGGCGAACCCGGCGCGGGCGCGACGCCTTAATCGACCGGCGGTCTATATTGCAGCGCCTCGGCGATATGCGCCACCTGGATTTCAGCGGAGGCGTCGAGATCGGCAATCGTGCGGCTGAGTTTGAGCACGCGATGATAACTGCGCGCGCTTAGTTGCAGCTTCCTCACCGATAGCGTCAGAATCCCGCGCGCCTCGTCGTTCAGCGGGCAAAACTGATCGATTTCGCTCACGGTCATATCGGCATTGGCGAAGAGGCCCGGGCGCTCTCTGAACCGTTCAGTTTGCCGGCGCCGCGCCACCTCGACGCGCTGGCGAATATCGCGCGAGCTTTCGGCGCGCTCGTCTCCCATCAGCTTGTCGAAGTCAACGCGCGGCACATCTATGTGGATGTCGATGCGATCGAGTATCGGTCCTGAAATCCGCGATTGATAGCGCTGAATCTGATTGGGCGTGCAGATGCAGGCTTGCAGCGGATCGCCATAGAAGCCGCAGGGGCAGGGGTTGCGCGCGCCGACCAGCAAGAAATTCGCGGGGAAAGTTAAGCTGCCACGCGCCCGACTAATCGTCACAATTTTGTCTTCAATCGGCTGACGCAGCACTTCCAGCACTTTGCTTGAATGCTCGTTTATCTCATCGAGAAAGAGGACGCCCCGATGCGCCAGGCTGATCTCGCCCGGCTTTGGCATTGATCCGCCGCCAACCAGCCCAACTTGCGATATCGTGTGGTGCGGCGCGCGGAAGGGACGCTGGCGCACCAGCGGCTCGTCTTGCGAAAGCATGTCCACGATGGAGTATATCCGCGTGACTTCCAGCGATTCTTGCATGGTCAACGCAGGCAGGATGCCCGCCAGCGCCCGCGCCTGCAAGCTCTTGCCCGCGCCCGGCGGCCCCGACATCAGGATGTTGTGATTGCCAGCGGCGGCTACCTCCAGCGCGCGCTTGACATGCTCCTGACCGCGAATATCAGCGAAGTCTTCGACGCCATCAGCCAGGGGGCGCGCCTTGTCTTGCCCGTTCATATCGGACTCGAATGGCGTGATCGGATTCAGCTGATAAAGGTGCTCGACCAACTGACCGATCGACTGCACCGGAATGATTGTTATGTCCTGAATCAGCGCGGCTTCGGGGGCATCGGCTTCGGGCACGTACACCGTGTCCAAGCCCTGCTGCATGGCGGTATACACCATCGGCAGGACGCCTTGCACGTGGCGGATGCCGCCGTCCAGCGAGAGCTCGCCGATGAACATGGCATTGTCCAGCACGTGAAGGGGAATTTGATCGGTCGCGGCCAAGATGCCTATGGCAATCGCCAAGTCGTAGGACGGTCCCTGCTTATGAATATCAGCGGGCGAGAGATTGACTACGTAGGCTTTGTTGGGGAAGCGCAATCCGCTGTTACGAATCGCCGAGCGAGCGCGGTCTTTGCTCTCGCGGACGGCGACGCCGGGCAAGCCAACCAGGTTGAAGCTGGGCAGCGCCGCGCGCGGGTTGAAGTCGGTCTGCACTTCGACGATTTGCCCGTCCAAGCCGATCACGGCGCAGGTGTTGACGATGGCTAGCATAAGCACTCCGCAGACGAAATTGCAATCATGCAATACTACTAGCGAAACGAGCGAAAATCACCCGCGAGCTCAGGGGGGCTGCGTTTAGGAACGTTGCTGCAAGTAAGCGATAATCCCCCCCGCCGCCACAATCTCCCGCACCTGCTCCGGCAGTGGCGGAAACGGATACCGCCTGCCCGCGCAATGAATCTGCGCCCCGTCCATGTCAATCTCGATTATGTCGCCTTGCTTTACCTGCGCGACCAGCTCGGGGCAGGTGATGACCAGCAAGCCGCTGTTGATCGCGTTTCGGTAGTAAATCCGCGCGAAGCTGCTGGCAATTACAGCGTACAGGCCGACGGCAATCAGGCATTTGACCGCTTGCTCGCGGCTGCTGCCATTGCCCCAATTGCGCCCGGCGACGATGACATCGCCGGGTTGCGCGGCGCTGGCAAAGCTCGGGTCGAGATCTTCCAGGGCATGGCGCCCCAGTTCGACCGGATCGTGCTCGATGGTGTAGGTGTGCTTGCCCGGAAAGATGACATCGGTGTTGATGTTATCGCCATATTTCCAAACGCGATGTTGGGTTCTTTTCATGCGTTGCGCGCTCTTCCCCGGCGTTCGCTATCTCGTCGATTTGACTTCAGCCGGGCAAGTCGGCCGGATGAACCAGACGACCGGTCACGCAGCTCGCCGCAACCACTGCCGGATTCGCAAGGTAAATCTCGGCATCAGGCTCGCCCATGCGCCCGCGGAAGTTCCGATTGGCGCTGCTGACGCAGACCTCGCCCGGCGCCAATACGCCTTGATGAACCCCCATGCAAGGTCCGCAGCCGGGAGTGCCGATGGTCGCGCCGGCTTCAATCAAGTCGGCGATATAGCCGGCTTCCGCCGCATCGCGCAGCGCCATTGAAGAAGCCGGTATCACAATCAGCCGCGATTGCAGCCGCCGCCCTCGCACTGTTTCAGCGGCGGCCGCGATGTCCTCCAGCCGGCCGTTGGTGCAGGTGCCAACAAATCCGACATCAACTTTTCTCCCGGCAATCTCCGAAAGAGGCAGCGCGTGATCAACGCTATGCGGGCAGGAAACCATAGGTTCAATCTTGCTCAAATCGACAATATGATGAACAGCGTAATTCGCGCCGGGATCAGGATAAAGCGCGCGCTCGCGAAAGAAACCCAGCCGCCTGTCGTGATCATCAGGGCGCGTCCGCCGCAGGGTCGCATCAAGCCAGCGCCAGGTGCCGGCGTCGGGCGCTATGCAGGCGTTCTTGGCGCCCATCTCCGCCATCATATTCGTCAGCACCGCGCGCGAGTCCGCTGATAGGGCGCCAATACCGTCGCCGTCAAACTCCACCGCCATGTAAGTCGCCCCGTCGGATGACAATTGGCCGATCAAGCTGATCGTTAGATCCTTTGTCGTGACCCCCGCCCGCAGCCCGCCAGTAAGTGAGATCCGCATCGTCTGCGGGACGCGCAGCCATAACTGACCGGTCGCCCAAAGCGCCGCCACTTCGCTGCGTCCAACGCCGGCGCTGAAGGCGCCCAGCCAGCCATAATGCGTGCTGTGGCTGTCGGCGCCCAGCAGCGTCGTGCCTGGGCCGACCAAGCCCTCCTCGCATAAGACCTGGTGGCAAATGCCGCGACCGACTTCAAAGAAATTCTTAATGCCTTGCTCGCGCGCGAATTCGCGGATGCGCGCGTGGTTCCGCGCGTGTTTGGCTGTCGGTGGCGGGACCGCGTGATCAAGCGTGATCGCCAGCCGCTCGGGATATTTGACGCGCCTCTGCGGCAATTGCCCGAACAGTGTGGCGATGGCGGCGCTGTTGTCGTGGCTCAATATGACATCAGGCTCGACAACGACGATTTCGCCGGGCTGGACCCAGTCGCGTCCGCTGGCGCGCGCCAACAGCTTTTCAGTCAAGGTCTGCGGCAAGAAATGCCCTCCGCTTTCTTGATACGCCTATGCCGATAGTCTGATACAATTGCCGCTTGGCGCCGAACGGACTACGCGGGCGGAATCCATGCTGCCGCAGGATCTGCGCGACAAACTGCAACACAACGCTGTTGTCAATATACTTGACGGCAGCTTGTTCGGCTTCGGCGTATCGGGCTTGGCATCCTATGTTACCATAATCCCGCTCTTCCTGTCTTACCTTACAGAATCGACCGCCTTGATCGGCTTTGTCGCCACGCTATTCCACATCGGCTGGCAAATGCCGCAATTGTTGACATCCAGTTATGTCGCCAGTTTGCGGCGCTACAAGCCGATGGTGTTGGCGATGACGCTGGTCGAACGTTTCCCGTATTTTGGTCTAGCGCTGCTGGCTTTCATGATTCCGCAGATCGGCGCCGATGTCGCGCTTCTGTTGGCGCTGCTCCTGCTCGCTGTGCAATCGCTCGGCGGCGGCTTCACCGGCACCGCCTGGCAGAGCATGATCAGCAAAATCATGCCGCCGCACCGTCTTGGCGCCTTCTTCGGCATCCAGTCAGCCTGCGTCAATCTCTTTGGCGCGGGGGGCGCCTTGCTCGCGAGCGTCATACTTGAAAGGCTGGATTTCCCCCAGAGTTTTTCGCTGCTGTTCTTGCTTTCCGGCATCAGCCTGCTCATTTCATTTGTCTTCCTGGCTATGACCTACGAGCCGAAGAGCGATCCAAAGAACATCGCCGAGCCGGTTAGGTGGCGTCAGTTCGGCGGCCGCCTCCGCCAGATTTTGCGCGAAGACGAAAACTTTCGCTGGTTTCTCGTCGCGCGCGCGTTAACCGCTGTGAGCCTGACCGCCATTTCTTTTTATACGATTTACGGCATTCGCCGCTTCGACATGTCGCCCGAGTTCGCCGGCGTCTTGACCAGCGTCTTGCTGGTGTCCAATACGCTGAGCAGCTCGGTCATCGGTTGGATTGGCGATCGCTGGGGGCACCGCCGCGTATTAATTGCAGCCAACCTGCTGACGGTGTTGGCAATCGCAATCGCCTTGTGGGCGACCGATGCTCAGTGGTTTTACGCCGTCTTCGCCTTGACCGGTTTCGTAAACTCGGCTCAGTGGTCGACGATCATGACGATCACCGTGCAATTTGGCTCGGTGGCCGAGCGCCCCTATTACATTGGCATGGCGAACAGCTTCATCGCGCCGGTGACGATTTTCGCGCCCGTCTTCGGCGGTTGGCTGGTCGACGCCGTCAATTTCGAACTGACTTTCGCTATCTTCGCGCTCGCTGGATTAGTTTCGATATTGGTGTACGTCATCCCAATGGATGATCCGCAGGAAGCAACCGGCGGCGGGAAGCGAAATGTAGCGGTGGCTGATTAATCGCCGAGAGGCAGCATCAGCTTGCTGAGGATTTTGTCAACGTCGTCCTGGGTAATCGGCCGTTCGTCCGCCATCAGTTTGACTTGCGCCGTTGCCAGACTGAGCACGTCCTCGGGCAGGGCGATGCCGCGGGCTGCGGCGTATTCGCGGATGGCGTTGCGACCGACCAGGCGATGCGCCACATCGATGATGCGCGACATGCCAAAATCCTCCGGGTCGATCGCTTCGTAGGTGGTCGGGTTTTTGAGGACCGCATTCGTATGCACGCCCGCCTTGTGATGAAAGGCGACGTCGCCGGTGATCGGCGTGTTGTAAGGGATCTCGATGCCCAGCTTCTCGGCGACCGTTCGTTCAATCTCGGGCAGCAGGCAAAGCTCGTATTTATCAACCAGCCGCTTGTCACAGGTATAGAGCCGGCCGATCAGCGCGCCCATCGGCGTGATGCCATTGCGCTCGCCGATGCCCAGGACGGTGGTGTCAATATGGGTCGCGCCCGCTTGCAAGGCGCAAAAGGCGTTGGCGACGGCGCAGCTGCTGTCGTTATGCCCGTGAAACTCGATATCGCAGCTGACGACATCGCGCAGGTTGGAAATCAGATTGTAAGTTTGCAGCGGGTCGGCGATGCCCACTGTATCGGCGACGCCGACGCGATGCGCGCCCGCCAAGTCCATCGCCCGATACACCGTCATCACATCGGCGAAATTGCTGCGGAAGGTGTCCTCGGTGCTGAAGCGCGTTTCAAGCCCTTGCTCATTTAGGAAGGCGATCACTTCTTGCCCGATGTCAATGACCTGCTCAAGGCTCTTGCCGTGGCTGTATTCGCGCATATATTCTGAGGTTCCGATGTAGACATCAGCGCCGTCAACGCCGCAATCGACCGCCAGCCGGGCGTCTTCCATGTTCGCGCGGATATGCGTCAGCAGCTTGAAGCGGCGGGGCATATCAGCCAGCGCGCGAATGGCGTCGGCGCTCTGCGGGCTGGCCACCGGCGTCGACAGCTCCATATACTCTACACCGAAGCGATCCAGCAATTCAGCGATCTCGCGCTTGTCGTCCACAGTGAAATGCGTGCCGCGGAACTGCTCGCCTTCGCGCAAGGTGGAATCGATGAAGTTGAATTTCTGAACTGGTATGTTGCGATTCAGCATTGGTGGCCAGTCCCCGCTCAGACAGTGTCTAGCACGAGCGTCAAAACAGCGATCGCGCGCAGATACTCGTCCAGGTCAATATGCTCGTCGGGCCTATGGTCAAGCGCGGAGTCGCCCGGACCATACGCGAGAATCGGGCAGCCCCAGCGCGGTCCAACGATATTCATGTCGGATGTGCCGGTCTTGTAAACGAAGCGCGGCGCGCCGCCCCGTTTGCGAATGGCGCGCCTGAATTGACGGCTTAGCGCGCTATTCTTGTCGCCGCTGAAAGCGCATTCGGCGCCGCGTCCGCTAACGGTTGCGCCACCGCTGGCGGGGAAACGGCACAGAATCTCGCTTGGCTCGATATCCGGCGGCAGGCGAAAGCCCACGGTCATCTCGGCGACGCCGTTGACGCCCTCTTGCCAGGTATTGATGTCGCGGATCGAGGGATCGAGGCGGGCATATAACGATGCGATGCCCGTGTTGAATTGATCGCAGGTTGATTTGACGCGCTGCCAATAGGCGAGGGCGCGCTCCGCTGGGCTGGGCGCTTCGCCAGCGCTGTGCGACAAGCCGCCTTCCCAGCGCCAGTCGAGCAATAGGCGGCCCTTGTAGCCAAGCGTGATGCGATCCCACCGCGACGGCTCGCCGATGACGCAGCATTCCGGCTGGTATTGGCTCAGGGCAAAATGCGCGCCGCGGCTGGTGGCTGCTTCTTCTTCCACCGCGCCGATGACGATGATTTGAACTTCTTCCGCCGGTCTGGATCGGGCCG
This sequence comes from Anaerolineae bacterium, assembly GCA_022820125.1. GTDB lineage: Bacteria > Chloroflexota > Anaerolineae > Aggregatilineales > Phototrophicaceae > UBA6055. The sequence goes on along the minus strand of JAJEGA010000048.1, from coordinate 31,276 downwards.
CCGCCACAGCGAAGGCGCACAGCGGACCCTTGGCATCAACCGAACCGCGACCGTAGAGCCGCCGCCCATCCAGGCGAACTGGCGGGAAGCCCCCGAAAGTGTCAATATGCCCGAGCAGAACAAGCTGGCGCGCGCCTGTTCCAATGACGCCAACGGCATTTCCTGCTTCATCGACGAATGCGTCGTCGTAACCATGGCGTCGCATCCACCCGGTCAGAAAGGCGGCCGCCTCGCTCTCTTGGCGCGATGGGCTGGGAATGGCGACCAGATCATGCAATAGTTTTTCCGCGCTGCTGTCGGCTATCGTTCTCATCAGTTAGCCCAGAACCGCCTTTATGGCGTCGGCCACGACACCGAGCTGCTCGCGATTAATGGTCAATGGCGGCAGCAAGCGCAGCGTATTGAGGCCCGCTGGCAAGGCGAGCACACCGTGCTCTTGCAGCGCCTTCAAGACCGGCGTCACCCGGCCTCTCAGCTCCAGCCCGATCATGAGACCGCGCCCGCGCAGTTGGCGCGCGCCACGCAGATCCAGCGCCGCCAACTCCGCGAAAAACCACTCCCCGTTGACGCGCGCCTTCTCCGCCAGTGCCTCGTCGCGCATTGTCGTGATCGCGGCAAGGGCGGCGGCGCATGCCAGCGGATTGCCGCCAAATGTGCTGCCATGCGTCGCGCGGTCGATCGGACCATGAGCATTGCGCCAGCAAACCGCCCCCATTGGCAGGCCGCCGGCAATCGCCTTGCCCAGCGATATAATGTCGGGCACGATGCCCGCGCGCTCAAACCCGAACCATTTTCCCGTGCGGCCGAAACCGGTCTGAATCTCATCCACGATCAGCATGGCGCCCGTCTGATCACAGCGCTCGCGCAGCGCCCGCAGATACGCGTCGTCAGCCGGGTGCACGCCGCCTTCGCCCTGGATCGCTTCGACGACGACAGCCGCGGTCGACTCGCTAATCGCTTGCTCAGCCGCTTCAATGTTGTTGAAGGCGACATATTCGACAGCCGGCAGCCATTCTTGAAAGGGCTTGCGATACTTCTGCGTCCAGGTTAACGAGAGGGCGCCGGCTGTGCGACCGTGGAAGGAGCGCTTCGCGGCGACGATGCCATTGCGCCCGGTTAGTAGTTTGGCCACCTTCAGCGCGCCCTCATTCGCTTCCGCGCCACTGTTGCAGAGGAAAAAGCGCTTGAGATCGGCAGGCATGATACTCGCCAGCAGCGCGTAGAGCTCGGCGCGGCGATCGTTATAGAACGACTCATGGCAGGTGATCAGCGTCGCTGCTTGCGCGCTTATGGCGTCGATGACCGCCGGATGGCAGTGCCCCAGCGCCGCCACGCCCTGGCCGCTGGTCGCGTCCAGATAGCGATTGCCCAATTCGTCGAAAACGTAAACGCCCTCGCCCCGCACCAAAGCCGTCGGCCGCTTGCCATAAGCGCCGGAACCGTGCTGGTTCTCTAATTCATACAGTGCAGCAGTCTCAATCATGAGTAAACCTCGTGCCTGCGCCAGCAAGCGCGCGCGCAACCGGATTGGGCACGCGCCCATCGGCGATGATGACGAGCTCGACGCCTTGACTTAGCGCTTCCCGCGCGGCCAGCACTTTGCGTTTCATGCGCCCCTGCGCCCAATTCAGCGCGCGATCGATCTGCGACCGGGCAACATGATCGACGATTGTCGATTCATCGGGAAAGCTGCGATACAAGCCGCCGACATTGCTCAGAATGACGAGCGCCTCTGCATTCAGCGCGCCCGCCACGGCGGCTGCGGCGCGGTCGCCATCGATATTGAGCAAGCCATCGCTGCTGCGCGCCATCGGCGGCAGCACCGGCGCCTGCCCTTGGTTAAGCGTTTGCGCCAGCAACTGAGCATCGACGCCGCTTATGGCGCCGCTGTGGTCATCGCGTATCACGCGCACCCGTCCCTTGACAACCGCGCGCAAAGCGGTCTTGCGTTTGCCGCTAAGCGCGATGTCTTCGCCCAGGAAGCCAACAGCGCCGAGGCCCCGCTCATTCAGCGCAGATACCAATCGTTCATTTGCCAGTTCCGCCGCGCGCACATAGATATCGCGCACAGCCGGCGGCGTATAACGCGAGCTGTGGCCGGATGGCGATTGCAGCGATTGAACCTCGATGCCGCTTTCCTGGCAGAGCCGGTTCATGATGGCGCTGACTCCGTGGACCACTGCCAGCGGCCGAGACCGAGCGAGCGCCGCCAGGTCATCGCTGGCGGCTGAGAGATCAAGCCCCTCGCCGCCGCCCAGCTTTACGACCAGAAGCTCCGATGCAGTATTCATCTTGCCGCCTTTTACGGGTAAATGCCGGGAAACTCGAGCCCGGTCCTTTCGTCCAATTCAAGCATGAGATTCATCGCTTGCACAGCGCTGCCGGCGGCGCCCTTGCCTAGATTATCCAGCGCTGCGATAACGACCAGATGCCGCCCGTCGTCATCCAATACAAAGCCGATGTCGCAGTAATTGCTGCCGGCAACCACGCGCGGCTCTGGCAGGCGATGCAAGCCCGCCCTGCCGCTCACCAAGCGAAGAAACGGCTCGCCGCGATAGCGCCGGCGGTAGAGCCGCCAAATATCGCGCTCTTCCTTTGGCTCGCTAAGATAACAGTGCGCCAATAGATGAATGCCGCGCACCATCTCGATAGCGGTCACGGAGAAATGCAGCGGGAAACTCTCGCCCAGCACAAGCCGCGCTTCCGCCATATGTCGGTGTCCGGTGGCTTTATAGCTGCGGACGGCGCCGCTTCGAATCGGGTGATGAGAGCCGGGGTTGCTCCGGTTGCCGCCTTCTGACGAACCGACCTTGATCTCGCAGGCCGCGCGCTCCAGGATGCCCGCCTCCACCAGCGGCAGCAGCGCCAGATTCAGCGCGGTCGCGTTGCAGCCGACGCCGCTCACCCAGCTCGCGCCCCTTAGCGACTCGCGATTGACTTCGGGCAAGCCATAGATAAACCGGTTCAGCCAGTGCGGCGCAGGGTGCGGCTCGCCATAATATCGTTCATAGGCGGCGCTGCAATTCAAGCGGAAATCGGCGGAAAGGTCAATCAGCTTCGGCGCAAGCTCAGCGTAACGATCTATGCCGCTCGCCGTCGCGCCATGTGGCAGCGCCAGGAAAAGCAAGTCACAGGTTTCCAGCGCATCGGGGTGAATGAATTTCAAGCGCGAGACGCCGCGCATGTTGGGGTGCGCAGTGTGCGCATAGCGACCGGCTTGTTCGCGGCTGGTGATCTGCGCAAGCTCAACATGTGGGTGAAAATGCAGCAGCCGCAGAAGCTCTCCGCCCGTGTATCCGCTGCCGCCAAGGATTCCCGCTCGCATCAGGCCACCACTCCAATTTGCCCAATGACGAAATCAATGACCTCTTGCGCGATATCGACGCCAGTCGGTTGGCTGCTGTTGCGGAATTCCATCGTGTGATTGATCTCGTTGACCACGAAGGCGCCGCGGGTGTCTTCCAGCACGTCGACTGCCAGGATGCCGCCGCCCACCGCCTCAGCCGCGCGCACGCAGATTTCGTCCAATTGGTCGGTCACCGGACAGTTGCTCGCCAGTCCGCCGCGGGCGGTGTTGGTGATCCAGTGATTGGACGCGCGGTAAATCGCGGCGATGGTGCGGTCGCCGACGACGAAGGCGCGGATGTCGCGCCCGGGCTTGTCGACATATTCCTGCACGTAATATGTGTGGTGGTTGTAATCGCCCAGGGTCTGCCGGTGTTCCAGGATCGCTTCGGCGCTGTCGCGGTTGTGAACGCGCGCCAGCAGCCGGCCCCAAGAACCGGTCACCGGCTTCAGCACCGCCGGATACTTGACGTCTTCAATCGCCTGCATCGCGCTGTCCGGCGTAAAAGCGACGCGCGTATGCGGCTGCGGGATATTATGCTGCATCAAGGCGATGCTCGTCTGCAGCTTGTCGCTGCAGGTGGCTGCCGTTTCGTAAGTATTATAGGTGCGGACGCCCCAGCTATTGAGTATCGCCAGCGCGTACATGCCGCGCGATGTGCTGACGCAGCGTTCAAAGATCAAATCATAGTCGCGCCAGGCGATGCCAGAGGGCGCCAACTGTTCAGCCCCTTGCGTGATCTCAATATTCAGTTCGCGGTCGAGAATGATGTCCGGGCTGATTTCGCGATTATTGAAGGCGGCCAGGATCAGCTTTTCTTCGGCGCGAATATGCGTGACAAGCAGGGCGACGCGCATGTGATTTACTCTCCCCAGTCTTCTTCCACTTCCGGCGCCAAGTCGAGCTCAAGCGGATCAAGGCACATGATCTCAAGTTCGGCGCCGCACTCCAGGCAAGACACGATCTCATTCTCCATCGCGTCGGCCGGAATCACGACCTCGCCGTCGCATGCCGGGCAGAGCGCCATTCTATTTCCCATCGTCATTTCTCCCTTGTCACTTTCTCGCAACAAAAAACCCGCCGTATGAGCGGGTCTGTGTTCAAAATCCTAGAGCAGCACAAACAAGCCCATACTCAGTGGGTGTTGGTCTTTTTCACCTTCTTGAGTTCGATTGCACTGCCGATCGCGCTCATCTCAACTTGCCAGCGCCCTTCGCCGCGATTCAAGCGACAATTGTATCGCAGGTAACGAGATTTCACTATAATGACTTTGAACGAAAAGTACAATGGTTCCTGCGCGCAACAACAGGGCAATCGCTTCAAAACTGGCATCCGCTGCGACGAGCAAAACTAAACTGAAATTTAACCACAGAGGTCACAGAGAGCACCGAGAAAGCCATTGGTCAGAGATTTCGCGGCATTTTGTCGCATAATTATTGGGCGGAGAGGAAGTATATCGAGGAGGTAGCGACAAGCCTGCCAAATTCAAGCAGTGGATTTAGGAGAAAACTCGTCAAAAGAACCTAAACTCTGTGCCCTCTGTGTTCTCTGTGGTTAAGAAAAATTTGATGCGATTGCCCTGGCGTCGCTGGCGAGTCTGATTCCCAATCAAGTCTGTAGGAGCGTTTCGCCGAAATGCTCAAGGGCATAAGGCTGGGCAAACGGGCGTCTCAGCGAGACGCCCCTACACGGTTCTTGTTCTTTTGCGCTACTTTTACGCAACTGCCGAGATGACGGCCCCCGGCGCGAGTCACGCTGACATCAACCGACTTTTCCTGGTAGAATTCGGCATATTCAACACGCGATGTTCAATTAGATCATCAGCCGGCGTCGACCGTCTCATGGCGAATGGCGAAGGCTGCAAAAGGAAAGGACCTATGGGCGACAGTTTCGGGACGCGCGGAACAATCGACATCGGTGGCGAGAAGGCAATCATTCACCGCCTGAACAAGCTCAGCGAGGGCGGCGTCGGCCACGTTGACCGGCTTCCATTCAGCATCAAGATTCTGTTGGAGAACGCCTTGCGCAATCAGGACGGCATTCATTTTCGGCCGGAGGATGTAAATAATCTGGCCTCCTGGGATGCGCTTAATCACCGCGCGGTTGAGATCCCGTTCAGCCCGGCGCGTGTGATCTTGCAGGATTTTACTGGCGTGCCCTCGCTGGTCGATCTGGCGGCGCTGCGCAGCGCGATGGCGCGCATGGGAGGCGATCCGCAGAAAATAAACCCGCAAGTCCCGGTGGACCTGGTTATCGATCATTCGGTGCAAGTTGATGTCTTCGGCCGATCGGACGCGATCACGCGCAACGCCGAGATGGAGTTCCTGCGCAACCGCGAGCGCTACGAGTTTCTGCACTGGGGGCAGAAAGCCTTTAAGAACCTCAAAGTTGTGCCGCCAGCGACCGGCATCGTGCATCAGGTCAATCTCGAATACCTGGCAAAAGTTGTGCAGCTCTATGACGACCCGCGGGGCGATGGTTTGGTCGCCTTGCCCGATACCTTGGTGGGTACCGACAGCCACACCACGATGATCAACGGGCTGGGCGTGCTCGGCTGGGGCGTGGGCGGCATCGAAGCGGAAGCTGCCATGCTGGGCCAGCCAATTTATATGCTGATGCCCGAAGTAGTTGGCTTCAAGCTGATGGGTCAATTGCCCGAGGGCGCCACCGCCACCGATCTTGTCCTGGTTGTCACCCAGATGCTGCGGGAAAAAGGCGTCGTCGGCAAATTCGTCGAGTTTTATGGACCGGGGCTCAGCCGTTTGACTTTGCCCGATCGCGCCACCATCGCCAACATGGCGCCGGAATATGGCGCGACCATGGGCTTCTTCCCGGTCGATGATGAAGCGCTAAGTTATCTGCGCCGCACCGGACGCGAAAACGACCTCGTCAATTTGGTAGAAGCCTATTGCAAGGAACAGGGCTTGTTCCGCAGCGACAGCACAGAAGATCCCGAATTCAACGATACGCTTGAATTGGACCTGAGCGCTGTCGAGCCGAGCGTCGCCGGTCCCTTGCGCCCGCAAGATCGCATCCTGGTGCGCGAGCTCAAGCCGACATTCCGCAAGGTTTTGACTGCGCCGCTGGGCCCGCAGGGCTTTGCGCTCGCCCAAGATCAGCTTGGCGCAAGCGGACAGCTGCGCGCCAATGGCGATAGCGCCGAGATCGCGCATGGCGCGGTCGTAATCGCCGCCATCACGTCCTGCACCAATACAAGCAATCCTTCGGTCATGGTCGCCGCCGGTCTGCTGGCGAAGAAAGCCAACGAACGCGGCTTGACGCGCAAAGCCTACGTCAAGACAAGCCTGGCGCCGGGATCCAAAGTAGTGACCGAGTACCTCGACCGCGCCGGCTTGACACCGCATCTGGAAGCGCTTGGTTTTCACACGGTTGGCTATGGCTGCACCACCTGCATTGGCAACAGCGGTCCCTTGCCGGAGCCAGTGCGCGAGGCGATATACGAAGCCGATATCGTCGCCGCCTCAGTGCTAAGCGGCAACCGCAATTTCGGCGGTCGCATCGGGCCCGATGTGCGCGCCAACTTTCTGGCGTCGCCGCCTTTGGTTGTCGCATACGCGCTTGCGGGCACTGTTGATATTGACCTCGAGCGCGAACCGATCGCGACTGATCGCGCGGGCGCCGATGTTTATTTAAGCGACATCTGGCCCAGCCAGGAAGAGATCGTCGAGACGGTGCAGAACAGCCTTGACGCCGGTATGTATCTCGAGCAATACGGCAACGTCTACGATGGCAATCCCCAGTGGAACGATATCCCCAGCACCGATGAGCCGGTATACGAATGGAGCGACGAAAGTACCTACATTCAGGAGCCGCCCTTCTTCATTGATCTGCCTCAAGTGGCGCCTCCGGTTGCGCCAATCATGGGCGCGCGCGTGATGGTCAAAGGCGGAGACTCGGTTACGACCGATCATATTTCGCCGGCGGGCGCCATCGCGATCAACGGACCGGCGGGGCAATACTTGCTCGAGCGCGACGTCAGCCCGCAGTATTTCAACAGCTTTGGCTCGCGCCGCGGCAACGACCGGGTGATGACCCGCGGCGCCTTCGCCAATGTGCGCCTGCGGAACCTGCTGGTGCCCGGCAGCGAAGGCGGCCTCACCTACTACCTGCCGACGATGGAAGAGATGCCGATATACGACGCGGCGCTGAAGTACCGGGCAGACGGCAGTCCGTTAATTGTGCTGGCGGGCGCCGACTACGGCATGGGTTCATCGCGCGATTGGGCGGCGAAGGGCACGCTGCTGCTCGGCATCAAAGCGGTCATCGCCGAAAGCATCGAGCGTATTCACCGCAGCAACTTGGTGATGATGGGTGTGCTGCCGCTGACGTTTGCCGCGGGCGAGTCTTACAAGTCGCTGGGATTAAGCGGGCATGAAACCTACGACATCCCAATCGATGATGACGTTCAGCCGATGGACACCCTGACCGTGACGGCGACTGACGATGGCGGCAAGGTTACTCAATTTGAAGTCACAGCGCGCCTTGATACCCCGGTCGAGATCGACTATTACCGCAATGGCGGCATCCTGCATACGGTCTTGCGCAACTTCCTGGCGGAATAGCTGGCGTGCGGGCGCATTTCTGCGGGCGCGTCCAAGCGGGCGCGCTCTGTTTATTGCGGTAGAATGACTGATTAGCTTGGCAACGAGTTCATTTCCAGCGGACGGAGCGACTCCATTGTACCCTTTGCGCGTCAGCCACCGGCTCCTCGTTACCATGTTCGTCTCGCAAAGCCTGTTCTCGGCGGCGCAGATTTCCATCATCACGCTGCATTCAATCGCGGCCGGCATCCTCGGCGGGTCGGACGCGGCCGCTGGCTTGCCGACCACGATGGTGACCTTCGCGCATTCCATCATGGCTTATTTCATGGGCATCATCATGGGGCGCTATGGGCGGCGCATGGGTTTATCCACCGCCTACGCCCTGGGTTTCGCTGGCGCCGTCCTCGGTCTGATCGCCGTCTTGAACGGCATCTTTCCGCTGCTGCTGATCAGCTCGGTCGGGATGGGCATGGCCCGCGCCGGCACCCAGATGAGCCGCTTTGTCGTCGGCGAGATATTCCCGATCGACAAACGGGCGCAGATGATCGGGCGCATCGTCTTCGCCGGCACGATTGGCGCGATATTTGGCCCCGGTCTGGTTGAGCCGAGCAGCCAGCTGGCGAAGTTTCTTTCCTTGGATATCGTGGCGCGCCCGCCTCTGATCCATTCGCCGCTGGCGCAGATATTGCAGCCAGGGGGCGTCTCGGCGCAAGCCTTAACAACTGGACCTTGGGTGATCGCTTGTTTTCTATCCGGCATATCGTTCATAATCACATTTTTCTTGCTCCGCCCCGAGCCGGCGCTCGTCGCCCGGCAATATTCGGAACCGCAGATCGAAGGCGAGAAACCGAAAGCCGGGCATAGGCTGGGCGAATTGCTGCGCTTGCCGAACGTGCAATTGGCAATCCTCTCCATGGTGATCAGCCAAACAGTCATGAGTGTTTTGATGACGATCACGCCCTGGCACATGCACCTGGCGGATCACTCCAATGCGATGGTCTCCCTGGTTATCGCCGCGCATGTCCTGGGCATGTTCGGCTTGTCGCCGCTTACCGGTTATCTGATTGACCGTTATGGGCGCGTCACGATGATGGTCATCGCGGCGCTTGTCCTGGTGGCGTCGACCATCATCTCGCCGCTGTCGACGCAAATGCCGTATTTGGTTGCGGGCTTATTCCTGCTTGGCTTGGGTTGGAATTTCGGTTATGTCGCCGGCTCGTCTATGCTGGCGGACGCCTTAAGCGGCGCCGAGCGCACCCGCGTGGCCGGCTTCAATGATATGCTGGTCGCCTTTTGCGCCGGCTTGGGCACGCTGAGTTCGGGCGCGCTCTTCGGGCTGGGCGGCTTCGTCTTCGTCAGCGCCGGCGGCGGCGTATTGGCGCTATTGCTCCTGGCGCTGATTCGGTCGCTCACGCTCAGGCAGCTCGCGTTGAGAGCGGCTTAAGTCTCGTCGGCCTCGCGCGCGAAGTAGTTCTGTTCCACGATCGCCAGCCAAGCCAGCCCGATGATGAAGGTGGAGCTGCCGAAGGCGATGCCGGTGATGATCGAATTGGCGATCGGTATCTGCTCCAGAATCTCGCTGAGAAGCGCCTGCGCCAGGCGGATCCCGGCGTATCCGGCGAGCCCGCCGCCCAGAACCACCACGCCCGTAGTCTGCAGCATTGAAGCAAGATCTCTTTTGGAGAGGTCTTTGCCGAAATAAGTCTTGTAGATATCAAAACACATCCAGGCGTCCGCGATGGAAATGCCGAGCTGCTTGGCTAATTCCAGGGTCGGCGTCGGCACAGCGCCGGATAAGGCGGCGCCGCCCATCGTCCGCGTGATCTTAATCAGCGAATCGTAGCGCTTCTTTTCCCAGTCGCGTTCTTCCGCCATGACGCGCTGTCCTCATCCAGTTGCCCCAAGCCGCCCCCGCGGACGCCGCAAGCGGCGAGCGAGACGCCCGCTCCTTATGCTTGTTTTTACGCAGAGGCCAACATAATCGTCGCGCCATTGTGCTAGAATATCCGTGATCTTATGTGATGTGGCGGAAGCGATGCAAATCAGGATTCACACCGACGGCGCCTGCGATATTCATGCCGACAATCAGCCGGGCGGCTGGGCTGCGATTCTGCAGGCCTTAGACGATGAGGGCAAAGTCATCAAAGAGCGCGTCATCAGCGGCGGCGCCGAAAACACCACCAACAATCAGATGGAATTGACGGCGGTGATTGAGGGCTTAAAGGCGCTAAAACGGCCCACTACGGTCACAATCTTTACGGATTCGCGCTATGTAAAGGACATTGCCATCGGTGCGAAGAAAGTGACCCTAAACAAGAATCTTTGGCAAGCGTATTTTCGGATTGCAGAGAAACATGTGATCGCTTGGAATTATGTTGCGGGGCACTCAGGTGATGCACTGAACGAACGATGCGACCGGCTGGCCGTTAAAGAGAAGCGGTCGCGCACATACCTGCATAGCGACAGCACCGATATACGAGACTCGGCGCCTGAAACTAACGTGTCTATTTACATCTCTACAGCTGTGGACCGGAAGCGAATCGCAACGGCGTTCGCCGCCCAAGTCATTTACAGGGAAAGTGCTGAAGAAATCACTGATTATCTGTACGGAAAGACCGAGCAAGAATCAACCTTGATAGGCGCGATAAGAGCCTTGGAAAGGCTGCGCTCAAAAGAAAGTGCAACGGTGTACACCGCCCAAGAATATCTAGCGAAAGGAATGAACACCTGGGTCGCGGCTTGGAATAAGAATAACTGGAGAACTAAGGATGGTAATTCAGTCAAATACAAACATCATTGGCAGAGATTGCGGGAACTCTCAGGCGGTCGAGTTGTGCATTTCCAGTTTGTCAAGAAACGCAAATCCATACCCTACTTTCAACTGGGCAAAGAGATCGCAACAGGACTTCTAAACCGCGACTGAAGGTAGCAACTGTGCTATAGTAGTTGAGTTTTGCGATGGCCGCGACGACATGAGCTAGGACAAATCAGTCTTCCAAGAGAAATGATGATGGTTAATGAGCCGTTGAACTTTGACTTTGACGAGGTGGATGTTTTTCTTACGAGCTCCCACAGCAAGCAAAAGAACCGTTCTGTTTGGTCGTCATACATATTGTCCGGAGGTCAAACCGAGATACGAGGCGGGGTGATTGGCGGAGTTACCGTGTACGCAGCACTACTAGTCGGCTGCATCGAAATAATTAACCAACTGCCGGTTCATGAGTCAGCGACCGTGCATTGTACAAACACAGGTTTCTTGCGTGGCGTGAACGAACGATTGCAGGGGTGGATAGACAACGATTGGAAGAGAACGGATCCGAATACTGGTGAATTAACTCCAATTAGCAACTACGTCAGGCACTGGGAGGAAATCGCACGTTTGAAAACGCAGCGGACAGTCAAGTTTCGCAAAGCAGATCAATTGGTCTCCGAGATTTATATCGATCGCGCAAAAAAGCTGGGCAGATGGCTTTTGAGTAATTCACTGTGATTTGAAAGCGCTAGTTTGCAGCCATATCCCTACCTGAATAAGGAAGCAAAATATGCCCACCTACGCAAAGCGGGTAGCGCCTTTCGGCACGACCATCTTCACCGAGATCAATCAACTGGCGGCGCGGCACAATGCCGTCAACCTCGGGCAAGGCAAGCCCGATTTTGACGGTCCAAAAGCGATAATCGACGCGGCGATTGACGCCCTCAATAGCGATGGCGCCAATCAATACGCGCCCAGCCCGGGCCTCCCCGCCTTGCGCGAGGGCGTCGCCCGGCACGCTGAGATTTTCTATGGACTCAATGTCGATCCGGATGCGGGCGTCATCGTGACCGCGGGCGCCACGCAGGGTGTGTACAGCGCTATCATGGGGCTGGTTGATCCTGGCGACGAGGTCATCGTCCTCGAGCCCTATTACGACAGTTATGTGCCGGGCGTACAAATGGCGGGCGGTGTACCAGTCTACGTCCCTATGCACCCGCCAAACTGGACCTTTGACGAAGACGAGCTGCGCGCCGCCTTCAGCGACAGCACGCGCGCCGTGATTCTCAACACGCCAAATAATCCTTCGGGGCGGGTCTACACGCGCGAAGAGCTGCGGTTATTCGCCGATCTCTGCATTAAGCACGATGTCATCGTCATCTCCGATGAAGTCTACGAGCATCTCTACTTCGAAGGGCATCAGCACATCGCCATCGCCTCGCTGGATGGCATGTTTGAGCGCACGGTGGCCATCGGCAGCGCCGGCAAAACCTTCGGCATGACCGGCTGGAAGATCGGCTGGGTCTACGGTCCGCCGGAATTGGTCACTGGCGTATGGCGCTCGCATCAGTTCATCACCTTCGCCACCAACCACCCCACCCAAGCGGCGACCGCCTTCGCCTTCACGCTAGGCAGCAGCTATTACGAAGAATATCAGGCGCTGTATTCGCACAAACGCGATCTGGTGATGCAGGTCATTGAGGCCGCCGGCATGTCGGCGATCCAGCCCGAAGGCACCTATTTCATCATGGGCGACTTTTCGCCGGTCTTCGACGGAAATGATGTGGAATTCTGCAAATACTTGATCGAGGAGATTGGCGTGGCGACGATCCCGCCGTCCGCTTTCTTCAGCGCCAAGCATCGGCATCATGCCGAGAACCATGTGCGCTTCGCCTTTTGCAAGAGCGATGAAACCCTCGAACGCGCCGCCGAACGGATGCGGCGACTCCGCGTTTGACGAGCAACCCGCCGCGCAGCTGGCCACGCAGAAGCCTTCGCGCCTCACTCTATTGTTGACCAGCTATCGTTCATCTGCAATTATAGCAAAATTTGTAGGGGCGAGACTTGTCTCGCCCAAGCCGCGCTCAGTCACAAGCACGGGCGTTTCAGCGAAACGCCCCTACAGACTCAAGTTTTTCGGGTTCGTCATGGTTTCAGCCAAGCGGTGACTCGCGAGGGACTGTTATAGGAACAAAAACCATCGAGACTGTTGACAGCTTAAGTATGCAATGATAGAATAGATACTATCAGTTGATTGATTCAATTCATCAGATGAATCATGGACATCAACCTCGGTTCTGACTTTCTCAACTTCATCATTCGCCAAGGTTACCAGCCCGGCGATCGTCTGCCGTCCATTCAGGAGTTGACGACGGATACGCACCTGGACATGAGCGCCAACAAGGTGCGCGAACAGCTTGAGGTGGCGCGGCAGATGGGCTGGGTGGAAGTGCGCTCCAAGCGCGGCACGCGGATCAAAGACTATGCCTTCACGCCGGCGGTTCGCTTGAGCGCCAGGTACGCCTTGGCTTGCGGCGAGCGCTTTGAGGATTTCGCGTCATTGCGCAATCATGTTGAATCGGCATATTGGCAGGAAGCCTGCGCGCTGCTCAGCGATGACGATCTCGGCATCATGCAGGAGTGCATCAACAGCGCCAACCAAAAGCTCGATTCGCCGCCGATTCATATTCCCAATCCCGAGCATCGCCTGTTTCATCTGACGGTCTTCAAGAATCTGGACAATCTCTTTGTCTTGGGAATCCTCGAAGCCTATTGGGATCTGTACGAAGAAGTCGGCGTCAATCGCTACATGGATTACAGCTATCTGCGGAAAGTGTGGGATTACCATTCGCGGATATTGGCGTTGATTCGCAAGGGGCAATTCGATAAGGCTCAGCGCGCGTTTGTGCAGCATACGCGGCTGCTGCGCCACGAGCCCGGCAACGCCTCCTGGGAATTGGAGCGGGGCTAGAACAAGATTATTCGAGCGGTAGCTTGATTCACTTTAGCTGAAAGGAGTGATGCGCGAAACGCTGCGTAATTTCTCATGGCAATCAATGCACAGACTCAACCCAAGTTAGACACCCGCGAGCCGGTCATCAACGATTTCGCATTTTCAGTGGCGACCAAGAACGGCTCCGGCAGCCAAACATCAAATAACGTGTTAGTGATGTCGCTGTTTCGGATGGGCATCCCGGTCAACGGCAAGAACCTGTTCCCGTCGAACATCAAGGGCTTGCCGACCTGGTACACCATCCGCGCGAGCAAGGACGGCTACACGGCGCGCAAAGCGATGACCGAGATTGTGGTCGCTTATAACAACAGCACAGCCACCGAAGATGTCGCCAACTTGCCGCCGGGCGGCGTTTGCATTACGACCGATAAAATCGCCAAGGTCATCCGGCAGCGCGAGGATATCTCTTATTATGAGATGCCGGTCGCCAAGCTGATGCGGCAGACCAAAGTGCCCTCCGCCTTCCGCAAGCTGGTGGAAAACATGACTTATGTTGGCGCGGTCGCCCAACTCTTCGATATTCCGCTTGATCTCGTCTACGAAGTGCTGCTCGCCAATTTCAAGGGTAGAGAGAAGCCGGCGCTGATGAATCACGAGGTGGTCAAGTTGGCTTATGACTGGACAGCCGACAATATATTGAAGACCGACCCCTATCGCTTTGAGCGCATGGATGGCACGCAGGGCAAGATCATCATGACGGGCAACGATGCGGGCGCGCTGGGCGCGGTATTCGGCGGCGTCAACGTGGTCGCTTGGTATCCGATTACGCCGTCGACCAGTTTTGTCGATGGCATCATCGGTTTCCGCGGCTTGCGCCAGAACGAAGACAAGGAAAATACAATCGCCATCGTGCAGGCGGAGGATGAATTGGCGGCCGCCGGCATTGTGGTCGGCGCAGGCTGGGCTGGCGGGCGCTCGCTGACATCGACCAGCGGACCCGGCATCAGCTTGATGGCGGAGTTTGCCGGGCTCGCCTACTTCGCCGAGATCCCGGCTGTCTTCTGGAATATCACGCGCATGGGACCGAGCACCGGTCTGCCGACGCGCACCAGCCAGGGCGATCTGCTCTTCACTCATTTCCTCGGTCATGGCGATAGCCGCCAAATCTGCCTCTTGCCCGGCAATTTGAAAGAGGCCTTTGAGTTCGGCTGGAAGTCCTTCGATATCTCGGAAGAATTGCAGACGCCCGTCTTCGTCGTCAGCGACCTCGATTTGGGCATGAACAATTGGCTTTCCGAGCCCTTCGATTATCCCGATCAGCCGATTGCTCGCGGCAAGGTGCTTGACGCCAACGCATTAAATGACTTCATCGATCAGCACGGCAAGTGGGGCCGCTATATGGATGTCGATGGTGATGGCATCGCTTATCGCACCTTGCCCGGCACCGATCATCGATTCGCCGGCTACTTCACGCGCGGCACGGGCCATGACGAGTTTGCGGTTTACAGCGAGCGCAGCGACGACTGGGTCGAGAATATGACACGCCTGCGACTGAAAATGGATACGGCGCGCGATATGCTGCCCCAGCCTATCATCGACGACGCCAGCGACGCCGATATCGGCATCATTACCTTCGGCACAAACGAAGAAGCGATCCGCGAGGCGCGCGACTGGCTGGCGAACGACGGCATCAAAACCAACTATCTGCGTGTGCTGGCGCTGCCGCTGGCTTCATCAGTCAGCGAGTTTATCGACGCGCACAAGAGCGTATTCGTGATCGAAAACAATTTCGACGGACAGCTGACGCAACTGATCCGCTTGGAGCATCCGGAAAACATATCGCACGTAAGACCACTGACGCTCGGCGATGGCTTGCCGATGACGCCGGACTGGATTTACGACAGCCTGAAAGAACAGGAAGGGTAATCATGCCGCCACGCGCAAATCACCTTGGACTGGCACGCAACAAATATAAAGGCCGCCCCAGCACGCTCTGCCCCGGCTGCGGGCATGATTCGATCTCCAATCAGATCATCAGCATGGCTTGGGAGCTGGGCTTGGAGCAGCACAAGATTATCAAGATGAGCGGCATCGGCTGTTCAAGCAAGACGCCGGCATACTTCCTCGGCGGGTCGCATGGCTTCAACGCCTTGCATGGGCGCATGCCATCAGTCGCGACTGGCGCATTGCTGGCGAATAAAGAACTCGCCTGCATCGCCGTCAGCGGTGATGGCGACACCGGTTCAATCGGAATGGGGCAATTCAAGCATGTCATCCGCCGCAACGTGCCCTTCGTATACATCATCGAGAATAATGGCGTCTATGGCTTGACCAAGGGGCAGTTTTCGGCGACCGCCGATGAAGGGCAATTCCTGAAGTATTATGGCACCAATCACATGCCGCCGATTGATCTGGCGCTGGAAGCGGTTATCGCCGGCTGCACCTTTGTGGCGCGCAGCTTCAGCGGCGACGCCAAGCAGGTGCAGGCGCTGCTGCAAGCGGCTGTGCGCCACCCGGGCACCTCCGTGCTCGATATCATCAGCCCTTGCGTCACCTTCAACAATGCCGAGTCTTCGACCAAGAGCTATCCCTACGGCAAGGATCATGAGATACCCTTGCACGAAATTCAGATTCTGGCGCCCGACTATGTCGACGCCAAAGAAGAGATCACCATCGACGATTACGAAGAAGGCGACATCATTGATGTTGAAATGCACGACGGCAGTTTCATCCGCTTGAAGAAGCTGGACAACGACCACGACCCGCGCAATCGGCGTATGGCGATGGAAGTGCTGGAGCGCTCAATGCGCGAGCAGATCTTCTCGACCGGCTTGCTCTATTACGAAGAGCCGCGTCCGACGTTGGCGGATACGGAAGAACTGGTCGATAAGCCATTGGCAATGCTGGAAGACAGGGATCTTCGGCCGCCGAAGCAGGCGCTCGACAGCGTAATGCGGAGCCTGATGGCGAGCTGACACGGCGCCAAATCAAAAGACCGGCGCCAATTGCGTCGGTCTTTCTGTTATTGCGCTGCGGATGTGAATCAATACTTGGGCATCTCCGGGTCAATCTCATCGGCCCATGCCAGGATGCCACCCTCGACATTGTACATCCTGCCCAGGTCGTAACCGACTTCCGACAGAAAGGCGATGCTATCGGCGCTGCGTACGCCCGAGCGGCAGTGCAGGTACAGGGTCTTGTCCTTGGGGATGTCCTTCAAGATCGTCTCTTCCCACAATCTGCGGCCGCCCTGTATCCCATTTTTCGCCAATTGGATATCCGGTTTCGGGATCTTCAGCGTGCCATTGATGACGCTGATGTCCCACTCATGCGGGTCGCGCACGTCAATCACAACTACGTCATCGCCGTTTTCCAGCGCCGCTTTCACATCGTGCACCGTGACCGTTTTGATATCGATCGCCTCAGTCTCGTCTACTGAGCTGAACTCGCTGTGATCGTGCGCCGGCATGCCGCAGAATTGCTCGTAGTCGATCAACTGAATGTCTCCCGCCGCGATCCCGCAGACGGGGCATTTTGGGTTTTTGCGCACTTTGATCGTCTGGAAGCTCATCTCGAGCGCGTCGTATAGCATCATGCGTCCAATCATGGGGGCGCCGATGCCGAGAAGCAACTTGATCGCTTCGGTCGCTTGCATCGTGCCGATGGTGCCCGGCAAAATGCCTAGCACGCCGCCTTCCGCGCAGCTCGGCACCAGCCCGGGCGGTGGAGGCTCGGGGAACATGCAGCGATAGCAGGGTCCTTCGTCCGCGTAGAAGACGCTTAGTTGTCCTTCAAAGCGAAAGATACTGCCATAGACGTTGGGAATCCCGAGTTTGACGCAGGCGTCATTAACCAGATAGCGGGTCGGGAAGTTGTCCGTGCCATCAATGACGATATCCCAGTCTTCGCCGAAGACGCGCAATGCGTTTTCAGATGTCAAGGGCTCGTTGTATTTGACCACTTCAATATCGGGGTTGAGATCGAGCATGCGCGCTTCCGCGCTTTCAAGCTTGGAAACGCCGACAGTGCTGACCCCGTGAATCACCTGGCGCTGCAAGTTTGTGAAATCGACCACATCGTAATCGACCAAGCCGATGCGCCCGATGCCGGCGGCAGCCAAATAAAGCGCGAGCGGGCTGCCTAACCCGCCAGTGCCGATGAGCAATACGCTGGAGGCTTTCAACCGGCGCTGCCCTTCCATGCCGACTTCGGGCATGATCACATGACGACTGTAGCGCTTGACCTCGTCATTTGTTAAGTCAGCAAATCGTTGATGAAGAGATGTCATGCTACGCTACTCCTCTCGCAGCTAATTGCAGGCGCTCCCGCCGGCGATGCTGGGAATAATGCGCAAGCTGTCTCCGGCTTCAATTTCCGTGTCCAGCCCTTGCATAAAGCGAATGTCTTCATCGCCTATGAAGATGTTGACGAAACTGCGCAGCTCGTCATCCTGGAACAGGTGAAGACGCAGGTCCGGGTGCTGATCAACCAGATTGCCGAGCGCTTCGCCGACGGTATTGCCTGAGACATCTATATCGGACGCGCCATCGGTGTAAGCGCGAAGCGGTGTCGGTATGCGAATCTTCGCCATATTTGCCCCTCTTCCAGTCTACTCTTGTCTGCTTATAAGAACGAAATCCGCCGCCCGATTCTTAGGCCTGGATTCTATCCCTGCCGGGCTGCCACATTTATCAGGCGACCGCATCAGTTGATGATGAGCTCGCCGCCATCAAAGGCGCTGCGGTCGGCCCGCAGTCTCCAGACGCGCATGTCCGTCGCCTTAGCCATCATAACGGATGTGATGGCGTAGACGAAGTTTGGCAGCGCGTGCTCGCGGTCGTATTCCGATGGGATCGCCGGCGAATCCGGATGGCTGTGATAATAGCCGACCAGGCTCAAACCGCGCTCATCGGCTTCGTCTTCCAGGCGCAGCCAGTCTTGCGGCTTCATCGCGTATCTATGATATTGCTCCGCGGCGGCGAAGGTGTTTTCCACCTGGATGACATCCTGGATTGTGATGAGGCCCGCCCGCAGATCTCCGAGCAGGAATCCACCGCCTTCATTGGGATAAGACGCTTCCATCTGCTCAAAGATACGGCTTTGCAGATCGCTGCTGAGGCTGACATTCATGCAATCAATCCCACGATCGAATTTCCCTAAAACAACAGAGCCAACCGCTTGGGCTGGCTCCTGTCTATATCCTCTTCGTCATTGAGACGCGGATTTCAAACAGCGCTGATCCCGTCGCGGCCGGCCATCAAATCGACCGTACACGCGCAGCGACAGCATCCCCGCAGTCCTTGAGCTTTTGCATCCCTTTCCATCATGGGCAGCAGAGTAGCACAGCGACATGATTCGCGCAACTGCAACTTTGGCTCGCGTCTCGTCTCTTGGGCTGGCTAATGTTCGCGCGATTCGGCTCGCGCGCGCTTTATCCATATTGTCGCGTTTGGAGGCGAGTGCTATACTAGCGCCCGTTGTCGAATGGCGTCCATGCAAGCGCCGCGCGCAGCCAGTTCTCGGCAGTCGTTGGGCGCGCCTTAGCGCAAAGCTAGCGGACTATAAGAAGGAGAATGACTTCATGGCGGATAAAGGTGGGCTCGAAGAAGCCGTCGTTGCCGATATCAACACCAGTTACATTGATGGCAGCATCGGTGAGCTGATCTACAGCGGTTACGCCATTGAAGACTTGGCAGAGAACGCCACCTTTGAAGAAGTATTGTTTCTGCTCTTTCATACCAGGCTGCCGAATAGGCGGGAATACGACGACCTGCGCCTGTCGATCGCGCGCAACGCGGCCATTCCCGCCGCAGTCATCGCCATGCTCAAGTCGCTGCCCAAAGACACAGCGGCGATGGCGGCGCTGCGCACAGCTGTTTCCATGCTGTCCGCCTTTGACCCAGACGCCGAGAACCTCACCGACAAAGACGCAGCCAGAGCCAAGGCGATTCGGTTGACGGGCCAGATCACCACAATTTGCGCGGCTTGGATTCGGATCGTCAAAGGCGCGGAACCGGTCGCCCCGAGAGCCGACCTCGGCTTGGCGGAGAACTTCGTATACATGATGACGGGCGCTGAGCCGGACGCGATCGCCTGCGCCGCCGTTAATGTGTATCTTGTGCTGCTGGCGGAGCACGGCATGAACGCCAGCACCTTCACGACGCGCGTCGTCGCCGCAACCGGTTCGGACATGCACAGCGCCATCGTCGCCGGCATCGGCGCCTTAAAGGGACCATCGCATGGCGGCGCCAATTCAGCGGCGATGAATATGTTTCTGGAAATCGGAGAAGTTGAAAATGTCGCGCCCTGGTTCGAAAAATACATCAAGTCCGGTCAGCGGCGCATCATGGGCATCGGGCACCGCGTCTACAAATCCAACGATCCGCGAGCGGGCATTCTTCGCCGCCACGCGAAAGCCCTGGCTGAAAACTCGGGCAAGCGCCTTTGGTACGATATCGCCGTGAAGCTGGCTGAGACCGCGCGCGCCGACGAGTACTTTATCACACGCAATCTTTATCCTAACGTTGACTATTACAGCGCGATTGTCTTATACACGCTGGACCTTGATGTCGATATGTTCACGCCGCTGTTCGCCATGTCGCGGATCGCCGGTTGGTCGGCCCATGTCATCGCTCAGATGGGCGGCCGCCTTATTCGGCCAAAAGCCAATTATGATGGTCCGCGCGGTTGCAAGTGGGCGCCGATCGACGAACGCTAGCGCCGCGCCCGCTGGCGCGAAAACCGGCTGTTGCCAAACTCGGGCGCTCGCTAATCCGCAAGCGGCATTTGCCTTCCGTCCTTCGCCTGTGCTAACCTGAGCGTGTAAACGGGCTTGGGCTAGGCAGCGTGATCCCCTACAAAATAGTCGGCACGTCAAATTATCGACCTTATGTCGCCTTCTTTGTAACGGTCGCCAATGTGCTGGCATTCTCATACATCCTGATTTATGCCTTCCTCGGCGGGCTTTCGCTTGAGGAAGTCTATCGACAATATGCCCTGGATGTTTGCGCGATCCACAGCCAGCCCATGAGCGAGACGCTGCTTGATGGCTTGCGCAGCATCTTCTTGCACATGAGCTTCGTGCACCTGACCTCAAACATCATCATCTTTTACGTCTTCGGCGCGCGCATAGAAGAGCACCTCGGGCATCTGCGGTTTCTGGCTTTCTATCTGTTGGTTGGCTTCGGCGGGCATCTGGGCCACCTGCTTTTTGATGGCGGGTTATGCAGCGAGCCGCAATACATGGTTGGCTCGAGCGGCGCCATCTCGGGCATCATCGGCGCATTCCTCTTCCTGTTCCCGACCGCGCGCATCAAGTCCAAGATCGTCATTCTCAAAGTGTTCGGCTACGATGTCAATGTGCCGGCCTGGGTCTATCTCGTTTATTGGTTCTTTCTGCAGTTCTTTAATCAGGTGGGCTCAGTCGCGCCAAGAATCAGCGTGCATTGGGGCCACGTCGGCGGCTTCATCACCGGGCTGGCGCTCATTTTTCTCTTCTCGTTCTTCGTCAAGCCGCCTCGCGCGTACTGAAGATTCCGCCAGCGCCATCATGCAGGGCAATCGCTTCAAATTTTCTTTTACCACCGAGTACACAGAGGACACAGAGTTTGGGTTCTTTTGCTGGCTCTTCCCCTAAATCCACTGTTTGAATTAGGCAGGCATGCCGCTACCTTGTCGACAAACTTCCTTCCCATCCAAAAATTTTGCGACAAAATGCCGCGAAATCTCTAATCAATCGCATTTCTCGGCGCTCTCGGTGTCCTCGGTGGTTAGATTTCAGTTTAGGTTTGCTCATCGCAGGGGTGCCAGTTTTGAAGCGATTGCCCTGCGCCATCATGCGGGCCGGCTTGCGCGAAACCAAAACACTGTGCTAACGTATCCATTGTAGGCTTGGTCGAGGGACGCGTTATGTTTCCATTGACGGTGGTCGGACGAGACAAGAAGATCCCAAAGGCGGCGGTGGTCATTATCGCCATTAACCTGCTGGTGTTCCTTTGGGAGCTTTCCGTTGACGCCCAAGGCGAAGGCTTCCTGAAGGCTGCGCTGCAAAATTATGGTCTCGAAGTCTGCAAGATTGGGGAGCAATCCGCCGCCACGACGGGCTTGGACACGTTCCGCAGCATGTTCTTGCACGCGAGCGCCGCCCATCTGCTGGGCAATATGTGGTTCTTATTCCTCTTCGGCGGCTTGGTGGAACGCTACCTCGGCAGCCTCAAGTTCGTCCTCGCCTATTTGGGATTCGGCGCTGTTGCGACGCTGGCGCATGTCGCCTTCGGCAACACGGTTTGCACCGTGACCGACACTGGCGTTGTCATCGGGGCGAGCGGCGCAATCGCTGGCGTCATGGGCGGGTTCCTCGTCTTGCGCCCCAAAGCCAAAGTCAAGACCATGCTGGGTTTCTTCCGCCCCTTTGTCTGGTCGGTGAATGTGCCCGCGTTTCTCTTCCTGGGTTACTGGCTCCTGATGGATGTGCTGCAGCAGGTGGGCTGGATTGGCGTAGAAACGGATGTGGCGCATTGGGCGCATATCGGCGGATTCGTCGCCGGTCTGCTGCTTGTCTTCTTCGCCGGGTTCGTCAAGCCGCTGCCAAAGCCGGACCCGCTGGAGCATCTGGCGGAGTGAACTGCTGCCAATCTGAAATCAATCAAAGCGCCGCGGTCGATTTGGTCGCGGCGTTTTTGCGTCGATGAATGCGCTTGCTGCGCCCGGCTCAAAGTGACGGCAGGTAAAAGATGATGAGGTTGCAGACGATCTGGCAGATCCAAGCGGAGGCCAGCCCGTTGCGATCGCGCACGTAAGCGTAAAGCATGTTTGTCATCAGCAGCAGGATGGCGATAACCAGCGCCACCGCCTGATGTTCGGTAATGGACTGCCACATGACGGGAAAGAAAAGCACGATATTCCACAGCGTCGCCATCAGCCCGACAATCCACGACAAGAGCTGGCCCTGCAGCAAGCCGCGAAAAAACAGCGTCTCGGCGAGTGGCATCACGAAGACCAGAAAGGCGAGCAGACCGCCCGCCGTCATGCTCGGAAACAATCGGCCCGCGGCCGGCCCCAATACATTTTGGCTCAGAAACACAAGAAACGGGATGCCCAGCAGCAAGCCATAGAGGACGCCCCAACCGAGATTGTCCGGGCGTTCCTGATCGATCCGCTCCATCGTGCCGAGCAGCCACGAGAGGACGCTGACGCCAGCCAATGCGCCCCAAGCCAGCGTATAGCGGAGTTCGACGCTTTCCGGCAGCAAGGGCGTAAGCCCAATGCTCAATGCCGCAGCAATGATGAAACCAAAGAGCGGATCGCTGACGCTGCGGCTTTGAGCGCGAGCGCGCGCGCCGCTTACATTGGGCCGCGTCTCGGGCGCCTCCGATTCGTCCGCAACTGTAGACCCGTCGCTTTCGGCGAGCGGCTGCTCCTTCTTGGGCGCCAGCGGGTCAAATGGCGCGTCAGGCATCATGAGAGCGTGGCTCTCACTGCCGACACGACTTTGGCGATTGCCCGTCGATCTATCCAATAATGCGTACGCAAGCGAATCACACCCGCCTCCCCCGCGTATGGGGACATAAGGATATTATATTCTTGGCGCAATTCGCGGACAAACTCATCGAGTGTCAACTCGTTGTCGGGCGCGACCGAAAAAATAATGAAGTTCGTATTTTGGCTGCGGATACGTACGCCTGGTACTTCGCTCAAACCTTCGGCGAGCAGTTGGGCGTTCTGGTGATCTTCAATAAGGCGATCGGTCATTTCGTGAAGCGCGATCAAACCAGCGGCTGCCAAGACGCCGGCTTGACGCAGGCTGCCGCCCAGGGCTTTCCGCGCCCGGCGCGCCCGCCGAATAAAATCTCGACCCCCGACCAGCACTGAGCCGACCGGCGCGCACAGCCCTTTGGACAGGCAGAAGGTCACAGAATCGGCGTCCGCCACAAGCGCCTTCACATCCACGCCATACGCGGCCGCGGCGTTGAAGATGCGCGCGCCGTCAATATGCAGGATCAATCCGTTGCGGCGGGCAAAGTCCCCAACCGCCGCCGTATATTCTGCGGAGATCGGCACACCCCCAGCCATGTTGTGCGTGTTTTCCAACGAGACCAAACGCGTGACCGGTTTGTGCTCGTCATCCGGGTTGACTGCTTTTTCGAGATCGTCAAGCCGCATCGTGGCGTCCGCTTGAACCGGCGCCGTGTGTGGAATGAGACCGCCGATTTGCGCCATCCCGCCCTGCTCGTTTACGAATATGTGCGATGTGTCGCCGATGATTATGGATTCGCCTCGCTGGCAATGCGCGAGCAAAGCGCAGAGATTGCCCTGCGTGCCGCTGGTGACAAAGACCGCCGCCTCTTTCCCCAACATGGCCGCCGCGTCAGCCTCCAACTGGTTGACAGTTGGATCATCGTGAAATACATCGTCGCCTAATTCCGCCTTTGCCATCGCTTCTCGCATCGCCGCCGTCGGATGCGAAACCGTATCGCTTCTCAAGTCTATAGTGTCCATCGGCTTGGTCAGCTCCATGCTGGTCAGTTGGTTGAACAGATACTAGACACGATAGCGGCTATAGGCAATGGCGAAAGCCCATTTTAAGCCGCGCGCCATCCCTGGAATACTTCACTTCGGGGCGCGGTTGTTCGCGTGGCGAACATCCGACAAGCGATTATGGGGTACAACGCGCCTTGGATAGATCGAGTGAAATTGGCGGAATCGGGATACCGTCAGCGCTCAATCCAGACCGACTCCTCATGGTTGCAACGACGCTGGATTGAAGCCGCTGCGGGAGGCGTCATGCGTCTAGCCGCGCCGCGAATCTTGGACTCAATCTCCGCTGGGCGCCGGGCTTGCGCTCAGTCCGGGCGGACGTAGCCGAGCTTAATCAACCGGCTAACGACGAGACGAGCATTGTCTTCCGCGCGCGTGTTTTCGGCAGTCAAACTAAAGTCAGGATTGAGCGGCGGCTCATAAGGGTCGTCTATGCCGGTAAAGCCTTTGATTTCCCCGCGGCGCGCTTTGGCGTACAAGCCTTTGATATCCTGCGCTTCAACATATTCCAGCGGCGTGGACATGTGGATTTCCATAAATCCCTCGCCGACCATGGTGCGCACTTCTTCGCGCGTGGCTCGATAGGGGCTGATGGCGGCGCAAATCACCATGCCGCCGTGTCGCACAATCTCGCTCGCCACATAACCGATGCGCCGAATATTGGTATCGCGATCGTCCTTGCTGAAACCCAAGCCCTTGGACAAATGCGTCCGCACAACATCGCCGTCCAGCACGGTGACGTTGCGCCCCTTCTCCAGCAATTGATGCACGATGTGCTCGGCGGTGGTGGATTTGCCCGAGCCGCTCAAGCCCGTGAACCACAGGCAAACGCCCCGGCGGTAGCGCGGCGGATAGCTCTCCGACAGGATCTTCGCCACTGGCGGACGAGAGAACCAGGGCGGCAGCTGAACGCCGCGGCCGAGATAGTCTTCCCGCACCTGCGTGCCGGATATCTTGCGCACCTTGGCGTCATTCGGCAGATTGGAATTCTCTTCGTAACGATCTTCGTCTTCCAGGTAAACCATCTCGGTAAAGGGCGCCGGCTTGACGCCCAATTCATTGGCATACCGAAAAATCATGTCTTGCGCGTCATAGGGTCCATAAAAAGGTTCGCCATTGGAATCGGGACCGGGGCCAGCATGATCGCGCCCGACGATCAGATGATTGGCGCCGTAGTTGCGCCGAATTATGGCGTGCCAAACCGCTTCACGCGGACCAGCCATGCGCATCGCCAGCGGCAGCAGCGACAGCAAGCTGCGGTCTTTTTCGTAGTAATTGTCCAGCAAAGTCTTGTAGACGCGCACGCGCGTATAGTGATCGACATCACCCGGCTGCGTCATGCCTACAACCGGATGCAGGAGCAGCACGCCATCAACGTTGCTGGTGGCGCGTTTCGTCAGCGCCTCATGCACGCGGTGCAAGGGATTGCGCGTTTGGAAAGCGACCACGTTGTCGTGCCCATAGCTCTCGAGCAAGGCGCGCGTCTCGGCCGGCGTACGGCGCAGCTCGGCGAAATCCAGATGCTGCGGTAAGCGCAGTACCTTGAGCTTCCCACTGATATTGGCTTTGCCCCAGCGATGCATCTCCGCGATGATCGGGTGGCGGCTGTCATTCTTGCCAAAGACTTTTGCCGCTGTCTCGGCCAAATCCCACTCGTAGATTTCCTCTACGGTCATGATGGCGAGGATGACGTTCTTGCGATCGCGCAGCGCAATGTCAGCGCCGAGCTTGATCTCCGCGCCCATGTCGATTGGCAATGTAATCGGCATCGGAAACAGCGTGCCATCAGGCAGACGCATGGTATCGAGCACGCTCTGATATTCCGCTTGGTTCATGAAGCGATTCAGTGGCGAGAAAGCGCCAACCGCCAATAACTCAAGATCGCATTCGACGCGCGGGCTAATCTGTATAGAGGGCAAGCTGTTGGCATAGGCGGCTTGCTCGCGCAATTGCTCTCTTGGCACAAGCAGGTTCACCAACTGGCCGCAGTAGGGCGCGATCAATCTCGCTTTTTCAACTATCATTCATCACTCCGCCGTTTACAGGCTTGTTCAACCACCGACAACGCGCCGTCATTCTATCATAGGCAACGGGAGGGTGTCAGCGATCACTCAGTTCTTCGGTCAATTCCGGACATTTTGCGCCCGAAGTAAACGAGCACAATACTCAGCGCGTACAGGGTCAGCAAGGGCGCCATAACTAGAAACATATTCACCGGGTCAATTGTCGGGGTGATCAGCGCCGCGGCAATCGACGCGCCCACCACCGCAATGCGCCATTGCCGTATGAGCGTACGAGCGCTGACCAAGCCCATCAGCGAAATGATGAAGAAAATCAGCGGCGTCTGAAAGGCGACGCCCATCCAGAAAAGCAGCGATGTAACGAAGCTGATGTAGCCGTCCGCGGTCCACTCAGGCTCGAAGATCTCCGCCTGAAAACCATGAAGAAATCCGAGCGCGGGCGGCATCAAGATTTTCCAGGCAAACAGTACGCCGATAATGAATAGCGCCGTTGTTGCCGGGATCGAAAGCAGAACGTAGCGCTTTTCCTTACGCGTCAAGCCCGGCAGTATGAACATCAGCATTTGGTATGTGACCAAGGGTATAGACAAGATGCCGCCGACCATCAAGGCAACCTTGAAGTATATGAGGATATTGCCCGTTGGGTCGAGGATGACCAATTCGCAGTCGGATACGATTGCGCAGTAGGGTTCCAGCAGCAATACAAGAACTTGCGTCGCAACAAAGACGCCGACAGCGGTGCCAACGACTAGCGAAAAGACCGCTTTGGTCAGCCGTTGCCGCAGCTCATCGAGATGCTCAAAGAACCCCATTCGGAGTTCATGACCGTCTTCGAGTTCCTCCTGTTCGACAAGCTCAGCCATGGTTCACGCTAGTCGCCCGGAGCCACTTCCGACCAGGCGCCGAGATCGACCGACTTGCCATTTGCGCTGGTTGAAGCGCTAGCGGTCGACGATGCGCCGCCGCCCCATGTTCCCAGCTTGAGCGGCGCCGCTTGCTCCTTCGGCGCGCTGGCTTTTTGCGCTTCTGGTTTAGCCCGCTTCTCCGGCGATTTATCGCTACCCGACCCTTTTGCCGCTTTAGAATCGCTCGCGCCGGCAGCTGGCGCGGGTTTCTTGTCATTCAGCGATTCACTGACTTCCTTGAAAGTATTCATATCTTTTTTAACTTCATCCAGCGAATCCTGAACCGGCTTCGTCATCGGCTTGACGGCGTCAGTCAGCGATCGATTGAGACTCTTGCGCGTCGGCGGTTCTTTTGGCAGTTTGATATCAACACCGGCGTCATCGAATTCCTTCTGTACCAGATCGACCGTCTCCGACCAGATTTTGCGGAATTTCGCCACGTGTTGGCCTAATACATAGGACCAGTGAATCATGCGTTTGGGTCCGGCAAAAACCAGCATGATCAACAGAATCGCCACCAACTCCCAAGCGCCGACGCCAAAGACATTCATACGCTGTCCACCTCATCGACCGCCAATTCGAATTTCTGTTTGGCTTCGGATGTTATTGCGCCCAAGACGCCATGTACAAAGCTGTGCGACTGATCGGCGCCGAATAGCTGCGCCAGATGCACTGCTTCGTTTACGATTACGGGGATCGGCGTTTCGCGTTTCTGCAGCAAGTGCTCATAGATAGCAATGCGCAGGATGTTGCGGTCAACAACCGCCACCTGGTCTATTGGCCATTCCGGCGCGTAGCGCTGCAGAATCGCGTCAATCCAATCTCGATGGAGCGACACGCCGCCCACGATGCGGCGGATGATTTGTCGCACCGCGTAAGCCTCCGGGCGCTCTGCGAAATGCGCTTCAAACACGTCCTTCATGTCGTGATCGGTCGTATCCAGTTCATAAAGAATCTGCAAGGAGGCGCGCCGAGCGATTGAACGGTCGGCGGCGGGCAAACACGGCGTTATAGTAACATTCGTTTCTGACACAATGAAATCCTCATCGGGATCGCAGTTTTCCAACTCGATGGCGTAGGATTCCAGGAGCACAAGTTTTCACTTTCCCTAAACAGTATCCACAATAGTCTAGCGGAGACGCGACCATTTATCCATATTAAAGGCGATTGATGCCGGAAAATCATCAAAGGCTCTTCCAGCGAATCGCCTCCGCCACGCCGCCGGCGCCGATTGGAGCAGCCCGCCTGGCGCCGGCGAAACTCGCCGGTTTAGCTGTAAGTCGTTCTTGCAATGTCGGAGAAGTTGCTGCCCGGCGTAATTGAGCCAAGAATGGTGGCGCGCCGAGCCCCGGTCAATGCCGGCAGGGTCGCAGGCCGGCCATGCCAGGTCTCGTAGGCAAGCACAGCAAATACCAGGGCTTCCTTGAAGTCGCTGTCCATACCAATGTCTTCATGGATCATCAATGTCGCGGGCGCGAGCAGTTGGCGTAGCATGCCGACTATGACCGGGTTGCGCCGGCCGCCGCCGCTTAGTATGACCTCTTGAATCGGCGCTGGCGCGAAACGCCGGTAGGCATCAGCGATGTTGGTGGCGGTCAGCGCCGTCAGCGTGGCGATAATCTCGCCATCGCCCAAGCCACGCCGCTGCGCTTCTTCCACCAAGTCCAGCGCCGCCATCGTTCCGAAGGTTTCGCGGCCCGTGGTCTTGGGATATTCGCGAGCGTAATATGGATGCCGAAGCAGCTCCTCCAACCACTCCTCGTCTACCCTTCCCTGCTTGGCGTAATAGCCATCGCGATCGAAATTCATCTCGCCGCCGGAGATATGCGAAACGGCAACATCGAGCATCGCGTTGCCCGGCCCGGTGTCAAACGCAATCGGCTGAGCCTTGCTGTCGTCCTGAGGCGGCAGAAACGTGACATTGCCCATGCCGCCGATATTCTGCACCGCTCGCCAATGCCGAGGATGTCTAAGCAGGAGCCAATCGACGTAACTCGTCAGTGGCGCGCCTTGCCCGCCGGCGGCGATATCGCGCGCGCGAAAGTTGCTGACAGTCGTGACGCCAGTGCGCTCCGCCAGGACCGCCGCCTCGACGATCTGCAGCGATACGTTCACTTCGCCGCTCGGCAAGACGTTGTGCCATAGCGTCTGCCCGTGAGACCCAATTAAATCGATTTGGCTTGGGCGCATGCCCGCGTCGTGAATTGCCGCGAGCGTACAATCGGCGAAGAGCGCCGCGAGGTCGACGTGCAAAGCGGCGATTTGATCAACACGACTCTCGGCCCGATCGCAGCAAGCGAGGATCCGCTGCCGCATCTTCGGTTTGTATTCAAAGGCGGCGCTGCTGACCAGGTCGACGCGCATATCGCCCGGGCGCCCGCGGATATCGCAGATGGCGACGTCCACGCCGTCAGCCGAGGTGCCGGACATCAAGCCTATGACAATCACGCTGGCGGCTTGGCTTTCTGCAAGTGGCGGGCTTCACGCGCCATCCGCAGCATGGCCAGCCCAGTGAACAGAGAGGCTAAAGGCACAGCCAAGAATAATTGGAGACTGTCGCCATCATAATAAGGCGAGGGAGATGCCATTTTTCCTGCGAGAACAACCAGCCCGGCGCAGGTCGCCCCGACCAGATGCGCCGCCACCCAAAGCCATATCGCGGAAAAATAGCGGCGCAACAGCAAAGCCTGCGCGGTTGAGAAGACGCCCAAAAAGGTAGCCAACGGCAATGTGAATTCCACGGTAGCGCGCAAATCGTAGGCGCAGCAGGCTGGCGGCTCAAACCGATAAACGTGGTCAAGAAGGACGGGCAGATTGGTGGCGATGACGCCCGCTAACGCCGCGCCGAGAGCGCTGTAGAGGCTCATACGCCAAATCTTTATGCCGAGATGCCGCCGCAGCACAGCTGCCTGCATGGCGCCGATGCAAAAGCCGATGACGAGCAAGCCGAAGCCGAAAAATAGGAATATAAAATCTTCCCAGTAATCCCAGGATGAAGTATCCGTCAGTTGGCTCAGCGCTGTCTGAAAAGCCACAATCGCGGTGAGAGACAGAACCAAAGCAAGCGGCAATACGAAGAGGCCCGCGATAAGCCAGGCGATCATGAATGGCGCTGCGCTTGGCCGAGCGTTCATCAAGAAAGTCTCCTAGCTGGACGGCGCGAGGCAGCCAAGACTGATACATAAGCCCGCGCATATTTGCTCAGGACATCAAGCAGCCAGAAGTTTAGGCGGATTCGGCGTATTTCTTGAAATTGTCGAGGATCGCCTGCCAGCCCATGCGCTGCATCTCAGCCGAGTTTTCTGCTTCCGCTTCAAATTCCGTGGCGATCCGCGTCCCGCCGCCCGTATCCTCAAAACAGGTCTTGACGCGCCGGCCGTCGGTTAGTGTGTAAGACAACTTGGACGGGCGCAAGACTTCGTCATAAACTGCCTCGAAGTCGAATCCGAAGCTGCCGTCTTTGGCTTCCATTCTCGAGCAGAGCCGTCCGCCAACGCGCAGGTCGTTTTCGGCGCGCGGGCAGCGCCAATCGTCGGAAGCGAAGTTCCATTGCGTGATGTGTTCCGGCTCATTCCAGAGCGCCCACACATCACTTCGTTGCCGCTTTACAACTGCTTCAATGAGGATTCTTTCGCTCGCCAAGATTCTCCTCGCGTTGAAATCGCGCGTACCCGACAACTTTCGCGCGCCTATGGCACAGGCTTCATCCGAAGCCTATTGCCTGCCAACGCGCTGTCGATGCGGCACAATGCCCAACTATGGGAAAGTCGTAGAAGGCGGAGAGGACAGGATTCGAACCTGCGGTACCCTTAACAGGTACAACCGCTTAGCAGGCGGCCCCAATCAACCACTCTGGCACCTCTCCGTTACGGATATGCAACTGTTAAAGTGGATAAGGCGGAGAGGACAGGATTCTAACCTGCGGTACGGAGAACCGTACAATGGTTTTCAAGACCATCGCCTTAAACCACTCGGCCACCTCTCCAACAATGTCAACCGTTGCGATGTGGCGAGCATCATCCTAACATAGCGGGGGTTGGCTGTCAACATGGCGATGCTTGCGGTAGTGTATCGAAGTCGGTTGGAATTCACGTCAAGCGTAATATTCTTTCAGCGTCGACATCATCCTTTAGCGAAAATTGTAGGGGCGATTCTGTGAATCGCCCGCCGGAGATTATCATGTGGGCGAGCCAAGGCTCGC
>JAJEGA010000088.1 GCA_022820125.1 Anaerolineae bacterium | reverse complement strand
GGAGTCTAGTGAATGTATTTTGTCACGCAATCGTGTCAGAGTTTCCAGGCATTTTGCTGATCGCAAGCGAAGCTACTGGCTCGTTATTTTGTGTGAGCCAAGTCGTGACTTGCGAGGGACTGTGGTTAAATTTCAGTTTAGTTTTGCTCGTCGCAGCGGATGCCAGTTTTGAAGCGATTGCCCAGGATTCAGATCAGGACCTAGTTGCCTGTCTTATCCGCTGACCTTTTGACGCAAATAGGCTTGGATAAAATCGCCCAGGCGTCCGTCAAGCACCGCAGTCGTATTGCCGACTTCCACTGCGGTGCGGTGGTCTTTGACCATCTGGTAGGGGTGGAGGACGTAAGAGCGAATTTGGTTGCCCCAGCCGGCGTCGATGTTCTCGCCTTTTAGCTCCGCCATTTCCGCTTCTTGCCGGGCGCGCTCCATTTCGAAGAGTCGCGCTCTAAGGATTTGCATGGCGCGGTCGCGATTTTGCGCCTGGCTGCGCTGATTCTGGCATTGTACGACGACGCCGGTTGGCAAGTGGGTGATGCGGACGGCGGTGTCGTTCTTTTGCACATGCTGGCCGCCGGCGCCGCTGGCGCGGAAGGTATCGATGCGGATGTCTTTGTCCGCCACTTCAATTTCTATATCGCTTTGGATATCGGGCCAGAGCTCGACTTTGGCGAAGGAAGTATGCCGGCGATGCGCGCTGTCGAAGGGGCTGAGGCGGACGAGCCGGTGCACGCCTTCTTCGCTCTGCAGGTAACCAAAGGCGTATTCGCCTTTGACGCTGACGGTGACGCTCTTCAAGCCCGCTTCGTCGCCGCCGCTGCGATCCAGGATTTCGGTTTTGTAGCCGTTCTGCTCCATCCAGCGCAGATACATGCGCTCAAGCATTTCAGCCCAGTCCTGGGCGTCGACGCCGCCCGCGCCGGCGTGAATGGCGAAGATGGCGTCCTCGCTGTCGTAATCGCCCGAGAGCATGGCTTGCAGCGACATGGTCTCTACAATTTCGCGCAGCGCCTCGGTTTCGCCCGCCAATTCCGCTTGCATATCGGCATCGGCGATCTCGGCAAGCTCAAGCGCGTCGGCGATGCGCAGGCGCAGCGCGCGCCATTTATCGACCAGCGCCTTCAGCTTGGACAGCCGCTGCATCTTTCGCTGGGCGCCGTCCGGGTCGTCCCAGAAATCGCCCTGGCTGGCTTCTTCTTCCAGGTCCTCGATTTGCTGCGCCTTGCTGGCGATACCGATGCGCGCCATCAACTCGTCGATTTGAGATTTGAAGGCGGAAAGCTGGCTGATGATTTGGTCCATAATGATTGTGGGCGGGGCGCCCGGATTAGCCTTTCTGGCTCGCGGCGAGCTTTTGTCTAACCATTTCGTAGACGAAGAGCGCGCCGCTGACGGATACATTGAGCGAATCGCTGACGGCGCCTTGCATTGGAATGCGCGCCACTTGATCGGCGCGGTCAATCCACGCTTTTGGAAGCCCTTGATCTTCGCTGCCGAGCGCTATCACCGATTTCGGTTGGAAATCGACTTCATAAAGCGTACGCTCGCCACCGATGTCGGAAGCGATGATCTGAAACCTTGCGCTTGTGAAGAAGGCGAGCGCCTCGTCGCCGCTGAGCTGATAGATATTATCGAGAAAGCACGCGCCCGTGCTGCTGCGGATGACATTGGGATTATAGAGGTCAAGCGCTGTGTCGACCAGTATAAGCGCGTCGATGCCGGCGGCGTCGGCGCTGCGCATTAGGGCGCCGATATTGCCGGGCACGGCCAGACCCGCCAGCGCGACAACATGATGGTGGTCCGTCTCCCCCAACTGCGCGAGGCGCTTGGCTGGTTTGCTGCGCATGACGGCGATGATGCCGGTCGGATTCTCGCGATAGCTGACGCGCGTGAATAGCGCTGGCTCGACTTGATGCGCTTCAATGCCGGCGTAGTCGGGTTGCGCTCCCAAGTCGGGGCAATAGAGGATGAAGTCGATGTCGTATCCGAGACGCAGCGCGCGCTGCAAATCACGCTCATAGTCGATGACGAAACGGGCTTCGCGCTGGCGCCCGCGTTTGCCGCGCAAGCGCTTGACGAGTTTGATTTTACTGTTCTGGGCGCTGGTGATTGGCAAGGGATGGCTTAGCCTGCTTCGTCGTTTTCGTCGTCGAAGAGGCTTTCGACGAAGAATTCCGGCGTGAATAAGACAAGATCATCAATGCTTTCGCCCAAGCCAAGGTAGTGGACGGGCAACTGCAAATCGTTGAAAATCGAGAAGACCATGCCGCCCTTGGCTGTGCTATCAAGCTTGGTGACGATGACGCCGCTGACGCCCGCGGCTTCGCCAAAGCTCTTGGCTTGCTGGATCGCGTTCTGACCGGTCGTGCCATCGAGCACGAGTAAGACTTCGTGCGGCGCGTCCGGCACAACCTTGCCCGAGACTTCGCTAATTTTGGTCAGTTCACGCATGAGATTGGTATTGTTCTGGAGGCGGCCCGCGGTATCGATGATGAGGATTTCGTAGCCGCGCGATCGGGCGGCGACGGTTGCGTCATAGACGACGGCGCCGGGGTCGGAGCCGGGTCGGTTGGCGATGACGGGCACATCAATGCGCTCGCCCCAGGTTTGCAGCTGCTCAATGGCGGCGGCGCGAAAGGTATCGCCGGCGGCGATCATGACCTTGCGCCGCGACAGGTTCTTCAGGCGGTGCGCCAGTTTGGCGATGGAGGTGGTCTTGCCCGATCCATTGACGCCGACAACGAGGATAATCGACAGCTCGCGACCGGTGATGTTCAGCGCCGGCGGGAACTCAAGCAAGCCCGCGAGCGATGCTTTAAGCGCGTCCTGCAATTGCGCCGACCGAGTGAAACCCTCGGCGCGGACGCGGTCCTGCAAATCGCCAATCACCTTGACGGTCGTGTTGAAGCCGACATCGGCTTGTATCAGGAGGGTTTCCATATCGTCCCAGGTGTCGTCGTCAATTTCGGTATTGCCAAGCATCTGCGAGATGCGGCCGAAGAATGACTGACGCGTCTTCGAAAGACCGCGGCGGAAAATGCTCAAAGGGGCTGCTCCTGCTGTTGCCGTGCGCCAAGCGGCAATTATACAGGCAAGGGGATAAAGGGACAATGCGAGGCCCTGAGTTTGCAGAGCAGTCGCACCAGATTTTTTCTTAACCACAGTCCCTCGCAAGTCACGACTTGGCTCACACAAAATAACGAGCCAGTAGCTTCGCGTGCAATCAGCAAAATGCCCGGAAACTCTGACACGATTGCGTGACAAAAAATATTCACCAGACACCAAATCTGCTGA
>JAJEGA010000082.1 GCA_022820125.1 Anaerolineae bacterium | reverse complement strand
TGCAAGAACTTTCTCGTTAAGGCAGTATATCGAAGTCGGTTGGAATTCACGTCAAGCGTAATATTCTTTCAGCGTCGACATCATCCTTTAGCGAAAATTGTAGGGGCGATTCTGTGAATCGCCCGCCGGAGATTATCAAGTGGGCGAGCCAAGGCTCGCCCCTACAGATGCTTGAATGATGATGTTTTCTATATTCAACTGAAATGGATACACTACCGCGCTGGGCGCGTTAATGAATTGTATTGACAGACCATAAATGTCCGCCTATACTACGCGTTGACATGGAGAGGGTACGCAGCATGAATCCCGCGCGCTTGCATCATCATCATAGCTTTTATACTGCCAGAGCGATGGACGGCGCCTAATCCCTCACGTCACCAAATTGTATGCCTCGCCTCGCTCAGCCGCGGGGCTTTTTTTGTTGCGAAGGAGAATCTATGCTGGCAGTAATTGATTATGGCGCGGGCAATTTGCGCAGTGTTTTGCACGCGCTGAAACATCTGCAGGTGGCCGATATGCGGCTCGCGCGAACGCCCAAAGAGCTGGCGGGGGCGGATAAAATCATCTTGCCCGGCGTCGGCGCATTCGGCGCCTGCATGGAGCAGATGCGCCGGCAAGATCTGGTCGAACCGCTCAAAGACGCGCTGGCGGCGGGCCTGCCATATCTGGGCATCTGCGTTGGCATGCAGATGCTATTTGAGCTAGGCGAGGAGATGGGAGAGCACGCCGGCTTGGGCATTTTTGGCGGCCGTGTGATTCGCTTTCCGCAGTTCACCGATCGCAAAGTGCCGCACATGGGTTGGAATCAGCTGAATATCCGCCGAAAATCCGAACTGTTGAATGGTTTGGGCGAGGCGAATTATGTCTATTTCGTCCACAGCTATTATTGCGCGCCGGCCGACCGTGATATCGTGGCGGCTTCTGTGGATTACGGCGTCGAATTTGCCGCATTTGTGCAGCAAGGCAATATCTACGGGGTGCAATTCCATCCCGAGAAAAGCCAGAAGATCGGGCTGCAAATCCTGGCGAATTTCCTGCGCGTCTAGGAGCGATCGATGATTATCTATCCGGCAATCGACCTGCGCGGCGGCAAGGTCGTTCGGCTTCGCGAGGGCGATCCAAATCAGCAAACGATCTTCAGCGATGATCCGGTAGCCACCGCGCAATCATGGATCGATCAAGGCGCGTCCTGGGTTCACATGGTCAATCTGGATGGCGCCTTTGATCGCGACAGCGAAAACTTGAAAATCCTGGAAAACGTGGCGAAGCTGGATGTCCGCGTGCAATACACCGGGGGCTTGCGGGATATGGCGGCGCTGAGGCAGGCTTGGGATACCGGCGCCAGCCGCATCGTAATAGGAACGCTGGCCGTGCGCGAACCGGCGCGCGTGGCTGAGGCGGTGGCGCGTTTCGGCGCAGACGCGATCTGTGTGGCGCTCGATTCCAAAGACGGCAAAGTCGTCACGCATGGCTGGACTGAACCGTCAGCCCATACTGCCGTCGAGATGGGCAAGCGGCTCTACCGCCAGGGGGCGAGACATGCGCTCTACACCGATGTCAGGCGCGATGGCGGGCTAAGCGGCGCCAATATTGAAGATACGGTCGCGTTGGCGCGCCTCACTGGTTTGCAGGTAATCGCATCGGGCGGTCTCAGTCAACTGTCGGAGATTGAGCAATTGGCGCGCAGCGGCGTCATCGCGGGAGCGATTATTGGCATGGCGCTTTATCAGAAGCGATTCACATTGACGGAAGCGTTGAGCGCTGCGAGGAGCGCATAAGCATGTTGGCGAAAAGAATCATACCCTGCCTGGACGTATTGGAAGGCCGGGTGGTCAAGGGCGTCAACTTCGTCAATCTGCGCGACGCTGGCGATCCAGTCGAGCAAGCGATGATCTATGATCGGGAAGGCGCGGACGAATTGGTCTTTCTCGATATCACCGCATCGCATGAAGCGCGCGCAACCACACTGGAAATGGTCCGGCGGGTGGCGGACAGCATATTCATCCCGTACTGCGTCGGCGGGGGCATTCGCACAATAGAGGACATCCGCGATACCTTGCTCGCCGGCGCCGACAAGGTCTCAATCAACAGCGCGGCGGTCCGCAATCCTGAGCTGATTACGGCGGGCGCCCGGGGCTTCGGCAGCCAATGCATCGTTGTCGCCATTGATCCGCGCCGGGTCGACGGCAAGTGGGTGGTCCATATCAACGGCGGGCGGATTCCCACCGACAAAGAGGCAGTACCTTGGGCGAAAGAGATGGAAGATCGCGGCGCGGGCGAGATCTTGCTGACGAGCATGGACAAAGACGGCACCAAATCCGGCTATGATATTGAGATGACCCAAGCGGTGGCTGATGCCGTTTCGATACCGGTGATCGCGTCCGGCGGCGCTGGCAGCGAGGAGCATTTTCGCGAAGCGCTGCAAGAAGGCGGCGCCGATGCCGCGCTGGCCGCGAGCCTGTTTCACTTCAATGAATTGCGCGTCGTCGATCTCAAGCATTTCTTGCATGAACGCGGCCTGCCGATACGCCTTTCAGGCTGGGAGGATCTGGATGATGCTTGACGCCGACGCGCTGGATACGATCAAATGGGATGAGCAAGGTTTGATCCCAGCCATTGTGCAAAATGCGCGAAGTCTCGATGTGCTGATGCTGGGATTCATGAACGCCGATTCGCTCAAACGGACGCTTGAGCTGGGGCAGGCTGTTTTCTGGAGCCGCAGCCGCGCTGTGCTTTGGCGCAAGGGCGAAACTTCCGGCAATACCCTGGCAGTCAAGGAAATCCGCATCGACTGCGACGCCGACGCGCTGCTGCTATTGGTCGAGCCGGCGGGCCCAACCTGCCACACCAATGCCGAAAGTTGCTTCTTCCGTACGCTTGATGATTTCATCGCCGAGCCAAAGCGATTCTGACCGGGAGCCAAACATGGAAGATATGCTGGATCAGCTGGAAGCGATTATCCGCGATCGGCGGCGACGCCCGGCCGCGGGCAGTTATACCAACCAGCTATTTGACGCGGGACGAGAAAAGATCGCGCAGAAGGTCGGCGAGGAAGCGGTTGAGGTTTTGATCGCCGCCTTGCGCCAGAGCCGCGATGATCAACTGGATGAATTGGCTGATCTGATTTACCACACGCTGGTGCTAATGGTTGAGCTCGATCTGTCGCTCGACGACCTCAGACAGCGGCTGCGCGAGCGGCATCAGCCGCGCTGACCGGCTTGGAATGCGGCGGACGCGTCATCCGTCAACGTAGTTTTGATACGAAACGAATCCTTTCCAAGGGCTGAACGCGCCGGCGGCCACCGCGTCAGACGTATCCATCTCGGTCAGGTAGTAGGCGGCGACCAGCGGCGAGCCAACCTCCAGGGAAGCGTCAAGGCCTGCGACGACAACCTGAATCATGGTATAGAGTTCGGGATAATAAAACCACAAAATCGCTTCCCCCTCCGTAAATGGCTGACCGCGGAAGAAAAGCGGTTCGCCATAAACGTCGATGGCGTTGCCGATGGTCATATCCGGCGCGAATTGAAGAATTATGGCATCAACAGCCTCGCCCTCGCCGGCGGAAATCTGGCAGCATGGCGGCGCCTCCGGCCTGCCAAACTGAAAAGCCTTATCGGCTTGTTGCAGTACCGTGATCCCCGGCAGCGCCTTAACGATCGCCAGCGCGTCGGCGAGGGTCGTTTCGCCCGGCACGATATTCTGCCAGCAGGGCGGCGCGCAGGGTTCACCGGAAACAAAGCTGCTGTCATCCAAGAAGCGAGCGTCGAGAAGCGTTTGTTCCGGTGGACCGATAGTGACGCCGCCAGCGCTTTCCATTAGCGCCCGCAGCTGGAAGATTGTCGGCGCGCCCCGTTCAATCGGCTGGCCGCCCAGATAGATCAACTCGAGCGGGCCGTTCTCTTGCCGCGCGCGAACCGCAGGCGTGCCAGAAACCAAGGCGGACTGCGCAAGCTGGGTATCAACCAGGAATTGGATCGAACGGTCGACGCAGGAATCAAGCGCAGCCGCATCCAGATTGAGCAAGCCGGCGACATTGGCGATTATGTCATCCAGGGTCGCGCGCCGCGCAAGTTCAAAGAGCAGATCGTGGGCGTCCCAGAAGCGCGTTAGATCCTGCGCTGCGACGCACTCAGCCGTTTTGGCCATGGTCGTCGAGTACTGTGGATCGACCAAGGGATAGAAGCGAAACTCAAATTGCGCCAAGCCGGTCCGAACATATTCGTCGACAAAGGCATCCACGTTGGTCTGATAATTCTGGCAATGCGGGCAAAGGAAATCTTCAAAGGCGACGATAGTGATCGGCGCCTGCGGATCACCAAGCGCTAAGCCGCCATCAGCCCGCCGAAAGGTATTCAGACCGGCATAGCGCCCACTCTCAATCAGCTGTGGAAGGGTTGAGGCCGGGCGGATCGCGTTCACAATCGCATCGTGGTGCTCCGGCAGAGCCAGGGCGATAGGCAGCGGATCAGCCGCCCCGTATTGGACGAAAAGCGCTGGCGTCGCGCTCGCGCCGAGCTCAAGCCCATAGCGAGCGTCAATCACATGCTGGCTGGCGCTTTCCGCGCATTCGGCGAGCGCCATGGGTTCCTGCTGCAAAGCCCGGGCGAAGGCTTCAATCGTATCATCGGTGAATCCGCGCGTCGAAACGAGCGAAAACATGAGATCGCGCGCGCGCCAGAACTGACCTGGTTGGAGGGTGTCGGCGCATTCCACCAGGCTGGCGCTGCGAACCGAAAGCAGTGGATCAATCACCGGATAGATACGGTATTCATACTGCGCCTGCCCGGTAAGGACATAGTTTTCAATATAGTTCTTGATGATGGGTTCGTAATTCTGGCAGCTTGTGCAGAGGAAATCCGAGAATTCAATGAGCTTGACGCCGGCGCTGGGCTCGCCCAGCACGAAGGCGCCATCGGCCGTCCGCGATTGGGGCAAGTCGGCATAAGCATCGACGAGGGCTTGCGCTTGCGAAAGGGCGGCGGGCAGGCAAAGGCAAAGCGCGATTAGCATGATTTTCAAGTGTCGTAACATGGTCAGCCTCTTATAACCGGACGCAGCGCCAAGTCTTGCACAATTGCGCCAAGATTCAATGCTTGTGTCGCGCGCGTTTCCCGCATTAGACTATTGACGCAGGCGCAGAAGAGGCAAGCGGCAAAATGCCCGGAAATCACTTTGTTAGCGAAAACACTTTCCACGTGCGTTACGCGGAAACCGACCGCATGGGAGTCGTGCATCACGCCGTCTATCTAGTGTGGTTTGAAGAAGGACGCAGCGCATACATTCGAGCGCGTGGGTGGAGTTATGCTGACATTGAAACTTCCGGCTATTTTCTGGCTGCCGGGGAGCTCAATGCCAAGTACAAGTTGGCGGCTCGCTATGATCAACGGATCACAGTGCGGACCTGGATTGGAGAGGTCAGGAGCCGCGCGCTGACGTTTGAATGCGAAATTGTTGAGGCGAAGACGGGCGCTGCCTTGTTTGAAGCATCGCTTAAGCTGATTTGCTTGAATGCGGCCGGCGAGGTTACGCGAGTGCCGAAAGCCTGGACTGCCTGGCTCAATCCATGAATCCGCTTGGGGCGACGATCGCGGCTTGCTGCGGAACGCAATAACGGCAAGGCTTTCACCAATTCACAATGTTATCATTAGCATATTGACTTATTCGCCGCGCCGGCCTGCATGCGGCGATTGGCGATTGCCGCGGTATGGGCGGTGTCTGAAGGGTGTGCCGCCGGTCCGCTTGCGCATCAGCATTCAAAGGCGCTTAGCGCGGTTTCGTTTCGGAATGTATTGAGCTGTTAAAGAAACAAGTTATACTCAATTTAAGCTGCGATACCGCTAGATTGCTGGAGTTTGGGCGAATGGTCACTTATGCCGAAAGACCCTGGATCAAGAACTATGATGTCGGCATGCCGACATCGGTTGAAATTCCGGAGGTTCCGCTGCATCAGTTTTTGAAAG
Organism: Anaerolineae bacterium; assembly: GCA_022820125.1. Taxonomy (GTDB): domain Bacteria; phylum Chloroflexota; class Anaerolineae; order Aggregatilineales; family Phototrophicaceae; genus UBA6055. The sequence continues at coordinate 50,036 of JAJEGA010000082.1, read as the reverse complement.
ACACGCGCGTTCGCATACCGCACAATACGGCATTCATTACGCCGGCGAATCTTCCATTGATTGGGCGCATAAGCCAGTCGATTACCTACGAGGAACTCGACCGCATGTCGGATGCGCTGGCCGCTGCCCTCGTGGATATGGGACTGAAAAAGAGCGATCGCGTCGCTATTGTCATGCCCAACTCCGTCGCCTTTGTCATCAGCTTTTATGGCATCTTGAAGGCGGGCGGCGTCGTTGCGGCTACCAATCCAACGTATCCAGCGGAAAAAATGGCGCATCAAATAGACGATTGCGGCGCTGAGTTTGTATTGACGATGACGCTGTTTTACGACCTGGTGAAGCAAGTTCAGCCGCGCACGAGAGTCAAGACCGTGATCGTCGCCAACATCAAGGAGTATTTGCCGCCCTTGGCCAAGTTTCTATTCACGATTGCCAAGGAGAAGAAAGAGGGCCATTTCCTGGCGGGTCCGCAGTCAGGCGATCATTGGTTTCAGGATTTGCTGAGCCGCTACGACGGCAAGCAGGCGAATGTCCAGGTTCTGCCGGATGATCTGGCCATATTCCAATACACCGGTGGCACCACCGGCGTGGCCAAGGCGGCGATGTCCAAACATCGAGCATTGGTCGCGAATATGCTGCAGACGGAAGGATTTCTGGATCTGCTGGACGCGCCGGCGGAATCGCATATATTTTTGGGGGCGATTCCCTTTTTCCATGTATATGGTTTAGTCGTGGTTGTAAGCACTAGCGTCTATCGCGGCTGCAAGGTTGTGCTTGTGCCGAATCCGCGTGACATTGACGATGTTCTCGGCAATATTGAAACCTTCCGGGCGACTCTGTTCCCAGGCGTCCCGGCGCTGTATAACGCCATTAACAATCACCCGAAAGCGCAGAGCGGCGAAATCGACCTCAGTTCTTTGCAGCTTTGCTTGAGCGGGTCGGCGCCCTTGCCCGAGGCGACAAAGGCGGCTTTTGAGCGCCTTTCCGGCGGTTCAGTGCGCGAAGGCTTCGGCATGAGCGAGGCGCCGACGGCGACGCACGTCAACCCGGTCTATAAAGAGAATCGGCCTGGATCAATCGGCTTGCCGCTTCCCGAGATGGATATGCGCATCGTCAGCCTGGAGGACGGCGAAACCGATGTGCCCGTCGGCGAAATCGGCGAGCTCTTGATGGCTGGTCCGAACGTCATGGCTGGTTATCACGGGATGCTGGAAGAAACGCATAACGCGCTGCGCGAGCAATCGGGCAAGCGCTGGCTCTACACCGGCGATATCGCGCGCATGGATGAAGACGGATACTTCTACATTGTTGATCGCAAGAAAGATATGGCTTTGATCGGCGGCTACAATGTTTATCCAACCACGATAGAAAACGCCATCGCGTCGCACGCTTCGGTATTGGAAGTTGGCGTGGCGGCGATCCCGCATCCGAAGCGGGAAAGCCAGGAAGCGCTGAAAGCCTGGATCGTCGTCAAGCCGGGAGAGACCCTGGAAGCGGACGAGGTTATAGAATTCTTGGGCGACATGCTGGCGCCGTATGAGATTCCGCGGCGTATCGCCTTCATTGAGGAGTTGCCCAAGACCGCTGTCGGCAAGACGCTCAGGCGGGAACTAGCGCGGATGGACAAGGAGAAAAGCTGATTTACAGCGCGACGGTTCCTGTTTTGTGGCGGCACAAGCGCATAGCGGGCGGCGTTTCAGGCATTGCCAGGCGCAAGTCAGCCGCCGATGATTGAGCCGTGGCGCTGGCGATTCTTGATAGCTGCCGCGATCGACAGTCGCGTTGCGCCTTTGGCGGAAAATTATGAACGATTCTGTTTCATCACGAGCCAATGAACATAAGCGAACAAACTGATTCCGCCTATGAGAATTGCCTTCGCTATGCGCGCGAGGCGAAGGTCATTCTGCTCCACCCTCAGAGTCGCTTGCGTTCGCTGATCGTGGCGAGGCTGCTCGCAGACCGCGGCGTTTCAACATTCTATTACCCGCTTGATGTCGACGACATCAATTTACGCAGCTTCTTGGCTGGCATCATGGGCAGCTTAGCGCGGCAGCACGTTACATTCGGGCGGCAAATGAATGTATTGCCAGCGCGCCTGCTTGAAGATCCCTACAAGCATTTGGATGCGATCCTGCGGACTTTCATCGCCGAACTGACGGAAATGGCTGACGGCGAGTTCTGGCTCGTGCTTGATGAGTTTGACCGGGCGGACCTCGCTGACGACGTGCTTCGCTTCGTAGAGCGCTTGTCTCATCTCGCGCCCGATCACTGCAAGATCCTATTGAACGGCCGTACACTGCCCCGTTTGCCTTGGCTGTCGATGATTGCCAAACGGCACGCAGTCATGCTGCGCGATAGTCACGTTGTGCGGGAGGACATTTACAGCAACCACAATGCGGACGGCGCCAGCCTTAAAGCGCTATCGCTGGGACCTGGCTATGTATTCCTGGATGATTATCTTATCGACAGATGGGAAGGTCATTTGCCGAGACTGCTGCTATTCTTCGCCCTTGATCGCCCCAAAGTTACGCGCAACCAAATCTGCGAGACATTTTGGACGAAACTGAAAATCGAGCAGGCGGTAAACGTCTTCCACGTGACCAAGCGGCGCCTGCACAAGGCTGTTGGCATGGATGTGCTGGCGCACCAGGGCGCCTTTTATCGCATAGACCGGGAAAGGCGCTATTATTTTGACGCGTTTGAGTTTGTCGAGGGGCTCCTGGAGGCTCGCTACGGAGAGCCGAAAGACCCGTTCGCGTTATGGCAGCGAGTGGCTGAACTTTATCGCGGTCCTTATCTGCAGGGTCATAGCGATCGCTGGATCCTCGAGCGGCGCGAAGCTTACCAAATCGCCTATGTTGAAGCTTTGGAGAATATCGCCGACATTTGGGAATCGCGCGCCAGCTACGAATTGGCGCTGCGCACACTTACTCGAGCGGTCGATACCGATTTCAGCCGCGATAAGATCCACCTCAAGCTGCTGCGGCTCTATGTGAAATTGGGCAGGCCTGCGGAGGCGGTCGCGCATTTCAGCCAGCTCGAGCGCTGGGCGAAAGAGAACAAGGCGCCATTAAGCGGGCAGATTCGCCAACTATACAGCGACATTACAGCGTAGGTTTTGGTTGAAACAGCGGGCGCATTTGAGTGACGCCCCTGGCAGGACTCGAACCTGCGACCAACGGTTTAGAAGACCGGTGCTCTGTCCACTGAGCTACAGAGGCAGCAGCGGCGATTGTATGTGCGGCGCCCCGCGGTGTCAATGCCGCGCGCTCATATTTGCTGGCGCTGCGGATTGTCCCAAAGCCAATGCTACTGTATAATTTAGGTGGACAAATGACGCTGTTTTGAGGTTGATTTTGGCAAGACTTGCGGGCGCCGGAACGGTGAATCTGTGAGCCGGTGAGTACGACCTATTGGCAGTATCGTCAGGAGAAGACATGGCAAAGGATCGTGATCTTATCGCTCAGCAAGAGCGTGAGTACGGCGCCAAAAATATCCAGAAACTAGACCCGCGCGAACATATCCGGCGGCGCCCCGGGATGTACGTCGGCGGCACTGACGAGCGCGCCCTGCATCACCTGATTTACGAGGTGGTTGACAACTCCATTGATGAAGCGCTGGCGGGACGCTGTGATTTTATTGCTGTGACGCTGAACGAGGACGGCGCAGCTACGATTCGCGACAACGGGGTCGGCATCCCGGTTGGCAAACACGGGAGCGGAAAATCGGCGCTTGAAGTGGTGATGACGGAAGTTGGCTCCGGCGGCAAGTTCGATAACGAAGCATACAAGGTCAGCGGCGGCTTGCACGGCGTAGGCTTATCCGCGGTGAATGCGTTGTCAGCGACCTTGACGGCGACGATTTATCGCAACAGCCATGTCTGGCGGCAGTCCTACGAGGCGGGGGTCCCGACCAGCGGTGTGCGCAAAGGGCGCAAACTAAAGGACGGTGAAGAGACCGGTACCGAAATCACCTTTGTGCCCGACTTCTCGATCCTTGAGGAGAACGACTTCAGTTTCGATGTGCTGAAGACGCGTTTTCGCGAGATGGCATTTGTTACGCGCAAGGTGACGATTCGCCTGCGCGATGAGCGCGTTAAGCCCATCCCGCGCGAAGTGACGTTTTATTTTGATGGCGGGTTGCGCTCGTTTGTGCGTTATCTGAATCGCAATCGCAAAGCCATTCACAACATCATTCACGTAGAGCGCGATATCGAGTACCTCGACCGAAATGACAACCCCTATAAAATCGGGGTCGAAGTCGCTTTCCAATATTCTGATGTGGCGACGACCACAGAGCTGGCATTCACCAACACCATCAACACGCCGGACGGCGGCACGCATATCACGGGCTTGCGGTCGTCGATAACCGGCGTGATCAATCGATACGCCAAACGGGCAGGCCAGTTGAAGGACAAAGACGGCAATTTCTCCGGCACGGATACGCTCGAAGGCTTGACGGCGATCGTCAGTGTCAAGCATCCTGATCCGCAATTCGAGAGCCAAACCAAGGTCAAGCTGCTTAATCCCGAAGTCCAAGGCGCCGTATCGCAGGCGGTGACGGAAGCCTTCAACGAGTTTCTCGAGATGAATTCGCGTGAAGCGCGGCGCATTGTGGAAAAGTGCATGACGAGCAAACGCGCCCGGGAAGCGGCAAGAAAGGCGCGTGATCTCGTGCGCAGCGGGCCCAGCCTGCTGGAGAGCAGCACCTTGCCGGGCAAGCTGGCAGATTGTTCGGAACGGGGCGACAATGCCGAGATTTATATTGTAGAGGGCGACTCGGCCGGCGGCAGCGCCAAGCAGGGGCGCGATCGGCACTACCAAGCCATTCTGCCCTTGCGCGGCAAAATCCTGAATACCGAGCGGGCGCGCATCGACAAGATACTCGACAACAACGAAATCAAAGCGCTGATTTCAGCCCTGGGCACGGGCATCCATGACGAAATGGCTGTCGACCGCCTGCGCTACGGCAAGGTCATCATCATGACTGACGCCGATGTCGACGGCAGCCATATTCGCACGCTGCTGCTGACCTTCTTCTTCCGGCATATGCCGCAACTGGTGCAGCAGGGGCATCTCTACATCGCGCAGCCGCCGATATTCTTGCTGAAAAACGGCAAGCAGAAAGCCTATGTCTACCCGAAGGGCGGCACAACGGACGAATATCTGCTCAATCAGGAGATGAATCGATTCAAAAATCCGGACAAGGTGGCCGTTCAGCGCTACAAGGGTTTGGGCGAAATGAATCCGGATCAGCTCTGGGAGACAACTATGGATCCCGAAAGGCGAACGCTCCTTCAAGTGACCATTGATGACGCCGCCGATGCGGACCGCGTTTTTGATACGCTGATGGGCGCCAGCGTACCGCCGCGCCGTAAATTCATACAGACCCACGCCAAGCAGGTGCGCAACCTGGATATTTGATTCGACAGTCTGCTGGTTACAAGCCCGAAGTTTTTGCGTCCTCTTCCGTCCAGCCGCGCGCCGCCCGGCCCGCAGCCTCTCCTCGCGCGCGTTGAAGCGGAACGCGTTCGACAATGGCGTGGAGCAGGGCGAAGACGAAGCTGCCCAGCCCAAGCGAAACAACGATGAACAAAATTGGATGCCAGGTGAGACCGGCGAAATTCACCGCCTCGGGGTGGAGCGCCAAAACGCTCAGGCATACTGTCGGCAGGATGGCGACGAAGCACATGCCCGAGAGCAAGTTGAGCAGTTGCGAAAGCGCGCCGCCGTGTATCGGCTTGGTCGCCAACGACCGCTGATGAACCAGCAGCCCCAGCCGCAAGACTAGCGCGACCAAGGCGATCAATACCAATAGCTTGATTGCTGACAGTTCCATAAGCGCCAGGCGATCGTAGGGCTGTGGCTAGAACAGCGTGTAAATGAAAGGGCTGAGCGGGCTAGAGCCGCCGAGCATGATCAAAAGCGCGAACACCAACAGCGTGATGACCATCGGCAGCATCCAATAGAGTTTGCGCTTCCAGAGAAAAGCCAGCAGTTCGCCAAGCACGCCCATGCGCATGAAAAAGTCTTTTAAGGCGCTTGGTGAATTGTCGTCGCGTTTTGCATTTGTCGCCATGATGTCTCCCCGTCAGGCATTCACGGTTAGGTGGGTTTTCGTACGATATGCGAACCAAGCACCAGCATGTCGATATCGCTGTTTCGGAAGGTATTGTAGGCTTCGCGCGGTGTGTTGACAATGGGCTCGCCCCGCAGATTAAACGAGGTATTGAGCACGATCGGCACGCCCGTCGCTTCGCCAAATTGCTGCACCACATCGTAATATCTTGAATTCGTCTCGCGATCTATGGATTGCAATCGGCCCGTGCCTTCATGGTTGACGGCGTGGATCTCGGTCTGCTTGTCTGCTTTGATAGGCGCCACCATCAGCATATAGCGCGGCGTGTCATGATCAGCCACCTGCGGATAATCGAAGTATTCGGGAGCGCGCTCCCGCAGCACGACCGGCGCAAAGGGTCGAAACGGTTCGCGAAACTTGATCTTTGTATTGACGATTTCTTTCATATCGGCGCCGCGCGGATCAGCCAAAATGCTGCGATTTCCCAAAGCTCGCGGTCCCCATTCAAACCGCCCCTGATGAAAGCCGATGACCTGTTGGCAGGTCAGGGCGTCAACGATAGTCTCGGTGAGCTTGCTCTCATCGGCGATGGTTTCGTACGATAGCGCTTCTTCATCCAAAAACGCGCGACACTCTTCATCGCTGTAACTGCGGCCATAATAGGCGTGCTTCTGCACCCAAAGGCGCGGTTTGCCCAATAGCGTGTGCCATGCCCACAAGGCAGCGCCGAGCGCGCCGCCGTCATCGCCAGCCGCCGGCTGAATCCACAATTCTTCAAACGGGGTTTCATTCAGGATGCGCCAATTGGCTTTGGTGTTCAGCGCCACGCCGCCGGCCATGACGAGCTTGCTCATGCCGCTGCGCTTTTGCAAGTGATTCGCGATTTTGACCAAGGTGTCTTCCGTGAATTGCTGAATGCTCGCCGCGACATCAGCGTAATACTGGTTTGTCTCCATCGCCGCCCGATCAGCCGAGCGCTCCGGATTCGTGCGCATAGTGAAAAACTCGGCTTCGTCATCGCGCTTCTCACCAAATAGCTCGAGGAATCTGTTGCTGTAGCTCCGCGTTGTGGAACGGTGAAAGTCGAAATAATCCATATTGAGCTTGAAGGCGCCGTTGTCTTCATCGGCGCGCGCGACCTTCTCAATCTTGTCCATATAGCGCGGCGAGCCGTAGGGGCTCATGCCCATCACCTTGTATTCGCCATTATTGACGCGGAAGCCGAGCCAGGCGGTAAAGGTGGAGTAAAGCAGCCCCAGCGAATGCGGAAAGCGTTGCTCTTCAAAGAGCTCGATTGTAGGCGGCGCCTGCGTTTCTTCGCCGAGGCTGCTCTTGCCTATACCCAGGGTAGTTGTGGTCCATTCGCCCACGCCATCGACGGTCAGGATCGCGGCGTCTTTGAAGGGGCAAGCGTAGAAGGCGCTGGCCGCGTGGCTCATGTGATGATCGCAAAACAAAATCTTGTCGTAGGGAACGCCAAGCCCGCGCGCGATGTGGCTGCGCACCCAGAGTTTATCGCTCAGCCAGGTCAGCATTGATTCGCGCCAGAGCCCGGACGAACGGGGAAAGGTGTTCAAAGTGGTTTGCAGAATGCGCTCGAATTTCTGCAGCGGCTTCTCGTAAAAGACGATGTATGCCAAGTCCCGCGCCGATATACCCGCTTGCCGCAGGCAGAATTCTGCCGCCAGCTGGGGGAAGCGGTTGTCATGCTTCACGCGGGAGAATCGCTCTTCCATCGCGGCGGCGATCAGCTCGCCATCGCATAGCAGGGCTGCTGCGGAGTCATGATAAAAGGCGGATATGCCTAGAATATACATCGTTAGCCTTGTTCTCTCGCTGAGGCTAAATCCGTCGGCGTCGGCTCGCGTTCTTCCCAATGCGGGTTGACTTTCCGTTTGCGAAGCGGGTCCATGAAGAGTGCGGAGAGCAAGCCGAAAGGCGTCATGATGGTGAAGTAGAAAGCAGTCGCGATGAAGCGCCCATTAATGTCAGCGATTATCGCTGAATTGACGCTGAACCTTTCCCAGGCGATTTTCAAGAGACTTTTCAAATGCTTACTCCCCGGTGGAAGCGGCTATACAAATGCCAAGATTCGCAGGAACTGACAAAGCCTCGCAGATCACTTTTCTAGGTTAGACCGATTCATAAAGTCAAGCAAGGCGTTTCGGGCGATATTGTGACCGTCTTGATTCCAGTGCGTGTCGGCGAAGAAATAGGGCTTGCTGCCCCCGTCGATCGCCTCAGACAGCGCCGGCGTCAGGTCCAAGAAGGCAATGTCGAGTTCGTCCGCTATTTCTCGCATGACGTCACGCTGGACAGACAGGTTCTCATCAATCTTGTCCAGACCGTCAAACTGGCCATCGCGCGATTCGGCGGCGATGATCGCTTCTTTGCTCTCCGCGTCCAGGCGGCGCCAATACAATTCGGCTTTCTGCGGGATGTACATTAAGATGAACGCGCCACCGTTAGTATCCAATGCCGATGCCATCTCACTGAGGCTTGTTTTGGTGAGGCGCAGTTCCTCACTTTCAAGCAGAGACGCTTTGTCCCGGCTGAGCAGCGGCAAGAACTGTCGGTAGAAAGCCACTGGCGTCGGCGGATCCGTTTGCGCCGCCACCGGATAGTGACATTCCGCAGCGGCATCCGGCGCCGCGACCTCGCTGAGGAACTGCAATAGACGGAAAACAACCGAATAATCTAGCGCGGTCTTCCCGCGGTGGGCGATGGCTTGACGCGTCAAACCGGCGCGCTGCATGTCGGCGAAGAATCGGGTGTCGTTCAGATCGTTGCCGCCAAAGAAAGCGAGCACAACTGTTTCTGGGCGACGAGGCAAGGCGAAAGCTTCAAATAGCCGCTGCTGTTCAAGTGTGCCCGTGCCAGGAACAGCCAGAACGAGCATAGAATCGGCGAGATTATGCCAAAACGGGCGCTGAATCAACTCGGCAGCGGTGAATGAATCGCCGATTACTGCCAGGTCTGCATCGTCCGGCCAGGGTTCAGCATTGCGGAAACCGCGCTCGTCTCGCTCAAACGTCACCTGATACGGCTCAAAGGCTTGGGCGTCGCTTGGCTTGATGCAGGTGAGGTCGTACAAATCTCCAGTCAGCGGCGTGACTTGGTAAGTGACGCGTTGCCGCGCGGGATACTCAAGCGCGCCGTGCGCCGTATTCAAGCGATAGCCAAGCCGCTCCAGATACTGCGGCATAGCTTCGATAAGATTCGGCGGCAAAAGCGGAAAGGCAATCTGCAGCGCGATTTCCAGCGCAAGGATGGTGACGAGCGCGAGTAGGAGCGCTCGCGTGAATATGAGTAACAAATCTCTCATTGAGGTTGCTGTAACGACTGATCAGCGCTTGCCACTGACTATCGAGTATACACGCCTGCCATATACATACTATCACGGTCGCAGGCCATTCTCGGCTTGGCTCAAACAAGCTAATGACCATAGCGAAATCGAATCTATAGAAATGTCTTCACCCAAAAAGGTTTTCGCTAATGGCAGATTCTGCTCTTCTGTTCATGTCAGTTGCTGGAGAAGGGACCGATATCAAAGTCCGCGCCTGGCGGCGACAATTTCACTGGCAGCAGCAGCGTCTCAAGACGATAGATTTCAACCAGCGTTTGAAGAAGACGGGACAAACTTCGTATCTCGAGCAGCTCCTGCTTCTGCGCGCTATCCGCCTGCAGCAGGATTGACGCAAGCTGCGATATCGCCCGCGGGTGTTTAGGGATATGTTCTGGGTCAATACTGGCCTCTTCCGAACTTGACAGCGTCTTGAGGTAACGTATAACCAGCGGGCGCAGCAAGCGACTGTATCGGTGAATAAGCTCTGGCTCGTCCTCCGCGGGCGCGAAGAATTCCACTTCGCCCAGCAAAAACGGCTGTCGGCGGCTGATGCCCTTAATGCGAAATCGCCGTTGACCGACCGCGGTGATGTTCATCCGGCCTAGCGGCAGTCGCTGAATCTCGCCAATAGCGGCCGAGCATCCCACCTCGTAAGGCGTCGCCGTGGGACCAAGCGCTTCCCGACCGTCCTTGATGAGCACGACGCCAAATCGCTCGTTCGCTTCAATGCAGTTGTTGATCATGAGCTTGTAGCGCTCTTCAAAGATATGCAGCTTGAGCGTCATGCCGGGAAACAGCACAGTATTCAGGGGGAATAAGGGCAAAGACGCCATCAATGCAGGTCGTCCGCTAATCGATGCCAGGAGAGGGCGCGCTCAAATGCAGCGTCATTCGCGACATTTGAGGATGCCGGTTTGCGAAAGCGCAAAAGCCAATGTTCAGCCGCTCCCATGATTTTCTTCATGCAGCACTCTGCGCAGTACCTTGCCGATGAACGACCGCGGCAGCGATTGCCGGAATTCAATCTCCCAGGGCACGGCGTATTCTTCCAATCGCCGTTTGCAGAGATCCAGCAATTCTTCTTTCGACAAGCTGCTATTGGGGCGCGGTACGACGAAGGCTTTGATCTTCTGGTTGCTCGCTTCCCGCCCAACGCCCACCACCGCCGCCTCAAGCACTTTATTGTGCTCATACAAAACTTCTTCGACATCACGCGGGTAGACGCTGTAGTCGCCGGTGAAGATCGTATCGCGTTTGCGGCTGATTATCTTGAAGTAGCCCTCGTCATCCATCACGGCGACATCGCCGGTGTGCAGCCAGCCGTCGCGCAAGACTGTTTCGTCTTCACCGATTGAATGCCAGTAGCCACTCATAACTTGCGGGCCCTTCACCGCCATCTCGCCAATTTGCCCAATTGGCAGATCGGCGCCGCTCAGCACGTCAACAATCTTGGCGTCAGTATTGGGCAAAGGGACGCCGATTGAGCCCGCCTTGCGCAATCCATAGAGCGGATTCGAATGCGTGACCGGACCGGCTTCCGTCAAGCCGTAGCCTTCAACCAAGCGCCCTCGCGTCAGTTTTTCGAATGACTCCTGCACCTCGACCGGCAGGGGCGCGGCGCCGCTGATGCATGCTTTGATGGACGACAGGCCGAAGCCGCGCACATTCTCCGCCTGATTGATTAACGTGAACATAGACGGCACACCGGGGAAAAGCGTGGGCTTGTAACGGCGAATATGCTCCAGCACTTGCCGGAGCTCAAAGACCGAAATGATCACGATTTTAGCCGCGATCAGGACAGGCAGGTTCATGGCGGCCGTCATGCCATAGCTATGCTCAAATGGCACGACCGCCATCACAACTTCCTTGCCGTATTCGATTTCGGGCATCCAGTGGCGGGTTTGCATCGCGTTGGCCGCCAAATTGCGATGAGTCAAACAGACGCCGCGCGGTTTCCCGGTTGTGCCGCTCGTATAAGAAATGACTGCCAGATCGGTATGCGCCACGTCAATAGCAGGCGGTCTCGGGTCTTGACCCGACATAATCTCGGACATGCGGCGTCCAATACGCCGGGCGAGGGATTCGTCTTCGGTGGTGGCTTGTTTATGTCGCCCAAAAGCCGCCGCTCGGCCGGTTGCGACATGCTTGCCGATGCCGGTGAAGATCAATTTTTCGGTACCAGCCTGGCCCTGCAGCAATTGCGCCAACTGGCTGAACGCGCTCAGAGTGATGAGCGCCTTCGCGCTGGTTTCGCGCGCGTGGCTGACGATCAGCTCGGCGCTGGCGTCGGGATTAGACAGGACGACGACGGCGCCGATCTTCAAGATGGCGTAATAGGCGATGATGAACTGGGGCGTATTCGGCAAGACGATCTGGACGCGATCGCCACGCTGCACGCCAAGCGCGCGCAAGCCATGGGCGAACTGATTGACTCTGGTTTCCAGCTCGCGATAGCTTAATGTCTTGCCGTAGAAGACGGTGGCTGTGCGCCGCGGCGCCCAATCGGCCGCGCTTTCCAAGAATCGGTAGAGCGGCTGATGCGGGATCGGAATCGTAGGCGGGATGTTTTTGTCGTAATGACCCAGCCAGGGGCGCCCCTTGGCAAGCTCGTCGGCCGCCGATATCGAGCGCCAGCTGCTCCGCTTCGACATTTCGACGAAGCGCTCGATCGCCCGATTGACCGCCTCGTGACGCTCCAGCTGCACCTTGTGTTTCGCCGAGCCAACATCATGAACTACCGCGCCGGGGATCAATTTCGCGACATCGTCGTAAACATAGCGGGGAAAGTAATTGTCCCGCTCGCCAGTGATGACAAGGGTCTCATTCTTTATGTCGCGCAGCTTGGACCAGGCCTGCCAGCCATACAAATTATTATGAAACATGGACTTTAGCGCGTGATACTCCGCATCCCAGCGGCGGCGATAGCGCCAGAACGGCAACGTAATGTGGACCGGAATGCGAAACATAACGGAGGCGAACTTGGGCAGGGGATACTCGCCAGCGCTTGCGACCAGCACGAGCTTGGCGATGCGTTCGGGATAAGCCTTCGCGAATTCAATGCAAATTGCGCCGCCGAAGGAATGGCCAGCCAGTACAAATCGCTCGGGCAGCTTCAAGGTGTCGATAACGTCGAGCATATCCTGCACCAGTTCCGGCATCGAGTATTCGCTGTGAGGGGCGTCGCTTTGCCCGTGACCGCGCAGATCGGGCGCGATTACCCGATATTGATTGGCGAAATGCGCCAACTGCCACTCCCACGATTCAGCCACGCCTGCGAAGCCATGCTGGAAAAACAGCGTCTTTTCAACATCTTGCGGCCAAAGATCAATGACGCTGAGATTCGCGCCGTTGTACTCGCGAATCGGCACCTTGACTCGGTAAAGGTCGAAATCCAATTGAAAGACGGCGCGCTTCAGCCCGCGGATTCGCTTCTTCATCAGCCCTTTTGATGATTGCTTGGCGTCATTATAGCGAAATACAGCCGCTTGGGAAATCGCGCGCGCATCCGCAGGTGTATTGAGGGCGACAGAAATGAAGCGACTACAGTCTGTGTCACTGCTCGCCCATCGTTTTTCTCGATGCGCTTGGAGGTAAAGATAATGGTTGCCGCTGAAAGGGATATGCTCCCGCTAATTCGCCGCCTGAGGCAAGCGCGTGTAAAATTGATGAAAATATGGTGGAGAATCAGAAAGGAAGCCTTCATGCCGTCGCCCTTGGCAACAACCGCCTGGTTGGAGCAGCATCTCAAGGACCCGGAGTTGCGCATCGTCGAGTTGCGCGGGGCGGTCCTCCCGCCGACGGCGCCGCCGCCGCACTATTTCACCGATCGGCAAGGTTACGAATCGGGGCATATACCGGGGGCGGTTTTTGTTGATTGGCAGATCGATATCGTGGAGCCGCTCTCGCCGTCAAACGATGTCGCTTCGCCTGAGCGTTTCGCCGCGCAGATGAGCGCGCTCGGCATCAGCAATGCCACCAGGGTGGTCATCTACGACAACGCCGCGAGCATGTTCGCTTGCCGCTTGCGCTGGGCGTTTCGATATTATGGGCACGAAAGCGTCTTCGTGCTCGATGGCGGCTGGGACAAATGGCGTGCGGAAGGGCGGCCCGTGAGCGCCGAGATTCCTCAATTTGACCGCGCCCGCTTTGTCCCGCGCGTAAATGCGGCGCTGAAGGCGTCGGCGGGCGATATAGTGGGAGGCATCGAGTCGGGAACGATTCAGGTGATTGACGTGCGCTCGCCGGCGGAATACGCGGGCGAGGCATCGCGCGCGAAATTCGGCGGTCATATTCCATCGGCGATCAGTCTCCCGCGATCGACGATGGTGGCGGACGACCAAACCTTGAAATCGCCGGCAGCGCTGCGCGAGTGTTTCGCGGATAAGGGCGTCGCGCTTGATGCCGATGAGACAGTGATATACTGCAATTCCGGCGTCTCCGCTTCTTACGGTATGTTGGCGCTGGAAATCGCGGGCGCGCGGAATTTGCGCCTTTATGATGGATCGTGGAAAGAATGGGGCAATGATCCGGCGACGCCTAAGGAAACAGGCGCAGCGTCGCCCAATTAGCTGGCAGGGCGGCGGGCGCAAGTAAGAACTTAAGCGCTATTTGTGTCACTAGACTGGTGGAGCCGGACAGCGTCGAATAATAGGGGCGAGGGTTGCGCGTGGAAGTAAGAGCCTTTCGAGACAGAGCCGCGTTTGCCGAGCTGGAACCGGTGTGGAACGAGCTGCTGTCGCGAGCGCCGATGAACCGCGTGTTCTACACCTGGGAATGGCAATATACCTGGTGGAACGCCTACGAGCCGGGCGAACTTTGGATACTGGCTTGCTTTGATGGCGCGGTCGTTCATGGAATTGCGCCGCTCTTCATCTCCGAATCCGAAAGGGGACGCGCCGTCCAGATCATTGGCTGCGTCGATGTTACAGACTATTTGGATTTCATCGTCGATGAAGCGCGAATGGCGGATGTTTACCAGGCTTTCACAGATTACCTGCGGGATCATCGAGAGGCCTATGACCAGCTTGATTTCTGCAATGTGCCCTTTGATTCGCCCACGCGCCTGCGGCTGCCAGAATTGCTTGAAAGCCGCGGCTTTAACACGGTCGTTGAGCAGCAAGAGGTTTGCCCGATCATCGCGCTGCCGGCGACTTGGGGCAGCTACCTGAGCTCGCTGCACAAGAAACAGCGACATGAAGTAAGGCGCAAGCTGCGGCGCATACAAGGCAGTGAAGCAGCGATCAACTGGTACATCGTCAACGGCCAGCAAGACTTGGACGAAGAAGTGTCGCAGTTCATCCGCCTGATGGCGGCCAGCGATCCGGAGAAGGCGCGTTTCCTGCAAGATGAAAACAACTTAAGCTTCTTCCGGGCAATCGTGCCGCTATTGCAGGAGCGTGGCTGGCTGCAGTTAAACTTCCTGACAATCGGCGAAGCGCGCGCCGCCGCCTACATCAATTTTGTATACGGCAACCGCGTCATGGTTTATAACTCCGGGCTTGCGCACGAAGATTTTGCCGACTTGAGCCCGGGCATTGTGCTTCTGGCTTATAACATCCGGCACGCCATCGAACAGGGATTCGCCTTCTACGACTTCTTGCGCGGCGATGAACCTTACAAATACCGCATGGGCGGCCGCGACACGGCGGTGATGAATATCCGCGCTAGCTAGACTTTCTTCGGCGCGCAGCGGGGCGCGAATGCCAGTTCAACAGATCGCACTGCTAAGCGTGCACAGCAGCCCGCTAGCGCCCATGGGCGGCGCCAAGACCGGCGGCATGAATGTGTACATAAACGAGTTGTCGCGCGAGTTAGGCCGGCGCGGGGTGCGCGTCGACATTTTCACGCGGCTCTCTGCCCCCAATGAGAACATGATCGATGGCTCAATTGGCGAGAACGTTCGCCTGATCTATCTGAGGGCTGGTCCGCCCCAGCCATTATCCCCCGCCGAGCAATACGAGCACCTGTCTGAATTCACGGCGAACCTGATGGCTTTTGCCACTCGGCGAAACTTGCGATACGACATCGTCTACAGTCACTATTGGTTGAGCGGCTGGGTGGCGGCGAAGCTGAAAGAAGCCTGGGGCATTCGCTTTGTGCACATGTTTCACACGCTCGGGCATATGAAGAAGCGCATTGAATTCAACGCCTTTTATCAGCCCGATCGCCGCATCACCGCAGAGTTGAGCATACTTCAATCGGCGGACCGGGTGGTTGCCGCGACGCCGGCGGAGCAGGCTCAGCTGCGCTGGCTCTACCGCGCCGGGCGCAAGCAAATTGTTGTGATACCGCCAGGCGTAGACACGGAGCGATTCAACAAAGCGCTGTCCCGCGATGCCGCGCGCGAGACGCTGGGCATCATACTTTCCAGCAATCTGCTGCTCTTTGTCGGCCGGATAGAGCCGCTCAAAGCCGTCGATACAATCCTGGAGGCGCTTCATGTGCTGCGAAACCGGGCGCCGTCTCTGCTGCGAAACTTGCAATTTATGATCGTCGGCGGCGACCCAACGAGCACGGGCGATCAAGAAATGAACCGGCTGCAAGACCTCAGCGTGAAGTTGGGGATCGACCAACTGGTGAGCTTTGTCGGCGCGAAAGAACAGACCGAGCTCCCGCTGTATTATGCCGCGGCGACCGCAGTCATCATGCCATCCGATTATGAGTCCTTTGGCATGGTGGCTTTGGAAGCCATGTCATCCGGCACACCGGTCATCGCCTCTCAGGTGGGCGGGTTGCAGTTCTTGGTTCGCGATCAAGAGACGGGCTTCCACATTCCCGCGCGTGAACCCATCTCGCTGGCTGAATGCATCATTGAGTTGGTGACGGACGCTTCAAGAACTGAAGACATGGGCTTGGCCGCATCACGCATCGCGCAAGATTACGCTTGGTCGCGCATTGCCGAACGCCTGATGCAAGTCTTTGAAGCTGTCGCCACGCAAAAGATCGGACGGACCTAGCCGCCATAAGCGTTCGGTATGTCGTCGACACCAGCCTCGATATACGGGGTTTCCATCATGTAGGGCAAGGCATCGTCTTCGGCGAGCGCGGTCTGGCCCTTGTGATAAAGCGTGTTGTTAAAGCCGTCGTATCGATAACGGCGGTTCACCCAGCCGTGCAGATTGTGCTGAAACAGAACGTGAAATTGTATCGACTCGTCTTCCGCAAGCACGTCTTCGCGCAGCAGCCACACGGGCGCGTATTGCCGCAAATGCGGGCGCGCCTTTTCGTCGCGCTTGTCTTTCAGCCGTTCCACCGTCGTCATCGCGAATTCCGCCCTTGTTTGCCAGCATCTATATCCACTCATTCTAGCGCCTCGGGCGCGGCGCAGCAAGCGGCGATTGAACCGGGAGCATAGTGAAGTCGGCGGACATTCGATTGGTTAATTGCGATTTCACCACTATGACACGATGGACGCAGAGAACAAATCATATTTCGCTTTGGATTCTCGGTTTACTCAGAGGCAAATTCTTCTGTTTCCACTGACAAGGCTGTACTTCCTGCGCCGTTGCTGCGAGACCGGCTGACTGCGCCATAGCGTCCACTTCCAAATGCTGAAACTTCCATTAAACTAGGCGCGCATTTAGGCGAGCAATCAGTGGAGAGACGCGATGGCGACAACGGATGTGAAGAAAGTGGTGTTGGCATATAGCGGCGGCTTGGATACGTCGGTGATCGTACCCTGGCTCAAGAACAATTACGGCTGCGAGGTCATCTGCTTCTGCGCCGATCTGGGGCAGGAAGAAGAACTGGACGGGCTGGAGGAGAAGGCGCTGGCTTCGGGCGCTTCCAAGCTATACATCCGAGACCTGCGCGAAGAATTCTTGACCGACTTTGTATATCCGACTTTGCGCGCGGGCGCCGTGTATGAGCGGGAATATCTTCTTGGCACCTCCTTCGCCCGTCCCCTGATCGCCAAACACCTGGTCGAAATCGCCGAAGTTGAAAAAGCCGACGCCGTCGCCCACGGCTGCACTGGCAAAGGCAATGATCAGGTGCGCTTCGAGGTCTCGGCGATGGCGCTTAATCCGAAGCTGAAGACAATCGCTCCCTGGCGCGAATGGGATATCCGCAGCCGCGAAGACGCCTTGGCTTACGCCGAAGAATTCCGCGTGCCGGTATCTCACACCGAGAAGGACATCTACAGCCGCGACCGCAATATCTTCCACCTCTCGCATGAAGGCGGGCTGCTGGAGAACCCGTGGAACGAGCCGGAAAGCCCGATGTATCAATTGACGAATGAACCCGAGCGCGCGCCTGACGAGGCGGAATACATCGAGCTCGGCTTTGTCAAGGGCAATCCAATCAGCCTGAACGGCGACGAAATGAACGCTGTCGAGCTCTTCTCGACCCTTAATCGTCTGGGCGGGGTACATGGCATCGGCCGGACCGATATCGTGGAAAATCGGCTGGTTGGCATGAAGAGCCGCGGCGTGTACGAGACGCCCGCCGGCACCATCATCCATCGCGCGCACCAATTATTGGAGAGCATCTGCCTCGACAAGCATACGATGCAATACAAAGACACCATCGCCACCAAGTATGCCGAGCTCGTATACAACGGCATGTG
Source organism: Anaerolineae bacterium (assembly GCA_022820125.1). Classification (GTDB taxonomy): domain Bacteria; phylum Chloroflexota; class Anaerolineae; order Aggregatilineales; family Phototrophicaceae; genus UBA6055. The sequence continues at coordinate 32,046 of JAJEGA010000082.1, read as the reverse complement.
GTACAGCAAGCTGCGCGAGGCGCTCGATGGCTTCGTCGATGTGACGCAGGAAACTGTGACCGGAACCGTCCGCCTTAAGCTGTACAAGGGCAATATCATCGTCGCCGGGCGCAAGAGCCCGTACAGCCTCTACCGCGAAGATTACGCCTCGTTCGGTGAAGAAGATGTCTACAATCAGCAGGATGCCCACGGGTTCATTCAACTCTTCGGCTTGCCCATCAAAGTTGAGGCGATGCTCCAGACCGAGGGCGGCGGCAGGACCGATTATATGCGCCCGGATTACAGCAGATTCAAGCGCGACTGATTGCCGCGCGCCGAAGGGGTTAATTGATGAGTCTCTGGGGCGGGCGCTTCAGCGAGCCGAGCGATGACGACCTGCGCAAACTGAATGACAGCATTGCTTTCGATCGCGCCTTGTATGCCGAAGACATTGAAGGCAGCGTGGTCTACGCGCGCGCGCTGGCCGAGGCGGGCGTAATCCTTGAGGCCGAGGCGGACGCCATAATCGAAGGCTTGCGGCTGGTCAAAGAAGAGTTTGATTCGGATCGCTTTGTTCTGGCTGCGGGTGATGAGGATATCCATACTGCCGTCGAGCGGCGGCTCATCGAGATTGTGGGCGATGTTGGCGGCAAGCTGCATACGGGCCGCAGCCGCAATGACCAGGTCGCGACTGACTTCCGGCTTTGGACGATGCGCGCTGCCGACCGGCTCCTGGACGACCTGCGCCAGTTGCAGGCGTCGCTGATAGCCGTCGCCGAAGCGCATATTGAAACGGTCATGCCCGGTTATACGCACATGCAGCCGGCTCAGCCGATCACCGCCGCTCACTGGCTGATGAGTTTCTTCTGGATGCTTGAGCGCGACCGGGACCGCCTGGCTGCGGCGCGAGCGCGGATGGCTGTCTGCCCGCTAGGCGCCGGCGCCTTGGCGGGGACGCCTTTCGCGATTGACCGCCAGAAGATTGCGGCGGAACTGGGCTTCGACCGCCCCAGCGAAAACAGCCTCGACGCCGTCAGCGATCGCGACTTCGTTGCCGATATGCTCTACGTCATATCGCTTTGCGCCATTCATCTCAGCCGCCTCGCGGAAGACATACTCATCTATTCCAACCCCGCCTTCAGCTTCGTCATGCTCGATGATCGCTACAGCACCGGCTCCAGCCTGATGCCGCAGAAGCGCAATGCCGACCCGATGGAGTTGATGCGCGGCAAAACGGGCCGCCTCATTGGCAACCTGACCGGATTCCTGACGGCGCTAAAAGGATTGCCGAGCGGCTACAATAAAGATTTGCAGGAGGACAAAGAAGCCCTCTTTGACGCGTTCAAGACGATGCGTCAACTGCTGCCGGTGGTGACGGCGACGGTCCGCAATCTGCACATCAATCGCGAGGCGATGGCCTCCGCGCTGACGGATGATCTGCTGGCCACTGACCTCGCTGATTATCTGGTGCGCAAGGGGACGCCCTTTCGTCAATCCCACCACATCGTAGGGGCGGCGGTGCGCGCCGCGGCCGAGCGTGGCGAGAGTTTGTCGCAGCTGCCATTATCCGCGTTTAAGCGAATTTCAACGCGCTTTGACGACGATGTAGCGCAGGTGTTTGACTTTAAGCGTTCGATTAGGCAACGAGAAACATACGGCGGAACCGCGCCAAAGGCAGTTCGCGCGCAAATTGCGCGGGCGAAAGCGCGTCTTGACACTTAATTGTGTATTATGCATAGGGCTTCCGCGTTATTCTATCTAAAGTTTCGGCTTCCCTTGTGCCGGTTTGTATTAAGTTCCTTGACAATCCTCATTTGATTGGGTATGCTCCATTGTCGCTGTATGGTGTAAAGAGGCATCTAATGCGAAAATCGTTCAACTTGAATTACACTATAATTAGCGCCCTTGTCCTTGTCCTCGTCATTATTAGTGGACTTTAACGGCTTGGGCGGGTTTCAGGCAAAAGGCAAAGCAAACAAGAGCCTCCCAAGCCACGGGGGGCTTTTTAGTTGCTTGGGCGGCGGCCGATGATGCAAAAACGGAATTTAAGCAAGCGATAAGTGATTGCCCGGCAAATGACATTGAGGACAAATGCATGACGGCTGAATGGATTTGGCGCAACGGCGAGTTCGTGAAATGGGACGAAGCGACGGTGCACGTCAGCGCTCACGCTTTGCATTACGGTTCAAGCGTATTTGAAGGCATCCGCGCTTACGACACGTCGGAGGGACCGGCGGTCTTCCGCCTGCGAGAACACAGCGAGCGCTTGCTGCACGGCGCGCGCGTGATGCGCATCGAACATGACAACGATGCCGATACCCTCGATCGCGCGATTATCGAGACCGTGCGCAGGAATGGGCACAGCTCTTGTTACATCCGCCCGATCATCTACCGCGGCGCCGGCGCCCTCGGCTTGGAAGGGCGAAATCGCACCGAGGTGGACACGGTCATCTTCACGATGGAGTGGGGTCGATACCTCGGCGCGGAAGCGATCGAACAGGGCGTCGATGTTCAGATTAGCTCATTCCGCCGGATGGCGCCGGACACGCATATGGCGCTGGTTAAGGCGGGCGGCAACTACGTCAACAGCCAGTTCGTGAGCATGGAAGCGCATGACAATGGTTTCGAGGAAGGCATCGCGCTTGATATTAACGGCTACGTCAGCGAAGGCGCTGGCGAGAATATCTTCGTCGTTATGGACGGCGTGGTTTATACACCGGGCGCCTGGTCGTCGATTTTGATGGGCATCACGCGGGACAGCGCCTTAACAATCCTGGCGGATCAGGGGGTCGACGTGCGCTTCCAGCCGGTGGCGCGCGAGATGCTCTATATGGCGGACGAGATCTTCTTCACCGGCACCGCGGCCGAGATCACGCCGGTCAAGTCGGTTGATCGCATCTCGATAGGCTGCGGCGGGCGCGGACCTGTCACCGAAGCGGTTCAGCGCGAGTTCTTCGCCATCACCGCCGGAGAAGCGCCGGACAAGTACGGCTGGTTGACGCGCGTCAACCAATTTTGACAGCTTTAGATCACTGCGAGTGGATGAGCCGGGAGGCGATGATGAAACTCAAAGGTTCGGAAATCATCATGGAAAGCCTGCTGCGCGAGGGCGTCGATGTCATGTTTGGTTATCCAGGCGGCGCCATCCTGCCCACCTATGACGCCATGAGCCTGTATGAAGACCGCCTTCATCACGTCTTGGTGCGGCACGAGCAGGGCGCGTCCCACATGGCGGACGGCTATGCCAGAGCGACTGGCAAAGTTGGCGTCTGCATCGCCACCAGTGGGCCGGGCGCAACGAACCTGGTCACCGGGCTGGCGACCGCGATGATGGATTCGTCTGCCATCGTCGCGATTACGGGCCAGGTTCCCATCCCAGCCATCGGCTCGGACGCCTTTCAAGAAACTGATGTCACTGGCGTAACGCTGCCCATCACCAAACACAACTACCTGGTGACCGATGCGCGCGACCTGGCTTACACGATAAAGGAAGCCTTTCATATCGCGCGGACTGGTCGCCCCGGTCCAGTGCTGGTGGATGTGCCAAAGGATGTTCAAAACGCCGAGACCGAATTCATCTGGCCCGAAGCGGATATTGAGCTGCCGGGTTATGATCCGCCGTGGTCGGCGCGCGAGTACGAATTAGATGCGGCGCTGCGTTTAATCGCTGAGGCCGAACGTCCTATCATTCTCGCCGGGCATGGCATCATGATGTCGGGCGCGATGAACGAGCTGCGCGAACTGGCGGAACGGGCGCAGATACCGGTTTCCCTGACCCTGCTGGGCAAAGGCGCCATGCCGGAAGATCATCCGCTGGTGATCGGCATGATGGGCATGCACGGCGAAGCCTCATCGAATCTGGCAATTCAAGAAGCCGATCTGCTGATAGCGCTCGGCATGCGCTTCGACGATCGCGTTACCGGCAACTTGAAAACCTACGCTCAGAATGCAAAAAAGATTCATATCGACATTGACCGCTCGGAGATCAATAAAAACGTCAAAGCTGATGTGGGCATCGCCGGCGACCTGAAGACGATCTTGACGCAGCTCTTGCCGAAGCTGGAAGGCAAGTCGCATCCAGCCTGGATTGGGCAAATCCGCGATTGGCTCGAAGACTCCAGCGAGCGCGATATTTTGAATTACGAAACACCGGGCATGCTGCTGACGGCGCAGGTCGTCAATGACATTTGGAAGCTGACCGGCGGCGATGCCATCACGGTGACCGATGTGGGCCAGCATCAGATGCTTGAGGCGCAGTATTACCCGCATCAGCGCCCGGCGACCTTGCTGACCAGCGGCGGCTTGGGCACGATGGGCTTCGGCTTTCCGGCGGCAATCGGCGCAAAGTTCGGGCAGCCCGATGAAGAGATCTGGGCGATCGTCGGCGATGGCGGTTTTCAGATGACGTTATGCGAGATGGCGACGGCGGTGCAGGAAAACGTCAATGTCAACATCGCCATTATCAACAATAACTTCCTCGGCATGGTGCGGCAGTGGCAAGAACTGTTTTTCGAAAAGCGCTATCAAGCCACGCCGATGGTCAATCCGGATTTCTGCAAGCTGGCTGATGCCTACGGCATCCCCAATCGCTGCGTCACTCAGCGCGATGAAATCGAAGACGCGGTGCGTTTCGCGCAGAGCATCGACGGACCGACCCTGATTGAATTCGTCGTCGAGAAAGAAGAGATGGTTTACCCGATGGTGCCAGCTGGCGCCGACCTGCACGATATGAAACGCAGACCCAAGCCAGGAGAAGCATGATGGCTGAATTGCAGATCGACAGCAAGGTGACCGTTGTCGCGCTGGTGGAGAACGAACCGGGCGTCTTGAATCGCATCGCCAGTCTGTTTCGCCGGCGCGCCTTTAATATCGACAGCCTCACCGTCGGACGGACGCACCGACCGCATATTTCGCGCATGACGATTCGCGTAGACGCCGGTCCCGAATATGCTAGAAAGATCGCGACCAACTTGCAGAAGCTGGTGAATGTGATTGACGTCCGCGTAATCGACAACGAGCCCCATGTCGAACGTGATTTGGCGCTGATAAAAGTGCGGAACGACGACGCCGATTCGCGAAATACGATAACTGAGATCTGCGACCGTTATCCGGCGCGCATTGTTGATATCGGTCCCAAGGTCGCGATAATCGAGATGGTTGGCACGGAAGATATCATCGAGGAATTCATCGAGCAGGTACGGCCGATCGGCATCGTTGAGATGATCCGCACCGGCGTCGTATCGATGGGACGCGGCACAAGAATTCACGATACGAACTTTATTGACCGGCGGACATTGATCGAGGCGGCTTCGAAAGCGCGCCGCGGCAATGGGCGCATAGTTTGACGCTGTGCGGCGGGCTGGATTTGCCGCCGCGGCAGATTGTGTTCACGTTTAATCCAGGAGAGAAAGCATAGATGGCAACCCTCTATTACGACAGCGATGCGGACTTATCATTGCTTGATGGCAAGACTATCGCGGTTATCGGGTATGGCAGCCAGGGGCATGCCCACGCGCTGAACGCCCGCGACAACGGTTGCAAAGTCGTCATTGGCTTGCACGAAGGCAGCCGGAGCAAAGCCAAGGCGGAAGCGGATGGCTTAACTGTCTTCACCGTTGCCGAAGCGGCGGCGCAAGCGGATATCGTGATGGTTCTCATTCCCGACACCTTGCAAGGCAGCGTTTATGAAGAGCATATCGCGCCCAATTTGAAAGAAGGCGCTATGCTGATGTTCGCCCACGGCTTCAACATCCATTTCAAGGAAATCGTGCCGCCGGCATCAGTCGATGTCGCGATGGTCGCCCCGAAAGCGCCCGGGCATCGCGTGCGAGAAGTCTTCACCGAAGGCGCGGGAACACCCGGGCTGATCGCGATTGAACAAGACGCCAGCGGCAATGCCAAAGCCCTGGGCTTGGCTTACGCCAAAGCAATCGGCTGCACCCGCGCCGGCGTCATCGAGACAACCTTCAAAGAAGAGACCGAGACCGATCTCTTCGGCGAGCAGGTCGTGCTCTGCGGCGGCGTCACTGCCCTGATTCGCGCCAGCTTCGAGACCTTGGTCAAAGCCGGCTACCAGCCGGAAGTCGCCTATTTTGAGTGCCTGCATGAGCTCAAGCTCATAGTTGATCTGCTCTACGAAGGCGGCTTGAGTTATATGTGGTACAGCGTCAGCAATACGGCTGAGCATGGCGGTTACGTCATTGGCGACCAGTTCGAGCAGTCCATCAAAGAAGAGATGGCGGGCGTTTTGCAGAACGTCCAAAACGGCGAATTCGCCCGCAAGTGGATTGACGAGAACAAGCAGGGAAGGCCCAACTTCAACGCCCGCAGGCAACGAGAGCATGACCTCTTGATTGAACAGGTTGGCGCCAATCTGCGGCAGATGATGCCCTTCCTGGATGCCAAGAATATCAAGCAGCAGGATTAGCCCCTGTGATGACGCAGTCGATTAGCCAATTTGTTTTGAGAAAGGAGGCGCCTGATGTCGGAAGATGGTCTTGCTGGCCTTAGTCAGCTTTTAAGCATTCATGACCAGATTCGATTCAGGAAAGGAACACCTCCAAATGGTAAAGCGAACCTACGACGATAACACTGTCATCATCTTCGACACCACGCTGCGAGACGGCGAACAGAGCCCAGGCGCGACCCTGTCCAGCGCGGAAAAGCTGGAGATCGCCCGCCAGCTCTCGCGGCTGGGGGTCGATGTGATTGAAGCCGGCTTCCCGGCGGCGTCGCCCGATGATCTGCGTGCGGTCCAACGCATCGCGCGCGAGATCGGCACAGCGGACGGACCCTCCATCGCCGGCTTGTCGCGCGCCCTCGAAGGCGATATTCGCAGGGCTTGGGAGGGGGTCAAAGATGCCGCCAAACCGCGCATTCACACCTTCCTCGGCACATCGCCGAGCCACCTGGCTATGCTGCGCATCGACCAGGAAGAAGGGCTGGAGCGGATCCGCAGCGCCGTCTCGCTGGCGAAGAGCCTCTGCGCTGATGTCGAATTCAGCCCGATGGACGCCGGCAGAACCGATACCGAATATCTGATTCAGGCTTGCGCTGCCGCGGTCGAATGCGGCGCCACCACCTTGAACATCCCGGACACCGTCGGTTATGTCATGCCGGCTGAATGGGCGGACACGCTTGAGATGCTCATCAACGAAACACCGGGCGCCGGACCCGGCAGCGGGGTCATCTGGTCGGTGCACTGCCACAACGACCTGGGTTTAGCCACCGCCAATACCCTCGCCGGATTGACGCGCGGCGTGCGCCAGGTCGAGGTGACGATTAACGGAATCGGCGAACGGGCGGGCAACACCAGCATGGAAGAAGTGGTGATGGCGATCCATACGCGCAAGAGTTTCTATAACTTGCGCACAAACATCGACACCACCCAAATCATGAAGACCAGCCGGTTGGTGCGCAACTATATGGGCATGCCGGTGCAGCCGAACAAGGCAATCGTCGGCGCCAACGCCTTCGCGCATGAATCCGGCATCCACCAGGACGGCGTGCTGAAAAACGCCGAAACCTTTGAGATCATGATGCCGGAAGATGTCGGCTTGACGCAAAGCAAACTGGTGCTGGGCAAGCTCAGCGGCCGTCATGCTTTGCGCGTCCGCTTGCGCGAGCTCGGCTACGAAGTCGACGGCGACGAACTGATGGACGTCTTCCGGCGTTTCAAGGAATTGGCTGACCACAAGAAGACGGTCACTGATGCCGACCTGGAAGCGCTGGTCGCCGATGAAGCGGCGCACAAGCCGGAAGATCATTTCCGCTTGGTTGATATCCAGGTCGTCTGCGGCACGATGGGTTTGCCGACGGCCACGGTTAAGATGATTGACCAAGATGGCGCGGAAATGGTTGTGGCTGAGGTCGGCGCCGGTCCCGTTGACGCGTCTTATCGCGCGATTGACGCGATCGTTGACGCGCCGAACGAGTTGCTTGAATTTAATGTGCACAGTGTGACTGAAGGCATCGACGCCTTGGGCGAAGTAACCGTGCGCATCAAGCCGGAGAACAGCAGCCGCACCTTCGGCGGCTACGGCGCCGACAGCGATATCGTTGTGTCCAGCGTAAAAGCGTATGTCGCCGCGCTCAACCGCATGATATCAAGCATGGGCTTGGGCGACGTGGTTGCGGAGGGCGAGGCGGCCACGGTAGGACTGACTTCGTCCTAGCGCTCGCATGCTGGTGAAAGCCAAGGGGAGAAATCAAATGACGGAAACCGGAAAGCCGCGCACCTTGTTTGAGAAGGTATGGAGCGCCCATACCGTGCGCGATCAGAGCGCTGACAGCCCAGCGGTGCTCTATATCGACTTGCATCTCGTGCATGAGGTGACATCGCCGCAGGCTTTTTCCATGCTGCGCGAGCGCGGGCTAAGGGTGCGGCGGCCCGATCAGACGATCGGCACGATGGACCACAGCACGCCGACCACGCCGCGGAACGCGCTGGGCATTATCCCGGTCGCCGATGCGATGGCGGCGAAACAGCTTGATGTATTCAGCCAAAACTGCAGCGACTTCGGCATCCCAATGTACGCGCTTGGTGATGAGCATCAAGGCATCGTGCACGTCATCGGGCCGGAAAAAGGATTGACCCAGCCGGGCATGACAATCGTCTGCGGCGACAGCCACACCAGCACCCACGGCGCGTTTGGCGCCCTGGCATTCGGCATCGGCACCAGCGAAGTTGGCCATGTGCTGGCGACGCAGACCCTGCTGCAAAACAAGCCGCGAACGATGGCGGTCAATGTCGATGGCGCGCTCGGAGACGGCGTTACCGCGAAGGACATCATTCTGGCGATCATCGCCAAAATCGGAATCGGCGGCGGCACCGGCTATGTGTTTGAATACCGCGGAGACGCCATCCGCAGTTTGAGCATGGAAGGGCGGATGACCGTCTGCAATATGTCGATCGAAGGCGGCGCCCGCGCTGGCATGGTGGCGCCGGATGACACCACCTTCGAATACATCAGCGGGCGCGAACATGCGCCGAGCGGCGCCGAATGGGATGCGGCATTGGCCAATTGGCGCAAACTGCCGACTGACGACGGCGCAAACTACGATGAGGAAATCACGATTCGCGCTGAGGAATTGACGCCGATGATCACATTTGGCACCAATCCCGGTATGGGCATGCCCATCACGGCGGCGGTTCCAATGCCGGACGACGAAGCGGATTACAACAAGAAGATCGCGCTGGACAAAGCGCTGACTTATATGGACCTGAGGCCGGGGCAGAAGCTCCTTGGCAAGGCGATAGACGTCGTCTTCATCGGAAGCTGCACTAATTCGCGGATTTCGGATCTGCGCCAGGCGGCCGACTTTGTGAACGGGCGCAAGGTGGCGGAAGGCGTGCGCATGATGGTTGTGCCCGGCTCGCAGCAAGTGAAGCGGCAAGCCGAGAGCGAGGGGCTGGATGAGATCTTCCGGGCGGCCGGCGCGGAATGGCGCGAAGCCGGTTGTTCTATGTGCATCGCCATGAATGGCGATCAGTTGCAGCCCGGTCAATACGCGGTGTCGACCAGCAACCGCAACTTTGAGGGGCGGCAGGGCAAGGGCGGCCGCACCTTCTTGGCCAGCCCGTTGACGGCGGCCGCGTCAGCAATCGCCGGCGTGGTGGCCGACCCGCGTCGTATGCTCAACTGATTTCCAAATGCAGGGGCGGACTTATCAAGCCGCCCGCATTGAAGAATTGCCAGGAATTGGCCGCTAATGAGGACAGGCAAATGGAAAAGCTAAATCATATCCAAGGGAGCATTGTCTCCATCCCGGTAAATGACATCGATACCGATCAGATCATTCCAGCGCGCTTCCTCAAAGTGACCGATAAGGAGGGCTTGGGTAAAGCCGCCTTTTGCGACTGGCGTTATCTGGAAGATGGGGAGACGCCCAATCCCGATTTCATTTTGAACAATCCGGCTTATCAAGGCGCTTCGGTGTTGGTCGCCGGCGACAACTTCGGCTGTGGCAGCTCGCGCGAGCATGCGCCCTGGGCGCTGCTGGGCGCCGGCTTCCAAGCAGTCATCAGCACCGACTTCGCCGATATCTTCCGCAATAATGCGCTGAAGAACGGCTTGCTGCCCATCATTGTGGACGCGGATACGCAGCAGCAGCTCTTCAGCCTCGCGGATGAAGACCCGAGCACGACAGTCAGCGTGGATGTGGAAGCGCAAACCTTGACGCTACCTGATGGGCGCGCCGTAAGCTTCCCACTGGATGGGTTCTCCAAGTACTGCCTGCTGAATGGCGTGGACCAACTGGGCTACCTGCTGGCGTTGGATGAAGAAGTGCAGGCTTATGAATCGAAGCATCCTCGGCGGGTGGCGACAACGGCGTAGCGGCGCGCGGTGAATACCTAAACTTGGAGAGGGAGCAGCCTCTTGAAGCAGCGAGTTGCGATCTACGACACCACCTTGCGCGATGGCAGTCAGCGGGAAGGCATCTCCTTTTCCGTGGCGGACAAGCTTCGCATTACCAAGCTGCTCGACGAGTTGGGCGTGGATTACATTGAAGGCGGCTGGCCCGGGTCTAATCCCAAAGACGCGACTTATTTCGATCAAGTTCGCGCTATCGAACTGCGCCATTCCAAGATTGCCGCCTTTGGCTCGACGCGCCGCAAGGGCATCAGCCCGGCCGACGATGGCAATATCCGCGCGCTGGTTGAGGCGAATACGCCGGTTGTTACTGTTGTCGGCAAAACCTCCATGCTGCATGTGACCGATGTCCTGCGAACGACGCCGGCGGAGAATCTCAAGATGATAGAAGACAGCCTGGCTTATCTGAAAGCGCAGGGCAAGGAAATCATTTACGATGCCGAGCACTTTTTTGACGGCGCCAAGCTGGATATGGAATACGGCTTTGATACCCTGGCGGCTGCGGCTGCTGGCGGCGCCGATGTCATCGTGCTCTGCGATACCAATGGCGGCTCAATGCCTTGGGAAGTGGCTGAGTTCGTTTATAAGGCGCGTGAGCTTTTCCCAGAATCGCAATTCGGCATTCACACACACAACGACAGCGAGGTCGCGGTCGCCAATTCGCTGGCGGCGGTGCGCGCGGGGGCGGCGCATGTGCAAGGCACCATCAACGGTTACGGCGAGCGCTGCGGCAACGCCAATCTCTGCAGCGTCATCCCCGATCTCATCATCAAGATGGGTTTGCCCTGCCTGGCGCAAGATGGGAATCTGGCGGCGCTGACGCATCTGTCGCGCGCAGTGGCCGAGATTGCCAATCTGGCGCCGGACGCGCATCTGCCTTATGTCGGCAAAAGCGCCTTCGCCCACAAAGGCGGCATCCATGTAGCCGCGATTCGGCGCAACGTCGACAGTTATCAACATATCGAGCCGATGCAAGTCGGCAATGAGACGCGTGTTCTGGTGTCAGACTTAGCCGGGCGTGGCAATTTACTCAGCAAAGCCGATGAACTGGGTTTGGATGTCTCGAAGGATGAGGCGGCTCAAGTTCTGAACGACATCAAGGAACTGGAGAACGCGGGCTTCTCCTTTGAAGGCGCGGAGGCATCGGTCGCTGTTCGTTTGCGCCGCGCCGCGCCCAATTATGAGCCGCTTTTCAACCTGCTGGATTTCACCGTGATCGTCGAAGACCGGCGAGGACGGGGCCAGTTGGCTGAAGCGATGGTAAAACTGGATGTGGACGGCGATGTGATGCACACCGCCGCCGAAGGCAATGGTCCGGTCAACGCCCTGGACCTGGCGCTGCGGAAGGCGCTGCTGCCACAATATCCGGCGCTGCGCGATATTCAGTTGGTCGATTACAAGGTCCGCATTCTCGATGGCGAAAACGCGACCGGGGCGGTGACGCGTGTTCTGATTGACTCCTACAACGGAACCAAACGCTGGAGCACCGTCGGCGCCGGCACCGATATCATCTGCGCGAGCTGGTTGGCGCTGGTGGATAGCGTCGAATATGGTTTGTCCGTCGCTGATGTGGAGTTGAATGCCGCGCCACTGGCTCTTAACGACTAGAAGCGCATCGAAATCGTGTATTGGCGGCATGCCTCCCGCATGCCCTTTTTCTTGAATACGGAGAATCTCATCCATGAAAGCGACAATTGCAGTATTGCCCGGTGACGGCATCGGACCGGAAGTGGTTGGGCAAGCGACTGATCTGCTCGCTCTGATCGCGCGAAAATACAATCATGAATTTACCTTCGTCGAAGGGCTGATTGGCGGCCTCGCGATTGACCAAACGGGCGATCCCCTGCCAGCGGAAACGGTTGCTGTCTGCGAGCGCGCCGATGCCATCCTGCTGGGCGCGGTGGGTGGTCCTAAATGGTCGGATCCAACAGCGAGCGTGCAGCCGGAACGCGGCTTGCTTGAGCTGCGTCAGCATTTTGGACTCTTCGCCAACCTGCGCCCGGTGAAGACTTATCCCGCGCTGGTGGAGCATGCGCCGCTGCGGGCAGAGTTGCTGCAGGATGTTGATATTTTGTTCGTGCGCGAGCTTGTCAGCGGCATCTATTTTGGCGCGCGGCAAGAGCAGGGCGATGGCGACGAAAGCCACGATACGATGCGCTATAACCGAGCCGAAGTGGAGCAAGTGGCAAATGTCGCCTTTCGCGCGGCGCAAGGGCGGCGCAAAAGACTCTGCTCGGTGGACAAGGCGAATGTCTTGGCGTCCATGCGTCTGTGGCGGCGGACCGTCGTTGAAGTGCACGAAGAGTATGAAGATGTGGCGCTGGAGCATCTGCTGGTCGACGCCGCGACCATGCACTTGCTTACGCGCCCGGGCAGCTTCGACGTGATCGTCGCAGGCAATATGTTTGGCGACATCTTGAGCGATGAGGCTTCGGTGCTGGCTGGCAGCCTGGGCATGCTGCCCTCGGCGTCACTGCGCGCCGATCGATTTGGCTTGTACGAACCGGTGCACGGCTCGGCGCCCGATATCGCCGGCAAGGGCATGGCCAACCCCATCGGCATGTTCCTCAGCGCGGCGATGCTCTTGCGTTACAGTTTGCAATTGGAAACAGAAGCTTCTGCCATAGAGTCGGCGATTGACGCGGCGCTCGCGGCGGGATTGCGCACAGCCGATATCGCCGGCGCCGGCGAGGAAGCCGTCTCAACCGCTGAATTCGCAGCCGCGGTCAAGCGCCATCTTTAGCCGCGCGTTTACGAGTTGCTGCAAGCTCCGCCCCAGGGCGCCCTATATCACTGGCATCGGACTTGGTTCAGCCTGCACCCGCGTGACATCAGCGCCGATTTGCGTCAGCTGATCTTCAATGGCTTCGTAACCGCGGTCTATTTGGTAGACGCTGTCGATGAAGCTTTCGCCTTCAGTCGCCAATGCCGCCAAAAGTAAAGTCGCGCCCGACCGAATATTGTCGGCGGAAACGCGCGCGGGCTTTAACTCTGGCACGCCATGTATGATGCAGACATCGCTCTGGCTAATCAGAATATCGGCGCCCATCTGCAGCAGCGCGTCCACATAGTCATAGCGGTTTTCAAAAATGCGCTCGCGAATATAACTGGTGCCATCAGCCAGAGACGAAAGCGCCCCCATGCAAGGTTGCAAGTCCGTCGGGAAGCCGGGGTAGAAATGCGTATAAATGTTGATCGGGTGCAGCGCGAGACGGCGAGAGCGGCGTACCCGAATCGACTTGCCGTTAATGTTGATCTCCACACCCATCTGCTCTAGTTTGGCGTTGACGACCCGCAGGTGGGATGGCTCGGTATCGTGAATGGTGACATCGCCGCCAGCGATAGCCGCAGCCGTCATTAGGGTGCCGGTCACCAGTCTGTCGGGTATTGGCGTGTATTCAATCGCATGGAGCTGCTTTACGCCGTTGATGAATAGCGTATTGGTTCCCAAGCCGCGAATGTCCGCGCCCATGGCGTTGAGGAAATTGCCAAAATCCACCACCTCCGGTTCCACCGAGGCGTTTTCCAGGATGGTCTGCCCCTCGGCCCTGGCGGCGGCCAGCATGAGATTTTCCGTTCCCGTATGGCTGGGCAGATCAAGATATAGCATGGCGCCGTGAAAACGGCCTCGCTCAAGATCAATGATCGTCCGTCCATCCTCGAAATACTGCACATTCGCGCCCAGGCGCGCGAATCCGCGATGGTGAAAATCGATCCTGCGCGCGCCAATATCGCAGCCGCCAGCGCCCGGCAGTTCAACATATCCGGTGCGGATTTGCAGTGGCGCCAGGAATAACACCGACCCGCGGAATCGTGAAGCGATATCATCCGGCAGCACGCCGCTGCTGACAGTAGAGGCATCGATATATACCGTCTTGCTCACACGGTTGTGCCGCACTCGAGCGCCCACCGCGCGCAGCAGCTCGAAGGCGCGCTGGACGTCTTCTATGTCCGGCACGCAATGCAGGACCGTCTCGCCTTCTTCGACGACTATCGAGGCGGCGATCATCGCCAGAATCGAGTTCTTCGCTCGCTGGACTGAGATTTCTCCATATAATGGCTTGCCGCCGAGAACGCGAAACGCTGTATCAGCCATGAATTTCTTACGCTTTCCACCTCACAGGCAGGTCAAACAGTAGAATAGCATAGAAGCGCCGACCGCGATAAGAAGTTCGGGTAGTGTATCCATTTCGGTTGAAAATAGAAAACATCATCATTCAAGCATCTGTAGGGGCGAGCACGTGGCTCGCCCACTTGATAATCTCCGGTGGGCGATTCACAGAATCGCCCCTACAATTTTCGCTAAAGGATGATGTCGACGCTGAAAGAATTTTACGCTTGACGTGAATTCCAACCGACTTCGATACACTACCAAGTTCGTGGTAGTGTATCCATTTCGGTTGAATATAGAAAACATCATCATTCAAGCATCTGTAGGGGCGAGCCTTGGCTCGCCCGCTTGATAATCTCCGGCGGGCGATTCACAGAATCGCTCCTACAATTTTCGCTAAAGGATGATGTCGACGCTGAAAGAATTTTACGCTTGACGTGAATTTCAACCGACTTTGATACACTACCAAGTTCGTCCGCATTTGCATTGAGCCCGCAGCTGTGATAAAGTACGCGGCAATTAACAACTGAAGAGTAAGTTTACGCTTATCCAGAGGTGGCGGAGAGACCGACTCGATGAAGCCACAGCAACCCCCAATTGGCAATGGGAAGGTGCTAAGTTCGGCAGATGATTCTGGAAGATGAGGGTAAACACCTGGTCGGGGCGGCAGCGCTTTGCGGTTGCTGGGCGGCCAGGTTATTCCGTTGACTGTGCCACAGTCATTTTTCATTGAAAGTCACGGAAGCCCAAACTGGCGTAGTCGTTGCGGTTTGGGCTTTTTCTATTGTAAGGATTGGATGATGACATCACTAACAAGCAAGTTGAATGAGAACGGTCAAGGCGCCAGTACGCGGGCTGTGCATGGCGGCGCCAAGCGAGACAAGGGTTTCCACGCGATGACGACGCCGATCGTGCAGACGGCGACTTATGCCTTTGCCAATACAGCCAAGGTAATCGAGTTTTTGGATGCGAAAGTCTATGGCGGGGAGCTTGACCGCGAAGAATACGCCCGCTACGGCAATCCTTCAGTGTGGTCGCTTGAGCGGCGAATAGCCAATCTCGAAGTCGCGGAAGACGCCGTCGTCTACCCCTCAGGCATGTCCGCCGTGACGTCGCTGTTCTTGACGGTGCTGCGGCCCGGGTCGCATATTGTCATGACCGACGACTGTTATCGCCGGACGCGACAATTCTGTGAAACGACCCTGAAGAAATTCGGCATCGAAACCAGCATCGTGCCAATGGGCGACCGCGATGCGCTTGAAGCCGCCATCTTGCCCCGCAAAACGCGCTTCATCTTCACCGAAACGCCGACCAACCCCTATCTGCGCGTCGCCGATTTGAATCGTGTGGCGGAGCTCGGCAAACAGCATCGGGCGCTGACCTTGCTGGATACAACGTTCGCCACGCCGGTGAACTTGCGACCGCTGGAATTCGGCATCGATTTTGTCATGCATAGCGCGACCAAGTATTTCGGCGGCCATAACGATGTACTGGCGGGCGTCATTGCCGGCGCGTCCGGTCGAATCAAGGCGCTGAAAGACGCGCGCGGCATATTTGGCAACGTGATTGACCCGCATCAGGCATTTCTGGTTGAGCGCGGCCTCAAGACGCTGGCGCTGCGTGTGCGGCATCAGAATGCGTCGGCGCTGAAAGTGGCGCGGTTTCTGGAGGATCATCCCAAGATTGACCGCGTCTATTACCCGGGCTTGGAGTCGCACCCAGATCACGATATCGCTTGCGATCAGATGAGCGGCTTCGGCGGCGTTGTCAGCTTTGAAGTAGCCGGGGATATCAATGCCACCAGCGATTTTATCGACCGCCTGCGCATTCCATACATCGCGCCAAGCCTGGGCGGCGCCGAGAGCCTGATCGAGCAGCCGGCATATTTCAGCTATTATGACTTGAGCAGCGAAGAACGCGAGGCAATCGGCATCAAGGACAATTTGGCGCGCTTCGCCTTAGGCATTGAAGACGCCGAAGACATCATTAGCGATCTCGAGGATTCATTGACGCAAGTGCCAGCGCGCGCGGCGATCGGCAAGGTGTGAGCTTAGAACGACGCGGGCGACCCGCGTTCACCCAATATGGCGGCGATTTGCTCGAAACTGTCCTCGACTTGAAGCATCTCGTTGCGAAACTGCGGCTTGAGATTCGCTAACTGATCAGCGTGATAGCCGATGGTCGCTTCCGGATCTTTAAGCACATGGCCCGTCAAAACGCCGAGCACGGTGTCGCCGCGGCCGATGACGCCGCGCTCGACAAGCTTCTTGGCGCCGGCGACCGAGCAGGCGGAGGCCGGCTCGCAGCCGATGCCAACGCCATCGATGACCGCTTTGGCATCCATAATCTGCTGATCGCTGACCTCTTCCACGACGCCATTGGTCCACTCCAGAGAGCGGATCGCCTTCTGCAGGTTGACCGGATTGCCGATCTTGATGGCGCTGGCGATGGTCTCCGCCTTCACCGCCTCAAACTGGCGGAACCCGCCGCGGAAGTGTCGATACAGCGGATTCGCGCCTTCCGCCTGGATGATCGCCAGCCGAGGCAGACGATCGATCAAGCCTGCTTGGAGCATTTCCAAGAGACCTTTGCCAAAAGCCGAACTGTTTCCCAGATTGCCGCCGGGCACAATGATCCAGTCCGGCGCCCGCCAACGCAACTGCTGCAGCGCTTCAAACATGATTGACTTTTGGCCTTCGAGGCGAAAAGGATTAATCGAATTCAAGAGATAGATGCCCAGTTTTTCCGACACCAGCCGCACGAGTTCCATATTTCGGTCGAAGTCGGCGTTGATTTGCAAGCAGGTCGCGCCGAATGCGATGCCTTGCGCCAGCTTGCCCAGCGCAATTTGCTGGTTCTGCAAGAAGATGATCCCTTGCATGCCCGCGCGCGCGGCGTAAGAAGCCATCGAAGCCGAGGTGTTGCCGGTTGAGGCGCAGGCGACGCGCTCCATGCCGAGTATGCGCGCCTGCGTGACGCCGGTGGTCATGCCACGATCCTTAAATGAACCGGTTGGGTTTTCGCCTTCGTGTTTCAGGAAGAGCGTATCTACGCCTGCGAATGCAGCCACGCGCGGCAGTTCATATAGATTGGTATTGCCTTCCATTCGGCTGACGATGGCGCTGTCGTCGATGCCGGGATAAACAAGCTCCTTAAAGCGCCAGACGCCGCTGTTGCAGGGGGCGTCCAACGCGCCGAGCCTCTCGTCAAATACCCGGGAATCAATCGGGGCGGGCAAATCGTCAAAATCATGCCGGACATCCAGCAATCCGCCGCAGGTTTCGCAGGCGTAGAGGGCGCGCTCAATTGGGTATTGTTGCGCGCAATCAATGCATTGTAGACTGCTTGACATATATATGACCTCGCGCCGGCGGAATCGCGGCAAGGATAACCACCTTCCATGGCATTTTCCAGAGCGGAAGCCTTCGCCCCGGCGACTGTCGCCAACATGGGCGTCGGCTTCGACATCCTCGGGCTGGCGCTGGGAGGCATGGGCGATCGCGCAATCGTTGAATTTCAGGATGCGCCGGAGATTGTAATCGCGGACATAAAGGGCGACGGCGGCCAGCTCCCGCGTGAGCCAGAGCGCAACGTCGCCTCGGTTTCGGCGCGCGCCTTTCTGGATCACATCGGCGAGCGGCGCGGGCTCAAGATCAAGCTCGTAAAGGGTCTGCCGCTATCCAGCGGTCTTGGCAGCAGCGCCGCCAGCGCCGTTGTCACTGTGATGGCGCTAAACGCGCTGGTTGGCGAGCCATTTTCAAGAGAAGCGCTCTTGCCCTTCTGCCTGGAGGGGGAGGCGCTCGTTAGCGGATACCACGCGGACAATGTCGCGCCCTGTCTGCTCGGGGGCATCGTTCTCGTCGCCGGCATCACCGTCGACGCCATCGTGCCCTTGCCCGTGCCTGAGTGTTTCCACCTGGCGCTGGTCACGCCGGATTACCCCGTGCCTACAAGCGAGGCGCGCGCGATTTTGCCATCAGTCCTGACGCTAAAGCAATTGATCCACCAGACCGGCAAAGTGGCGCAATTGGTTGACGCCCTGCACCGTGGCGACCTGGAAGCGCTCGGCGCCGCCATTGAAGGCGATACTGTGGTGGAACCGGCGCGCGCTTGTTTGACGCCCCATCTGACCGAGGCGCGCGCCGCAGCCAAGCGGGCGGGCGCTATTGCCGTTTTCATCGGCGGCGCCGGTCCGACGCTTTGCGCGCTTTGCGACTGCGAATCTATCGCTGAAAGAGCCGCCGCTGAAATGAAGCGAGTCTACAGTCAATACGAGATGCGCAGCATTGCCAGCCAAACACTTGTCGATCAAGTCGGCGCCAAGTTGCTGAAACTCGATTGAGCCCATTCAAATGAGTTTGTGAAATTCTTGACAATCTATTGACGCGAACCTATACTTACATCGTTGCGCTGCAATTATAGATAGGTCATGTACCAGTGACAAGTTATTGGCTTGCGCGGCGCCGGCGGGGGCGGAGATCTGCGTGAAACCTGATACAGCCACTGGATCCGCGCGGCATTGATGACGCAACAAAAGCTGTATTGGGATTCGGATTATGAGATCGTCTTGGCGCTGATGGAAGCCTATCCTGACATTGACCTGGATCAACTCGGGTTGGAAGAGTTAAACCGGCGGATAACAAGCCTTCAAGGTTTCGCTGATGATCCAGCGCTGGTTAATGATGCTATACTCAAGGCAATTCTGCGCGACTGGTATGAGGAGATCGGCGCTTAGAACAACATGAAACTACAAGAGTTGAATCAATCCGAATATCCGGTGCCGGCCGAATTGGAAAACAATATCGCCATCACCAGCCTTAGCCAGCTTTACAACTGGGGGCGGCGCAATTCCATGTGGCCCATGCTCTTCGGCTTGGCATGCTGCGCGATAGAAATGATCGCCACAGCCGCCTCCCGTTTCGATTTTTCGCGCTTCGGCTTTGAAGTCATGCGCGCGACGCCGCGCCAAGCCGATCTGATGATCGTCTCCGGAACCGTGACTAAGAAAATGGTTGTGCCCATCGTGCGGCTATACAACCAAATGCCGGAACCCAAATATGTATTGGCGATGGGCGCCTGCGCCAGCGGCGGCGGACCCTTCAAAGAGGGTTACAATGTTGTCTCTGGCATGGACAAGTATCTGCCAGTGGATGTTTATGTGCCCGGCTGCCCGCCGACCCCGCAGGCATTGCTCTATGGCATGATCGCCCTGCAGCGCAAGATTGATGGCCAGAGCATCGCCAATGGCGACGATGTGCCCTGGTACGGCGTTTCATCAGCCGAACCCACGCCGGTGCCGGTTTTAGGTCCTGACATTATTGATCCGCGTCAGATGGATATGATCCGGCGGCAGGCGGAAGCGGCGGCGGCTGAATTGCCAAGCATCGGCGCTCGCGATTTGCCAGCGGCGACGGCTTTGGTTGCCGCGAGCGCCACAGCGGATGCGACCGCCGTGGCCGATGCCCCGCCCGTAGACGGCGATGCCTTGAACTTTGTATTGCCAACTGGCGCCGCGCCCTGGGCGGAAGCTGAAGATATCCGCGAGAAGCGCCGGCTGCGAGCATTGGCGCGTAAGGCGCTGCGGGCGACGCGCCGCGCAGTGGCGGCAGAAGAGGAATAAACCACCATGGACCTTGCGGCGGTGGCGCCAGAGAAAAAGCTCGACTCGACCTCGATCGATGAAGCGATCGCGCATTTGCAATCCGAATACCCGGATGCGGTCTCGCCTGATGATCGCGAAGGTTACTGCGGCGTCATTGTCGAGCGCGGACGCCTGGTCGATATTGCGCGCGTCATTCGTGACGACTTGGGCTTCGATTATCTATCGAGCGCGACTGCTGTAGATTACCTTGGCGCCGGCGATCACCTGGAAATGGTTTATCACACATACCGCACCAGCGGCGGTCCAGCGCTTGTATTCAAAGCGCAAACCGATCGCGACAATGCCGAAATCCCCTCGCTTGTGTCAGTTTGGCGCGGCGCCGACTTTCAAGAACGAGAAGCCTGGGACCTCATGGGGATCCACTTCCCCGGTCATCCCAATCTAAAGCGGATTCTGATGTGGGAAGGCTTTCAGGGGCATCCCCTGCGAAAGGACTGGCGCGAAGCCTATTACGAAGAAGATCAGAAGCCATTTGACAGCCGCTGGCCCGGCGGACATGTGCACCGCGCTGAAGAAAAAAACGTTTTTGGCAAGAACGTGACCTATCCGCCAGATATTGATCTCGGCCGTCTGATGGATACCTCCGAGGCGGCAGTGTATCAATCGCTAGGCTTGGGCGTCGATGTCGAGCGCATCATGGATAAGGACGGCTTCGAGACTAACGAATTGGTCGTCAATATGGGCCCGCATCATCCCAGCACGCACGGCGTCTTCCGCATGGTGCTGACGGTGGATGGCGAGACTGTAACCTCGCTGGAACCAGTGATGGGGTATTTGCATCGCAATCACGAAAAGATCGGCGAGCGCAATACCTATCTGCATAACATTCCTTTCACCGATCGCCTGGATTACATCTCCAGTATGGGCAACAATCATGGCTATGTGCTTGCGGTTGAGCAGTTGATGAGCCTGGGCCGCAAATACAACCCGCCGACCTACCGCTGCGAGGCGCTGCGGGTGATGATGGTGGAGCTTAGCCGCATCGTGAATCATCTGTGGGCGATAGGCTTCTGGCTGAACGACATCGGCGCGTTTTTTACGCCGGTGCTTTATTTCGTGCAAGAGCGCGAACGCATCCTTGATTTCTTTGAGGCGGTGGCCGGCAGCCGCATGATGTGCAACTACATGCGTTTTGGCGGCTTGTTCGGCGATCTGCCCGATCGGCTCAAAAGCGTCAGCAACTTGACCAATGATCGCGTGCGCGATTACAACACGATGCAGTTTCTGACGGAGATGATCAATGAACGCATCCCGCGCACGATCGACGAGCTTGAACGGCTGCTGACCCAAAACGAAATTGTCATCGAGCGATCCGTCGGCGTTGGCGTGCTGACGCGCGAAGACGCGATCAATTACAGCGCCGCCGGTCCGCTCTTGCGCGGCAGTGGCGTGGCTTATGATATTCGGCGCGCCGAGCCCTACAGCATTTATCCCGAGCTGGATTTTGATGTCGCCGTCGAAGACGAAGGCGATATGTACGCCCGCTATCGTGTGCGCGTCTCCGAGCTGCGCGAGAGCGTGCGGATCTTGAAGCAGATTCTGCCGCGGCTCGAAGCGACCGCGGGCGAATCGATCTGGGCTGATGGCAAACCGGGCGCCTATGCGCCGCGCGTCCCCCACGGCGAAGCCTACGGGCGCGTCGAAAATGGCAAGGGCGAACTGGGTTATTATGTGGTATCAGCCGGCGGCCGGGGCGGCTCGTCCAATCCCTGGCGCTATCACGTGCGCGCTCCCAGTTTCATCAACTTGACGCCGATGGGCATTATGAGCCGGGGCCACAAAGTGGCGGATGTCGTCGGCATTCTCGGCAGCATCGATATTGTGTTGGGCGAGACCGACCGCTAGCTGGTCTTGCCGCCGCGGCGAGCGCGGGCCGAGTGTGGCGAAATCGAGTCTACTAAGGAGAGGGCATGTACGGAACAGGTTTGGCGAAGGGACTGATGCTAACCCTGCGGCACTTTGTCGAGTCCTACGTGGACGATATCCGGTACGGCTTTCGTAAATATCACCACTCGACTGACAACTTTGCCATCCGACAGGGTACGAAGACGAAGGGCGTTATCACCGTTCAGTATCCTGATGAGAAGGTTGCTGTGCCGGAGCGCTTCCGCTTTATACCGTTTCTCATCGTAGAAGACGAAGATCATCCGACTCGCTCAGGCAAGGATTGGTGCACAAGTTGCGGCATCTGCGCCAAGGTGTGCCCGCCGCAGTGCATTTGGATCGTGCGCGGCAACGACCCGGTGTCAGGGCGGCCGGTGCCGGAGCCGGAAGCCTTCTTCATCGACATAGATATCTGCATGAACTGTGGTTATTGCGCCGAGTATTGTCCATTTGACGCCATCAAGATGGACCACGATTACGAACTGGCGAGCTATGACCGCACAACCCACCACATCCACGACAAAGAGCGCCTTTCCAAGCCAAATTCATATTGGCGTAGCATCGCGCCGACGCGCGCCTACGAAGAAATGCTCGCGCGTGGCGCCTGGGAGCACAAGGACGCGGCGAAGGAAGCGCGGCGCGGCGCGGCCAGCGCTCGAACCAGCGCGCCAAAGCCAGCGGCTCAGCCAGCCCCCGCTCAGCAAACGGCGGACAAGCCATCCCCCGAGGCGGCTCCAGCGGCGACGGCGCCCACAGCCGAAGGCGCCGCTCCCTGGACAGAAGACGAAGCCAAGCGCGAAGAACGCCGGCGCAAGGCGCTTGGGCGCAAAGCCAGGCGCGCCGCCAAGCGCGGTGGCTAATTCTGCCTAAATCATCTTATTGACTCAGAGGCTTAAGCGAGAGTTATTCCGCCTGTTCGGCCGGCATATTCGCGCGCTGCCATATCGTAACGAGCTCGTCGCTGGTGATCTCGCCGTCGGTAAAGGCGACAACGGTCATATCGCCGATCGCCGAAAGTTTGCTGTCCATTGCCTGTATCTGAGCGGTCAAACGAGTGTCAAGCTCGTTGATTTGGGCGGTCAAGCGAGTGTCTAGCTCGTTGATTTGAGCGGTCAAACGAGTGTCAAGCTCGTTGATTTGGGCGGTCAAGCGAGCGTCAAGCACGTTGATTTGGGCGGTCAAGCGCTTGTCCAAGTCGGCGATGTCTTGGCGGATATCAATGAAATTGCCCGGCATCCAAATCATGATCACGATAAGCGGACCCCAAAGCGCTGCGCCCAGCGCAAGCAACTGGACGAATAAGGTCATGTTGTCCTGCAGCGACTTCGTGAGCCTGGCTCTGTCTGTTTCCACGGCATCGACTTCAGACGCGGCGACCATCTCTTGACTGGCTTGTACGCTCAATACTCTGGCTCGCCTAAATTATCCATCATCTGTCATTTTACAGCGCAAAGCTCGCAAGGGCAATAACGCCCGGCGAGGAGCAGAGGGAATATCCGGCGATCCCGGGTTTGGCGCGGCTATCGGATCTTCAAATGAATGGTATAGTGAAGACGTGAACAGGAAAGGGCAGAGACGACAGATGAGCAATATAAACGATCAAGTGATGGTGGCGCTAGGCACGGTTATCGAGCCCGAGCTCAATCGTGATATTGTCTCGCTCAACATGGTGCGTGATCTCAGCGTGGTCGATGGCATCGCCGAATTCACCATCGTATTGACGACGCCCGCCTGCCCCTTGAAAGACGTATTCATCGAACGTTGCGAGTCTGCTCTAATCGGCAAGGCGCCAGGCATTGAGGCAATCCGAATCAACTGGGACGCGCAAGTGCCGACAGACCGCCGCATTCATGGGCGGCTTGATGTGCCGATGAATTGCATCGTGGCGATCGGCAGCGGAAAGGGCGGGGTAGGCAAGAGCACTGTGGCGACCAATCTGGCCGTTTGCCTGGCTGAGGCCGGCGCCAGCGTCGGATTGATTGACGCCGACATTCTCAATCCCAATATCCCGCAGATGTTCGGCTTGGGCAGCGGGCGCCCCAAAGTGGTCAATGACAAAATGCAGCCGCTGGAGGTTTATGGCGTCAAACTGATCAGCACCGGCTTCCTCACGACGCCGGACAAACCGATGATCATGCGGGGACCGATGCTGCACAGCGCGATTCGTCAATTCTTCACCGATGTGGACTGGGGACGCCTTGACTACATGATTGTTGATCTTCCGCCAGGCACGGGCGACGCGCCCTTGTCGCTGGCGCAATCCTTCCCCTTGACTGGCAGCGTCATCGTCACCCAGCCGCAGGATGTCGCAGTCGCCGATGCGATTCGCGCAGCCGCCATGTTCGAGCAATTGAAGGTTCCGGTATTGGGCGTGGTCGAGAATATGTCGGGCGAATTCTTCGGCAGTGGCGGCGGCGAGAAATTTGCCGGCAGCCGCGGTGTGCCCTTCCTGGGTCGCATTCCAATGTCGGCGCTGGTGCGTGAAGGTGGCGACTATGGCCGCCCCGTTGCACTTCACGGCGTCAATTCAAATGCGGGGCGCGCATTTCGCAAGCTGTCAGAAGACTTGGCCGCGCGCATCAGCGTCGCCATGCTCCAGGGGGCTGACGTGATTCCGATCAATTTCGTTGGTTGATGCGCCGGCCGTGGTCAGTCGTCCAAGCCCATCACCCGGATATCGTCGTCAGCAGCGACCGGGTTGTAGCGGCCGACTAGCAGCCAAAAGATGCCGCCGAGCACGATGCCAAGAATGAACCCAATCAGCGTCTCTTCGTGGAAATCGCCCTTGAGGAAGGTATTTTGCCGAATGACTAGCAGGCAGAGCAAGCCAAAGGCGATAGACAGCCGGCGCCGTTTTGGTTCAGTTCTCTGAATCAGCACGAAGAGAAACGCCGCGATGATGGCGATTAGCCCGATATAGTTCCAGTCCATGTTCAACTCG
This sequence comes from Anaerolineae bacterium, assembly GCA_022820125.1. Classification (GTDB taxonomy): domain Bacteria; phylum Chloroflexota; class Anaerolineae; order Aggregatilineales; family Phototrophicaceae; genus UBA6055. Next base: position 7,096 of record JAJEGA010000082.1, on the reverse strand, counting down.
CCGCCAATCAGAAGTTGCTCATTAGCTAGGCAACGCTTTCCGACTGTGTTTGAGGCAGCATTATAGCATGCGGCATTGTAGCATGGCAGCTCGAAAGGGAAAATGCTGATGCGGATAGAACGTTCCAGCTACGGCAATATCCTCATAATTGAAGCGGGAGGCCGTGTGGACCGAGCAAGCGCGGAACAGCTCGGTTCCTTCCTGACATACGAGATTGACGCCGGCGGGCGCAATCTTGTGCTGGACTTGCAGCGCGTGGACAGCATGGGGCAGGACGGATTATGGGAGATGATGAGCGCGCTGAAGCGTGTCAGACGCGCTGAGGGAGATATACGTCTGGCGCAGCCCTCCGACCGCGTACGCGAGGCGCTGGAAATGTCCGGGCTTGACGAGATATTCCGCATTTATGAATCGCGGGCTGACGCGGTAGCCAGCTACTGAACGGTGTAACGCAATCGCCACTCATTCCCCGCTGAGAAGAAGTCGCCTGCCGAGTCCTTAATTCCGCTTCCAACTATTAATATCATTGAGGTTTACAAACTCCGGACCTGGCGGCAGGTAGTTGCCCTCACACTCCAAGGCTGTTGGAGGCAGGTTGGCGCGCCTTTGCAGCAGCGCGTTTTCCGGGTTGAAGAAATTCCAGGCCGCCCGTGAGATTTCTTCGATCAGGGGCCAGAGCTTCTCGTAATCCTGGAATTCGGTCCGTTCCCAGAGGAATACAGCAATGACATAATGGCGTCCGTTGGGCGAGTAGACGATGCCGGCATCGCCGACGGTATCGAATATCCAGCCGTTCTTGTGCGCGATGCGCGCGTCGCCTGGGATCCCTCCCTGCAGCAGCCGTTCGAGATCGTTGGCGCTGGCGACCTCAAGGATCTGCCGGCACTCCTGCTGCGTGATCTGCCCGCCAGGCAGGGCAAAGGTCAAGCCGGAGTTGAATTCGGCGCAATCGTAAATCAGGCTGAAAAGCGTTCCCATGTCTTCCGCTGTTGTCTGATTGAAGGGGTCCGGCTCGGTGTCAAATGCTGGGTTTGGCGCGGTCGCCGGCGCTTGAATCGAGCCCAGCTGCTGCCCCTCGACGCCCAGATAAAAAGGGGCGGAAATATAGGTATTGCCCAATCCAGCCGCCCGGATCGTGTCGGTTACACTTTTGATTCCAAAGAAGATATCGCCGCCGCCGATGATCTCCATGATCAGATTGGATGAGGCATTGTTGCTGCACAGCATCGAATTTGCCATCAGCCAGGCTTCGTCAGCAGTTGGCTCTGACGGGAGGAAGCGAAAGTATTCCAGCATAATCGGCAGTTTGATTATGCTCGCGCCGGAGAAGGCGACATCGCCAAGAATGTCAATTTCTTCTCCCGTCAACAGGTCTTGAACATAGACTGACGCAATCGTGCCGAGCCCGTCATATATGAATCCTTGGCTGTCAAGATAGTCGATGATTAGATCATGCAGCGCGCGCAGGCTGGGTCCTTCGTTTCCCTCAACCGCAATGGGGAGAGCCACCGTGCGCGCATCGGGGGAGCGCAAGGCGTAATCCGCGGCTCGCTTGGCTGCGCCCAGGTCAAGCGCGTATCCGCTGGCGCCGGTGTGCGCCATCAGCGTTTGAAGATCATAAACCGCCTTTCCGGGCGGCTTGTCGTAACGACGGGCGATATCCCGCAAAATCGCGTCAAGCGCGTTCTCCTGATAATCGGCGACCAGCGCAATATCTCGCGCGACCGCCTGCTCAATGCCCAGCAGAAAATCAAGAAAGCGGCGCCAGAACCCGCCGCCTTGCTCGCCCGACGCCAAAGCCGCCGCCAACATCGGTTCGCTGCTGATGCGCCAGCCCACCTGGTCCGGATGCAGTTGGATTGGGTGATCGGAAACACCGTCATTGTAGAGCATGATGATCGGTTCGGCGTAAGCCCGTTCCCAGCGCGCGACGGCATCGCGTTCGCTCAAGCCGCCGATGTTTATGCCGGCGACGCTCACGCCTTCCGGCAGTTGCTGCTCGCGCTGGCTGAAAGCCACAAGTTCATAAACGAGCAGCGCGCTGGCCGCCAATAGAAGCAGAGCGGACAAGCTGCGGAGTACGGGAAAGCCGGATCTGCGGCGCGAGCCTAAACTCGCTCCCATGCTTCGCTCCTGTTGATATGCTGCATTGCTGATACGATCGATTGTCGGTGGAAGCGTTTGATATCGGGCAGATCTTCAACCACTGCCCACTGAAAATCCAAGAGCTCGTGGCTCAGTTTCCCGATTTCGCTGAAGGCATCGCAATGGAAAGCCAGGTCAATATGGCGCGGCGCCGTCTTCGAAACATGCACGACCCGCAGCACACGGGCATCCATTTGCAGTTCCTCGCTCAGCTCGCGCAGGATGGCGGCGGCGGGGTCTTCGTCCGTGTCGATCCAGCCGCCGGGCAAGCCCCAGGGATAGCGCGGATGATAAGTGTGCTCGACCAGCAGGACGCGCCCGGCATCGTTGAAGATCACCGCCGCCACGCCGATTGTGTATCGCGGCTGTACACGGCTGTAGAACCAGTAGGGCAAACGCAACATGAAGGGAAATTTGCGGAGCAAGTAAGAAATCGCGCGGGTCACCAAGTTCTCTTCGTCGATATAGGAGCCATACTGAGTTTAGATTGATGATCCCCGAACGTCAACGGCAAACGAAGCAGGGGCAGGGCAATCGCAGCAAAATCATAATGCGCCGTTCGTCACGAAAGTTGTGAACATGTAGGGGCTTATCGCCGATACGCCCGTTGAATATGACATAAATTTTGCGGGCGTTTCAGCGAAACGCCCCTACAGATTACGAAATGTGAGGGAAATTGTAATTAATCAGCGCAATTTCATTTGATGCGATTGCCCTGGGAGCGAGAGAGCAACGCGGCGGCGACGGCGGAAATGACCGCGCGTTTTCGCAAGTACGCTAATGCCCCCTATGCTATACTAATTTGTCAGAAAAAGTGCCTCAATAGCAGCATGGCGGTGGCAAGTTGGCGGCTCCGCAGTGTTTGATTTTGCAATGGCGCAGCGCAGCTTGAGACGCGTTTGAAACGGGAGGGGCGCTAGCAAGTTGGATGGTGTGAGTTGTCAATAACGGCGCTGGAAATCTTAAACGTCTTCATCGAGTTTCCCGGCAATCTGGTCTTCTTCCTGTTGGTAATCGCGCTAAGCCAGGGCTCCCTGTTTTTGGCATTTGGCCATCGGTCGCGCTTTCCATTCGAGCAAGCGACGCGTCGCTTCGTCTTTGCGACTGGGACCCTGGTCATTCTTTGGCTGATCATGTTGGTCGCGGCTTTCCTGTCCCAGTTTGCGGACTTGGAAGCCGACGCCTTCATGCCGCCCTTGGAACGGCTCGTGTACGCGATATCACTGCTCATCTTGTCCTGGGCTTTTCTTAGCGCAGACTTTCACCGCTGGCAGAGCCGTTCCAACCTGCTGGTCTTCGCCTCGAGTTTTGTCCTGGCGCTGCTATATCTCAACAGCGCGCGGGGTTGGTTAGCGCTGAACGAGAGCGGCTTGGCTTTCAACGCGACCGAACATGCGGCGCTGTGGTCTGGCATTACGGCAGCGATTGCCGCCTTGGGGCTATTGCTTGCGTTTATCAATTACCGGCATATCGTCGATGCGCCGCTTAAAATCTTGTTCTTTCTGCTCATTCTGCTTGGCAACGGCTGGGATCTCTATCGCTATTCCGAAGGCACGACCGCCGGGAATTACCTGGGCGCTACGCGACTCGCTTATCTGGCGAGCCTGATACTCCTGCCCCTCATCATCTATCGCCTGGCGATTGCTTTACTGGAACACAGTCTGGTGGAAGTGGTGCTGGCGGCGTCACAACCGAGCGCGGCAGTTGCCCCGCCGCCGGCTGAGGCGCCCGCCGAGGGCGAAGCGGATGCATTGTTGGCGGCGCCGTCGTCTTGGAATTTCAGCGCGTCGCCCGTTTCAACCGATCGGCGTCAGCTCTTGAATGCCATCGGCTTGATGCTGGAAACGCGCGATGGAACTCACATTCCCGATCAGATCGTCCGGGCGGCTTTGGCGACGCTGGGGGCGGAAGTCTGCGCGCTCTTGCGCTTGCAAGACGACATATATGCCGATGTGATCGCCGGTTACGATCAGGTAGCGGACCAATCGATATCGGGCTTATCGCTAAATCTGAACGCGCAGCCGACCTTGCGCGAAGCGGCGAAGCGGCGGGAGCAGACGATTCTCTTTCCCGAGTATCACGCGGAAGAACTCCAGGACTTGTTCCGCCGGCTAAATATCGCCTCGCTTTGCAGCGTCTACGCCCAGCCGCTGGCCGTTGAAGGCGAGCTAATCGCGGTTCTGCTGCTGGCGATGCCCTACCGTCAAGCGGATCTTTCTCCTGATGAGCTGGAGTTGCTGCGTGACATCGGATTTGTGGCCGCCAATCTGCTCGCGCTGAGCTTTGACCAGGCTTCGTCCAAAGTAGAATCCGATGAGAGAATCATCAACGACATCGCCCAGCGAACAGTAGAAAGCTTGGTCGATCAAGAGGCGCTGTTCGCTCATCGTCTTGAATTGGAAGCCAGCCTGCAACGTGTTAGGGAGCGGCGCGACAAAGTCACCCGACAGATTGCCGATCTCAATCGGCAGCAGGACGAACAGCATGTGCGCCTTCTGGATGCCCTGGTTGATGGCGCGCAAGGTCAAGATGCGCCGCAGCGCTTGAACGCCACATTTGATGAGCAAGCGCAATTGCGCGAAGCCTTTGATAGAAGCGCGCGCGCGCTGCTCGATGCCGAGACGATGCTGCGAGTGCTCAACGCCGGTGATGAAGAGGCGCTGGCGCAGGTCGTCCGCGAATACATGCACAAAGAATACAATCTGCTGCTCACCACCCGCGATCGACTCCGGCGTCAGATCAACGCCCTCCTCGTTATGGGACGATCAGTCGCTTCAGAGGGTTATGCCGCCATTCTTCAGACTTTGGCTGACGAATCCGCCCAGTTGGAGTTGGAGCGCGATCAACAGCAGCGGCGGCTGGATTCGATTTCCGCCCGAATCCAGTCACTGGGTGTAGATGCGGACGGCTCGCAGTTGACGCAATTGCTGATCCAGCTATACGCGGAACGGAAAACTCTGACGCAGCGCCTAGCGCGCGCCAATGATGATCGCCAGGTGCTGCTTGACGAACGAAAAACCCTGATGGACTCGGGCCGAGTTGAAAACGAAGAAGTCGAGCGCCAGCTCAAGCGCTTGACCGCAGACCACGAGCATTTGCTGGATTCACGCGAGGAATTACGCCGCGAACAACAGGACCTCCGCGCGCGGATAGATGACGCGAACGCGGAGAATGCCACTCTACAAGCGACGACAGAGATGCTGCAAGAACAACTCGGCGCCCGCGACGACCGCCTGCAAGAGACCGCCAAGCAGATTGACGAGTTGGTCGAAGAGCGGGATAACCTGCTACGAATACGCGACCAGCTCGCAGCTAAATTGAACGAGACGCTGGCCGACGAGGCGGCGCAAGACGAGGACGCGAGCCTCAGCAGCGAAATCACCGAGCTGCAAGCGTCTCTGCGGCGCTTGACAGAGCAGCGCGAACAGCTTGCGCTGGACTTGAGCGACGCGCGCATGGAGTTGTCAACCGCTCGCGAGGCGCCCGGCAGTCGAGAATTGGATGAAGACATCGATACGCAACCATATCGCTTGAACGCGCCCGAATTATTTACCAGCATGCTTGACAACCTGCGCGCCCCCATCACGTCGATTTCGGATTATACCGATCTGCTGCTGGCTGAGAGCATTGGCATTCTTGGCGCGGCGCAGCGGCAGGTGCTTACGATGATCTCAACGGACATTGGACGCTTGGCGGAGATTATTGCCGAAATACAAAATGTTTCGCGCCTGGATAGCTCAAAGTTCGCGCTGGAGCATAGTAGCATTGATCTCATCTCTATCATTGAAGACGTTATAGAAGAAGCATCCGAGCGCATGTCCGATAAGGGGCACATGGTGGAATTGGCATTGGATGATCAGTTGCCGCCAGTTAATGCCGATGCCGCCAGCCTCAAACACATCATTTCCCAACTCGTGGCAAATGCCAGCGCGGTCTCGCCCGCGGGTTCGCGGATCACTATAGCAGCCAATGTACGCCCGCTCCAGCTGATGAACGGCGCTGAATTGGATAACGCTGTTGAGATCAGGGTGGGTGACAAAGGCGGCGGTATCGCGCTCGAAGATATTCAGCGCGTATTCGCGCGGACATACAGGGCGGAGAACCGCGAGATTGTCGGATATGGCGACAGCGGCGTCGGCATGACGGTCGCCCGAGCCTTCGCGCGCGCTCATAGCGGTGACCTGTGGATAACCAGTGAAGCAGGCGAAGGGTCCGTATTTCACCTGGCTTTGCCCTTAGAATTGGCTACATCAATTGAGGAGTAGCCAATGCGGCGCAACCTAGGCAACGAGCTGATTGTAGCTCTGCTTGCGGCGGCATCAATTCTGTTTGCCGCCGCTTTTGCTGTTCTGCTCTCCACATCGACTTCACAAAGACCGACCGTGGAACCAACCGAGCCCACGATGCAGGCAGCCACGCCGGCAGCGACCACGCCCCAAACATCGCCGCCAACGACAATCGCGACCTTAAGCGTCACGCCGCAACCGCCGGAAGCAAGCGCCACATCGACGCCTGGGGAAGAACCAGCCGAAATCGCGCCAGCCAACTTGACGCTGACCGCCATCCGCGAAACCGTAGTTGCCCGGCGTGAACTGGCTGCGGCGCGTCCGTCGCCGACGGCGGATGCACCGGTTCCCGCCGCGACCGAAACGGCGTTGCCAGCAACAGAGGCGATGGCCAGCGTCACGCCTCAGCCACCGGAAGCAAGCGCCACGTCGACGCAAGAGGAAGCAGTAACCGAAGTCGCGCCAGCTAATTTGACGCTGACTGCCATTCGCGAAATGGTCGTTGCCCGTGGCGAGCAGGCTGCGGCGCGTCCGTCGCCGATGGCAACTAAACCGGTTCCCGCCGCGACTGCAACGGCATTGCCAGCGACAGAAGCATTCGTGAGCGTCACGCCGCAACCGCCTGTAGCAAGCGCCACGTCGACGCAAGAGGAAGAATCAGCCGA
>JAJEGA010000005.1 GCA_022820125.1 Anaerolineae bacterium | reverse complement strand
TTTCCCCTCACATTTCGTAATCTGTAGGGGCGTTTCGCTGAAACGCCCGCAAAATTTATGTCATATTCAACGGGCGTATCGGCGATACGCCCCTACATTTTCACAATTTTCGTGGCGAACGGCGCATTATGATTTTGGTGCGATTGCCCTGCGCTTTGCTCGAGCGAACCAGGCGTTTAGCGCATGCTGGCAAAAGAGAAGATGTCAGCGTTGGCGGCTGCCGCGCTTGCCCAAAATTCGGATTAGACTAAGCAGCAAGAGGGCTGATAGTGAAACAAATAGGGCGATCGCCAGGGCAGCGTCAATAAACAGCTGCTCGGGATAGAGGCGAATCAGGCTGTCCGAAAAGGGAAAGCGCCAACTGCCTTCGGCGAAAAAGAATTTGTGAAAGGCGTCAAAGGCGTAGTCCCAGGCGGACAGGGATAACATCGCAAGCGCCAAAACCATGAGCAGCGTGAGTATGCATCCGCGCCGGATGCCGATGAGAATGTCTGATCGCAGCCTGGCGCTGAATCGGCTGGACATGGCGATGGCGACGCCGGCGATCGCGCAGATGGCGGCAAGCGCAAATGCCGCAGTGGTCCTGCGCTGTACGTCCAGCATGTGCTGCAATTCTCGTTCGCTGAAGAGCGCGCAATCGGAACCGGCAGCGGTTGGCGTCCAGCATTTCTCGCCGGGCAGGCGCAGGCGAGCCAGGTAGTTTATGTTTTCGCCATTGTAGATATAGTTGAGGGCGAAGAGACCATAATCGAGACGGTCTTCAACGGTGAAGCCATAGGGGTCGGCGGGGAAACCTGGCCGGCTGTATTCAAAGCGCAGGAACTGCTCGCTCAGCAGCAGGCGCGTTCCGGCGATCAAAAGCAGAAAGGGGATAGCAAGCGAAAAATACAGGCGCGCGATGGCGGAAACAGGGCGCAAGTTAATCATAATCCAAGCGAAATTCTTCGGCGCGGCCCGCCAGCAGAAAGTCCAATACAATGGAATCCACCAGGGTCTCGACCGGCGCGCGATCATCCGTGAACACGATATCGCTTTCACCGAGCGGCACGAGGTTATGCGCCGCGGCGGACAGGATATGATGCAGCATGGGATGGGCGGAATCGCCAAGAGCGCTGAGGTTCGCTTTTAAGTTGGATGCGCTGGTTGGGCGATTCGTCGCCACCAGAATCGTATTAAAGGAATTTGGCACATCAATCGCGTGGACGCTGGGGAAGAGCTCCAGTAGCGTTTGCGAAAGCGCGTCCACCAGGCGTCGATCGGTATCCGTCCGCCCAACATTAATGGCGACGACTCCATTGTCCGAGAGCCGAACTTTGACCTCGTTGAAGAACTCGACTGTGGTCAAATGCCAGGGAATATAAGGCGGGCGGTAAGCGTCAATGGCGACTACCGTGTATTGCTTGTCGATACGATTCAGCAGGAAGCGCCCATCGCCAATGCGCGTTGTCAGTTGGGGCACGGCGGCTTTATCCATGCCAAAGAATTCAGCGCCCAAGTCCACGATTTTAGGGTCGAGCTCGATGCCATCGATCGGTATATCGCCGTAGACTGCGGCGTGCTGCCGGGGGATGGTGCCGGCGGCCGAGCCGATCAAGAGCAGAGAGCGAAATTCTTCGGCGCGGAAGGGCGCTTGGTTGAAATAAGGCGCGGCCAGGAAATAATCCCATGTCCCGCCGAAGAAGACTTCAGTTTCGTGCCACTGACTGTGAATGCCTTGCCCCTCGTTCAAATAAAGATAGCGGTAGCCGTCCGCGTCTTCTTGAACTTGAATATAGTTGTAGGCGCTTTCGCCGTCATAAATGAGACGCGCGTCAGGCGCTGGCGCGCGCAAGGGACTTCCGAAGACAGCGCCGGCGGGCAGCGCCAGGATGAACGGCAGGAGGGCAAAGGGCAGCGCCATTTTGCGATTTATTCGCCAAAGCGCGATAAATGCGACGGCAAAGAGCAAGCCAGAGAAGAGCAGAAAGGTGCTTGTGGTGCCGATTCGCGGAATCGTCGCCAGGACGGGCAAGAATGTGCCGACGAGGCTGCCCAGCGTGCTGATCGCGTAGACTTGGCCCGCGACGCTTCCGCTGCCGGAAATATCGGTGACGGCAAGGCGTATGATAAAGGGCGACACCGTGCCCAGCAGCGTCACAGGGAGGGAAAACAGCAAGAGAATGACGATGAACGAGCCCAGAGCCAGTGCCGCTTCGGCGCCGAATACGGCTTGCGCCGCTCTAGCAATGATGGGGCGGCCGGCGAGTGGAATCAAGCCGCTGAGGAAAGAACCCCACAGGATGAGCCGAAGCAAGACGTCTTCGCGCGGGAAGCGATCGGCGAGGCGGCCCCCAAGAAAGTAGCCGGCGGTCAAATACAGCAGCATCAAGCCGATGACGTTCGCCCAGACCAGGTTGCTGTTGCCGAAGACGCTGCCCAGCAGGCGCGAAGCCGATAACTCGATCGCAAGCGTCGTCATGCCGCTGGTGAAGGCGATAAGATAGAGATAACGTTTGCTCAGGGCGCCAGGCTGACGCGCGAGATTATCAAGCGACAAGTGTATTCTCGATAGGGCTGTTTCGTTTGGACGGCGTGCAGGAATCATTATCTGTCGCGCGCGGGGAAAAATCAATGACTGTGCTGATCAGGCTGTCCAGCCCGGAAGACGCCGGGGCAATCGCGCGAATCGCCGCGGACGCGAAGGTGGCCGCCATTGAGGCGGAGTCGCCACGAGTGCGCAAGATTCTCGGCGAAGGCCGAACCTATGTCGCTATCAATGATGACGATGTCATCGGATTCGTCGATGGTTTCTTCACGCGCGATGAGATCGGGCGGCGCCGCTACGAGCTGGACTTGCTGGCGGTCGCGCGAGAGGCGCAGGGTCTGGGCTTGGGGACCAGGTTGACGGCTGAATTTTTGGCGGCGGCAGCGGAGGGCGGCGCCCAGCACGCTCGCGCCCTGGTGCGGGCCGAGAACGCGGCGATGCGGAAGCTCTGCCAGCGTCTGGGATTCCACTGTTCGCGCGCCAGCTATGCCTTATTCGTCGGCGAAAGGCAAAGCCCGCAAGGATTGGCGCCTGAAAACGATGCGCGTTTGCTTTCGGTCGATACACTTGGCTACGCGGGCGTCTGGCTCGAAGGTCGCTTAAGCCAGGAGTCTATCGACGCCGCCCATCGGCTGGCATCACAACGCAATGCGGCGGTAATCGGCGCGGCGATACCCAGCAAGGCGCTGGCCGCGGCCGCGCTCTTAAGAGCGAATTCGTTTCGTAAAGTCGGTTGCTACCACTGGTGGACGATCAATCTGTAAAGCGGCTGATCTTGAACAGTCGGTCGTTGTGGCTGGTGGCGCCCTCAAGCGCTATATCAGTAAGCATTTTGCCGATCATCGTGCTGAACTTGAAGCCATGCCCGCTGAAGCCGGCGCCAATCGCGATATGCTGATGCGCCGGATGGGTATCAACGATGAAGTGCTCATCGGGCGTCTGGGTATAGAGGCAGATTCTGCTTTCTTTCACCGGCGACTGGGCGATGCCGGGAATATGCGCTTGCATAAATGGGCGCAGCGCTTCCACGTTTTCCGCGTCAGGCGAATAATCGATCTCCGCCGGATGCCGCACAGCCGCGCCGCCATGGAAGGCGATCTTGAAACCCGAGCCAGCGTGCGACGGGATGCCGTATACTGTCTCGCGAAATCGCTCGCTTACGTGGGCGCCCCATACCGGGCAGCCTTCAGCCTCATAGGGGCGCCAGTCGGCCGGCGACATGAAATTGAGTTGGCAGCGCAAAGTCGTCAGCGGCAAATCAATCCCAGTCTCTTTTAGCAAAGATCTCGCCCACGAGCCGGCTGTGACGATAAGATGATCTGCGGAATAGCGGTCGCCAGCCACGCTTAGATTGACGCTATTGCTGTTGACTTGAATCTGATCAACCGGCGCGCCCTCTTTCACAACAGCACCGAGCCGGCGCGCTAGTTTGACATGCCCGCGCACCGCCTTTGACGCTGAGATAAAGCCGCTGTCCGGCTGATACAGCACCTTGAAATCGCTCCCAAATCTGAACTGCGGAAATCGCTCCTGCGCGTCTGCTATCGAAAGCAGCTCATAGTCGATGCCTCCGTTTTCTACCGCCTTGATGGTCGCCTGCAAAGACCTGTCGTTCGCGGGTCCAAAGCTGATGCCGCCGGTGCGATGATACAAGGTTTCTCCGAGCTCGTGCTCCAGCGCGAACCAGAGCGGGAAGGTGTCTTTCATCAGCTCGACGTATTCGGGATAATCGTAGGCATAGCGGATAATGCGAGAATAACCGTAGGAGCTGCCTTTGCGGTGGTCGATTTCAAACTGCTCCAACAGGAGGACGCGCTGGCCCCGCTTGCTGAGATAATAGGCTGCGGCGCTCCCCATCGCGCCGGCCCCGATCACAATCGCGTCAAAATGCTTTCTCATTTCTCCGCCTCCCCATGTACTGTAAGTTAAACGGGCCGCTGCTCCAAAGCCGCCGCCAGGTCATCATCCTTGCTGATGACGATCGTTGGGATCTTCGCCAGCTGCAGCAGGCCGCGGATGGCGGCTGAATCTTGCCCCTCGCTGAACGTTTGAGGATCGATATATACACAGATGAGCCGGATGCCGCGGCGCTGCAAGACTTGCGCTTCGCTGATCCAGCCCTGATCCGCCGATGATGTGATGATCATCAGCGTCGAGCCCCGGGTGAACAGATGCGTCTCCAATGAAAGCGCATCTTTCAACCGATGGCTTGAAGCGCTGCGGGCTGATGCCAGCGCCTCGAGGATGCGGGTAAGCTGTCGGTTGCCGCGCTCGGGCTGGAATACTTGGCGATAGGGCATATAGGCGGCGTAACCGACCACGCGCTCATCGTCGACGAAATGCTTGGCCAGCGATGCGGCGATGACGACGCCATACTCCTCGGTCGACGGCGGGATCCCGCTGGAACCGGGAAGGATGCCGCCTGCGCGGCCGGCGCGGCGGATTCTCGGGTCTTCGCAGAGCGATTCGGCCGAAAAGTCGTTGAGCAGCCAGATATCCACCAGCGGATCCAGTTCAAACTCCTTCACCATAATATTGCCGGTGCGCGCGGTCGAGCGCCAATGGATGCGGTTCATGCTGTCGCCCGAGACATAATCGCGGATGCTGCTGGCGTTGGTGGTGATCTGGTGGGTCAGCTGCCGCTGGGCGTCGCCGCCGGTCAGGAATCCGACCGGCAGAATCACGCGATTGATTTCTACGGTCATCGGATAGACGATCAGGCGATCGGTGGCGCCAACGCGTCGCGGCGAGTGGAACAAGCCAAAGGGATCGCCGCCGACGACCGTCATCGGCCCTAACTGAAATTCGCCGCGGAGGGCGCATACAGTCTCGACATCCCAGGTATATTCGCGGTTGCGAAGAAGCGTGGGCACGACGTGGCTGGCATGATGACCGGGCAGGGTCGAATGATCGCGGATCTCGAGCCACAGCTTGGGGAGGACGCCGGTTTTGCGGACGCCAAAGGACTCCTGAAAGACGCGCCCGACCTGTGAACGGCGCGTGCGCGTGGTTCGCCGCAGCGCGATCCCGCGAAGCGACAGCCAAGTCCATAGAAGCGATAGGATAAGCAGCGCCGCGATCAAGTAGGCGATAATGAAGATATCCGCCCGACCAGTGAATAAGCCAGCCAAGAGGCTGAAAATCGCCAAGATGTACAACGCGTTTCGGCGGCTGGGCATGAGCGCTTAGCGAACGGAAGAACCGGGAACCGGCGTCGATTGCAAGATATCCTGTACGATCGCTCGCGAGGTGATATTTTTCAGGCGCGCCGCTGGACCGACGATGATGCGGTGAGCGAGCGTCACTTCCGCCAGCGCTTTGACATCATCAGGGATGACGAAGTCTCGACCGCTCATGGCGGCGCGCGCTTGCGCCGTGCGGAAGAGCGCCAATGACCCGCGCGGGCTGCTGCCGAGATAGACATCGCCGTGTCGCCTCGAGGCGGTGATCAAATTGATGATGTATTGCTGCACCTCTTTGGCGACGTAAACATCCTTGATCAGCTGTTGGGTGGCGAGCAGTTCCTTCAGGGTTACCACCTGCTGCAAATTCTGAATGGGGTGCTGGTATTGCTGCGAGGCGAGGATGTTCAATTCGTCTTGCGGCTGCGGATAGCCCATCTGGATGCGAATGAGGAAGCGATCCAATTGCGCTTCTGGCAAAGGGAAGGTGCCTTCATATTCGATTGGATTCTGCGTTGCCATGATGAGAAAGGGATTGCTAAGCCGATAGGTGACGCCGTCGACTGTCATCTGCCCTTCTTCCATCGCCTCCAGCAGTGCGGATTGCGTCTTGGGTGTGGCGCGGTTTATCTCGTCCGCCAGCACAATCTGCGCCATGATGGGACCGGGGCGGAATTCGAATTCACGGGTTTTGGGATTAAATATCGAGACGCCAGTGATATCGGACGGCAGCATGTCGGGCGTAAACTGGATGCGATTGAAGCTGCAGCCGACGGCGCGCGCCAGCGACTTCGCCATCATCGTCTTGCCAACGCCGGGTATATCCTCAAGCAGAATATGACCGCGGCAAAACATGCCCAGAATCGTCAAGCGAACTTCGTTGGTCTTGCCTAGAATCACTTGCCCGACGCTGCTCGCGATGCGCTCGGCGATTTCTTTAACCGGCGCGGCGGTCTGTCGAACCTGGCTCGTTTGGCTTGTCGTTCGCAACTGCTCGCTCATTCTCCAATTTCCAAGTTAAGCGAATTCACTAATCCAAGTATAGCGGAATCACTGATTTTCGGACGTGGGCAGCATTCGACCTTTGATTTTCGCCATTGCCTCAACTTGCCGTCGCGCCCGTTGCCAGTATAATGAAATCCAGCGAAATGCAATTGGGCAGCTTCGCGCATCCGGATCCTTCGATCAGAAGCAAATCAGCATCGCATTCGCCACCAGATAGTATCATGAGTCTGTGGTCGTACAATATTGGTATTGATGTTGGCAGGTGGCGCTGCCGCAGCGGGTGGAGCCGATGAACGGGTCCAAAGCCGAGATAATCTCAGAGCGGCTTAGCGCCTTGGAGTCGCTGACGCCCGGGCTGGAGGGAGCGGCGGTTGTCAGTGTTGAGGGTCTAATGATTTCCGCGCGCGCGCCAGAAGCCTTGAGCGATGATCTGCTGGCGGCGATGTCGGCGGCGATGCTGGCTTTAGGCGAGCGAATCGCGCATGACCTGAAGCGTGGCAAGCTGAGCCAAGTTTACATCAAGGGCGACTTGGGCATTGTGCTGCTGATGGCAGTGAACGAAAACGCAGTGCTGACGGCGCTTGTCAGCGATGAGGCGAAACTGGGTTTGGTATTCCTGGATATGCAGCGGGCGCTTGAGGATTTGCGCCAGTGGCTTTGAGGCGGCTCGGCATCATATTCGACGTTGGCTAGCCGGGATAAGTTGATCGCTCGTCCAATTGGTATGGAGAATGGTCGGACAGGTGAACAGGATACCCAAATACATTTTTTGCACCGGTGGCGTGGTAAGTTCCGTTGGCAAAGGGCTTACAGTCGCCGCAATCGGGCGCATCCTCAAGGCGCGGGGCCTTAAAGTCGCCATACAGAAGCTTGATCCCTATCTCAATGTTGATCCGGGCACGATGAGCCCGTATCAGCATGGCGAAGTATTTGTCACCTCTGACGGCGCCGAGACCGATTTGGACTTGGGACACTACGAGCGCTTCGTTGACGAAAATGTGAGCCGCCTCTCCAATGTCACCGCCGGTCAAGTATATCTCACGGTCATCGAGAAAGAACGAAAAGGCGATTATCTCGGGGGCACGATTCAAGTGGTCCCGCATATCACCAATGAGATCAAGCGCTGCATCAAATTGGTGGGCAAACAGACGGACGCGGATGTGGTTATCGTCGAGGTCGGCGGAACCGCGGGCGATATTGAGAGCCTGCCATTCCTCGAAGCGCTGCGTCAATTGCGCACCGAATTGAAACGGCGCGACACGCTTTGCGTCCATGTCACTTTTCTGCCGCATATTGGCGCCACCGACGAATTGAAAACGAAGCCGACGCAGCACAGCGTCCGCGAACTGCGCGGCATCGGCATCCAGCCGAATGTGATCATCGCGCGCACCGATCACCCGGTTAACAAAGATATCATCAGCAAGATCGCGCTCTTCTGCGATGTGGACGAAAACGCCGTGATTCCGCTGGAAACGGCTGACAACATTTATGCCGTGCCGCTGATGATCGAAGAAACGGGCTTGGGTGAATTCATACTCGAAAGACTGCGGCTCGAAGCGGCTGCGCCTGATCTTTCCGAATGGCGGGAGATTGTGAGCAAATGCCGATCAGCGCAGGACAAGCTCCGCATTGCTATCGTCGGCAAATATGTGGAGCTGCACGATGCCTATATGTCGGTGAAGGAGGCGATCGTTCACGCGGGCGTCCAGCAGAATCAGGATGTCGAGATTCGCTGGATTCACTCCGGCGAGCTGGAAAAAGGCAAAGGCCTCGGCGAGCTTGACGAGCTCGACGGGATTATTGTGGGAAGCGGATTTGGCTACCGGGGCATTGAAGGCAAGATCATCGCCGCCAAGTATGCGCGCGAGAATAAAGTGCCATATCTAGGTCTATGCCTGGGCATGCAGGTCATGTGCATTGAATATGCGCGCAACGCGCTGGGGCTGGACGATGCGAATAGCACAGAATTTGATGTGAATACACCGCATCCGGTGATTGATCTAATGTTGGAGCAGCGCGCGATTACCGACATGGGCGGCACGCAGCGGCTCGGTGAATACCCCTGCTTGATAAAGCCCAATTCATTGGCTTCCCAAGCGTATGGGCGCGGCGAGATATTGGAGCGTCATCGCCACCGCTTCGAATTCAACAACGAGTACCGCGCGCTATTCGCGGCTGACGGCGTTTGTTTCAGCGGTTTGAGCCCGGACGGCATTCTGGTGGAAATTGCCGAACTGGAAGATCATCCCTTTATGCTTGGCTGTCAGTTTCATCCAGAGTTTTTGAGCCGACCAAACCGACCGCACCCACTGTTTTCGGCGTTGATTCAAGCCTCCGCTGAATACCGCGATGAGCTTGGCCGCTTGCGAACGCAGTCAAGCATAGGCATGGACCAGAGCTGAGCGGGTTCCGCGCTTATGGCTGTTTCAGATTGACGCCGGCAAAGCCGCGTCACGGAGACAGTATCCGCCAATGCTCGGCAGAAATGGAATCAATTATGGCTTTTCGGGAATTGATCGCGGCGCTGCCCAAAGTTGAGCTAAACCTTCAACTGACCGGCGCCTTGCGCAAAGAGAGCCTCTTGCTAATCGCCAATCAGAATGGCGTACCGGCGCAATTGGCAGACTTCGCCTATTGGGTGGACATGCTCGACGAGCCCGACCCGCAGCGAATTGATGAGATCGCCCGGGTTGCCGGCGGTTGGATCATCTATCCGGAGGACATCGCGCTTGTCATCTATGACATTGGCGTGGCTTTGTCCAAGCTGAATATTCGGTATGCGGAAGTTTCTGTGGTCCCGTCAGACTTTATCGGCAGCGCCCGAATGAATTTCGATACCTTTATCGATGCGCTCAATGATGGGCGGGACCGAGCCTTGCGCGCCTGGAATGTAGAATTGTCCTGGATATTCTGTATCCCGCGGGATAACCCGCGCGCCGCGGACGATGTCGCGCGCTGGGCGAGCAGGAGCGCCGGCACGCGCGGCAACGTGGTCGCCATGGGGCTGGCAGGTCCGGAAGACGCGCAGCCGGTCGGGCAATTTCGCCGCGCATTCGCCATGGCGCAGAAGAAAGAATTGCACACGGCGGTGAGCGCTGGCGACAGCTCCGGCGCCGACGGCATTCGCGAGGCTTTGGAAGCGCTTCAGCCAAAACGATTGGTCAATTGCTGGCGCGTCGCCGACGATGATGCGCTGCTCGGCGAGGTGGCGGGGGAGAGCCTCCCGCTGGTGAATTCGATCAAGCGCGCCTTGGCTTTTGGAGAGGGCGAGACGCATGCGGATATACCGGTGAAGCGCCTTTTGGACCACAATGCGGCGCTGGTTTTATCGTGTGATATGCCGTCGCTTTACCGGAGTACGCTGCTTGACGAGTATGAATCGGCGCATTCGGACCACGGCATCGCTCCGGAGGCTTTAATCCAGATGGCGCGGCGCTCGATTGAGTTGTCCTATCTTGAACCGGAGCGCAAAGAAACCATGCTGCGGAACTTTGACCTCATCGCCAATTCCGCGCAGTCCCGATTTATGGATCGCAACTGAACCCCGGAATTGACTGCGAAAACAAGAAGCCGGCGCTTGCGCGATGGGCTAGTCGACAGGCGTTACCTTGATATTGCCATAGATGCTGTCGTCAACCGGCAGGGTGATCAAAAGTCGGTTGCCGCCGTCGACCTTTGCCCGCGCTTCCTGCCCTTTGACCGGTATCGACAATTCGACGCTTCGCGTCAGCGGTCCAAAGCGTCTCTCTTGCAAGAGATAGCGCGCGGATGTCGGCGTGGCTTCCGCTTCCGACTCGACGGCGATCGTGAGGATGTTGGCTTCAAGGCTGATTTCGATGCTGTCTTTGAGCAACCCGTCCACCGGCTGTGAAATGATATGCAGGTTGCCATCGGCTTCGTACATGTCCAGCCGCAGCGCTTCCTGGCTGCTGGTTAGCGTGCGAATGCGTTTTTCGATTTCCCTGGTTAGCTGGTCGCCCATATTCTGGATTTCTTTCATCGGGTCGAAGCGTTGTTCGTTTGCCATCAGATCTCCTCGCTTGCCACGTCTTTCATATCAGTATACGGATTCTGCCACGATAGGTCGCGGAAGGTAAGGCTTGCAAGGGGAACCAGGATAGTCAGTAGAACAAAGTAAGTAATGCGAAAAAGGGCGATGCTAATCTGATTCGAGATCTGTAGGGGCGAGACTTGTCTCGCCCACTATGTCGCTATTGTACATGTGGGCGACTCAAGAGTCGCTCCTACGACGTTCCTTCATTTTGTTGCATGACTTACTTGGAGTTACTTCATATTAAAGATGATTGGAATTCTGTAAGAAGGGTGGACGAGCGACCGGCTAGACGGTGCAACTTTCCGATTATTTTGCTCATTTCTATGACGCGGCCGGTATCATCGTTGCTCGCTTGGATTCGCTTATGCTTTGCCACGAATTGGATGCACCTCTTCGCGGTTGGACGCGGGCTTGATGGCATAGAATTAGAGACTTCACTTATCGCTGCGCCTTGTTTATGATTTGCCGAGCGTGACCAATGCGAGCGAAAATGACGTGCCGAAAGTTGCATATCAAGGGATACCGGGCGCCAATTCTGAAATAGCCGTCAGGCAGCATTTTGGCGCCGATGTCGAGCCCTGGCCCTGCCAGGATTTCAATCATCTATTCGATGCGCTGCTGAGCAAGGCGGTCGAATACAGCCTGCTGCCGGTGGAGAACGCTTTCTCCGGTTCTGTCAGTGGCGCCTACGAATTGCTGCTTGATCATGATGTGCGAATACAGGCGGAGGTGATTCTGCATGTGCATCATGCCTTGCTGGCGAATCGCGGCACGACTATGGAAAGCGTCACACAGGCGCGATCGCATCCGCAGGCGCTGATGCAATGCGAACGTTATTTGAAGCGCAACAAGTTGAAAGCCGTCGGCTGGTACGACACGGCGGGCGCCGCCCAGGATCTGGCGCGGCATCCGGATCCCGCGGTTGCCGTCATCGCCTCGACCCTTGCGGGCGAATTATATGAACTCAATGCGCTGGCGACCGAGATTGAAGACGAGCAGTTCAATTACACGCGCTTCCTCTTGATGGGACATGATGATCCGGAACCATCCGACTACAACAAGACCTCCATCGTCTTCGCCACGCGCCATCGCCCGGCGGCGCTATATCATTGCCTGGCCGAATTCGCAAAACGCGATCTGAATTTGACCAAGCTGGAATCGCGTCCGCGGCGGAATCGACCTTGGGAGCCGCTGTTTTATCTGGACTTTGAAGGTCATTGGCAGGAACCGCGCTGTCAAGAATTGCTGACACAGCTATTGCATTTGACGTCATTCGTCAAGATGTTGGGCTCCTATCCGGCGGTTCGATCCGGCGCCGTTGGCATGTAGAAGCGGGAGATGGAAATGCCGAAACTAGATGTAGCGATTTTAGGCGCGACGGGCGCCGTAGGGCAGCGCTTCATTCAATTGCTGGAGCATCATCCCTGGTTTCAGGTTAGCGAAGTCATTGGATCGCAGCGCAGCGCGGGCAAGGCTTACGCCGAAGCTGCTCATTGGATCCTGAATAGCAATCCGCCGCCTGATGTTTCGCAGCGCCGGGTGAAAGCGCTGGACGAGCCGATCACTTCGCCGCTGATATTTTCGGCGCTGCCCAAAGAAGCGGCGATCACGCGCGAGCTTGAGCTGGCGGAGGCGGGGCACATCGTGTGCAGCAACGCCTCAGCCAATCGCATGCTGGCGGATGTGCCGCTGCTTTTGCCCGAGGTCAACGCCGAGCATATTGGCTTGGTTGAAGTTCAACGGCGGAAGCGCGGTTGGGCCAGCGGCACCTTGATCGCCAATTCCAATTGCACCGTCATGCCGGTGGTGATGGCGCTCAAGCCGCTGCTCAAATATGGCGTGCGCCGCTTGCATCTGGTGAGCGAGCAAGCCGTCAGCGGCGCCGGTTATCCGGGCGTGTCGTCCATCGACATGATTGACAATATCATTCCCTACGTGCCGGGCGACGAGCAGAAGATGGAAAGCGAATCGCGGAAGATGCTCGGCTATTTCGACGGAGAACAGATCGAGACGCTGGACATGCTGGTGAGCGCCACCTGCACGCGGGTGCCGGTGCTGGATGGCCATCTGGTGAATATCTCGGTTGAGCTGGATGAGGGGCCGGCGCAGGCTTCAATCATTGATGATTGGACGACCTGGCAAGCGCCCGATCCGATCCCGAGCTTGCCCAGCGCGCCGCCTTATCCGCTGCAGTATCTGGACCAAATCGACCGCCCGCAGCCGCGGCGCGATCGCGATGCCGGGCGCGGCATGATGACCAGTATTGGCCGGCTGCGAGATTGCCCGATCCTCGGTTACAAATTCGCCGCGTTGTCGCATAATACCGTGCGCGGCGCCGCTGGCTGCAGCATTATGAATGCCGAGCTCCTGGCGGTTGAAGGTTATATTGAAGGCGTCCAGATAGCGGAGACAGCCGAGGCGACCTAGGCGCGCTTCATCCTCAGTCGTAGACCCCGCTTGAGTAAACGTATACCGCCGGCCCGACCAAATCGCCGGCTTGATAATCGTATTCGCTCTGCGCCCAGTGGAAGAACCAGTGCGCGTCGGTGATGGTGAGATTGACGCAGCCATGGCTCCGGCGGAAGCCAAAGCCATCGTGCCAGTATGCGCCGTGCAGCGCAATCTGGTCATCGAAATACATCGTCCAGGGAACTTCTTGCAGGTAGTAGAAGTCGGGCTTGGCATAGGCGCCGCTCATCAGCGTGCGGGGGAAGCGAACATAGACGTGAAATACGCCTTCGTTGGTGGGCCATTCTTCCAGGCCTGAGGAAATCAAGGTGGCGAAAACGGGTTTGTCGCCTTCGTATGCGACCGCGACTTGCTCATACAAGTCGATGCTGACCCACTTTTCCGTATCGACCGCTTGGGGCTTGCTGACGGGCAGCAGCTTGGCGACTTTGAATTGATGAACCCACTGATCGGGTCCAATCTGATACCAGTAGTAGCCATCCACTTCGACCGTCGTGTAAATGTAGACGCGCGTATAACGATAAAGGAAGGGGTTGTCAGCCGCTTCAGGGCCGCCCGGGGTCTTTGAACCGCGCAGATGCCACAGGGTCCAGGCGATGGGGTAGGGCAGCGCCTCTTCTAGCGGCAGCAGCGCGCCAGCAAAGCGCGATGGACTGATTGTGTCGCTGAGGATCTCCGACTGCACCCATTGATTTTCTCCAACGCGCGCCCAATCGTCGTTTTGCTCAAACACGGTGACGAAGGTATAGCCGGGGCCGAGGGTCTCGCGCTCGGGGCTGTTGGGCGAGGCATGTACGCTGAAGACGCCTTCTATCTGGCGGTAATCACGATCATAGAGCAATTCGTCATTGACTTGCAGCGGCTGCACATTGGGCCAGCGGTTCGCCTCGATAGCGCCCGCGGACAAACCGCAGCCGTCCGGCGAGCAAGCCATCTGCGCTGCCGCCAGCGAATTCGCCAAGATGAGAAACGCTGCCGAGAGCAGCAAGCCGATAAGCCGCATTGCTTCCCCCTAAATTGTTGTCTCTCCACCACCATTAAAACGCAAAACAGCAAATACTTCAATTTAGGATTTCGCCGATCCTGGCTTTCGCCGGGCAATCGGCGGGCGGCGTCGGTCCGCGTCTCGTATTATTCGAAGCGAGAAGCGGAAGCGCCAAGCTGCTGCGGAATCAAAAGCGATTGCATAGGTCGGACCTATGGTAGAATCGGCTCGCTCTTATGAGGTGCGGGAGGCGCGGGCGATGGAAGTTCTAGGGGTTGACATTGGCGGGTCGGGCATTAAGGGCGCGATCGTCGATACCGCCGAAGGCAGATTCGCGTCTGAGCGGCTGCGCATTGAAACGCCTCAGCCATCCAAGCCAGCTGCCGTCGCGGCGGTTGTTGGCGAGATCTCGGCTCATTTCAACTGGCGATCGGCGATTGGCTGCACCTTTCCAGCGGTGGTGAAGCGCGGCGTTGCCATGACCGCGGCCAATGTCGATAGCGCATGGATCGGAACGGATGCCAAGCGCCTGCTCGAAAGCGAAACGGGGAATCCTGTCATCGTGCTCAACGATGCCGACGCCGCCGGGATCGCTGAGATGAGATATGGCGCGGGCCGCGATCGCGATGGGCTGGTGGCGATTCTCACCTTGGGCACCGGCATCGGCAGTTCGCTTTTCATTGATGGGCGCTTGGCGCCCAATACTGAATTAGGGCATTTGATCATCCGCGGCAAAGATGCGGAAGAACGGGCGACCGACCGCGCGCGGCAAGAACGCGGATACAGTTGGAAACAATGGGGCAAGCGCGTCTCGGAGTATCTTGAATATCTTGAATCGCTGATTACCCCCGATCTCTTCATCATTGGCGGCGGCGTCAGCAAACGTTATCAGAAGTTTTTTCCCTATATCAAATGCAAGACGGCGATTGCGCCAGCGCAACTGCGGAATCGAGCCGGCATTGTTGGCGCGGCCGCCGCCGCGATTGACCTGTTGTAGGACAGTCGACTGCTTGGTTATTTATCTTCGGTTGCCTGGAAGATGCCCCAGCTGCGGTTGTGATAGAGCAGGGGAGTCTTGTCGTCGATCCAGGCGCCTTGGAGCACCTTGCCGACAAACATCGTATTCTCGCCAAAATTGATTTGTTTTTCGACCGTGCAGGATAGCCAAGCCATGGCATCGGGCATAATGGGATCGCCGAGCGCCGTCGTCTCGCAGGCCAAGCCATCAAAGCGATTTTCCAATTGCTCGTCGAAGTATCCGGCAAATCTCTTGCCCAGGTCCAACTGCTGGTCGGACAGTATGCTGATGGCAAAGTGCCGCTCGCGATCCATGTAGGCGCGGGCATCCAATCTATTGGCGACATTGAGGCAAACCAAGGGCGGGACCATGCTGACGCTGGCGAATGAATTCACAGTAATCGCTTGCCAGTCTGCGTTTGACGAGACGGTGGCCACGGTGATGCCCGCGGTCCAGCAAGCGAGGATGTTCTTGAAACTTTGCCCATCCAACTCGGTCATAGCGCCTTCCTCTTTAACGGCGGGAGTATAATCATAAAGGAGAAATATGTCATCTGCTAAAATAGCCCCGCATACGACGCGAGATCTCGCGCGAATGCTGGATGTTTCGCCGCTTCACGCCGGGACCTGAAGACATGACCAAGGGCTTGCCGCAGTTTCGTAAAGTTAAGCGCAGTTACGCCGCGTCAATCGCCCATGGCGCGCTTTCGAGCTCGCGCGGCGCCGCCCTGCTGCAACTGCTTGAATTCGAAGATCATCACTTTCGCGCGGTCTTTGACCTGAAGCATTTTGAACTGGGGGAGGGGAATACGCTGCCCAGCAAGTCCCAGTGGAATTCACTGAAGAAGCGGCTGAAGCGGCGCGACCGGACGATCTTCATCTTCCGCGCTTACGGGGAAATCGACTGCGGATCGCCAGGAAAACACTTGGCGGCTACCTGCCTGTACATTGATTTTGGTTTCCGCCTGAATTAGATCGGCGTAAACGCCGGTCAAGTTCGAAAGTCGGCGAAGCGATAGCCGACGCCGCGCTCGGTTATGATATATTGCGGGTTAGCGGGATCTTCTTCGATTTTGTCGCGCAGATAATTGACGTATAGTCGCACGTAATGCGCCTCATCGCGATACTCGTAGCCCCAAACTTTTTGCAGCAGTTGATCGTGCGGCACCGTCCAGCCGGCATTGCGGATGAGATGATATAACAGGCGATATTCGGTGGGCCGCAGCTTGACGCGCTCCTCGCTGACGATCACTTCCCGCCGGTTGAAATCGATGCTGAGGCGATCGTCGATTTGTAGGATCGCTTCATCGGTGCTTGGTTTTTCCAGCCGGCGAAAGATCGCTTTGATGCGGCTCGAGAGTTCGCGCGGGCCGAATGGCTTGGTGATATAGTCGTCCGCGCCAAGTTCTAGCCCGGTGACTTTGTCGTTTTCCTCGCCTTTTGCCGTGAGCATAATGACCGGTATATCCGAGAATTCCCTCAGCATCCGCAGGGTCTCGAAGCCGTCCAACTCAGGCATCATCACATCCAGCAGTATCAGATCGGGCAGTTGCGTGCGGATGGCGTCGAGCGCTTCCAAGCCGTTGTGCGCCTCAATCACCAAGTGCTCTTCCAGTTCCAGGTTCATACGAATGAAGCCGATCATCCGCGGTTCGTCATCGACGACCAGGATGCGTTTGCCTCTCTGCCTGGGATGGATTTCGGGGCTAGGATTCATGAATTACTCCGATAGCGGCGTCCGCGGCTGAGGGCGCCAGCGCCACAACCTGATTTCAGGAGGCGGCTTGATCGCCCGGGACTTGAAATACAATAACCGAGATATTGTCGATGCCGCCGCGGTCGTTTGCGATGCGCACCAAGCGATCACAGACTGCCTGGGGCGAGTTGGCGCCCATAGCCACTTCCAGGATACTGTCTTCAGCCACCAGATCCCATAACCCATCGGTGCAGAGCAGCACCTGGCTGCCGGGCGGCAAGGGTCGAATCAGGCGCTCCAGCTTCAATTGCTCGTTCTGGCCGATCGCCCGGTACAGCACATTCTTTTGCGGGTAATGTTCGGCTTCTTCCACCGTCAGTTCCTTCATCGCGATGAGGCGCTGCACCAGGGTATGATCGGTGGTGAGCAATTCAATTTTGTTTTCGTGCATTAGATAGGCGCGGCTGTCGCCAACGTGGACCAAGTAAGCCAGGTTGCCAACGATGGCGACCGCAGACAGGGTTGTTCCGCCGCCCGGAACGCGTTTGATGACGGCGCGATTGGCGGCTTCGGCGGCTTTGACCAATGCTTCCATAATGGTGGGGCTGCTACCGGCGTCAAAGTCCTTCAGCATTGGCACATAGATGCTATTGAGCATTGCCGCCGCCAGCGTCTGCACAGCGACGCCTGAAGCGCGTTCACCATCGAGGTGCCCGCCCATGCCGTCGGCGACGATGAACAAGCCGAAGTCTGGTCGCTCGTCCACCGTAATCGAATGCCACTGCATGCCAAAACAGGCGTCTTCGTTGTTGTGGCGCACGATCCCCACATCGCTGGCGATTCCATAGGTTAAAGACTGGCGTTGTCGTGTGAGTATTGGTTTTGGCGTTGGTATGCGAGACGGTTGCGCCTTTGTGGCTGGCAAGCCGCCATCATCCTGCGCTTCGGGCGGCGCGGCTTCAAGCGCCGTTTCGCCGTTGGCTACGCTCTTATTCTCTGCTGGCTCCGGTTCAGGCGGGGCGGCCTCACTAACCGCCGGA
Organism: Anaerolineae bacterium; assembly: GCA_022820125.1. Classification (GTDB taxonomy): domain Bacteria; phylum Chloroflexota; class Anaerolineae; order Aggregatilineales; family Phototrophicaceae; genus UBA6055. The sequence goes on along the minus strand of JAJEGA010000005.1, from coordinate 27,487 downwards.
CCGTCTAGGCGGCGCGCTTCTGTTTCCGGCGCGGCAGCCGTCTCCAGAGGCGGCTCGGCTTCGTTCATGTCTTGGTTCGGTATGGGCGGGGGCGCTTCCTTTATCGGCGTGTTCACGCGCTGCGTACGGCTTGGCGTGACGTGCGACCTGCGACCGGTGGAACCACCGCCCGTCGAGTTTTGCGCTGCTTTGCCGAAAAGCCGTCGGAGAAATTCCATCGCCTATGCCTAGGAAACGCTGACGCAGCCGCTTAAAACTGCGCCATCCCGCATCAATACTGAAAAGCGCAAGCCGATCAGACGCGATTGATAATGCCTGCTGGGAATGACAACTTGCACAATTATATTTTACCAATGACAATGACGCAATCACTGCTTTAGGCGGGCGGATGCTGTGTCGCAAAGCGCTAACAGGCTTTCACTCTATATCCATATTCCCTTCTGCACCGTCAGATGCGGTTACTGCGCATTCAATACCTATACCGATTTGGCGCATTTGATACCGGATTACATCGACGCGCTATGCCGCGAGTTGGCATTCGCCGGAGAGAAGGCGGGGGGCAAGCGCGTCCATACGGTTTACTTCGGTGGCGGATCGCCTTCACTTCTGAGCCCGCGCCAACTCGACGAGGTCGCCTGCCAGATTAGCAAACATTTCTGCGTTGAGAGCGATGCGGAGATCTCGTTGGAGGCGAACCCCAACGATTTGAGCGAGCCTTATCTGCGCAGCTTGCGCCGCGTCGGGTTCAATCGCCTGAGCATCGGGATGCAGTCAGCCAATGCGGCGATCCTGAAAATGTTTGATAGGCAGCACGATATGGCGGCGGTGGCAGCGGCGGTTCGATTTGCCCGGCGCGCCGGCTTCGACAATGTCAATCTTGATGTGATCTTCGGCTCGCCGGGGGAGACCTTGGCGAATTGGAAAGAAACGGTTCAGGCAGCGCTGGGCCTGTCGCCGGAACACTTCTCAGTTTACGGCCTTGAGCTCAAAGGCGGAACGCGCTTGCGTCAGCAGGTCGATGCCGGCGAGCAGCCTCGGCCGGACGACGATGTCTTCGCGGACATGTATGAGTTTGCGTCGGCGGCGCTGGCGGAGGCTGGCTACGATCAATACGAAATCAGCAATTGGCGTTTGCCCGGAAAGGAATGCCGCCACAATCTTCAATACTGGCGCAATCTGGATTATATGGGCTTTGGCGCCGGCGCGCATGGATTCTATGAGGGCTGCCGATATTCCACGATTGCATCGCCGCAGCGATACATAGCGGCTTTGCGCAATGGCGGCGCCGATCGCGCTCAGTCTAGTTTGACGCCGGCGGTGGGCAAAGCCAGCCGCGTAACTGAAGCCGATGATCTCTACGAGACGATCATGATGGGAATGCGTCTTACGGAGGAGGGCGTCAATCGCGGGCGTTTCAGGCAGCGCTTCGGCCGCGACCTTGTCGACATGTTCCCGGCCGCCACGCGCAAGTTAATGGCAGCCGGCTTGATCAATGTCACGATGGAGCGCGTCTGCCCCAGCGAGGCTGGGCGGCTACTCAGCAACCTAGTCATTCGAGAGTATGTCGCTGGCATCAGGGAATAAGATGAAGTTCCGCTCGCTTCAAGGCGGCGATATCACGCGAGGCGGTGCAGAGCATGGCGATGCGCAGTTGCGCCTTCAACTCGCGAATCAGCGCGTCAACCGCTTGAGATGAATCGCTGGCTGCCCGCAAGAAGGGGCTGGCCAAGCCGGCGAGGTCGGCGCCCAGCGCCAGGCTTTTGGCGGCGTCGATGCCATCGCGCAAGCCGCCGCTGGCGATGATCGGCAAGTTGGGCGCGGCGCCACGGGCGAATTGAATGGCGTCCGCAGTCGGGATGCCCCAATCAGCGAAACTGCGGGCGACCCGCGCGTGAAAGGCGCTTGGCGCCCGGTGGTATTCCACTTCGCTCCAGGAGGTTCCCCCGGATCCGGCGACATCAATTGCCGCCACGCCCGCGTCTTTTAGCTGGCGTACCGCAGACTCGGAAAAGCCCCAACCCACTTCTTTGGCAATCACAGGCCCGCTGATGTCGGCGCAAATGGATTCTACCTTGTGCAGAAGGCCCGAGAAATCGACATCGCCTTCCGGCTGCACCGCCTCCTGCAAGACATTAAAGTGCAGGATCAACGCATCGGCGCCGATCATGTCTATCGCCATCTGGCACTGTTCCACGCCATAGCCATAGTTCAACTGCACCGCGCCAACGTTGGCGAAGAGCAATATGTCCGGCGCGATATCGCGGATCGCGTAACTGTTCGCGAGGGCGCAGTCTTCAATGGCGGCGCGCTGCGAGCCCAAACCTAGGGCGATGCCATGTTCTTGCGCCCCGCGGGCGAGGTTGCGGTTGATCGTCTGGGCGATTTCAGTGCCGCCGGTCATGGAAGATATCAATATCGGCGCCGACAGTTCTACCCCGAAGAAGCTTGTCGTCGCGTCGATGTCATCGAGGCTTAGCTCGGGCAGCGCCTGGTGCAAGAAGCGATATCGCTCCAAGCCGGTTGTCAAGCGCGGAAACTGTACATCGTTCTCCAGGTTGATACGAATGTGATCCGCTTTCCGGTTTTCGGTGGATATCTGTTTCGTCACTTTCGTCATGAATTGGTGTTCCTTATGTCAGGGCGCGCCTGTGAAAAAGGCGGCGCGATTATCGTACTGATGAACTTTGGCAGTGTCAATCATTGCGCACTTGGTGAACCATCTAGCGCGGACGGTGAAATTCAGTATAATCAATTGTCATGAATTGACAGATCAGGTTTCATTCGGGAGGTAGGGCAGACATGGCATCAATTGAAGAACGTGTGAAGGGGATCGTGGTTGAGCTCTTGGGCGTGGAAGACGAGCGCGTCGTTGAGGGCGCCAGCTTTCGCGAAGATCTGGAGGCGGACTCGCTGGACCTGGTTGAATTGATCATGGCTTTTGAAGAAGAATTTGGCGGCGAGATAAGCGATGAAGACGCGCAGCGGATCGAGACAGTGGGCCAAGCCGTGCAGTATATCAAGTCCAATATGGAATGATTTATCAGGCATATTCAATCTGAAGTGATGATAAGGTAGCGAAAGCTGCCTTTTTCTTTGTCCATGTCGGCGAGTGATTAGCGCCGCAGGCTAAACCTGCAGGAAGATTATCCCGGCGTCCCGCGGCAGCTGACAGACGAATCCAGCGGAGCCTATCATGATCTCGTCCCCCTTGCGATCAGCATGCGGCGCAGCCCGAGTAATAGAACAAGAGCATAGCACAAGCCCATAATCCAGAGTCCCGCGCCAGGAGCGGCAGCCATGCCGAATTGGCTGTAGAGCGCGATCGCCTCTGACAGCCCGAGCGCGGCAGCAGCAATGCCCACTATGGCGAGCGCCAGCTTGAGAATCGTCGAAATCCACGGGCGTTGCAATAGCAACAAGCCGAGCCCGGCAACAAAGCTTGCAGCAGCCAAGACGAATTGCTGGCGATAGTTCAAATTGTTGATGTCGTAGACGTACTCGAATGGCGGCAATTGCGCGATCGCCAGCAGGCAAATCGCGGCGGCTGATAGCGCCATTCCTTTGCGACCGGACGCGATGAGACTCAGCAGTAAAGCTAGTATCAGGGGCTGCAAACGAAGAAGAAGCGGCACCGCGAGCGGCGGAGAAGTGCCGCGCTGCGCCGGAATCAGGCTGGCCCATTCCGCCAGATCATAGGCGTTGAGCGACATTGATCCGGCTTGGGCGATTATCCAGGGCTGCAAATAGCCAAAAATTGCCGCGAGGAGAAGGGCGCGCATCAATATTGAAACGTTGTCGGAAGCGCGTTGCTGTCTCATCGTCGTCGCTCCTGATCTTCAACGGTCTTAATGTTTTGAGGAAGCGCCAAGCGGATAACTTCAGGCGCCCAGCATGCCGTCATAAACTGATTTGAGCTGCCGCGCGGCGCGTTCCCAGGTGAAATGCTTCGCCTGTTCATAGCCGGACCGCACCAGTTGAGATCTTGCTTCATCGTTGGTCTCCAGCCTGAGGATCGCTTCAGCGATGGCGTCGGTGTCATGCGGATCAACCAGCAGGGCGGCTTTGCCCGCCACTTCCGGCAGCGACGATACGTTGCTTGTGATCACCGGCGCGCCGCAAGCCATCGCTTCCAGCACCGGCAGCCCAAACCCCTCATATAGCGACACCATTAAAAGCGATTGCGCGCCGCTATAAAGCGCTGGCAGATCTTGATCCGCGACTAGGTCGAGCAGGTGTACATAGTCATCCATGCCCGTACGCTCTATCGTCTGCCATAATTCGTCCTGGAGCCAGCCGCTGCCGCCGGCGATGACATAGTGGAGATCGCGCCCGGTCTGGCGCAGCGCCGCCAGCGCTTGCACCACGCGGCTGTAGTTCTTGCGCGGCTGCACCGTGCCAACGGAGAGAATATAGCGGATGTTGGCCAGCCCGTATTTCAGCCGAACAGCCTGTAGCGCTCCGGGATCTTCGACGCGCCGGAAGCGGGGATTGACGCCGCTGTAGAGAACGCTGATCTTGTCCTGAGGCGTCTTGTAGAGGTCGATTAGATCAGCCTTTGTCGCTTCGGAATCAGCCAGGATGTGATCCGCCGCTTCGACTGATGGCGGAACTACCGCATCCAAATAGGCTTTTAGCGGCGGGCTTGCGGCGCTCGGCACACGGACAAATGACAAGTCATGCACAGTTAAGAGGGCGCGCGTACGGCTGCGGGTTGGGGGCAGGACAAAATCGGTGGCGTGAAAAAGATCGATCGATCCGGTGAATGCCTCAACCGGGAGTGGAACGCGGGCGCGATGCCATAGCCGCGCAAGCCACTCGCTGCTGACGCGCGTCGGCTTCCAAGTAAAGTTGGCAGCGGGCGGCTGCGGCAATTCTGCGATTTTGGCGCCCGCGGCGAAGAGTCGATAAGCAGTGGCGTTGTCGACCGACGCCAAGGCGCCGGTGAGCTCGCGCGCATAGCGCCCGATGCCGCCAGTCTGATTTACCGCGGGGGTATAGTCGAGGGCGATCCGGCGCACGCTAATCGACGTCGCTATAGGTCCAGAAACGATTGGCGACGAAGTTCCATATCATCACGATCAGAACGCCGAACACCAGAGCGATCGTTGTTCCCAGTTTATTCTGGTCAAGCAATTGCGGCGCATAATCAGAGACCGCGCCCTGCAGAATCGTCGTGGACAGCTTGCCCAGCTGTTCGTATGTGCCGCTGATCCACAAGTTGCGGATGACCAGCCCGATAACGCTGACAATCGCGAACTGAGTTAATTGACGGCGAACGGAATAACTGCGGGAATCCGGATAGGTCCAAACCCGATTCCAGATGAAATTGCTGCAGACCGCCAAGACAAAGGCGATGCTGTTGGCGAGCAGCACGTTCCGCTCATTCTCCGGCGGCAGCAGCGTGTTTTGCAATATGATCACGGAAGCGATGTCAATCACAAAACCCAAAGCGCCGACAAAGGCAAACTTGATAAACCGCTCAACTTCCTTGGCTTTGGCGCGCCCAATCTTTTTCGACAGGTCCGCAATTAAACCGTCAAGCGGCGTCGTCAATCGACGATATGTCCTCGTTGCGTCGGGCGCGTCCGGCGTCACAACCTGTGACATTGTCACTCCGCTTCAAGCGATCCGTTAACTTGATGATGTAAAATTGCCAACACACCTAATAGTACACCAGTATGAAGAAACAGGTTATTTACAAATAGGTTGTCAAAGACGCTATGCACGGCGATATAGGTCCAGCAGCCGAGCAAACCCACGGCAACAGCGCGCGAAGTTCGATCGGGATGGCGGCGCGTTCGCCAGGTCACGCGGAAGATCGCAAGCCAAAACGCGAGATAGGCAGAGAGCCCGAGCGCGCCGGTCTCCGCAAGGAAGTTCAGGTAGAGATTGTGCGCGTGGCCCAAGGGCGCTTCCCAATTGATCAAGCGATACTCATCGTATACAGCGGCATAATTGCCCAAGCCGACGCCAAAAATGGGGCGCTCTTGCGCCATGCTTACGGCGGCTTGCCAATGCGCCAGCCTTTCTACAACGGCGAAATTCGCAGGCGTAAAATTGAAACCGCGCACATCGCTTATGGTGAAGAGATCGCTGGCCGCGGTCGTGAGACGGTTGACAACTGAGCGCGGCAACAAACCAGCCGACCACAGCGCCGCGAAAAAAGCCGCCAAGGCGAGCGCCAAGAGCATCCCGTGCAAGAGACGCCGGGGCAGGGCCACCAGCATTGCGCATAACGCAAGGGCTATTCCCAGCCAGGCGCCTCGGCTCCAGGATGCGAAGAGCGCGGCGGCAAGGATGGCGGAAGCGCATACGCAGGCTATGAGCAGAAGCGCGCGCGACGGGGCAATGCGACCGCCGGCGCGCAGCTCTAGCAGAAGATGATAAAGGTTGACCGTGGCGCAGATCGCGGCGAGCGGGAGGGCGATCCCCATAAAGCCGCCAAATGGATTCGGCTGGCCGAAGGTGCCGAAGGCGCGAAAGTAGCGCCCCAGTATGAGCAAGTGCTGGGCGCCGCTGCCGCCGAAGAAAATGTACAAGCCGACGATCCCGTTCGCCACCGCGCTCACCAGGACGGCGAATACCAGCCAGCGCCAGTTCGCGCGCCCGGCTTCCAATACATGCCAGATCAATACGGCGACTGCCACCCACTTCAGCCATTCGGTGAGCCAGTTGACGATATTGCCGCTGGTCCAAACGCCGATGGATAAGACGGCGCAAAACGCAATTGCAGACAGCAGAACCGGTTCCGGGCGGATGGCCAGCAGGGTCCGGCGCTTTATGACGCGGTATGCGATCCAAAAGCCAAGGTAAAGCGCCAGCAGAATCTGGCCGATATCAAGCGGCAGCTGAATGCCGGATTCGGTAGCGATTAATGTCCTCAAAGGAGAGAGCGTCAGCAGGACGACCAGCATGGCGAGCGGCGCGCGCGGCATCAGCGCCAGGCACACTCCGACGGCGGCTAGCGGGAGCGTCAGAGGAAGAGGAAGCGCGATGAGCAAAGCTGTGGAAGCGAAAGCGGCAATGACGCAAAACCACTTGATGCGGCTGCCAAAGCGGGGCAAGTTACTTCTAGCCAGCGCCGGTGAGAACCGAGCGGAAATACTTAAGCGTCCATTCGAGGCCATGTTCGAGTTCCACTTTGGGTCGCCAATTGAGGACTTCGCGCGCGCGGGCGGTATCTGGCCTACGGGTTTGCGGATCGCCATCAATGCGCGAACCATCGGCGAAAGCAATGCCGGCGCGATTATCAGCCATGCGATTTACGATTTTGGCAAAATCAAGGATGCTGATTTCCCTGGTCGTGCCGATGTTCACCGGCTCGACGAAGTCGCTCTTCAACAGCCGAACGACGCCTTCAACCAGGTCGTCAATATACTGGAAGCTGCGCGTCTGCGAACCATCTCCATAGACGCTGAGCGCTTCTCCGCGGATGGCTTGGCCGATGAAGTTTGGCACGACGCGCCCGTCATCGAGGCGCATCCGCGGTCCGTACGTATTAAAGATGCGAACGATCCGCGTGTCCATCTGATGCTGCCGGTGATAAGCCATAACCAGCGCTTCGGCATAGCGCTTGGCTTCATCGTATACACCGCGGGGCCCCACCGGATCGACGTTGCCGGCATAGGATTCGTTCTGCGGGTGCACCAAGGGGTCGCCGTAGACTTCAGATGTCGAAGCGAGCAAGAAGCGCGCGCCTTTGGCCAAAGCATGACCAAGAGCATTGTGCGTGCCCAGGGCGCCGACTTTCAAGGTCTGAATCGGGTATTTGAGATAGTCAATCGGGCTGGCGGGCGAGGCGAAGTGCAGCACCGCGTCCACTGGACCCGGCACATGAATGAAATTGCTGACATCGTGATAGATGAATTCGAAATTGCGATTGCCAGCGAGGTGGGCGATATTGTCTTGCGATCCGGTGATGAGGTTGTCCATCGCCACTACCCGATGGCTCTCTCGCAAGAAACGGTCGCATAGATGTGAGCCGATGAAGCCGGCGCCGCCAGTAATCAGGACGCGCAAATCTATGAGCCTCCTAGAACTTGAATCTTGGGGATATTACCACACTAGGTCAAAAGCGTGTATGCGATTGCTTGGCGCGCATGAGCGTTAAAGGTCCGGCGGCGGCGCAAGTTGCCGCAGCCTCAGTATCGCCGCTAGCTGAAACATGAAGATGAATGCCAGGTCAATCACGAATACGCTGTTGTCCACCGCGCCGTGCGCCAGAAGGGCGGCCATACTCCCGCTGAGCCCGACCGCCATCGCAAGGATCAGGTTGTCGTTTTGATGGCAGGTTCGTATGACCGAAGCCGCAAGCCGCCAGAAACGAAGCTGGATTAACCCAAAAAGGACGACGCCAAAAACGCTAAGCCGCGTCCAGAAATCAAGGATGAAGTTGTGCGGATGGGAGAGATCAGCGTCCCAAATTGCATCGGGCCGCAGGTATTGGCCGCCGAAATAATAGAGAAACTGATCCAAGCCAATGCCCCTAATCGGCCAGTCTCGCAACATCGATATCGAGCTTTCCCACAGGCGCAGGCGGATGAATTTCGTGCCGCTGGTAAAATCAAGGGCGCTTGCGACCGTGGCTGATACCTGCGAGAGGATAAGAAGCGCGACCAGCCCAAAGACGGCGAGCGCGATCATGGGCCCGATTGCCTTGCGCCCGAAACGCGCTAGCAATACCGCCGTCGCTCCAGCGGGCACACCCAGCAATATCGCCCCAATACTCTGCGTCAGAAACAGAGATGGCAGCATAATCGCGAGGCAGCCGAGCCCGAGTTTGCGCAGGCGCGAATCAATATTAAAGAGGATGAGCGACAGCGCCAGGGGAATCGCGCGACCCAGTAGCAAGCCGACATTGTTGGGCGAGCCATATACACTTTTTAATGGAAGATTCATTTGCTCAAGCGAGATTTGGTAAAGACCGATCAAACTGACGGTGAGGCTCGCGAGCAACACAGCAACGTATAGGCGGAACAGCGTTTTGCGATCCGGATTCGAAAACCGCAAGAGCAGATAAAAGATAAAGGGTTCGATAATCAGCGTACGCAGTTCTGTCATCGCTGTGTCCAAATGCCGCGTCCACAATAGCGAAACCAGCGCCAGCAGCAGGAGGCCAACCAAGGCGATGTCCATGGCTTTTATGCGTCGCATCATATCCCGCGAGAGGGCAGGGTAGGCGGAATTCTCCAGCTGCAGCCGGCTGCCGATGCCGACCATCGCTTTGATGAAACCAGCCGTCGCCGAAATGAGCAGTATGACCTCGACCATTGGAATGGCAAATGAATAGAGTTCAACCGGCGACAAAAAGAAGGGCGCCCAGAACAAGGTCAAGAGGAGTCCGTTGGAAAGCCGGTGATAAATCTGTATGACTAGGAGGACAGCGAGAAATAGCGTGATCAATACACTTTCCGAAATGTAAAGCGCGCCGCCGGTGAGGAGCGCCAGCACGATATTGACCTCGTCGCGCACGAAGATGGATGCCCTCGGCGAGTCCCAGGTCCAGAGCATCGCCAGCATCATGAAGATTGACGTTAAGCCGGTTAGCAGCAGGCGCGCTGTATCACTGAGCCCGGAAAAAACATTGGACAAGGCGGGCAGCCAGTCGGCCCAAGGCGCGCTCGCGGCTGATGCAATGAATACAATCAGAGACAGCGCGGCGGCAAAAGCGCCAAGCGCAATCTGTCGGTCGTAGGGCGCGGACAGATCGCCCGAGCTGACGGCATAACCGGCAATCGCCCAGCGATCCCAGCCTTGATCCGCGGTTGCGCTTAACGTATGGGCGCCCAGCGGAAGATTGGTCGCGATCGGAACGAGATTCAATTCCGGCTCGCGCGAGTTGCTGCGCAAGAATACGTAGCCGTTGCCATCGGCATCGTGTTGTATCGCGTTGGGCGCTTGTCCGTCGACGGTGGGATAAAGGAAAGCGACATATTCGTCTTCGCGCAGGAGCATCGCGACATCGGCGCCGTAGTAGTCAAAAGCCAAGTGACTGTCGCTGCTCTGCAGCCAGCCGATATCGGCGCCCAGCTCGCCAAATTCCCAGATGCCGCTGTAACGGGCGTGTCGATTGCGCGCGTGATATAGACCATTCTGGGCGAGGCGCGGGTATTGGTATGCTTGAAGCGCCTGCAAAAGCGCGGATGCCGAGCCATCTTGCTTCACAAGCGCGAAACCCCATTGGGCGCTTGTCGAGTCGGCCGCCGGCTGCCAATGATGCAGAAATACGGGAGCAAGCCAGGGCCATTCGCGATGCATACGGTCCAGCGCTTGGCGGGTAAATTCCACTTGCTCGTCTTCAGTAACTTCGCCCCAGATTGAGGCGTCGCCGGCCCAATCTTTGGGCAGAGAATTCCAGCCGTAATTGCTCGCCCACAGCGGCTTTTTGCCATCGGCATTGCTCAACATGACCTCGCGCAAGGCGATAACGCGGGAGAAGTTTAGCAGGCTTTCGTCAACGCGTCGGTCATGGGGAGACGCGAACTGCCCATAGGGTTTCCCGGCGACAACATCCATCAGCGCGCGGGCGCCATGCGCATACATCGCCTCAAGGTAGCGGATGTCGCTGATGTTGCGCCCGCTCGTTTCAACCGTCGGCGCCAAGCCCGCGGCGACGATTATCGCCGCTGGATCCGCCTGCAAAATCGCTTTTCGGGCAGCAGCGAGCAAAGCGACATAATCGGCCGGCCGCGGATCCGAGCCGCCCCAGGCATCGCCCAGGTTGGGCTCGTCCCAGATTTGGTAGTAGTCGAAGAGGTCACCGTAGCGCGTGGCGAATTCTCGGCAGAAAGCCGCGAAATCCGCGAGGGAGCGGGGCGGGGCGGTTCGCGTCAGATAATCTTTGTCGCGGTCATTCTGCGCCCAAGGGGGCGAATTCATCAAGACGACGACCGGCTCAAGCTCGGGCTGATGGCGCAGCGCTTCCGCCAGCTGATCCCAACCGCGCCAATCGTATTCGCCTTGCTTCGGCTCGATTTCATCCCAATAAGCAAACTGCCGAATCCAGGCGAAGTTCGCGGCGCGGATGCGCTCCAGCGTACTCGTCAGTTCAGCGGCATTGTACTGAAGCAGCTCAACGTTGACGCCGGGTCGCTCGGCGACAAAGGGGAGATTCTGATCTTTTGTCGGATCGACATAACCGCGCAGCTCAAAGTCGCGCAGATCTTTAGTGGCTAAGACCGCGACCAAACTGCCCGAGACCAGCATAATTGCAACGATCAGCTGCACGAGTTTGCGCATTATCGCGTCCAAACCGGGTTCGATGACCGGCCGTCGAAAGTCACTTGGTGGGCGGCCGCCGTCTCGATTTCGACCAGCCACAAATTGCCGTCGTAGATCAAGGCGATGAAGCGCCCGTCCGGGCTCCAGACGAAGTCGCGGGCGGATGAGCCGAAGCGATTCTTGCGGATTCCCCTTTCGCCGGCGGGTGGGAAGAGCCGCCGGCGATTGCTGCCGTCTCGATCAGCCAGCATCAAATCGTATCCGCTGCTCATGCTATTCTGTGGCTCGCGCGCTTGCAACCAGGCGAGATGCCCGCCGCTGTTTTCGGCGCCTGCGGTGGCGGTATCGGGCGAGAACGCGGGCGCCGCCCACATCCCGGCCGAGTATGTTATCGGCGCGGTAAACCTGCCATCGGCGCTGGAGACAACCACATCGAATATGGGGCTAGTCTCCGCCGGCTCATCACCGAGCGGCGCGCCATGCGTGATGCCCGCAAGCAGCTGGCCATCCAGCGACCAGGACAGCGGCGAGAGCCAGACCCAGGTGGAGGAAGAATGAAATACGGCATATTGATTCAGGGGCGTTAGTCGATTATTTTCGAAGTCGACCAGCCCGAAACCATCGGGTTGCGCCCATGCCATCTTGTCTCCGGCGGGCGACCAGGCGAAATTCTTGCCCCACCAGCCGTAAACGCCCCCGCCCGATTCGGGCAAGATCTCGTTAATGTCGAGCGTTCGCCCGCTTTCCAAGTCAATGCTCATGAGCCAAAGGTTGTTCAGCGCCTTCCAGCCGGCCGTTCCCAGCGCGCGCTCGCCGGTAGAGTACGCAATCGCGTTGATCGCGCGGGGCCGCCAGGCGGCAAATAGCACATCGGTGGGCGTCATACGCGTTGGGGCTGAATCGTCGCTGGTGGCGACAATCCATAATTCGTTGAAGAATTCGTCGGTTTCGTCGGTCTCGCTGGTAAAAATCAAGCGCTGGCCATCTTGTCTCTGATGAAAAACAAGGGCGTCCAATTTGTGGCTGCTGGTGAGACGTCGTTTGTTGCTTGCATTGGCGACGATCGTCCAGGCATTTTGATGATTGATGTAGCTGATTCTGCCGGGAATGGGCACCGACGGGACCGTGCTGCTCGCGCCAACGTAGATGATTTCCGCTTCCGGCTCTCGCACGACTGTAGGCAGACCAAGTTGAACGCGGTCCGCCTCGGTCTCATCTTCCAGCAGGATGCGATAACAGACTTCGCGAATGCCTGCGACGCCAGCTTTGCCTAATACGCGCGCGCCCGCCGGGACGCCTTCCTTCGGGAGCAGCCGTCGCTTAAACGCGACCGTTTCCCGCTCGCAAACTTCCTTCTCGGTAACGCGCTTGACGGTGATGATCATGCCGTCGATGACTGGCGAGACCAGCGGGTGGCTGATCCGGTCGCGCGCGCCCAGTTCAATCTGCGCGCCAGCGAGAATTTGGTCAACAGTCAAGTCAGGCGCCACGGTTAACGAAGTTTCGCGGCCATCGGCATTAACGACGACATTAATCGTAAGCTCTTCCTGCGCCGATCGACAGCCGACCGTGGCGCAGGCAAGCAACAGGCAGATTATCATCCGTGAAAGCATCAGCTTCCCTCGGCAATTTCGCGCCAATATCAACCTATATCCTAGTCGAGTTTCGCCTGAGCACAAATAAACGAGGATGGAGACCTCGCAGGTTTATTCGGGTCTCGTTCACGATGCGCCAGGGCGATTGCTTCAGGCTGCGGCGCAGCAGATTGACTTCCGGCGTGAGCACAATGAAGGCGGCGTCATCACAGGCCAGCCGGGCGGCTTCGCGCAGAATTGAGGGATACAGCTGAACGTTGCTTTCGTGTGATCCGACGAGCTGGCCGAAAGGCAAATCAGCGTATAATCGCGCCGCCGCGCCGCATGGCAATGGCGCCCGCCGGGCGTCCGCTCGAATATGCTGAATGCGCGTATGCAAGCCGCTTGCGCGCGCGTTCCGCTCACTGGCTTTGAGCGCCGCCGTTTTCCATTCGATCGCCAAGAGCTGATGCTGCGGATGCGTCAAGCCGTGTTCGATGAGAATCGTTGAGGTTCCGCTGCAGAGATTCACGACCGTGGCTTTATCGCCGAGCGCCTTGTCCGCCGTCATCGCGTAGGCGACCGTCGCGTTCAGCGATCCAGGCATGTTGACCCGGCGGTAATCTCGCGCGGAGAATGGTTTGGGCGATATGCGCACCAGGACTTCCCAGCCGGGCGCTTCTCGATTTGGCAGCATTCGCATGAAGAGCTCGCCTTTGCCGTCAGCGGCCGGCGCCAGCTTCATGGTCGTCAACAGTTCTTTCTGCAGGCGGCGCATCACCGCCGAACGCGAGCCGGCCGCAGCGATGCCGAGCGACCGGGGCGGGCTGTCGAATGACCGAGAGGCTTTGGTCAAGATCTGCGTTAAGCGGGCGAAATGTTGGTGACCAAGGAAGGCTTTCGGCCGCGGAATCGGGAAGAGATGCGCTTGGTAGACCGCAATAACTGACCGAAGCCGGCGAAGCTCTATGTGCTGCCCGCTAAATCGGAAGCGGATGAATCCGGCTCGCGGCGTTTTGACCTGATCAACTTTGCGCCCGAAAGCGCCTCGCAGTTCTTGAATGGCAAAGGATTCCAAGCCCGGGATGACTTCCGCTTCAAATAAGGGCGCGGGGGCAGGTTTTGGATTGGTCATAGGCTGCGCTTAGGTCGGTGGATTGACGCGTGATCGATAGCAAACATCGGCGCGCAATTGGTTTCGATTGCCTTCCGATTATACTCGAATCGCGTGAGTGCCAACTCAAAGGGCGCAGCGTTCAGCTTCGACTTCGCGCTTCCGCTAGAGGCCTGATTCGACCTGTTGTACAATGCGCCTGCGAAACGCTTGTCTTCGACCTACTATATGACTCGCCCACAGGTGTATGCCATGAGATTAGCCGCCGCCCTTATCCTGCTCGCCTTGGCAATCGCAACCTTGAGTTATGCGCAAGAATCCACCTCGAGCGCCGCGCAAGGCGAAGTCAACAGGCGGGTGGACGAAGCGGATGGTGGTGAATCCACATCAAGGGATATCATGCCGCCCAGCAACCTGGAGAGCCCCTTCCTGCAATCTGATCTGACACTGATGGTCGCCAACGTTCAGCGGCCCAATGGCATCGTCTGGTTTGACAATTCTCTTTATACCGTTTGCAATGGCGACTGGACGATTTACAGAATCGACGACCGCACTGGCGACACGGTTACCTTTGTTTTTGGCGTGCGCAATGGCAACAACCTGGTCGCGGAAGCCACCGAACGCGGCTTCAATCTCTGGGTGCCGGATCCTGATACCGGCACACTTTGGAAAGTCGATCAGCAGCGCGAGGCGCCGGAGGACGTTGCCAGGGAATTGGCGGCGCCCTGGGGCATCACGCGCTTGAATGAGGCGAGTTTTCTGCTCACCGATACGCGGACGAACTCTATCATAGAGGCGCCTGCCGCCGGCGATAGGACAACTGTTCATGATCAGCTGCGCGCGCCAACGGGCATCGCTCGCGACGAAGACAGAATCTATGTTGCCAATGGCGGCAGCGCCAGACGGGGCATTGAATATTTCGAACGCGGCGACGATGGGAGCTACACCGAGATACAGCCGCTTGTATCCGGACTCCAAAACACGACTAACATCATCATGGGCGCTGACGGTTATCTCTATTTTTCTTACGCTCTGGGCACGCGCGGGGTTGTTGGCCGCATCGACCCGACACGCTGTCTGGAGGGCGGCTGCGGCAGCCAAGATGTCGAGATGGTCGTTTTTTCCGATATCGCGGCGCCGCTGGCGATTACGCTCTCGGACGACTTGCGGCTGTTCCTCCATAGCCGCTACCGCCCGGAAATATACTGGGCGCAGCTTCCGTCATAGTCGCGGAGATGCTTGGTTCGAATCTTTACTATTCGGGGTCAGCAATCGCGAATCTGCGATAGCTTTCGCATTGCGCCATAGGCAGACGCAGCTTGAGGCGCCAGCCATCGCTCTCGGTTTCTTCTGACTGGATATAGCCGCGGTCGTAAAGATCGGAATAAACTTTGCCGGTCTGGTACGGAATCACCACCTCCAAGGACGTCATCTGCGTTTCGAGCGTGGCGCGCACAAGCTCCAGCAATTCATCGAGCCCTTGTTTCTCCTGGGCGGAAATCGCCACCGCGCCTTCGTATTTGTCGACCAGATCAAATGAGGGGAGCGTACCGGCGAGCTGGTCGGTCTTGTTCAAGACGAGGATGCGCGGCATCGACGACGCGTCGATTTCGGCGAGCGTGTCTTCAACCGCGTCGATCTGCTGCGCCGCATTGTTATGGCTGACATCCACCACATGGAGCAGCAAATCGGCTTCGATTACTTCTTCCAAGGTGGCGCGGAAAGCCGCAATCAGTGTTGTGGGCAGCTTTTGGATGAATCCGACGGTATCGGTGAGCAGCACATCGCGGCGATCTGGCAGCCGTACGCGGCGCGTGGTTGGATCCAAAGTCGCAAAAAGTCGGTCGGCGGCATAGACATCTGCTTCGGTCAAGGCATTGATCAGCGTCGACTTGCCCGCGTTGGTATAGCCGACAAGCGCCACAAGCGGCAAACCGGAGCTGCGTCGCCGCTGTCGATGCAGCTGGCGATGCGCGCGGACATGCTCAAGCTCGCCCTTCAGCTTGGTGATCTTCCGCGTGATTTCTCGTCGATCAACTTCCAACTGGGTTTCGCCAGGCCCGCGCAAGCCGACGCCGCCCGAGCCGCCGCGCGCGCCGCCGCCGCCCGCCTGACGCGCCAGATGCGTCCACTGCCGTGTCAAGCGCGGCAAACGATATTCGTATTGCGCCAGCTCTACTTGAAGGGCGCCTTCGCTGGTGCGGGCGTGCTGGGCGAAGATGTCCAGTATCAGCGCCGAGCGATCGAGGAGGCGGACCGATTCGCCCAGATGCTTCTCCAACTCGCGCTGGTGCCGGGGCGAGAGCTCTTCGTCGAACAGGACCACGCTAGCTTCGCACAGCATGACATCGTCCAGGATTTCTTGCAGTTTTCCCGTGCCGATCAGCGACTTGGGATTGATCTGTCGTATGCGTTGCCAGTTCCGCCCGACGACTTTGATGCCGGCGGTCTCGGCCAGGAGGGCGAGCTCCTCCAGCGAATCGTCGATGGAAAGCAAGGCGCGTTCTTGCGGGAAGGCAATGCCTACCAGGTAGCCGCGCTCCGGTTCATCGTCATGTGAGAAATGAGAATTTGTCATATCGCCTCGCGCTGCGGCAGTTGAGGCAAGGGCTTTGCCAAGTCCTCTCGCAGGTCATGCAGAGAAGCCAACATTGACTCCTCAGCCCGCGCGGCGTAAGCCCGTCTGCGCTCAGCCTTGTTCTTGATTCGCGTTGGCAAGGGCGGCAAGATGCCCAGGTTCGCTTTCATTGGCTGGAATCGTTTTGGATCTGCATGTGTCACATAATGGCACAGCGCGCCAAGCATCGTGTCCGCCGGCGGAATCCACTCGCTCAACCCCCTCAGCTGCCGGGACAGATTGAGCGCTGCGACGAATCCGGTCGCGATATTGCCGACGTAGCCCTCGACCCCGGTGATCTGGCCCGCAAAATAGAGTTGCTCGCGCTCGCGAAAGCGCATCGTGGCATGGAGCAGCGCCGGCGCATTGAGAAAGGTATTGCGATGCATTTGGCCCATGCGCATGAATTCAGCCCGCTCCAAGCCGGGAATCAGGCGCAGAATCTCCTTCTGTTGCCGCCAGCGGATGTTTGTTTGGAAGCCGACGATATTATACAAGTCGCCAGCCAGATCATCTTGCCGCAGCTGCGCGACGGCGTAGGGCCGCCCGCCGGTATGTGGATTGGTCAAGCCGACCGGCCGCATCGGACCAAAAGCCAAGGTGTCGTCGCCGCGCCTCGCCAGTTGCTCAATCGGCACGCAGCCTTCGAAAAAGTTGGGATCTTCCCGCTCAAAATCGCGCAATTCGATTGTTTCAGCCGATTGCAGCGCGCGTACGAACAAATAATACTCGTCGCGATTCATGGGGCAATTGATGTAGTCGCCGGCGTCGTCGGCGCCGCGGCCATAGCGATTCGCCCGAAACGCGCGCTTCATGTCGATGCTGCTGGCGCGCGCGATTGGCGAAATCGCATCATAGAAATATAGGTAATCTTTGCCGGTCAGCTTGGCGATATCTTCCGCCAGCGCAGGCGAAGTCAGCGGTCCGCTGGCAACGATGGCGGGTTGAGCGAGCGGCGCCTCGCGCGCTTCTTTGCGAACAATTTCTATATTTGGATGGCGGCTGAGCAAGGATGTCGCCAGATGGGCGAAGCGCTTTCGATCGACGGCTAAAGCGCCGCCCGCCGGCACCGCAGCGTCTTCCGCGCAGCGCATCAGCGCCGAACCAAGCATTTTCATTTCTTGCTGCAATATGCCGGTGGCGCGGTCTGGCAGCTTGGAGCCGAGCGAGTTGCTGCACACCAGCTCTGCCAGTTGATGGCTGACGTGGGCGCCTGTGGTTTTCGTCGGGCGCATCTCAAAAAGCCGCACTCGATGGCCGCGCTCCGCCAGCTGCCAGGCTGCTTCGCTGCCGGCAAGCCCGCCGCCGATAATGACGATGGCATCGGTCATTCTTGCTCCTCGGCGCTAGATCTTTCGTAAAACGACGGAGGCGTTTTGCCCGCCCAAGCCGAAACTGTTCGACATGATCGTCTTAATGCCAGGGACGGACCGCGCCTCATTCGGCACATAGTCGAGATCGCAAGCCGGGTCAGGCCTTTCATAATTCACGGTCGGATGCAGCAGGTCCCGTTTGAGCGTCATCAAGCAGGCTGAAATCTCCAAGGACCCGCAGCCAGCCATCGCGTGCCCGATCATGCTTTTCGTCGATGCGACCGGGATTTGATAAGCGTCTTCGCCGAAGACATGCTTCACCGCCGCCGTTTCGATGGCATCGTTCGCTTGCGTCGACGACCCGTGCGCATTGATGTATTCGATTTCAGACGGATCGACCTGCGCGTCATCCAATGCCCATTGCATCGACCGCTTGGCGCCGCCGCCGCGGGGATCGGGCGCCGCCACATGATAGGCGTCAGATGAGGCGGCATAACCCAGGATTTCGGCGTAGATATTCGCATCGCGTTGAATGGCGGCTTCCAGGCTTTCGACAATAAATACGGCGCCGCCTTCGCCCAGCACAAAGCCGGAGCGATCGGCGTCAAATGGGCGGCTGGCTTGTTCGGGCGCGTCATTGTAGTCGCGTGTCAGCGCGCGCGTGGCGCTGAATCCGGCGAGGATGTAATCAAACATAACCGCATCAAGGGCGCCGGCAATCGCCAAATCGCACTTGCCCAATTGGATCAGGTCGCTGGCTTCGCCGACCGCTTGGATGCCGGTTGCGCAGGCGACTGTCGGCGTGACCAAGGGACCAAGCGCCTTCATCATCTTGCTCACGTAATGCCCCGGCATATTGGGCAGGGCGTTGACGATGCTCATTGGGTTGGCGCGCTTGAAGCCCGAATCGCGCCAGATCTTTATCCCCGATTCGCCGACCTCGTAGCTGCCGAGCGTCGTGCCGATGATGGTGGCGACGCGCGAGCCAATTTCGCCAACCGCGTCGATGCTCAATCCTGCGTCTTTCACCGCTTCGATCGCGGCGACAATCGCGAACTGTGTTGCGCGCCCCATACGCCGCGCCTGTTTGGGCGGGATATAATCGGAGGAGTCAAAGTCGCGAATTTCCCCGCCGATCTTGACGTTCAAGTGGCTCGTCTCAATGTTTTGGAGGCGGCGAATCCCGGACTTTCCGGCGGCGATCGCATCCCAGAATTCCGCTTTATCGCCCAAGGGGGAGACGACGCCCAAGCCAGTTATGACTACCCGCTTGCGCCCGTTGCGCGTCAATTCCATGCTGGGCTGCTCCGGATCACGCCTTCTCCTGGGCGATGCCGCTGCGGATGGCGCCAATCACATTTTCCTTTACCGCGGCGCGCGCCTGCTGAATGGCGTTCTTGATGCCGATGGCGGAATTCCCCCCGTGCCCGATTATGACAACACCGTTGACGCCGAGAAGTGGCGCGCCGCCGATTTCGGATGTATCCACGCGCCGCCTGATGCGGTTGAACGCGGGCCGAGCCAAGGCGCCGCCCAACATGGAGAGCGCGTCATTGCGAAATTCCTGCCGAATCAAGGTCGCGAAATAGTGCGTTGTCGCCTCGAACATTTTAAGCACGATGTTGCCCACGAAGCCGTCCATGACGATAACATCGGCGACGGAAGTCATCAATTGAGCCGGTTCGACATTGCCGACAAAATTCATCTTGCTGCGGCGCAGCATATCGGCGGCTTCGCGAATCAGCAAATTGCCTTTGATCTCTTCCGCGCCATTGGAAAGCAGGGCGACGCGGGGCCGGGAACAGCGCAAGACACGCTCAGCATAGATGCCTCCCATCAGCGCGAACTGCTTCACCCATTCCGGTTTGACATCGGTGTTGGCGCCGACGTCTAGGAAGATCATTCGGTGATCGTTAACCGCGAACAAGGCTGAAAGCACGGGCCGCTTGACACCGGGAATGCGCCGCAGCGTCTTCAAGGTGGCAAGCGCATGCACAGCGCCCGTATTGCCCATCGTTACGAAGGCATCGGCATCGCCCTTCTTCACGGCGTCCAGCGCAACGTGGATAGAGGATGCCGGCGCCAATTTCAAAACATTGGTCGGCTTTTCGTCCATGGCGATGGCCTGTGGCGCGTGCAGAATCTCCACCTGGGCGCCGTCGAGGTTGTGATTTTTGAGCTCCGCCTCAATCATGGGCTTGTCGCCGACCAAAAGAATCGTGTCACCGAACTCCTTCGCCGCCAAAACGCCGCCGGCGATATCGCTTAGCGGGCGATTGTCCGTTCCCATTGCATCAAGCGCGATGCGCATCGAGTGGAGACCTTCCGAACGAGAGCGCTTTCAGTCTGGCGCATAATGATACGGCAGGAAACGCGCTTGCTCAAGATGAATTAGCTGACCGGCGCGCCAGCCGCAAGGCATTGACATCTGCGGCGAAGAGCCTATACTTGATGTCATTCCTAGCCCTGATGGCGGAACTGGCAGACGCGCACGGTTGAGGGCCGTGTCCTTAACGGGGTGGAGGTTCGAGTCCTCTTCAGGGCATGCGCATCAAGCTCACCATGGTTGGTGGGCTTTTTCGTTGCGCTGAATTTTGAGGAATTGTAGACTGCTATAGTAGGTGCTTGAAGCAGTTGACGGCGCTGCGGCGGCGCATTTGGCTGTGATGCGGGCTGTCCAATCGTGCTGCGTTGAGTTGCTGATTGAAGGCAAGTTATGAGCGATACATCGGCTGCGCTTTTGCAAAAAGCTTATTCCCACATCGAGAATGACGAGCGAGAAAAAGCGCAAGAAATCCTCGCCCCGCTCCTGGAAGACGATGCGAATAACGCGCACCTGTGGTGGGTGTATACGCATGCGGCGCAAGACGCGTCTATAGGGCAGGCGGCGCTCGAACGCGTTCTGGAGATCGACCCGCAGTATCCTGGCGCGCGCGAGCTGAAAGCCGATGTCCTAGAGGCGCAGTCCAAGGACCCTGATCTCATCGCCCTTGGCGCGGTTGACTCGGGCGCTGAAGCCGAAGCGTCGCCGCTAGAGATTGATGATTGGGAAGATCTGCAGCCGGCTATAGAATCAACTGCGGCTGGATCGTCAACGCGGCTCCGCTCGATCCTCATTGCCATCGCGCTCGTCGTGATTGCGGGCGGCGCAATCGTGCTATCGGGCGCTGTAGACCTTAATGAATTATTCGCCGGCACGCCGCCTTCACCCGCGCCGCAAGTTGTGCCGCAAGTGATAGTCCTGGTGGAATCAACCAGCGAGCCGCCCTCAGCCGACGATGCGCGCGCGGCAACTGCGGCGCCGGTTGCGGCAACTGAAGTCTTGGCGCTGCTTGAATACGAGGCGTCAACCGAAGCTGGAGATGGCGGCCCGGCGGCGACGGCTTCGCAACCCGAGCGAGAAGCGGCCCCGGTCGAAACCGCGGAAGCTACCGCCACGGTTGCCGCCTCCGCCACGCCGAGCCCCACAATCAGCCCCGGCTCAGACCGCGAAGCGACATTTGTCGATTGGATCGCGGAAGAGATTGCGGAGTTCCCGCTTGACGCATCGCGGAGCGGGACCCTGCCTACCAAGTTGGGCAACACGCTGATTGTCGCAGCATGCGCTAAATCCGGTCCAGAGTTGAACGCGCGGCTGGCAAATGTGCTTTCTGCGGCCGCGTCCTTGGCTGATCGCTTGCCGGAAGAAATAGAAGCTGTGGCGGCCGGGCTAAGGAACTGTGACGACGCCGACGCCTCCCAGCGGATCATTGGCGTCACGCGCGAGACGCTCTTGGACTTCGCCAACGAAGAGATTAATGCCAAAGAATTTCAGAGCGCCTGGGAGCCCTTGGCTTGAAACAGGCGTCTGGCGCCATTATCCTAGTTCGACGGCAAGCATGAGTGGCGGCGCGCAGCAGCGCACGGTGTTAGCGTCCATGAGCAAGGGCAGAAAAGTCATCAGCAAGAATCGCAAGGCGCGGCGCGATTATCTGATCAAGGACAGATACGACGCGGGCTTGGTATTGCTCGGCTCGGAAATCAAGTCGATCCGCAACCACAATATCAATATCGGCGATGGCTTCGTCCAGGAAAAGGAGGGCGAATTGTGGCTCTTGAACACGCACATCGCGCCATACAAGGAAGCGAGCATGTTCGGGCATAGCGATCCGCGGCGGCCGCGCAAGCTCTTGCTGCACCGGCGGGAGATTAATCGCATCATCACGCGGATTCGCCAGAATGGCATGACGGCGATTCCGCTGCAGGTATACTTGGAGCGAGGCCGGGCGAAAGTGGAAATCGGCGTCGCGCAGGGCAAGAAGCGCTACGACAAACGGGCTGATTTGGCCAAGCGCGATGCCAACCGGCAGATTGAACGCGCATTGAAAGACCGTTGAAGCCGCCGTTCTGCGCTTGAAGCGCCCGCGGCGCAGTGATAAAATCCTCGCGGCGCAATCTAGACTTCAGAATGCAGAAGGTATTATGGCTGTCGTTAACGGCAATAAACCGCGTGTGCTGTCTGGCATACAGCCGTCGGGCAATCTAACAATTGGCAATTACCTCGGCGCGTTGAAGCAGTGGGTGGAAGTGCAGCACGACTTCGACTGCTTCTATTGCGTGGTCGATTTGCATGCGATTACTGTGGAGCAAGATCCGGCTGAGCTGCGGCGGAAGACACGAGAAAGCGCAGCGATGTACATCGCGGCTGGCTTAGACCCGGAGGTCTCCACCATTTTTGTTCAGTCGCACGTGCCGGCGCATTCGGAGTTGGCTTGGATGCTCACCTGCATGGCGCCGCTGGGCTGGCTCCACCGGATGACGCAATTCAAAGACAAATCTGCGAAGCAAGCGCAGGAATCCATTGGCGCCGGCTTGCTGAATTATCCCAGTTTGATGGCGGCCGACATCTTGCTCTATCACGCGGATTTGGTGCCGGTCGGCGATGATCAAAATCAGCACCTGGAATTTACGCGCGATTTGGCGCAGCGATTCAATCATCTCTATGGCGAGACCTTTACCTTGCCTTCAGTCATGAATCCGCAAGCGGGCGCGCGTGTCATGGGGCTGGACAACCCGACCGCCAAGATGTCGAAGAGCGAGGCATCGGAGAACCACGCTGTATTTCTATTGGACAGCCTGCCGGCGGCGCGCAAGAAGATCATGCGGGCGGTCACCGATTCGCAGCGCGAGATCCGCTTCAGCAAGGAACGGGAAAGAGCCGGCGTCAACAATCTGCTGACGATTTATCAGGCGATCACTGATGAATCCAGCGAGGCGGTTGAAGCCCATTTTGCAGGCAAAGGCTACGGCGATCTCAAACGGTCGGTGGCTGACTGCGTCGTCTCGACGCTGGAGCCGCTGCAAGCGCGCTACAACGACCTGATGAACGAAGCCGGTTACCTGGACTCGGTGCTCAAGCTGGGGCGGGAGAAAGCGGGCGCGATCGCCGAAGCGACGCTTACGTTGGCGCAGGAGCGCATGGGATTTCTGGCGCCGTCTTGACCTGCGAAGCAAGTTTGACTAGAATCAGCAGCAAGCCCCATTCGTCTAGCGGCCTAGGACGTGGCCCTCTCAAGGCCAAAACAGGAGTTCGAGTCTCCTATGGGGCATGGCAACCTCGGATGGCAACCGTCCGAGGTTTTTAATTTCAGCGCGTAAGCTAAAAATCATGGGACAGAAGTAAACGCAAGTAAGTCATGCGAAAAAGGGCGATGCTAATCTGATCCGAGATCTGTAGGGGCGAGACTTGTCTCGCCCACTATGTCGCCATTGTATATGTGGGCGACTCAAGAGTCGCCCCTACGACGTTCCTTCATTTTGTTGCATTACTTTATTGGACTTACTGAGATGACAACAGAGTTTACTGTAGCCAGCGACCGAAAGATTCAAGTTCTCAATATCACCGAGAAATGCCAGAATTCAATTGGCGGCGCGAAGAAGGGCGTCGCTGTGTTTAATCTGATGCACACGACCGCGGCGATTATGGTGGGTGAAGACGAGCCGGATCTGCGCGATGACATCGCCCGCGTTGCGGAGCAATGGCTGGCGGATTTCCATCCATTCCGGCATGGTCGTCGATACGGCGCCCCAAACGCCGAAGCCCACATCATCAGCGCCTTAACCGGCACATCGCTCACTATTCCAATCGTTGACGGCAAATTGCTCCTAGGCGCCTGGCAGAGTATACTTCTCTTGGAGTTGGACGGACCGCGGCGCCGTCGGCTCGTCTGCGCAATAATAGAGACACAAGTCTGAAATAGAGGTCGTATTTATGTTGACGCGAGAGCAGGTGCGGCAGTTTCACGAAGATGGTTATTTGGCGGCGGATCGTCTGCTCGATTACGAGCTGGACATTAAACCAGTCATAGCGGAATATCAGCGATTGCTTGACGACCTGTGCGAGCAGTGGCTGGCGGACGGGCGTATCGACCAGACTTTCAGCGATTTGCCTTTTGAAAAGCGCTTGGTCGAGGTGTATCGCGCCGGCTGCGATTATTACCAGGCTTTTGACATTGCGCTGCCGAATGGCAATATCCGCGCCGATACCCCTATTCATTTGGGTCCAGCCGTTTTTGACTTGCTGCGCAGCCCGCGTCTGCTATCGGCTGTGGAGTCGCTGATTGGCGGCGAAATCTACAGCAATCCGATTCAGCATGTGCGCATCAAACCGCCGTCCCGCATAGTCGAGCAAGCGGATGCGCATAATGCGCTTGTGAGCGCCACGCATTGGCATCAAGACAATGGCGTCGCGCTGCCCGAGGCGGATGAGACAAAGATGTTGACTTGCTGGGTGGCGGTGAGCGAGGCGACGCCGGAGAATGGCTGCTTGCAAGTTGTGCCCAAAAGCCACCGCGAAGGCATCGCCCTGCACTGTACGATCAGCAATCAGCTTGGGATTCCCGACAATCTGATTGAGCAAGAGCTGGCGAAGCCGATACCCCTGAGCCCCGGCGGGGTCTTGTTCTTCCATCCGATGTGCAAACACGGATCGCTCGATAACAACAGCGATGCCTTTCGCTGGAGCTTCGACCTGCGCTACAACCCCATTGGCCAGGCCACCGGTCGACCGCATTTCCCGGGCTTCATCGCGCGGAGCCGGGCGAACCCTGAGAGCGCGCTGGAAGACCATCGCGAATGGGCAAAACTGTGGCTTGAAGCGCGCGCAAGATTGGCTGAGATCGAAGAAATCAAGCACAACCGCTGGGACAAGGACGATCCCCTCTGCGCCTGAGCCGATGGATGCCGCAAGTCTGGCCCCGTAGAACATCGTGAGGCGGCGCGGCGGCGACGCCGATTGAAAATCACAGATCACTCAAACTTGTTGCGAAAACGGTTTGGCGCGTTAGAATTATCGTAATCGCTGAAAGAAGCAGTGGCGTTTCTTGCTAGAGCGTCCGGTGCCAACGGTCTTCTTTCAAAGATTGTTATTTCAAAATGGGTATAAGGAGATGACTGATGTACAAGAAGTATAGCAGGATGCTGTTCGCCATCATTGTGTTGGTGGCTGTTGTAATCGGCTCGACCGCGCTCGTCTCGGCGCAAGAGCAGACCGAAGTCGGGACGCCGCGAGCGACGACCTTGATTGTCGACCAGCTTGACGGCCGCATCGATAACCCCACGCAGACCAACCCCTACCAGGCGGGCACGCGTTTCAATCAAGGCTTGCACCAATTGGCATACTCCAATATGTGGGAGATCAACACGGCCACGGGCGAGCAATTCCCCGGCTTGGCGGCGGAAATGCCGGAGGCGCTGAACGACGATTACACCAGCTTCCGCATCACGTTGCGCGACAACCTGCGCTGGAGCGATGGCGAGCCGATCACGACCGCCGATATGGCTTTCACCATTGATATGGTCTTGAACACACCCGAATTCCCCTACAACGGCTTCCTCTCGCAAGTCGTGGACAGCTACGAAGTGGTCGACGACCTGACTATGATTCTGAACACGAAACGTTCGGAACCGCGTCTGGGTTATACGCTCGGCGTACATATTTGGGGCGATGCCTTCCGTCTGGTGCCCAAGCATATCTGGGAGAATGAAGACCCGGCCACATTCCAGAATTATCCGCCGGTCGTCAGCGGTCCATACACACTGGCTGATGTCGACCCCAATGGAAACTGGTTCCTCTACAACAAGCGGGCGGACTGGGAGAATACGGACGTCGGACAGATCTTCGGCGAACCGGGACCGGAACATGTGCTCTTCCGCTTTTACGGAACAGAAGAGCGCCGCATCATCGCCGGCATCCAAAACCAGCTTGATATCTTCACCGATATCTCACCGGAAGCCTGGGACATCCTGCGTGATGCCAACCCGAACGCGCGCGCCTGGCACGAAAACTTCCCTTGGGCGAACTTTGATGACCCCTGCGAACGCGGCATCGTCTTCTCCAACACGCAGGAACCTTGGGATAATCAGAATGTGCGTTGGGCGATGGCTTTAGCCACCGACATCAAGAGCGTCGGATTGGCCACATTCGCCGGTATCCTGCGCGTATCGCCGCTGGCTGTGCCGCCGGTGCAAGTCATTCATGACGCCTTCCACAAGCCGATGCGCGAATGGATGACGGAATTCGCCTTTGAAGACGGCTACCAGCCATTTGATCCAAATTATGCGGTGGACATCGCCGCGATCCTGGCTGAGCAAGGCGTCGAAGGCATGCCGGAAGACGAAGAGGCCTTGGTGGATCTGTTCGGCGTCGGCTGGTGGAAGCACGATCCGGATAAAGCGACTGAGATGCTGCAAGCCGAGGGCTTCACGCTGGAGAACGGCGCGTGGCACAAGCCCGATGGCAGCCCCTGGCAGATCACGATCAACTCGCCTTCCAACTTTGAGGTGCAGTCGCAGCGTCTGGCTTTCGCCGTCGCCGATAACTGGCGCGCCTTTGGCATTGACGCCACTGTGCAGCAGATGGACTCGGGCACCTTCTGGAGCAATTACAGCCGTGGCGAGTTTGACGCCGGCTCTTATTGGCCCGGCTGCGGCGCCTTGCCCGATAGCTGGGATCTCTTGGATGCCTTCTGGCACAAGCGGCACATCGTGCCGATCGGCCAGCCGGCGCCCGGCAACGCCATGCGCTACGACAGCGATGCGTTGAGCGGCATCCTCGATCAGATCGCGCCGCTGCCCAGCGATCACCCGGATACGATTCCCTTGCTGACGGAATTCGAGAAGCAGTTCATCGTCGAGCGGCCCTGGCTGCCAATGTTCGGCACCTCGAAATTTGTGCCGGTCATCACGACCTATTGGGACGGCTTGCCCACCGCCGACTATTTCTACGAAGGACCCTGGTGGTGGTGGTCGCTGTTCAAGTATCACATGCCCTTCATCCAGCCGAAGAGCGACGGATAGGCGTCCCCTCTAAATCTCCCGCCCATCGCGATGGGTGGGAGACATTGCCGGCTCGCGCAGAAGTCGTTTAAGACATTGGCGGTAATGCGGCAAACGGCATTCGCGCAACATTGCCATCTTCGCAAGTGGCGCTCCCCTCCCTGTTGCGACGGGGAGGGGCTGGGGTAGACCAGTGTAGTGGTCCTAAAAAACTGGACACCTAGCAAAGAGAGTATACTAGATGGTCAGTTGGAGGAACGCTCGTGGGGAAATACCGCAAATACAGTCCGGAGACCAAGGTCAGGATCGTGCTGGAACTCCTTCGTGGCGAGAA
>JAJEGA010000072.1 GCA_022820125.1 Anaerolineae bacterium | reverse complement strand
TTCTCGCCACGAAGGAGTTCCAGCACGATCCTGACCTTGGTCTCCGGACTGTATTTGCGGTATTTCCCCACGAGCGTTCCTCCAACTGACCATCTAGTATACTCTCTTTGCTAGGTGTCCAGTTTTTTAGGACCACTACAGGGGCATCGCTTAAGCCATGAAGGCGTCCAGACCGCCGAGCACTTCTTGCAGCATGTTCATCGTGACATCGCCCATGTGCGGCAGGCGGAAGGTCGCGCCCTTGATTTTGCCGTAGCCCTTGTCCATGGCGAAGCCGACTTCGTTCTCCATGAAGTCGCCCATCGCGTTCACATCAATGCCCAGCGTATTCGCTACGGTGGTCACGGTATCGCTGCGATAGCCGGCTTGCGCGTATAAGCCGAAGCCGCGCGCCAGCGCCCACGCGTGCGTGGCGTCGCGCATGGCTCGGTGCCGCGCCCAGCGCGCCTCGACGCCCTCCGCCAGGATCGCGTCCATCTGCACGTCGGCGGCGACCATCAGGGCAATCGGCGGCGTCGCCGGTGTATTGTTCTTCCGCAGCGATTTCTCCAGCGTCAAGAGATCGAAATAGTAGCCCCGATGCGGGATGGATTTCGCCCGTTCCAGCAGGCGGTCGCTGACGGCGGCGAAGGCGATCCCGGGCGGCAGGGCGAAGGCTTTCTGGCTCGATGTGAGCGCGATGTCTATGCCCCAGTCGTCCACGCGCAGCTCCGTCCCCAGGAAGCCGCTGACTGTATCGACGAAGAAAAGCGCGTCATCCTGCTGATGAACCACTTCGCCAATCGCCCGGATTGGATTGGTGACGCCGGTGCTGGTTTCGTTATGCACGGCGCAGACGGCGTCATAGCTCGCCTTTGATAAGGCATTGGCGACCATCTCCGGTGTATGCGCGCGTCCCCATTCCACTTGAACGCAATCGACCTGTTTGCCGTTGGCGCGGCTGATATCCGCCCAGCGCTCGCTGAAGGCGCCGCCGGTCAAGTGCAGCACTTTGCGCTCATCGCGCACGCCGCAGCGTATCGCGCCCTCCCATAAGCCGCTGCCGGAGGAGCCGCTGACGACAACGCGGCTGTCGGTGAAAAAGGCGCGCTTCAGCTTGCCTTGCAGCCGCGCGAACAACTCGGCGAATTCCGCCCTGCGGTGGCCTATCATCCAGGCGCTTTGCGCTTCAAGAATCTCGCGGCGCACCTCCACGGGTCCGGGCAAAAACAAGCGCTTGTGATCGAATTGGCTCATCGAGATTTTGTCCTCCTCAATGTGGGAATTTGAAGGGTTGGACGAGGCGGATTGTAGCCCCGCGGCATATTGATGCACAGGGCAAATGCGGCATGATTCCCGACGCGCCGAGTCGCCCCTACAGACGTCTTCCTGGAAAGGGGTTTGTTAAATTAGAGAACACAGAAGGCACAGCAGCAAATGCAAGTTAGTCATGCAAAAAAGGACGGTGTTTCTCATTTTCGTAATCTGTAGGGGCGTTTGACCCGCTGTGTCTACGCGCGGCGCTGAAACGCCCGCAAAATTTATGTCATATTCAACGGGCGTATCGGCGATACGCCCCTACATTTTCACAATTTTCGTGGCGAACGGCGCATTATGATTTTTTGTGCGATTGCCCTGGCAAGGCGGCGATTTGCTTGCCAGCGAGACGAAAACTGCTATACTCTGGCGCACGATTCGACTGATCTCGCGGCTGCGCGCAAACCTATCGGCGGAGGTGACGATGATGCAGGTGGCCAACGCGCCCTGCTCCTGGGGGGTGATCGAAAATATCGAAGGCGAGCGCTACGACTACGCGCGCGTCTTGGACGAGATCGCCGCCAGCGGTTATGCCGGCGCCGAGCTGGGCGATTGGGGCTTCATGCCCACCGACCCGGCGCAGTTGCGGTCCGAGCTGGATGGGCGCAGCTTGCAGCTCGTGGGCTCTTGGGTGAATGTCAATTTCCAAGACAAGGAGCGGCATGAAGAAAGCACCGAGGCTTGCGTGCGCACGGCGAAGCTGCTGGCGGCTGTCGGCGGAGCCGATGCCCTCGTCGTGCTGGGGCCCGACCCCTACACCAACCCCATGCGCAGCTTGAATTCGGGACGCATCACGCCGGCGATGAGCCTGGATGACGAGGGCTGGGCGGTCTTCGCACAGGGGACCGACCATGCCGCGCGCCGTGTCATGGAGGAAACCGGCTTGCGCTCGGTGCTGCACCACCACACCGGCACCTGGATCGAGACCCCGGCTGAAACCGAGCGCCTGTTAGAGATGACGGATCCCGAAATTGTCGGGCTGGTATTCGACACCGGTCATTGGGCATTTGGCGGTGGCGACCCGCTCGCGGGCATCCGCCAATTCGCCGAGCGCATCTGGTATGTGCATTTCAAAGATCATGACCCAGCCATCCACGAGCAGTCGCGGATGCAGGAGTGGGATGGTCCCCAATCAGTCGGGAAGGGCATCTTCCCCGAGCTGGGGCGGGGCGATGTTGATTTCCCCGGCGTCCTGGCGGAGCTCGAGAAGATCGGTTATGACAGTTGGATCGTGGTCGAGCAGGATGTTTTGCCCGGCTTGGGCGCGCCGCTGGAATCGGCGACGCGCAATCGGGAATACCTGCGCAGCATCGGCCTCTAATTGATGGTCACGCTTGGCGACATCATCCGCGCCAGGCGCCGGATCGCGCCGCATTTGCCGCCGAGCGCGCTGGCAGCTTCGCCCGAGCTGGGCGAGAATATCTGGCTCAAGCTGGAAAACGCCAACATAACCGCGTCATTCAAGATTCGCGGCGCTCTAAACGCCATCCTGTCGCTGAGCGCGGAAGAGCGTTCGCGCGGCATCATCGCCGCCTCGTCGGGCAATCATGCTGGCGCCGTCGCCTATGCCGCTCAGCTCACGGGCGCAGCGGCGCAGATCCTGATGCCGAAGACGACGCCGAAGAAAAAGGTCGATAGGGTCAGGCGATACGGCGCGCAGGCATTGCTCTATGGCGACAATTATGACGAAGCGGAAACCGAAGCCTTGCGCCGCGCGCGTGCGGGCGGGAGCTGGATCTCGCCATATAATGACCCGCGCGTGATCGCCGGCGCCGGCACAATCGGCGTCGAAATCGCGCGGCAGCTCCCCGATGTTCAGCGTGTGCTCGCGCCGGTCAGCGGCGGCGGTTTGATCGCGGGTGTCGCGACCGCTGTCAAGGCGCTCGATCCCGCAATCGAAGTCATCGGCGTGAACGCCAGGTCGACGCCGGCGATGTACAACGCTTTCCACGATGCGAAGCTGCCGCAAGTCTGGGAGACGCTGGCGGATGCGCTCTCCGGCGAAATCGAAGCGGGCTCAATCACGCTGCCGATTTGCCGGCGCTATCTCGATGACATGGTATTGGTCTCCGAGGAGCAGATGGCGGCGGCGATGCGCTTCATGCTGGAGACGCAGGGCTGCGTTGTCGAAGGCGGCGGGGCGGTCGCGGTCGCGGCGGTGATGCACGACGTCGTGCCGCGCGATGGGCGGGCGACGGTGGTTGTCGTCAGCGGCGGCAATGTGGATTTGGCTGTGCTGCGAACTTTGCTTTGATAAACGGGCTTGCTTGACTGGAGCGCGAGGGGAATGTCAATGCCTTCACTTGAAAATCTCGAAGACGTCATCCGCGCGGCTCAAGCTCTTGAGAGCGACTTCAACTCGGGCGACGCCGCCGCCATCGAGCGCGTCCATCAACACCTGCCGCAGGTCAAGTTCGGCTCGCGCGCTGACGCGGCTTCCTTCCCGCTGACCTTGAATGAAGCTCAGACGGTCATCGCCCGCGAAAATGGCGCTCAAAGCTGGGGCGAGCTGCGGCTTAAAAGCAAACTGGAAGCCCTCAACTTTGGCGACGAACTCGAACAATTCAAGCAGCTGGTTTACGCCAAAGACGCGGCGAAACTGGACGCGCTCCTGAAGGCGCATCCCAACCTGAAGTTGACGATCGACGATCCGCATTTCTATTTCGGCTCAACCGCCCTGATCATTGCTAAAGAGAAAAACGACTTGGCAGACGTCCTGCTCAAACACGGCGCTGACATCAACGCCAGGTCGCAGTGGTGGGCGGGCGACTTCCACATTCTGGAAGGGAGCTCGCCCGAAGCGGCGCAGAGACTTATCGAACGCGGCGCCGAGGTTACCGCGCACGCGGCCGCTGAGCAGGGCTGGCTCGACTGGCTGGAGGCAGCCTATCGGAAGGACGCGTCAATCATTAATCTGCGCGGGGGCGACGGCAAAACGCCGCTGCATTATGCCAGCGATCCGGCGGTGATGGATTGGCTGCTGGCGCGCGGTGCCGACCCCGAAGCGCGCGACTTGGACCACGCCTCGACGCCGCTGCAGTGGCAGTTGGGGGCGCGCAATCACGATGCCGCGCGCGCGCTGGCGGATCGAGGCGCGCAAGTCGATATCTTCGCCGCCGTCATGCTGGGCGAGACGGAACTGGTGGAGCGGGCTTTGGCGGCGCATCCTCATGCGATTCGCGCTCGCGTGAACCAAGCCGGGTACGAGTTGACGCCGCCAGCCGACGGCTCGCATCAATATGTTTACGCCTTCAACGCGGCCGGTCTGTCGCCGCATCAGGTCGCGCTGGAATGCGGTCAAGCCCAGATTTTCGCCATACTGCTGGAGCAGAGCCCAGCCGATTTGCAGCTGCTGGCTTATTGCGCCGCTGGTGATCGCGCTGGGGCTGAGCGGCTGGCGGCCGCGCATCCAGACATCGTGCCGCAGTTGGCTGATGGTGACCGGCGCCAATTGATCCACGCCGCCTGGACCGGCAAAGTCGATGTGGTCGCGCTGATGGCTTCGCTCGGCTTCGACCTGCATATTCGCGATGACGACGCGATGACGCCACTGCACGCGGCCGCCTTCCACGGCTTTGCTGAGGTGATTCGAATTCTGCTTGAGGCTGATGACGATCCGCCGCTGGATTGGCTCAACGGTTACGGCGGCACGCCATTGGGGACCTGTATGTACGGACGGAACCACAGCTGGCGGGGCGATGGCGACTTCCCGGCGAGTTTGAAGCTGCTGGTCGAAGCCGGGTCAGAAGTCAATGTGAACTGGCTGCCCAGCGGCGATGAGGCGATCGACATGATTCTGCGAGCGGGCGTTTAGCAGGCGGATCTTGGAAATTGACCGAGGCTGGCTGACCCTGATTTCCCTAATGCGCGTTAACTGCCGTCGATCGCAGAGGCGCGGGGGCCGACTGCCAGCTTTCGCTGATAGACAACTTCGAGGCGCGCATCTTCATTCACCACCTGGCTGATGCGTTGTCTGGCTTCTTCAAGCTTGGCGCGTGTTGGCGCGGCGAAATCTTGCAGGATCGCATGCAAGACGAAGCCGGCGGTACGCTCGGCCCAGACGTCCGTGATTTGCGCTCGCGGAAATATAGCGCGCAGTTGTTCCCAGATTGCGGCCATGGTTGGCTCCAGCGGGCGCACGACCTGCCTGGCGACAACGGTTAGCTGCACCTCTTGCTGATACAGTTCGTTGATCAGCAGTTGCGCCGCTTCGACTTCGGCCGGCGTGATCTGATGATCCGACTGAACAATCAGCTGTACGCTTAAGGGCACTGAGGAGATCACGTGATATTCGACTACCGTCGCGCCGTGAAAGGCTGTTGCTTGCAGTCGCTCGCGGATTTGCGCTTCATCGAGCGCTTGTGAACCCAGGCGGGCGAAAACCAGCAAAATGATTAGGGTGGTCAAGAAGAGGACGATCCACCAGGCGCGCGACCGATTGAGGGTGGCGCCTTCTCGGTCTTTGGTCGGTTGCATGCCCATCCATAAGAAAGTGATGTATTGGGCGGCGATTATGAAAGCGATATTCGCAAGAAACAATAAATTGGCGCCGAGGGCAAGATCAAAATCTCGCAGCGCGATGCCCAGCCCGATTGTGCTTATTGGCGGCATCAAAGCGGCGGCGATTGCGACCCCAGCCAAGGCTGCCGGGATGCCTTTGCGGGCGGTGGCATAGGCGGCCACCCAGCCCGAAACCAAGGCGATGGCGGCGTCCAAAAGATTGGGGCTGCCGCGCGCCAGCATCTCATCAGTCGGCGAATCGATCGGCAGGGCGACGCCCATCACAATCGAAATCAGCAAGGCGAGCGTCACGCCGGTGAAAAGGCTGAGGCTGGCGCGCCGGGTAATATGCAAGATGCCCGTCGCCATGCCAGTCGAAAAGCTGGAAATCGGCGACATCAATGGCGCGACCAGCATAGCGCCTATGATCACCGCGACGCTATTCGTCAGCAAACCGAGGGTGGCCAACGCGGCCGACAGCACAATCATCACGACGTAATCGAGGTTGCTGCTGGCGCTTTTCTCGGCGCTCCAAATCAATTCATTCTGCTCGACAAGCGTCAACTGGGGATTAAGGCGCGCGATGCCTTGCTCAATGGCGCCTCGAATGCCGTGATGCCATTCATGTTGTGAAATCAATATCACCGGCCCCGGCGCCTGGTTGAGCAACTGATTGCTCAGGTCATTGATGATATGGCGCTCGAGATCCGTCTTCTGCGCGAAGCCCATCACCAGCAGATCATCCGATGTCAAGCCGGCGACGATTTCCCGCGAAGGAAGCCGGCTGACGATGATCTTCTTTTTCAGGTCCATGTTGCGCGGCAGATGATCTTCATAGCGTTTGATCGCCGCTTCATGTTCGGGATCATAGTGATAATCGAACTGGATGCTCATCTGGCGCAGCGGGATGGCATGCTGCAGCGCGAAGCTGACCCCCAACTTCATCGCGATGACCGACGGTAGCGCGCCATCAATCGGCACGACCACGCGATCAAAATGGTTGTCCAAGGCATTGCGATAGACGAGCACGCCGCAGGGCGCCGTGGCGATGACGTTCTCCACCACCGTGCCCAGCTTGACGCTGCCCTGCGTCGAGCGCTGAACGCCGAGCAGAATGACATCAGCGTTGCGTTCGCGCGCTACATCAAGAATGCCGCGCGATACACTCGCCGCAATTTCCGTCACCACTTCGACCTTATGACCGGCATCGGTATTGCGAAAGGCGTCGATGACATCCTGGATTTGGTCGCTTAAGCGATTTGTCTGCTCGGCATCGCCCAGCGAAATGACCAGGGCGATCACCAAGCCTTGGCTTGGATGCACCATCTCGCCAGCGATGCGCAACATTTCGGCCGCGGTATCGGGCCGGCCCATGGGCACAACAACCGTCTTGGCGTAATAATCCTCTTGAGGCCTCAGACTATCTTCACCGACAGTCTGCGTGATATGGAATTTCATAAAGCGTAATTCTACTTGCTTGGTTTTTGCGGCAAGTCTATTTTCTCGTTGGTGTCTAAGGCATTCCTCAGCGCGCGGTCACGGTCCGCGCTAGCTCAAGTCGACGGGTCTGCCGCTGAACTGGCTGCTGCCTTC
Source organism: Anaerolineae bacterium (assembly GCA_022820125.1). GTDB lineage: Bacteria > Chloroflexota > Anaerolineae > Aggregatilineales > Phototrophicaceae > UBA6055. Next base: position 13,534 of record JAJEGA010000072.1, on the reverse strand, counting down.
GCCATATTGCATCAGCTCAATGCGGACGCGGCTGGGGTCGGTTATCCAGGCTTGCCAGGCGCCATCGCCGCCTAGCTTCTTCGCGCTGATTTCTAGGCCCTTGCTTTGCAGCGCTTCAATGAGGTCGTCGAGGTCTTCGACCTCCAAGCAGAAGTGCTTGATTAGCGGGCGCTCGAATTGAGGCTCGCCATCTTCGACGAAGACTTCGATGAAGGTGTTTTGGCCCAGGCTGAGGTAGAAGCCGATTTGCTGGTCTCCGCGGAAGAAGTCGAAAGCCTTTTCCATGCCCAGCAGGTCGACGTAGAATCGTTCAGTCTCTTTCAGGTCGGCCGCGCCGATGCAGACATGCGCCAATTGCTTGAACATTGCGCTATTACTCGCTCGCAAGACGGTTTGATACAGGCACAATGCTAACCTAGCTCAGGCGCTGGCGCAATCGAAGGACGGCGCGCCGCAGATCTTGCCACTCGCTGGCGTCGACCGCGACGATCTCGAAGTGCCCGGCGCCCGGCAATACGATGAGCCGGGCATCATCGCCCGCTTCGCTGGCTGCTCGGATATAGCGCTTGGCATTGTCGAGCATGGCGGCATCTTCGGCGCCGACGATGATGCGCTGCGGGATGTTCAGCGGCAGCAATTGAGCTGGGCAGCCGTTGCGATAGGCGCTCGGTGTTTCAGTCGGCGCGCCGCCCATAACCGCCAGCAGCGCGTCGCTGCTCAAGTCGCTTTCTGCGCCCTCCGTAACATGAGCCAGGGGCGCCAGCGCGGCGACGCCATGAATCGGAAGCGGCTCGCGGATGAAGAGCGAACTGGAGCTCTCGATATTGCGTCTGCCTCCCAGCCAAAGCGCCAGATGCCCGCCGGCCGAATGCCCCATGCTGATCACCCGACTGAGATCGAGATTGCGCGCCTCGGCGATTTGCGGCAGGTAATCGGCTGCGGCGGCGACATCAAGGAACATCTGCGGATAATCGCCGCCGTTGCCATAGCGGCGGTATTCGATATTCCAGACGGCGAAGCCTTCCTCAGCCAGCGCGGACACGACCGATCCCAGCGGCCGCAAGTCGTACATTTCGCGGTAGCCGCCACCGTGAATCAAGACGATGACCGGATGGGGCGGCGGCGTCTCCGGCAGCGTCAACTCGCCGAACTGCTGCGCGTGAGACCCGTATGCGTAGCGGTGATGCGGCTCGACTGTCGGGAACTGTTGATAATCTTCAGCTGTCAATAATGGCATCGCGGCGTACTCCTTGATTGATAGGGCTGCATTTGTCCCTTCGGCGGCGTCAGTTCATTTGCAAGATATCCAGCGGATCGCAGGGATCAACGCCTTCATCAAAGGCAATATGGCGATCGAGACTGGTGACCTGATAGACCGACCCCAGCCAATTATTGAAGATCGCCCTGGCGGTATCGCCCCAAGTGTTATCCAGGTAGGGGGTGAACTGCTCTTCGGGGAAAACCGGCAATTCTTCGCCTCGCTCCAGCGCCGATTGCGCTTGCTGCGCGTAACGATCGGCGAGCTCGCGCGCTTCTACGGGGAAGTAATTCTCCGGGTAGGGCGGCTGCGCGTTTTGCCCGCTGAAATAGCCGAGCAGATCGCGTTTGTATTCTTTGAGCAGGCTGTTGATATCGTATTCGGGATGCCCTTGGAAGTAGACCATGCGCAGCTGATCGGGGCTGACAGCCATGTGGACTTCGCCTTCAATGCTGTGGATGAGCACGGTCAGCCCGGCTTTCTCGAAATGCTCGCGGGTGATTGAGTTCCAGCGCGAATGCGGCACGTCAAAGCGGGTGTTGATCTCGCGCAGCAGCGGATGATGGGCTTGGGTGACGCGATGCTCAAAGACGCCCCAGAGCTTTCGGTCTCGTTTGACGCGTTCTATCCCGTGAAAGTATTTCATCAGCGCATGCGTCGACAGGCAGGAACAGAGGGTCGATGTCACATTTTCGCGCGCCCATTCGATGACCTCGGTCAAGGGATGCCAGAAGTCTTCCTGGTCCAGGCTGGGGTTGGCGACGTTGGCGCCGGTGATTATGAGCGCGTCCAGCCCTTCTTGTTTGACGCTTTCGAAGGACGTGTAATACTGGTCGATATAAGCCTGCGTTTCGGCGCTGCGCGCCAAGCCGGGCACAGAAAAGACATGCACGTAAAACTGGGCAATCTGGTTGCTGTTGCCGACAAGGCGCATGAATTGACGCTCGGTGATCTCCAAGGCGGCATCGGGCATCATATTCAGCAAGCCGATGTGCAATTCGCGTATGTCCTGGGTCGTGGCGCGGGTGAGCGACAGCACCTCTTGGCCGCGCTGGCGCAAGCGCTCGAAACTGGGCAGATCAGTGTGGGCGACCAATGGCATAAGTCGTTCAACTCCCTGCTTGTTGAATTAGCAGCCAGCAATCTGCGCGCCAGTATAGCATTCTTGCTGGCGCGGGCAATGCCTCAGCCTGCGGCCCCGCATGAGACCCGCATTATAATGAAGGCATGAACTGGTTGCGGCGCCGCCCGAATGGCGTCGCCTGGATGAGGGAGAATTCCAGATGCTGGCACAGCTTCACACGCTCACGCTGCGCTTTACGCTCATCGCCCTTGGCATTGTCATTGGCGCCATATCGCTGACGGTCTTCTTGCAGCCGCAGGATATCGCCCCGGCCGGTGTCGCCGGCGCCTCGACCCTGCTCAATGAACTGTTTGGCGCGCCGATAGGCTTGATGATTTTCTTGCTTAATATCCCGATTCAACTGCTTGGCTATTTTCTGCTGCCAAGCGGCGGCCGCGTCATACTGCGCAGCGTCATCATCATTCTGATTTTCTCGGTGGCGGTCGACAATTTGCGCCCCTTGCTGCCGCCAACCGGCATTAGCGACGAACGGATGCTCAACGCCCTGTTCGGCGGCATCACCGGCGGCATCGGCGTCGGGCTGGTTTACCGCGCCGGCGCGACTTTCGGTGGCACATCGACCCTGGCGTTGATCTTGCAGCGGCGCTACGGCTTGCCGATGAGCACGACCTTTCTCTGCACCGATACCTTGATCATCGCCGCGGCCGGGCTGGTTTATGGCTGGGAGGGCGCGCTCTACGCCGCCATCGCCTTGTTCACCGCGGGCTTGGCGACAGATTACATGCTCGAAGGACCGAGCGTAATCCGCACGGCTATGATCATCACCGACAAGCCGGAGGAAATATCGCAGCGCGTCTTCGCCAATCTCCATCGCGGCGTCACCAGTTGGAAGATCAGGGGCGAGTATACGGGCGCGGCTCGCACGATGCTCTACATCACCATTGCGCGGTCGCAAGTGCGCGACTTGAAAGACGAAGTCGCTGAAGTCGATCCCGACGCCTTCATCGTGATCGGCATGGGGCACGCCGCGTATGGCGCCGGTTTCCGGCGGATGACGCGGCTGCGCATGTAAGTTAACCAAGGTGCTCGCCGGCGTTGACGTGCAGCAGCGCGCCGGTGATGTGATCCTCTTTGCAAAGATAGACAACCGCGCGCGCCACATCTTCGGGCTCGCCGGTTTTACGCAATGCGCTGCGCCGCCCGACCTGCGCCCATTCTTCGTCAGTTGTGCCCCGTCCGGCAGTCTTCATGACCGGACCGGGCGCGATCGCATTCACGCGGATCTCAGGTCCCAACGACAGCGCGCTGACTTGGGTCAGCATCCAAAGAGCCGATTTGCTGATGCCGTGATGCGGATATTCCCGCCAGGGACCATCGACGCCGGCATCGCAGATGTTGATGATGACGCCGCCCGGCATCGGGTTGTTTGCCATGATACGCGCCGCTCGCTGCGTAATGAGAAATGGCGCGCGCAAATTGACCGCCATGGTCAAGTCCCAGTCATCAAGCGACGCCTCGAGCAACGGCCTCGCCTGAAAAACTGAGGCGTTATTGATGACGATATCCAGCCGGTCGAAGCGCGCTTCCGCCGCCGCCATCAAAGCATCCACGCCATCCGCGCTGCTGAGATCGGCTTGAATGGCATGGGCTTCCACGCCCAGCGATTTGATTTCCTGCAAGGTTTCACGCGCTTGAGACGCCGGCGCGCGGTTGTAATGCATCAGCACATGCGCGCCTGCATTCGCCAGCTCCAGCGCGATGACGCGCCCAACGCGCCGCGCCGCTCCGGTAATCAGCGCGACTTTGTCCTGCAATTCAATGCGCACTCCGCAATCTCCCTGCCGCTAAGCGGGCTCATCAAGCGTTTTAAGATAGGCTTCCATTTCTTCGAGCTTCATCTCGCCCAGCTTGAGATGGCGCACGCGCCCTTCACCGTCGATCACAAAGGTGGTTGGCAAATTCTGCACGCCATAATCCAGCTTGACGACTTGGTTGATGTCCATTGCAACCGGCAGATTCCGTACGCCGATTTCCGCCAGGAAGCCGCTGATCTCGGCGGCGGTCTCGCCCAGGTTGATCGTCAGCAGCGCCGGTCCGTCCTCATTGTCGCTGTATTCGGCGATAAAGGCTTCAAAAGCCGGCAGTTCACGCACGCAGGGCTGGCACCAGGTCGCCCAGAAGTTCAGGAAGAGCGGCCGCCCGGCGTAATCGGAGGGAGAGACCAGGGTGAGGCCGTCCAGCAGCGGAAGCTCGAACTCGGGCGCCATGAAGTTGACGACCGCGCGCGGCGGCGCTGGGGCGAATGCCGGGTCCGGTTCGGGTCGCTGGCGGGTTTCGAGGGCGAGCATGAGCAGCGCGATGAAGATGCCGAATAGGGGCAGGATTAGGAGGATGAGGAGAGTGGGGGAGGGGTGGCGGCCGGGTTTCGAGGTCATGAGCGCTAGAAGGACCAGTTTTCCCTTTCCATGAAATCATCCAGCGATCCACACTTGATGTCAAAATGACGGCATATGCTCGGAATGCGGACTCTGTTGCCGCGCAGTCGTTCTTGCGTAATGACCATTCCATCAATCGCATTGGCTCGTGCAATCAAATAGGGGTCGGCCGGGGCATGTGCATCTCGTTGGTCAATTGAGACGACGTGGCGAAATCTCGGTTCTTTATAAATCTCACCAAGAAACAACGAGTCAATATGACTGAGGACAGGAAAGATATCAGGATGCTCGCGCGCCCACTCAAATTCGCCGTTTTTCTTGTCTCGGTGTTCAATTTCATTCATGACTTGCTCAATAGACGTTATTCTGCGTAGCGCGACTAGTTCGTCAAACAAGTTCCAGAGAGTTGGAAATCGGCAACGACTATAGCAGCCAAATAGTTGCTGCCAGCTAGTGGTGTCAAACACATAAATCAAGTAGAACTCTCCAGTAGAATGTCTTCAAGTTTTTCGAGATTCTTTGGCTTCATTGCCAAATAACTTGCCAACTCATCTTCGTCAATTCGATCTTGATAGAAGCGCTGGAAAGCTAACTCAATGTACTCTTCCCCCAGGTATCGAATCTTTGTGCGATAGTAATCGCCACCAGGCCGCCGAACCTTTTTGATTTGCGCCGCCCATTCTCTGGCAGCTGATTCATATTCATGCTGGACAATCAGACCGCGGTCCAGAAAGTTTCGATATATGACTTCTCGACTGACACTGAATCTCTTGGCGAGTCTTTCCGCCTCGACACGTGGCTCCTCGGCAGCTTGGATTTCACTGTCAAGTTTGGAATCCGGAACGAGGATGGCATTGGCCAGAGCATTGCAGCTCTGTTCAATTTGCGAGTATCCCCTGGACAGCCGTTGCTCAAATCCTCCTTGCCGGTCAACACCACTGGTTCGATATAGCAAATGTGCCAATTCGTGAAACAACGTAAATATCTGTCGGGACTTGGCGTTTGAGTTGTTGACGTATATGACAGGAAACTCAACATCAAATAGGCTGAAACCGCAGAATTCGTCCGCGCCAAAGGCGTCTTTGAATACTGTCACTCCAACACGATAGAATGCGCTCCTCCATGCCTTTAACGCCGTTTCGTCATTTCTCCACCCGAATTGCTCGTCTAACGACACGCCTAAGAATTCTCGGATTCGCGCGGATACAGTATTTGTCGGATCATTAGGATTGTGGCGAATGTCGCGCACGAATTGTCGTTCTGCTGGACTCCTCCCTTGATTGAGTTCCGCTAATCCTTTTTGGAATGCGCGCGCTTTGTACATCAGGAGCCGGATCGGGGGCGGTATCTCAGCAAAATGTGCCGAACCTAAAGTTCGGAATGTCTCTTCAATCTTAGGCGTTTCCGGCGGCTCGGGGAAAAAGAAGACCGCGACGGGTAACCACAGTTCTTTCGCGAGCTTATCCAATTGTCGGTAGGTTGGTTGGGACTCGCCTGTTTCCCACTCTGCGATCTTCCTGAAGTCCTTGCGCTTCACCGCCAGCGCGTCAAGTGTGTAACCCAACCTTTCCCGCGCCCAGGTGACGACTTCAGGCGTAATCGGCATCCGATCGACTGCCATGGCTCTTGTCCGCGCTCTGCTTCAGTCTCGACTGTATTGCGATTAGGCTCGCCTGTCAAACGCTGCCTACTCAAACACCCAGCGATCCACATCGCGCGACCAGCCGCAAAGATCGGCCTCGGTGAAAAAGTTGGCCACTTCAATCACGCCATTCTCCACGCTATCCGAGCCATGCACCAGGTTGCGCCCGATCTCGAGGCCGTAGTCTCCACGGATGCTGCCGGGCGCCGCTTCGGCAGGTTTGGTCGCGCCGATAGTAGCGCGCGCCGCGGCGATGGCGTCCGTGCCTTCCAGCGCCAAGACCACTACCGGCGCCGAGATGATGTACTCGACCAGCCCGGCGAAAAAGGGCCGCTCGCGGTGCACAGCATAATGCTTCTCCGCCAATTCGCGGTTGACTTGCAACAGCTTCATGCCGATGATTTTCAAGCCGCGCGCTTCAAAGCGCTTGATGATCTCTCCGGTCAAGCCCCGCTGAACCGCATCGGGCTTCACAATAATCAGTGTCCGTTCCAAGAGATTGCCTTTCTGTCGCTCCCAATTCCGGCTCTCTATGATACAGGCGCGCTGGATAAATGTGTATGACGAGCAAGCGGCCGCGGCGTCGGTTCTTGCTAAACTCGTGAGACGGCAATGCGACAGCGGTGTATTCCCAGCATGGTCTGGCGGATTTTCTGATAAGATACGAACAGCAAAGGGAGCGAGGCGGGAATGAGCGAAACTTTCTGGCAGGACCAAGCGGTAATTGTAACCGGCGGCGCCGGCTTCCTCGGGCGCCACGTTGTGGAATTGCTCCGGGCGCGGTCGGCCCGGCGCGTCATTGTTCCTCGCAGCGCCGTCTACGATTTGCGCGAGCAAGAAGCGGTGGCGCGCTTATACGCCGACCATCCTGAGACCACCATGGTCATTCATCTGGCGGCGAATGTCGGCGGCATCGGCATCAACCGCGAGCATCCCGGCTTGTTCTGCTACGAGAATCTTATGATGGGCGCGCTGATGTTGGAATACGCGCGCCGCGCCGGCGTCGCCAAATTCGTCGGCATCGGCACCGTTTGCAGCTATCCTAAGTTCGCGCCCGTGCCCTTCAAGGAAGAGGACTTGTGGGCTGGCTACCCGGAAGAGACAAACGCGCCCTACGGCTTGGCGAAGAAGATGCTGCTGGTGCAGAGCCAGGCTTATCGGCAGGAATACGGCTATAACGCCATCCACTTGCTGCCGGTCAACCTTTATGGTCCGCACGACAAGTTTGATCTGAAGTCTTCTCATGTGATCCCGGCGGTGATACGCAAGATGGTAGATGCGCAAGCTTGTGGCGCCGCCTGCGTCACGCTCTTCGGCGATGGCTCGCCGACGCGCGAGTTTCTCTTTGTGCGCGATGCGGCCGAAGGCATCGCGCTCGCGGCGGAGCGCTATAACGGCGCCGAGCCGGTCAACCTAGGCAGCGCATTCGAGATAAGCATCCGCGACCTGGTGGAAATCATCGCCGATGAAGTGGGATTCAGCGGCGAGCTGCGTTGGGATACCAGCAAGCCTAACGGTCAGCCAAGGCGAAAGCTTGATGTCTCGCGCGCGGAGCGCGAATTCGGCTTCGTATCGCGCACAGATTTCCGCGCTGGGCTGCGTGAAACGATCAACTGGTATCGCGCCGAGCGGCTGCAGGCGGCGCATAGTCTGGCGCAGGCTGGGCCGGCGGGCGCATAACTGCGCCCTGCTCGGCTTTTCAGTGTGGTCCATGACTGACTCATGAGCGCAATTCGCAATCACTGGCATTTCTGGCTCCTCGTTCCAGCCTTAATCATCATGATGACCTGGCCCGCTTTCTATTATGTGTTGGAAGGCGAGACATTCTGGATACCGAGCGGCGGCCATGACGTATGGTATGAACTGTGGGAGGGCTGGTATGGCGGCCAAATCTTAAGCGGCCGCGCCGAACTGTTTTATACAAATCTGCTCTTCTTCCCGGATGGCGTGTCGCTCATATACCACCAGCACACCGTACCGCACATGCTCCTGTATCAGTTGCTGCGCCTTGCGCTGCCGATATCCGGCGCCTATACTCTCGCCTTTTTGCTGACGCTATTGGCCAACGGGCTCGCCGCCTATGTATGCGCCAATCTCTTCATAAGAGACAAGTGGATCAGCTTGTACGCCGGCGCCTTTGTCGCGATTTGCATTACCCTGCGCGCCAAGACCGACGCGCAATTCTGGACATTTTATACTTTGCCGCTCGCCGTCTATTTTTTGCATCGCGCGATTAGCGAGCGAAGCAGGCTGTTCGCGATTGCCAGCGCCATCGCGGTTGGGACGACGGTCTATATTGGCTTCTATGTTCTCGTCTGCCTTGTGCTGACCGTCGGCATTTACGGCGCCTATCTGGCTTGGTCGCGCTGGCGCGATCCCGGCTTTTGGGCGCTGGCGATCTTAATGGTCGCCGTTTGCTTCGCGCTCAGCTTGCCGCGCCTCGCACCGATGGTGGCAGACCGCGAAGTTGTCGCGACCGTCCTCGAGTTTCGCTCGTACTGGGATGAAGCCTCAAACGACCTCGTCGATTTCATCACCCATCCCATGTTCACCGGTTATAACAATCAACAAGCCTATCTTGGCGTTGTTAACATTTTGCTTTTATGCGTCGGCTTGGCGCGATTTTATTGTCGGCGCAAGCTGCTTCATTGGCTCCTGATACTCGTCGTTTTCATCGTCCTCAGGTTAGGAACCTTCCTGACGATAAATGGCAGCGAGTACCCCCAATTACTCTTGCCGAAGCATTATCTCAATCATCTGTTTCCCGCGCTGTTTCGAGGCTTTGCCGGCGGTCATCATTGGGTATTGGGCGCGCTGCTTCCTCTGGCGATTCTCGCCTGCGTTGGCATAAAGACCGTCCTGCGCTCAACCGCGGCGCCGCAAAAAGCCGCCCTTGTACTCGCGCTCATCGCCCTCACGGCGGTTGAACACTATCATCGCCCGATACGGAGTCGGACCGTGACCGATGAAAGCGTTGCCTTTGTGGATTGGCTAAAGGAAGAAGAAGACCAGGCGATACACCTGATTCATGTGCCGATGAATACGACGTTTTTGCGCCGTTATTACAATTTCCTGCAAATGCTGACCGGTTATCCCCAAGTTGAAGGCAGCGTGAATCGCCTATTGCCCGAAGCCTACGCCTACATCAACAGCAATCTCTTGCTAAGCCATTGGCGAGAGGGCGAATCGATCCACTGCCTGCCAGCGAATCAGAAAGATTATGAAGCGGCGCTGGACCGGCTGCTTGATGACGGGTTCACGCATGTGATCAATCACGATGCCGATACGCGCCGGCCCGAATCTTACAGTTTTGCCAGCGTGCCTTCTTCCTATGTAGACGATTATGTAGTGATCTACCGCGTCGCCGACCTGCGTCATAGCTGCGCAAACAGCGCGATCCATGAAGGGACGACCGTTCCATCTTTGATTGACTTGGCTTTGACCGCGGAAGTGGCGCCGGATCCAGACGTCACAGTACTTAGCGCGCATCCAACGCGACGCATCGACGAAGAGCAGTTCGCGTATTTGACATCCGTCTTGGACCATTGGGGCGATTTTGCTCACGTGCACGGCGGGGAAGGACAGCTTGCGGTCCAGTCATCGAGGGACAAATACAAAGACTTGAACGCAGTTGTAGCCAGCGCGCAGATGATTTTGCGCTTACAAGACGAGGGGCTGGCGGAATCCGAGGCGCTCAAGCCCATGGAAGAGCTGCTCGGCAGCAACTATCGATCATGCGGCCGCGTCATTGAGACCAGCCGAAGCATCGCGGAATACTTCATAGCCTCGGAATTTCCCTGTGAGATTATATCTTCGGACGCGCAGTACAGCGTGATGTATGAGAATGGCCTTAAGCTGGAAAACGCCCTGATTGATTCGCGTGAGCATGACCTAGACCTTTACCTGTATTGGAAGAACCGCCCAGTTGAGGACGAGACCTACGCCTACTCGATTCAGGTTGTTGACGCGGCTGGCGACAAGGCGCGCCAAGAGGACTTGGTTATCGGCCATTCGCCTCTCTTCCATCACCATTTGGACAAATCGGTCCTAAGAGCGGGCGACTACGTGGTCAACCTGATCGTCTACGACTTCTACAGCGGCGCTACAGTGGCTGGAGTGGAAATTGGCAGCCAGAGCCCGCCTGATCGAAAGTTGGCTTTGACGCGCTTCACCATCGAGTGACGTCGAGCCTGGACCGGTCAATTGCCCGCGGCGCGCAGTGTTGACCATGCGGTTGATTTCATGGAAAGTTGGTAAACTTGCGCGTAGTCTGTTACTATTGTGCCAGTCCGCTTTCGTTGCGGTTGGCGGCTTGTGTGCCCGCAGGCACAATGAGACCAGCGGATACAGTGTGCGATTGCGGTTCCGCCCGGCGAGATTGATGCGGTGATCTCAATCGTTCGACAGGCTCTCGCGTCAAACGACTGTTCAAAGAGAGATCTTGTTGCATGAGGAGGGTAGCGCTTTGAGCGTATTACTGGATGTTAAAGACCTCATCGTCAGGTTTTACACGCAAGAGGGGACCGTTTACGCAGTCAACGGGGTTTCGTTCGAATTAGAGGAGGGCGAAACGCTTGGCATTGTGGGCGAGAGCGGCAGCGGCAAAAGCGTGAGTTCGCTTGCGCTGATGGGTTTGATACCAAGCCCGCCAGGGAAAGTTGAATCGGGCACGGTCATGTTTGAGGGGCGCGATCTTCTGACGCTCAAGCCGGACCAAATGCGGCTGATCCGCGGCAAAGAAATTGCGATGATCTTCCAGGACCCGATGACCTCGCTCAACCCGGTGCTGACCATCGGCACGCAGATCACGGAATCGCTGAAGCTGCACGAGGGCATGAACACATCGCAATCGCGCAAGCGGGCGGCGGATTTGCTCGACATGGTTGGCATTCCCGATGCCTATCGCCGGCTGGATGATTACCCGCATCAGTTCTCGGGCGGTATGCGCCAGCGCGTGATGATCGCCATGGGTTTGTCTTGCAATCCCAAATTGCTGATCGCCGATGAGCCGACCACCGCGCTGGATGTCACCATTCAGGCGCAGATTATCGAGTTGGTCAAGCAGCTCAAGGACGAATTCAACATGGCGATGATTTGGATTACGCATGATCTCGGCGTGGTCGCTGGCATCGCCGATCGCATTCAAGTGATGTATGGCGGGCGGATCATGGAATCGGGCTCCTCGCACGAAGTGTTTGGCGATAGCCGCCATCCTTATACCGAAGGTCTGTTAGGTTCCCTGCCGCGCCTGGATTCAAGCGGCGAAGAGAAGCTGACGCAGATTGAGGGCTCGCCGCCGGATATGCGCAACGAGCCCGCGGGCTGCCCATTTGCGCCGCGCTGCGATGTGCGCGAATACATGAATCTCGAGAAGTGCTGGGATGAACGTCCGCCGCTGGAGACCGTGCCCGCAGACGGTGGCGATGGCACGCATGTCATGTCTTGTTGGGCCGATATCCGCGAGGGGGTAGCAGAAAATGTCTAGCCAAGTCATGACGGCTGAAAACCGCAAAAGCCTGGACGAAAACGATGTCATCCTCGAAGTAACCGACCTCAAAAAACATTTCCCGATCTCCTCCGGCATCGTCTTTCAACGGCAGGTCGGGGCGGTGCGCGCGGTTGACGGCATCAGCTTCCATGTGGTCCGCGGCGAGACCTTGGGTCTGGTCGGCGAATCCGGCTGCGGCAAGAGCACGACGGGCCGCACGATCCTGCAACTCTATCGCCCGACTGAAGGCAGCGTCAAATTCGAGGGGCAAGAGCTCTCGACAATGGGCGGGAACGACTTGCGGCAGATGCGGCGCCGAATGCAGATCATCTTCCAAGATCCCTTTGCCTCATTGAACCCGCGCATGACTGTGGGCAGCATCGTCAGCGAGCCGCTGCAAATTCACAAGATATATTCCAACAAAAAAGAGCGGCAACAATATGTGGAACAGTTGATGGAGAAGGTGGGATTGAACCCCTACTTCATCAACCGCTACCCGCATGAGTTCTCCGGCGGACAGCGGCAGCGCATCGGCATCGCGCGCGCGCTGGCTTTGGAGCCGAGTTTCATCGTCGCTGACGAACCGATCTCGGCGCTTGATGTGTCGATTCAGGCGCAGGTGGTCAACTTGATGGAAGAGCTGCAGGACGAGCTCAACTTGACCTATCTCTTCATCGCACACGACCTCAGCATGGTGCGCCATATTTGCGATCGCGTGGCGGTGATGTACCTCGGCAAGATCGTCGAGCTGGGTCCAGTCGATGAGGTCTACGACAATCCGCAGCATCCGTATACACAGGCGCTGCTCTCCGCGGTTCCAGTCCCGGACCCGATGGTGGAGGAGAATCGCCAGCGGATCATCATCTCGGGCGATCTGCCCAGCCCAGCAAATCCGCCGACCGGCTGCAATTTCAACACGCGCTGTCCGGTGCGCTTCGACCTCTGCTTCGAGGAGCCGGATCCGCCGCTGATCGAGGCGCGCCCGGATCACTATGTGAGCTGCCACCGGGTGACGTAGCGCGCGGCTCTAGGAGCTGGTTTAATTTCTTGACAGAAAACGCAGAGGCAACCCCATTCGGTCGCCCCATATCGTCGTGGAAATCGGCGGATTAGGCGGCCGCCTGCGCCTCCGTACCGCCTCGCTAACCTGAAACAGCTTCCGCCGACAGAACGCGAATCGACGAACCGACTTCGCCAGCGTATCCGCCCAAGTCTACAACGACGTACCAGTGCCCGGCGCGAGGGATCTTGAATCGAACAGGAGATTCCTTATAGTGCCCGCCGTTGTATCGGTGAGGTCGGCCGCTGCGATATTTGAGGAAGTTGTCACTGTTCAAGAGTCGTACATTTGCCGCGTTGGTAATGGTGACCTCGGCAGTTTCACCGCCTGACAATTGCCCCAAGTCATGTTTGATGAACTGCATGATTAATTGATCCGCATTGGACGAGGGCTATGCCTGTGTCGTATTATGGTAGTGTATCCATTTCGGTTGAAATAGAAATGGCGTGAGAACCAATTCATGCTAGTTGTACTAGCAAAGCAAAAGAATTGGAGTCACGCCATGTATTCCAGGGTAAAGCATCAAGGATATGGAATCCACTCCTTTTTGTCGGCATTAAGCAGGCA
>JAJEGA010000107.1 GCA_022820125.1 Anaerolineae bacterium | reverse complement strand
GCCAAGCGTAATATTCTTTCAGCGTCGACATCATCCTTTTGCGAAAATTGTAGGGGCGATTCTGTGAATCGCCCGCCGGAGATTATCAAGTGGGCGAGCCACGTGCTCGCCCCTACAGATGCTTGAATGATGATGTTTTCTATATTCAACCGAAATGGATACACTTCCCAGGTCGCTCGCCCTAATTGCCGGTGTTCACGTCAAAATATGCAGGGGCGACCTATCAGGCCGCCCGTAGTTATAGACATGCCAATGGCTATGCGTCAAGCCAGCGCGAATATGCCGACGGCGGGCCGGTGATCGGTCAGGTCATCAAAGGGGATCGTGCTTTGAACATGGCAGGAGATGACTTCAAATTGCTCCGCCGGGTCGTTTAGCAAAATATGATCGATCAGAATGCGATGCGTGATATGCGTCCATAGCTCGCGGCGTTTATTCTCCGGCGTCAGCAGCCGAAAATGCCGCTGCAGCATTTCCATCTCCGGCGAATCGGGCTGGGCGTTGAAGTCGCCCGCCAGCAGAATCGGCCGCTCCGGCGCCTCATTGTATGCGTCTGCGCGCTTCAGTTCGTCAATGACATTCAGGATTTCACTAACTTGCGCCTGCCGGATTTGCGATGCCGTGCGCGAGCGTTCGTAGCTGGCGTCGCGGCGGTCCTCGCCGATTAGCAGGCCGAGATGCGTGTTGAGGAAGTAGATAGGAAGCCCGCGATAATTCAACGACGCCACCATCAGGTTGCGCGGCTGCGTATCGCGGTTGCCGCTGCTGTAGAGCGTGGCTCGGCTAATCGTCGTATGACGCGCCCAGGCGCCCGCGGTGTAGCAGTCGTCGTATTCGGGGTAGCTGCCCCAGGACCAGTTTTCCAGCGGCAAGTTGGTGACAATGGCGTTGCCTTCAGCCGCGCCCGTCATGTTTCGATACGCGGGCCGGTCCCATAGGTTGGGATGTGGATGATCGCGCATGGTGACTTCAGGCGCGAAGGAGTCTTTGTAGTCCGCGCCCAAGAGCTGCGCCATTTTGCGCCCGACGTTGCGGCTGTGCCCGTTGAGCATGGCGACGCCTGATTCTTGCAGGGCGATTAAGGTCGGTTGGCTGGGCGTAATCACCTGGCGCAGCGTACTGTAGGCATCCACCGCCAGTTTCTCGTGATCGTGCGGCGCCAGGCGCATGCCGCGCGCGCCACCGATGTTGAAGCTTACGACCTGTAGCATCTTCCAATTCCGAACCTGCAAATCGCGTTGCATCATATCACAAGAACTGCACAATTTAGAGAGCGAGCGCAATATCAATTTCTTGGACGGCGCGCACGGGCGACATCACCCTCAACATGGCGCCGCCGCGGGATTATCATGGCGCGGATTCAAATCAACTGGGAGCGCAGCATGACTGCCATCGATGACCGAACCGCCTTGCTCATCATTGATGTGCAGATGGGGCTGGATGAGCCGCGGCTGGGCGCCCGCAACAACCTGGCCGCCGAGGGCAATATGGCGCGCTTGATGGCTCGCTGGGCGCGCGGCTGATCGGCGAAGTCGAGCCGGCGCATCAGGATCGCATGCTCAGCCGCTTCAATTACGATGCCGCGACATTGAATCGCTCGGAATAGACTGCGCCCGATGACGCGCGCCGCTTATAATGTGAGTGATCCTGAATTCACGGTGAGCCATGCCGATAGCTGTCATCTCATCCCTGTATCGCTGCGAGAAGCATTTGCCGGCTTTCACCGCCGCCGTCTTCGGCTTTGCCAAGCGGGTCAGCGAGAGCGGCGTCTCGGCGCATTTTCTGCCGGTCGTCAATGACGCGACGCGCCGCGAGCACGAGCGAATCGACCAATTGGCGAGCGAAATCAACAGCCACTATTACGGCCGCATGACGCCAATATACGTGGCGCGCGAGACGCTCTACGCCTCCTGGAATCGTGGGCTGGCAGCGACGCAAGCGCCCTGCTTCACCTTCTGGAACGCCGACGATTTTCGCTCGTCTGACGCATTAATCGAAGGCTATAGCGCGCTGCGGAGCGGCGCCACCCTGGTCGATTTCGATTACACGCGCGTGACGCGGGTCAAGCGCTTGAGCCTCTTCCCGCAAGAGGTCCGCATCCAGGCGCCCTGCATGTTTGATGGCGAAAGCCTGACGAGGCGCAGCGGCATCGGGCCTTTCTTCATGGCGAGCCGGTCGCTCTACACGCGGGCGGGCGCCTTCGACGCCAACTTCCAGGTGGCTGGCGACACCGAGTGGGCGAGCCGCGCGGCGCCTTATGCCAAGTTCTACCGTGGCCAAGCCGAGGGCGGCGACTTCATCGTGCATGGCGATAACCTCAGCAACAGCGGCGGCGACCGCGAAGCCATCGAAGTCAATATCATCTTCATGCGGCTTGGCGCCTGGGAGCAGCTGCGGCCCGCGAACCCGAGGGCGATGCGCGAGGCTTGGGAGGCCTGGGGCAATAGCGGTCAAATCGCCCTGCCGCCGGAAGAGGCGCGCTTCCTTTGGGGATCGGCGGCGGAGGCGCGTTGGCGGCGCTATCAGAACGAGAGGCGGCAGCCGGCGGCGCTGCGGCGGCTGCGGCTGGCATTGGCTTCTCGCGGTTTGCTGCACAGCGTCGAATGGTCGATGGCGCATCGGGGGAGCGATCGCCTGTGAGCGCGCGCGCCTGGCGGCGAATCTTGCCGCTATGTCTCTTCATCAGCCTGAGCTTGCTCTTCTTTCATCAGTTGGCGTTCAGCGGGAAAATCCTGGCGCGCGGCGATACTTACGAGTATTTCTATCCTTATTGGGACGCGCGCAACGCCGCCTTCCGCGAGGGACGGCTGCCGCTTTGGACGCCCGATCTATTCATGGGCGCGCCGCTGCTGGCCAACCCGCAGCTCGGCGCCTACTATCCGCCCAACTGGCTCACCGCGCCCTTCCGCGCGCCAGCCGCAATCTCAAGCAGCATCATCCTGCATAGCGTTCTGGCGGCTGCCGGCGTCTGCTGGCTCTATCGCGAATCCATTAGCAAGCGCTGGGTGCCCGCCATCGCCGCCGGCGTCGTCTATGCCTTCAGCGGTCACCTGGGGGCGCATGTCGAGCAGATCAATCAATTCCAGGGTCTGGCTTGGCTGCCCTGGCTGCTTGCGCTTTTTCACCGCTCGCTGACGGGCGACAAGCCGGCGCGCGACGGGCTCCTGCTGGCGATTGCCTGGGCGCTGCAAATCTTCAGCGGTCACACGCAGACCGTCTTCATAAGCGGCTTGGGGCTGGGCATTTACGCGCTTGGGCATGCGGCTGCCGGGCGCGGTCGCTCGGCGAAGTTGAAGCAAACGGCGCGAGCCACCCTTGTCTTAGCCTGCTGCTTCGCGCTGGCGCTGCTGCTGGCGCTGCCGCAATTGCTGCCTAGCCTGGAATTGCTGCGCTTGTCGAATCGGGGCGGCGGCTTCGATCCCTTAGGCGCGACCGCCTTCTCGCTCCCGCCCAATTTGTTGGGGCACGCCCTGCTGCCCAGTTATGACGGGCAACTCTTCGGCGAATATGTCGGCGCCATCGGCTTAATCGGCTTGGGGCTGGCGCTCTGGGGGGCGCTGACGAAGCAGCTCGACAGCGGGCAGCGTTGGATTTGGCTGCTGCTCGCGCTAGTCGGCTTGGCGCTGGCGCTGGGGCGCTTCAATCCGCTTTACTTGCTGCTGGCGGAGTTGCCGCCCTTCAGCTTGTTCCGGGCGCCGGCGCGTTTCCTGGCGCTATATTCGCTGGGCGCAGCCATGCTCGCTGGCTTGGGGGTGGAATCGCTTGCGCCTGAGGGGAAGACCGAGACAGGCAGACTACGCCGCATCGCCCTGGTCGCGTTTCTCCTCGCGCTGCTGATCGCCATTGCCGTCGCCACGCGGCGTCCGGAAGCGGCGCTCGTCTTTGGCGACGCCGATGTCAGCGCGGGGACGGTGGCGCATTGGGCCGGCGCCCTGCTCTTGTTTATCACGGTGCTGCTGTTCCGCAGCCGCTGGGCGATGGTCGCCGCTGCGGCGCTGATGACATCCGAGCTCTTCCTGGCTTCGCTTTATTTGCCCTACAACGACCTGGCGCCGCCGGAAGTTTATTTGGACCAGCGCTTCACAATCAGCCAACTGCTGGCTTATCAAGCGGAAGAGACTGTCCCGAGCCGGGTGCTTTCCATCAGCCAGCTCTACTTCGATCCCGGCGATGTCGCCGACCTGCGGGCGCGTTACGACCGGCTCGGGCTGGACGCCGCGGCGCGATTCCACGCCCTTGACGCGGTCAAAAGGGGCGAGATGCTGTCGCCGAATCTATCGCTGACCTGGGGCATACCCACGCTGGATGGCTACGGTGGCGGCATCACGCCGACGCGGCGCTATGCGCTATACAGTTCGCTGCTGTTGCCGGCCCGCGCCGAGCTGGCGGTTGATGGCCGAGTGGGCGAGCGGCTTGCGCTGCCGAGCTGCCGCGGCGCCTGCATCCCCGATTTGCACAGCCTGCGCGCGACCGACACGCGATACCTCATCACCGACAAAGTGTACGACATCTGGCACGAGGGCATCGCCTACGATACCGCTTTGGCGCGCTTCTGGACCGCTGACGCCGATCTTGCGTTGCCTGACGCCTTCGCCGATCAAGCGCGCATCCTGCGCCGCCAGCCCGCGGAGGACAGCGACATCGCATTGCCGAGCGGGCACTGGCTCACGATAGGCCACTTCGCCGATCGGGACGACCTGCGGGGGCTCATGCGCGCTGCCGAAAACATCCTGGCGGTGACGCTGGTGAACAGCCGCCACCCGCAGGTCTTCTATCAATTGCAGCCGCCGCCATTCGAACGCGCGCTTTCGAGCAGCATCAAGGTTTATCGGCTGCCCTTGGGCGAACGCGCCTTTCTCGCGGGCGCCGCGCAAATCGTTTCCGATGATGAAACCGGCGACGCTGAGGCGCTGCGACTGCTGCGCGCTGGCGAAAGACTGCTGCTGCATGCCGCCGCCGATGCGCCCGCGCCCGCTTACGCAAGCGGCGGCAATATCAAATTCGTCGATTACGACGAGACCTTCATATCGCTGCGGGCAGACGCGCCCGAAGCCGCCTACCTGGTATTAAAGGACGCCTATTATCCGGGCTGGGAAGCGTTGGTGAACGACGCCCCGACGCCGATTTACCGCGCCAATCTGCTCTTCCGCGCGATCCCGCTGCCCGCTGGCGAGAGCGCCGTCGTCTTGCGCTTTGAACCGACGCTGTGGCGAGCCGCCCTTTACATCGGCGTCGCTCTGTGGATTATTGGAATCCTGACCTTGATACGGCTGCGATCGAAGGAGACGGACGCATGAGATTGGGGACCTACGTAGAAATTCTGCATTATGTCGCTGATACACCCGAGGCGGGCGAGTATTATCAGCGGCTCGGCTTGGCAGGGCTGGGCGATGATGTCTATACCGATGGCCGTTATCACCTGCATCTCCTGGCTGGCGAGGGACCGAACCCGTCCCTGCGCTACTACGGTGCCGATATCGACGCGCTGAAAGCCGCCGGGCTGGGCGTCGTTGACGACCGGCTCGTCAGCCCAGCCGGCATCAACATCCTGCTCAGCACCGACGCGCCGCCACGACAACTGCCGCATGACGATGTGGCGCGGGCGCAAGATATTACGCGCCTGGGCAAATTTGGCGAAGTCTCCGCCTTCATCCCCGATATCAATGTGGAGCGCGCCTTCTGGGAGGCGGCCGGTTTCGAGACCCTGGGCCGCTACGAGCAGCCCTCGCCCTGGGGCATCTGGCAAGACAAACTCATGCTCATCGGCTTGCATCAGGAGGATGTCGACGAACCCTTCGCCATCTGTCACTTCAGCCCGGATATGAAGGAGGTCAACGGGCAGCTCAAAGCGGAAGGCTTTGACTTGCAGCCATTTGATACCAGCGGCGATCCTGAAGACCTCACCTGGCAGAAACTGATGACGCCTTATGGGCTGATGTTTTACCTCTTCACCGGCGACATATCCCAGGCGCAGCCCTGACGATTGATTTGCCCCCCCGGTCTAGGGCGAAGCGGGCGTCTCAGCGAAACGCCCCTGCACGTTCCTTTTCCGCATAACTTACTTTCAGCTACTCCTGCTATACTGCGCTCGTCTACGGGGGAGCCTGCCCATTACCGAAACCGGCATCACCAGAATCACAGACGACATCGTCCAGGTGCAGATCCCGCTGCCCTATAGGCTGAACATCGTCAACTGCTACTTGCTGCGCGGCGAGCGCGGCTGGACCCTGCTGGATACCGGCTTGAACACAGCGTCGGCGCGCGCCCGCTGGAATACGGCGATGCAGGCGCTGAGCATCACAGCGAACGACATCGAAAAAATCGTGCTCACGCATATGCATCCCGATCACTTTGGCTTGGCAGGCTGGTGGCAAAGGGAAGCCGAGACGCCGACTCCGGTTTATCTGCCGAAGCAGGAGAACAGGCAAGCGCAGGTCTTTTATCGGCGCGCAAATACGGCGCTTTATCAGCAGTGGATGCTGGATTGCGGCATGGATCGGGAAACGGTGGACCGGGTTGAGAGCGCCCTCGGCCACACCCGAGACTTGACCCAGCCCCATCCGACGCAGCAAGCATACCTGCGCGAGGGTTCGATTGTGCGCCTGGGCGCGCGCGATTGCCTTGGCATCCTTGCGCCGGGCCACAGCGACGGGCAATTGATCTTCTATCACAAAGCCGAGAAGCTGATGTTCTGCGGCGATCACGTGTTGATGAAAATCACACCCAATATCGGCAGTTGGCCCCACACGCAGCCCGACCCACTGGGGCGATTCCTGCGCTCGCTAAACGCGCTGAAGTCGCTTGATGTGCGCCTGGCGCTGCCCGGGCATCGGGGGCTCATCACCGATTGGCGGGCCCGCATTGAAGAACTGATAGCGCATCATCAGTTGCGGCTGGCGCATACGCTGGAAGCGCTTGAAGACGGCGCGCGCACCGTCTTCGAGATCGCCGCCCGGCTCTTCACGCTTGAACGCTTAACGCCGCATGAATGGCGCTTCGCCATGGCCGAGACGCTCGCTCATCTCAATTATCTGCGCGAGCGGGAGCAAGTCGCCTGTATCAACAGCGGCGTCATGCGCTGGGAGTTGGTCTAAACGCGCGTCCTGGGGAAGGACCTGGTTTGCGCTGTTGTCGCGCGCTGTAGATTTTCTTCACCACAGTCCCTCGCAAGCCACGACTTGGCTCACAGAAAATAACAAGCCCGCGACAATAAGAAGCTGTAGGGGCGTTTCGGCGAAACGCCCGAAGCGCGTGTGGTCGGGAAAACGGACGACTGACCGAGTCGCCCCTACAAGGCTTGTCTAGTATTGAAAGGATTTCGATTTAACATGCCGCCAATCGGCCAAGATCTGTTCGCATAAGCGACCGGTGTAGGGGCGACTTATTAAGTCGCCCGCTGGGTTGTTCCAAAAACGCGCTGTCAAGCGGGCGACCCGGCGAGTCGCCCCTACACGAATTTTCCGATATTGGCGCCCTAGTACGGCGCGATCATTTCTGCCTGGCGGTCGATGACGCTGCTGTCGATAATGACGAAGCGCGAGGAATCGGCCGGCTCCAGGGTCCAGGTCACTTCGTGGCTCGCGCCGCCGGCAGTCACAACATGCTCTTCGCCGACGATGAAGTAATCGCGTTGGCCGTGCCCAGTCTGCGACTCGCTGACGCGGATGCGATCAAATAGACCCGTTGACAGCGACGCCGGCGGATGATCGCGGGCGTCGACCCGCAGCGAATGGATGCTGCCGCGCGGATGCTTGCGCCGCGCCAATTCGTAATCGGCGAAAGCCTGCGCCGTCTCGAAATCGGAGAGCGCCGGCAAGTCGAGCGCCAGCCGCTTCAGCCCGTAGATGTGCATGCCCTCGCCATCAGCCGCGGCGACCTCAATCGGGGCGCCGCGATAGAGCGGCTTTCCATAAAATTGCAGCATTGTCAAATACAGATCATGCCGCGTCGGGTTGACCAGGCGCAGTTGGATGGACGCCGTGCCCAGCTGCGCGACTTCGGCGAAGGCGCCGCTGCGCAGCTCGCGGCTGCCGCCTTCAGGACTCAGCTGAAAGCGGGAATCCAATCGATCGAATGCCAGCAGCCCAATCGGCTGATCGCGCTCATCGGTCAGGCGCAGATTCATCATCCGCTCGCTTCGCCGCCCGATGCGCAACGGGCTTCGCAGCTGCCAGATCAGCGTGCCGCTTTCGCCGAGTTGGCGCGGGGTCATCAGCAAGGCGATCTGATTCAGCCGCTGAGCGCCGTAGCTATAAGCGAGGCCGCGCATATCGTCGTGAAACTGCGCCGCTACCGTTCGGTGAATCAAAGTATGATGCCGATTGAGAAAGACCGCGTCGCCCTCGCGATCGACGAAGAATCGCCCGCGTTCGCTGGCGGCGATTTCGCTGATCGCCTCATGCGCCGAGGTCGTATCCCGCCACCAATCGCCGACGTAAGCGAAGCGCGATCGACCCCGCTGCAAGCGTCGCCCGATGTTGCCCGCTGGGAAGATGCGCGCCTCATCGACCCGGTTGTAGCCAGCGATATCAATCAGGCAGTAGCCAGCCAGAATGGGCCGCCGCAGCGCCGCCCGGTCCAGCAGGCGGGCGATGACTTGGTCGGCGGTCACATCAATCTGCGGGCTCAAGCGCGCCGGGCTGTCGGCCAGCCAGGGTTGGATATCTTGCAGGTGAATCAGCGCCTGCTTGCGCCCGAAGTCCCCTTCGTCGGGTTCGATGCTGCTGATGCTGCCGCTGAAATGCGTACGGGCGACGCCGGCGAATTCACTCCGAATGCGGACGCGCGTGCCGCTTTCCAAGCGGGCGCGCTCGGGCGAAAAAGCGCCATCGGCATTCAGCACGGTGATCCGCGCCCAGCCAGCCTCAGCCATGCTTTCGTAGGCCCGCCGCATGCCTAGCCGCCAGCGCAGCTCAATCACGCGGTCGCTGATATCGCCATTGGCGGCGTCGAAGTTGCCGTCGTGGTTCTGGTCAATGGCGATGCGGTAACGAATCGACATCGCTAGACCTCCAGCAGCCAGGTGTGGCGAAAGGCGCAGCCAAAGAACTCGCGCTCGCCATAGGGATAGCGCCCCGGCTCGACGCCGACTCGCGCCGGCGCCAGCAGCTGGTCGCCCAAGGTGACATCAGCGGAAAGCGCCGCGGTATAGCTGTCGATCAAATCCACCAGCCGCGGCAGATGACTGCGCAAGCCCAGCCCCGCTTCGGCGGGCGCCGCCAGCAGCAAATGCGTCACGCTGTAATAAACCGATTTCGCGCCACCGCTGAAGGCGGCTGTCTGCAGGCTGTCCTTACGCTCGCGAAAGAGGCGATCCGCATCCAGCTCGACCGGCAAAACCAGCAGAGCCGGCAGCTGCGGGCTGTGCAGCGAGCTTGGCGTTTCATCCAGGTCGAAATTATTGCGCACGCCGCGGACGCTCAGCGACGCCAATTGTGTCAAAGCCGCGCGAAATGTCGCCATCGGCATCTCCTTTCGGTTATTGAGTTGTGTTTCATTCCGGGTGAAATTGTAGGAGCGAGTCGTGGCTCGTCCGCAACATCACTTTCGACATTAGGGCGACTCAAGAGTCGCCCCTACGCGAATCTTCTAATTGTTGCCTTGCATTCTTGGCGCCGCTTCGGTGTCAGCGGGCGCTGTCTGCGCGCCCCTCTGTTTACTCGGCAGCGAAATACCTTAGGACCCCGAGAGTCGCCCGCGCCGCTGCTCCAGCGCCTCATCCTCAGCCAGCATGCGCTCCAACTCGGCAGTCTCGAGTTCGTCCACGTAATCTTCAATGACGCGCTCGAGAAAAGCCGGCAGCTCAGGGTGAATGCGCTGGAAATTGGCGATGAAATCGGGATGCGAATTATAGAGCTGGCCCAAGCCGCGCAGCCGGTCAAGGCTCGGCTCGTAGAAATGGCGCAGATGACGCTGCCAGCGAGCCAGAATCTCCCGCACTTGCTCATCCGCGGCGCCCAAGCGCGTCTCCAGCGCCGCAGCCAGATCGACATAGATCTGTTCGCCCTCGGCTTTGATCGCTTCTTGCTGCGCTTTGCTGTAGCTGTTCCAGCGGCCAATCGTTTCATTGACCTCGGCTGGACCGTATTGCAAGCGCGCCTCGCGTTCGTATTGCTGCTGCTGCGCCTCGCTGTGCCGCTTTAAGCCGCGCTTCTTCTTGCTCATGCTTTACTCCCCCGCGCTCGCATCGGTTTGCGTTTCAGATCAGCGGCATTGTTGTAGCGTCTTATCGAAGGAAAGCGCCAAGCCACCCAAAGCGTCAGCAGCGCCGCCGCCAACCCGCCGCTGAATATCGCCAGCGGCGCGCCCAGGATTGACGCCACCAAGCCGGCGCGCACTTCACCCAGTTGCGGGCCCGTCATAAAGAAAAGCATATTGACCGAGACCATGCGCCCACGCAGCTTGTCCGGCGTCGTCAACTGGCGGATCGTGCCGCGAATCACGCTGGAAACGATGTCGCCGGCGCCAGTCAGGGAAAAGACAAAATACGAAAGCGCGAAGCTGGTCGAAATGCCAAAGATCGCGGTCGCCAAGCCATAAGTCGCCACGCTCGCCAGAAAGATAATGCCTTGCCGCTTCAGCTCGCCGCGCAGCGACAGGAAGAGGCCCGCCAGCAAGCCGCCGACCGGTTGCGCCGTCGCCAGCAAGCCATAGCCAGCGGCGCCGACGCCCAGCGTCTCGCCCGCCACAATCGGCAGCATCGTCCGCGCGGACGCGAGCAGGGTGGCGAAGAAGTCTAGCAGCATGGTGCCCATAATGATGCGTTTGCCGAAGGTGAAACGGATGCCCAGGCTCAAGGTGCGCCAGCTAATTCGCGCGCCTTTCGCCAGCGCCCCCCGGTGGCGTATCCCGCCGATTGACGCGGC
The DNA here is from genome assembly GCA_022820125.1 of Anaerolineae bacterium. Lineage (GTDB taxonomy): Bacteria > Chloroflexota > Anaerolineae > Aggregatilineales > Phototrophicaceae > UBA6055. The sequence goes on along the minus strand of JAJEGA010000107.1, from coordinate 5,360 downwards.
CGCGGTCAGATAAGCTGCTGCGCTGATGCCATAGACCAAGCCGATATTGACCTGCGCCACCAGCAAGCCCGCCAGCGCCGGCCCCGCAATTGTGGCGATCTTCGTCACCAGCATGTTCAAGCTGATGGCATTGCTCAGGTGACGCGCCTCGACCAGGTTCGCCTCAATGGACTGCCGCGCGGGAAAATCTAGCGCGACCGCGGCCGCGCCCAGCGCCGTCAAGAGATAGATCATCTCGACGCCAATCTGCTCGGAGAGAGTCAAAACGGTCAGCGCCGCCGCCACCAGCGCCGCAAGCAATCGCATCACGATCATAATTCCGCGCCGGTCGAAGCGATCGGCCAGCAAGCCGCCGACCAGCCCGAACATCAGGACGGGAATGACCCGCGTCAAACCCAGCAAACCCAAGCCGAAAGCTTCCGAGCCCAGCATAATCGTGTTGCCAAAGAGGTTCACGGCGAAGGTCTGCCCGCGCAGCAGCTCAAAGACATGCCAGTTGATGGCGAATTGCTGCATCTGCATGCCGGCGGTCGAGACCATTTCGCCGAACCACAAGAAGCGGAAATCGCGATAACGCAGGGCGACCATTCGGCGCAGCCGACGAGGCATGGGCAGGCTCTGAAACAGGCGGACGACTCAAACCGTTACCTTAGCGCAAAGCCCCAGGCTCAACCAGATTCAATCGCCCGCCCGGTGGCGCGTTATGCCGTCAAGCGCCGCATGCGATCCAATATCGGCGACGCCAGCTCCAGCGGGCCATCCGACTTGAGCATCAGCTCGGCATAACGCAGCGTCAAATCGCGAATCACCGGAGCGGGCGCATAAGTCTCGATTTTCGCATTGCGCAGATGCGCCGTCGCCCGCGTGCCGCCGACGCCGCGCAGCACCGTCAGCCGATTGGCGCGCCGGTCAATCGCCGTCACGCGCAGGTACTCGCGGTCAATGCGCAGCAAATGCCCGACATGAAAGCGCGGCTGGCGGCCATCTTCGTCGGCGCCAGCGCTAGCAGCCACGTTAATTCGCGTCGCATGGGCGCTGAGCGCATTCCCGCTGACCCGATCGCCGCTATCCCGCCAAGCAGCCGACCAGCGATCGTGCCAGCCCCAGACGCCGCTCACGCTTATCGCATTGACCGGGCTGGTGTGAATTCGAAAAACCTTGCCCGGCGCGAGCCGAAGCATGCTCGCCGGCTCGTCGCCAGCTTTGGGCAAGAGCTCGATGTCCGCCAAGTCAAGCGCGTCGCCGTCATCGCTGACCGCGGTCAACTTCAGCAAGTCATCCGGCAGCAGCAAAAGCTGCGGATTCGCCCGGTCGGGGCTGACCGCCAGCGTCTCGACGCGCGGGCAATATCGCCGCAGCGTTGCCGCTTCAATCAAGTTGCTGGCCCCCTCCAAAGCGCGCAGCAAGACATCATCGCTGCCCGTGTCGGCTTCCCCAAGTTGCAGGCGCCGCCGCAGATCCTCCAGCGTGGCTATCGTATACATGGCTTTCCTTTCCGCTAATCGATTCGGTCTATGAAAATTGGCGCCGCGCATCCCGCCTTGACTGTCGCGTAAGGCGCGCCTGTGTTAAGTTACTTGGAAGGAGATTAAGGATGTGAATTATGAAGGCGCTCGCCATCTCGCCGGACGAGTTCAATGCGGAGCTGCATCGGCTGCCGATCGCGGGCGAACTGCTGCTGCCCGGCGCGCAAGTTTATGTCAGGTCGGACGGGGTGGCGCTGGCGCTCAAGCAGGCGCTGCTGCCGAGCGCGGTCTGCGGCACGGTGGTTGAGCTATGCCGTCGGGGCGAGGGCGTTGAGGTCGCGCTAGAGGCGGAACAGCAGGAGGATGGGGGGGTTCTTTTTTCAAGCGCTGTGGGTGCTGGTGGGGTGAGCATTTCTTCATACGAATCCACTAGAAAAGATGCTTCTTGACACCACCATTTACGTCATCCTCACGCAACGACTCTTGGCTCAGACTATCCAGTATAGCTTCTTTAACATCATCCTTGTACAGACGCGACATCGCACTCATATGATTACGAAAGACTATCACAAGTTTCATAAGATCGGTGGCGGTCAAGTGTACGATGTCTCGATGTAAGCCATTTACTAACGCATCCGCTGTATTTCCCGGAGTTCGCAGGAATTCAAAGCTCGATTCCATTTCATTTTCTGGTACAACAACGAAATCGAAGTTTTCAAGATTGCTACGTTTACACGCTAATGCGGCGACTACACGTTGCAGGCTAGACTTGTCATCTTCAAGCCTATACGTTGACAACCTTCCTTTTATCGCCTTGACACCCTTAAATACGTCGCCCACGAGTTCGTTTTCGCCCAACCAACAGAACTCGTCGTGAGCTTTGTCCCACCAAGACTTGTTCCCTATTTCTCGGAATATTAGCGGCACGGTGGTTTTGAATCCGAGGATACCTTCTTTAACCGGTACAAAACCTGCCGGAGGTCTTTCGCAAGAGCTAGACTAGTTTCTCGTTCAATAGCCTGCTCGAGAACATAAATCGAGCGGGGATCGCCGAGAAACGATAAGCCCAGACCCGCTCCGTCACGTGCCCATACCGAGCGGCATTTGAGCAAACACTCCTCAAGCATTAACCTTCGCTCGTTATGCCACTTTTCTGAGCCTTCATTGCCAATGTATTTCAGCACCTCTAGTGCTATAGATGACTCAGTCTGTTCGTTTAATACGAGGTTCTTGATAGCATTAAGTGCCACGCCACCGTGTCGTTCGACTACCTGCTCGATTCCTTCCGAAAACTCATTAGTCGTGCCTGGCTCAAGATCGAGGAAAGTTGCCAACGAAAACAATCGATCTACCTCATTCTTCACTGAACTGGCGTCGAAGAACGCAGAGTAGCAATCAAGCACTGTCGCAGACGAATCTGTCGATCCGACAAAAAATATCGCAATACTGTTTTCAATTGCAGTTAGCATCTCTTCTGTGAAAGTCTGATGGAAACCACGCAAGATTCTCTCGACAAAGTCGCTATCTAGCCACATCGACGTAGAAGAACTTGCCGGATCTGTCGCCTCAGGTTCGCGGCTTCGTACAACCTCCGTGTCCAATTCGAGCCATGTAGATTGGGCCGGCGCTACGATCCATTGTCTTTCGCGATTCGCCAATTGACCAGCGGTACCGACGCCAATTACAGTATCGGTTGATTGCAAGGCCTGCATCACGATACGTCACCCCTTTCGCTAATTTCCAAACCTAGGTCGATCAATTCACCAAATATCGCGGATAACTCGTGCGTTGGTAACGGTCCGGTCCTCTCTGGGAATGTATTGATGTCAAGCTCGAGCCTGCTCGCAATAGTTAGACCAGTAGTTGTAGAAACCTGCTGCCCGCCTATAGGGTTTATCGCGACTGTCACAAGTTGCCCACTGTATACGTTCCACTTGCTTAGGCGATTGACCTCGATTCCAGGGTCAATTTTGGACTTCCGTCGTCTATTGACTTGGTAGTTGAAATCCCGCGCACCTTCAAGATTCATTTTGGCAAGTTTGCCTTCCAGAAATAAATTACCATCCTCAACTGTGTTAACTGGATGTAACAGTACAGCCCCAAACGCCAACCGATTCATCGAATGCAAATACGAAGAATCGAGACACGCATTAGCCACGTCGGTGAATGTGTTCAGTTCCTCTTCAAGTTTTCCGATGATTGGGAGCTGTACACTATCTTTATTGTCTTGAATAGAAAGATAATGCCAGTCAATTCTGTCAGTCTGTTTCGCCAATACCATTCGACCGTTTCCACGTCTGACTTCACGGGCGTCAATTACGTCCCTTTGAAAATGAATCGCATCAGGATCTTGACCAATTACCGAATCCCACAACTTGGACATAGAAACCGCATTAATATCGCTAGGGAAAACGGTTATTCGTAATGTCTCAACTTGCCAGTCCGAAGCCATATCCGTTCCGCCCCTTTCGCAACCGATTGCGTGAAAACAACTGTCCTGTGCCGCGCAGTATACCATACAAGTGTAAGTGTCAAGTTAAATCTGGAAAAAGGGGCGAGGGCGTTGAGGTCGCGCTAGAGGCGGAACAGCAGGAGGATGGGAGGTTCTTTTTTCAAGCGCTGTGGGTGTTGGTGGGGTGAGTGGGGAGCGAAGCCGAACTTTAACCGGCAAACTGGACAGACGAAAATTGAGCAGACCCGTCTCGCACTATAGAGAAGTCGCCCATATCAACAGAGGTGTATGGCGCCAGCATTTGCGGCTCCGGCACTGGCAAACCATCTTCCAGCAAGAAATAGATGAAATCGACTTTAGCCGATTCGATATTACTTATCGCCTCTTCGACCGTGTCGCCATCAGACATGCAGATGGGCAGTTCAGGCACAGTGGCGACAAAGCAGGGATCCCCCTCAGTAGATTCGTCAGGAAACACATGCACTTGGTAAGAGCGGGTTGCCAGCTTTTTTGCAAGTTGCAGGCGTTCCTCATTCATTCGAATCCCCTTTCTCCATAACTTGCCCTATGTCGCCATAGTATCTTGCTATTCGCCCAGTTTGTCAATAAGTCTAACTGCTTTGCCAATGTAGGCTTTTTTCACGGAGCCATGACGTGGTAAAACAAACTGATCGCCTGTCAGATTAGGATGTGTGAATACATCATGGTTGCTGCCATGCCGCCGCTGGAAGCCGTATCCAAATAACAGGTTCTCCATATCTCGTCTCTTCCAGTTAGCTTTCGACCGCCGCATGCGCTCCAAGAGCTTCTCAGCTTTTGAAGTCATAATGCTTAGCTATGCACTACTTGAATGGCAACGGTATCGTCAAGTTCATCACCGTTAATGGCGGCGTAGAAACAATACTCGCCCGGTTTCTCAAAAGGAAGATCATTCAACTCCAAGATCAGATTGCAATGCGGCGCGATACCTCCAACGCTCTTAGGCATTTCAAACGCGCCCCGTATGGAAAAGACTTCTTTGCCATCTTCATCGGCAAGCGTAACGGACAAATCATGAGGATTGTCGCTGTCCGAGATTTCCCCTTCTATGATCATCGCCAAGCACATTCTCGAATGCTGGAACGGAAATGCGTCCGTATAGATATTGCGGAATATCCCGAGAACATGAATCTTGCCGTTGGAATGATCAACGGTCGCGTAGTCTGCAGTAATCATCATTGGAATACGCAAGTCACACCACCCTCACAACAACGCTCACGACATAATTATACCGCAGCAAAAAAGGGCGGAGGCCCCCACAGCCCTGTAGTGGTCCTAATTTATTGGACACAAAATCTCAGAAACTTTGAGGGAGTTGCGCTGTTGCCACTGCGCCTCGGTTTCTGCCGGTGTCCGGTAGCCTAGCGCGCTGTGCGGACGCAGCTGGTTGTAGACCACCTCGA
>JAJEGA010000084.1 GCA_022820125.1 Anaerolineae bacterium | reverse complement strand
CCAATAAAGTAATGCAACAAAATGAAGGAACGTCGTAGGGGCGACTCTTGAGTCGCCCACATGTACAATGGCGACATAGTGGGCGAGACAAGTCTCGCCCCTACAGATCTCGAATCAGATTAGCATCGCCCTTTTTCGCATTACTGACTTTGTTCTACTTCTGCGCACTCTGTGTTTGATTTTCAGCTTCGTATGTTCTATTTCAGTCACTATCATTTTGATGCGATTGACTTGGCGGGGGACGCAAAAACCGCCTCGCCAAGAGAATCTCAACGAGACGGGTTTTAACGCGCTTTGCAGTTGCGAATCAGATTCGCCGATGCCGGCTTCTTACTTCGGCGCCAGCTCGGGCTGGGCTTCGCGGATCGTCTCCAGCGCTTTCAGGATGCCGGCGCGGACTTCGCCGGGCTCGGCATGGCGTCCGACTTCTTGCTTGGAGAAGACCAACTCGCCATTGACCGTTACGTCGAAGATGCCGCCGGTGCTGGGAATCAACTCCCAACTGCTGATGTAATGCTCGATCTCGCGTTCGTTCAGGATTTCGTCCGTCAAACTGACGGCTTGGGGTTGGTGCCCTCAAGTCGCGCAATACTTGACGACGATATCCATTCCACCTTGCTGCATGAGATTTCTCCTTTCCTGCTTGCCTCGTCGGATGGCAAACACCCTTACCTGAAGTTGCCTTGCGGCGTGAAGATGCGCGAAGCGACATTGCAGGCGGCGCTATCAGACGCGTAAATGACTGACAACCCAGCGTAGGTGTTTACATATTCCATTATACTATGAGCATTCCCGCCTGCCAAGAAGCGAGATACGCGATAGGCTTCATTATCCCCGATTTGGAATTCGATCACCTGCGGCATGGGCTCGCGGCTGCTGGTGACATAGGAGCCATAGGCGCTCGTCCAAGCCGGAGCCGTAGCGCCATTCTCTGTGACATCAATCCAAACATTGAAGGCGCTGAACTCGCGCACCCGCACCGTTTCCGAATCGACCCACCAGTAGCAGTTCGTGCCATCCACCCAGCTGGGTCCATATTGCGTATCCCATGGGTTGTCATTGATTGCCGGTGTCTCTGTCTCTGGCGGCGTCGTCTGCAGCGCCTGCAGCGCGTCCACGACTGGCTGCCAACGACGGCGGGAGAACCGGCTCGCCATCTCCTGAGCATCGCTAAGCGTCATCGGGTTGGCGTGGCTGCCGCTGCCAAGCGCGGCCAAGGCGCGCGTCCAGCGCTCGACATGGGCATCGCCGTGATGCGTCTCCGCTTGGTAGACCTTCAACTGGTTGATAAGCGCTGTGTTGTCGCCTTGCGCGCTGACAGCCGCCAATGCGAATGCGAAGACCAAAATAGAAGAAATCAGCCTGGCTTTCATCGTCTATCCCCTTTTCGATCGCCGCTCGCGACCGATAGTTTAGCCTTAGAAATCAGACTATCGACTGCAATTATTGCTGTCAAACGAGATAGACGGCGGAATCCCTACTACAGCCTTGCGAGTAGGCTATGCTTATACTTCCGCGTGGAATTTGGCTGAAATTGATTGCAGGGGCGGCATATTCCACCACCCCGATTTTGTCCTAGACGACGATGTTCACCTTGGGGTCGCTGCCATTGCGCCCGGGGATGAAGATGGCGCGCTTGGGCGGCTTGCCAGCCAGACTGCGCCGGGCGGCTTCGCTAGCCAGCGCCAACTCTTGCGCCCGCTCCTGCGCGATGTCGACCGCCACCGCGATGGTCTCGCGCGGCTTGCCATTGATCATCACCACCAGCTCGACCAGCTCTTCGCGCGCTTTGTCGGCGTCATATTGGGGCCAGGGCTGCTCGTGCACGCTGTATTCCCAGCCCAGCAGCGCCCAGAGTTCCTCGGCGATATGCGGGGCGAAGGGCGCCAGCAGGCGGATTAACTGGCTCATGAGCGCGCGCCACATCTCCGCGCCGATGCCGCCCGTCCGCAGCGCCGCCTTCAGCGCGTTCTTGAACTTCATCTGCTCGGCGATGGCGGTATTGAAGCTGAACTCTTCCAAGCCGCGGTTGACCACGGCGATGGTCTGGTGCAGCTTGCGCTCGATATTGCGTTCGGCGCTTAGGTCGCTGGCCGATTCAGGCGCGCCAGCCAGCGCAATCTCCCAGACATCGTGCAGCCAGCCCTGCGGACCTTTGATATTGTTCTCGTTCCAGGGTCCGCCCTTCTGCCAATCGAAGTTGAACATCAGGTAACAGCGCACGACATCGGCGCCATATTGCTCCACCAGCTCGTCGGGATTGACGACATTGCCTTTGCTCTTGGACATGCGCTGGATTTCCAGGTGATGGCTCAGCTGATTGACATTGTTTGCGCCGGGAATCGCGGGGATGTGAATGACGGCGCCGGGCAGGACTTCGACGAATTGGGTGATGCCAGCCATATCCACATGCAGCACATTTTCGGTGCGATGCGCGATTTCGCCAAAGATGCCGTCAAAACCGGCCGGCACCTGATTCCAATCAACCACCTCAATGCGCTCCGCCAACATCTTGCCGCCATCCATGCGACCGCTGCACAGGACGAAATCGCCCTGATGCTCGCCGCCCAGGACCTGCCCCTGATTGCGCAGAACGGTCATCGGCTCGTCAAAGACGCCCGCCGGTTCCCGCCCATGCCGGCGCATGGCCGCGGCGGTAGCGTCAAAGACGCCGATATCGCGCAGCGCTTTGGTGAAAAAGCGCGTGTAGAGCAGGTGCATGACCGCGTGTTCGGCGCCGCCGGTATAGACATCGACCGGCAGCCAGTAAGCCGCTTCTTCCGCGTCGAAGGGCGCGGTAGCGCAATCGGGCGACAAGTAGCGCAGTTGATACCAGGATGAGCACATGAAGGTATCGAGCGTATCCGTCTCGCGGCGGATGCTGTCGTCCACTTTGAAGAAAGGCTCGTGATAGGTCAGCGGGCTGCGGCCTGTGGGCATGAAGTCGACATCTTCCGGCAGCTCGACGGGCAGCTCGGCATCGGGAACGGGGATAATCTCGTCGCCGTCATACATCATCGGGATGGGACCGCCCCAATATCGCTGCCGGCTGATCAGCCAATCGCGCAGGCGGTAATTGACCGCTTCCTCTCCCTTGCCCGTTGCTTCCAGCCAATCGATAACCCGGTTGATCGCCGGGTTCTTCCGCCCTTTCCGCCAGTCGCTTTCGCTGCCGTTCATGGCGTCGGAATTGACCATGAGGCCGGGACCATCATAGGCTTCGGACATCGCTTCGTCAGACAGCGGCTCCGTCATATCCGCCGGTTGTATCACTACCCTGATCGGCAAGTCATGGGCGCGGGCGAATTCAAAGTCGCGCTGATCGTGCGCCGGGACCGCCATAATCGCGCCCGTCCCGTAGGTAATCATCACATAATCGGCGATCCAGATTGGGATGCGCTCGTCGTTGACCGGGTTGATCGCATAAGCGCCGGTGAAGACGCCGGTCTTTTCCCGATGTTCCATCATGCGCTCGATTTCGGTTTCAGCGGCGATTTCGTCGATGTAATGCTCGACGGCGGCGCGCTGTTCCGCCGTTGTGATTTTCTCGACCAGATCATGCTCCGGCGCCAGCACCATGAAGGTCGCGCCCCAGAGCGTATCGGGACGGGTGGTGTAGATTTCGATGGGATGCCCGCCGACTTCAGTGTGGAATACGGCGCGCGCGCCTTCGCTGCGTCCGATCCAATTGGTCTGCATGATTTTGATCGCTTGGGGCCAGTCCATACCCGCGAAATCCAGCAGCTCGTCGGCGTACTGGGTGATCCGAAAGAACCACTGCTCCATCATTTTGTGCGCGACCGGCTGCCCGGTGCGCTCGTCTTTGCCGTCAATCACCTGCTCGTTCGCCAGCACGGTCTGCAAGCTCTCCGACCAATTCACCAGCGCCGAGCCGCGGTAGGCGATGCCATGCTCATAGAAGCGCTTGAAGAACCACTCGGACCATTTGTAGTATTCCGGCGTGCAGGAGATGGCTTCGCGCTCCCAATCAAACATCGCGCCCATGCTGCGCAGCTGCTCGCGCATGCGCTCGATATTGGCGTAGGTCCACTTCCAGGGATGGATGTTGCGGGAGATGGCGGCTTGCTCGGCTGGCAGGCCAAAGGCGTCGAAGCCCATCGGAAAGAGCACGTTATAACCCTTCATGCGCATCCAGCGGGCGCGAGCGTCGGAGGGCGTCATGGCGAACCAGTGGCCGATGTGCAGGTCGCCCGAGGGGTAAGGCAGCATGGTGAGGGCGTAATGCTTGGGTTTGCTCCAATCCACCTTCGAGCGATAGAGCTGGCTGTCTTCCCATTTGCGCTGCCACTTCACTTCAATCGCGTGCGGATGATAGGTCTCAGTCATTGGCTGTTTCTATTCTCCCGATATCGGTTGCGAATAACCAGAAATCAAGCGGGCTCGCCTGGGCGACGCTGAAAGCCGCCCGCCGGCTGCGAGCGGGACTTGCAGGGGCTACCCGCTGGGTCGCCCGACGGAATGGTGTTTAGGAAGATCGAATCTAGTCGCGTGGCAGGACGAAGCAAGCAGTCGCTATGGACTACATAAGGAAAGAGCGGGTCACCCCGGAGCCCGAAATGCGATTAGCTTTCATCATTGCTTGCCTCCGGCGAATTGGAGCTAGTGTAGCACGGGCGGCGCGGCTTGTACAGCGGGCATTCGCTTCAAGAAATCTTGTCCACAATAGGGGGAAAATGCTGGCATGCCTCCTCAACCAGCCACGGTAGTGTATCGAAGTCGGTTGGAATTCACGTCAAGCGTAATATTCTTTCAGCGTCGACATCATCCTTTAGCGAAAATTGTAAGGCTTGTCCGGTACTTGGAGTTAAACGAGTCAGACGCGCATTTTTCTCCCGTCTGCTTGCTGGCTGTAGGGGCGATCAACCTGATCGCCCGCTTGACAGCGCGTTTTTGGAGCAACCCAGCGGGCGACTTAATAAGTCGCCCCTACACCGGTCGCTTATGCGAACAGATCTTGGCCGATTGGCGGCATGTTATGTCGAAATCCTGTCAGTAGCGGACAAGCCTTGTAGGGGCGATTCTGTGAATCGCCCGCCGGAGATTATCAAGTGGGCGAGCCAAGGCTCGCCCCTACAGATGCTTGAATTATGATATTTTCTATATTCAACCGAAATGGATACACTACCCCAGCCACTTTCAATTTGACAATCGCTTGAAACTAAATTAGAATTTGGTTTATCAATGCGCTCAGCCTACGCTATAGAAAGCTCCGCTGATGTTTCCTTTGCTCACCGCGCATGCACAGAGCCTCACTTTGCGCCATCGCATACTTTCACGTTGGATATTCATCCTGCCGCTGCTGCTCATCGCGCTCGGCGTGGGAACGGCGCAAGCGCAAGATCCCACACCCACGCCAGGCCCCTTGCGCATCACCTTTCTCAGCTTCAACGCCTTCACCTTGGCCTGGGACGACATCACCGGCAATTCAGGATCAAGCGAGTGGCAGAACCTGAAAAACAATAATCCGCCAGGCACGCTTTGGTATCACTGGAGCGGCAACCCGCCCGAGTTCCATCGAGGACCCGTGACCCTTGGCCCCGAACAGCTTTTTTTTGTTGGCATCAAGCCCGATACCGAATATACGGTCAATGTGAAGGTCTGCACCAAGCCCTGCGATGACAATATCGTCGCGAGCAGCAGCATCACCCTGCGCACCAAAAAGCGCCCGGTTGTGCAGACAAAGACCACCGGGCGGGTGCATCTCGAAAGCGTTTTGCCCAATAGCCTGAAAGCCCGCTGGGATCATTTCATACCAGATATCCCGTCAAGTTCCGCTGAGGTTATGAAGCAATACCCTCCGTTTTATTCGATCAACTTCCTGGCAACCGACAATACCCACCGCTATGTGGACTGGTTTTATGATAATGCCCTCTCGGTAACCATTCCGTATTCGAAATTGCGGGAAGATAAAGAGTATCGGGTATTTGTCAACGCCTGCGGCGCGACTTATGGACATGATGGCTGTGACTATATTGTGTACGCGCGCACGCACAACACCTTCTTCCGCAACCCCAAGGGGCATATCGGGCGGATTGCGCCGCCAACTTATACCGGTCCCACATCGACGCCGACCATCACGCCGACGCCTTCCGACACGCCTACGCCTTCCGATACGCCGCCACCTTCCGACACGCCAACGTCTACCATCGTGCCGACGCCCGGCGGCTTGCGCATCACAACCCTTTCCTATTCCGGGTTCCGCCTGGAATGGGATGACATCACCGGCAATAAGAACAAGAGCTTTGCCGAGCGGGAAAGACTTATATCAAATAATCCGCCGGGCACGCTTTGGTATCATTGGAGCGGCAACGCGCGCAGCTTCACTTCAGGGAAGCTCACCTTTGACGCGAGCCAAGGCGTTTATGATTCTGTCAAGCCTAATACCGAATATACGGTCACGGTCAAAGTCTGCACCCAGCCTTGCGATGACAATATCGTCGCCAGCAGCACGATTACCGTGCACACCCCGCCCAAACCCGCCGCGCAGCAAGCCCAGCAAGTATTGCCCACCGATACGCCCGTCGTGCTGCCAACCGATACGCCGACGATAAAACCAATCCGCCGGCTGAATGTGAGGAATATCACGCATGAGGCCGCCAAAGTAACCTGGCGCAGCGACCTGCCCCTCAGCGGTACGCAATACTTCCGCTCGGTTGTGTATCCCAAAGGCGATCCGTCGCAATCAACCACAGTCGAAGGCACACAGAACGCTAAACATGCCGGGCTGAGCGCAAGCACTGACTATATCGTCGAAGTGCGCTATTTTGACACGGGCATCCAGCAGACGCCGCTGCATGTGGTCTCCGCCGAATTCCGCACGCTTGACCCGCCGACAGCGACGCCAAGTCCGACTATTACACTGACCCCGACTGTTACGCCAACGCCAGTCCCGACCAACACGCCGATGCCGAGCGCGACGCCGAAGACATACACCATTTCCTTCGTAGTGTACCCGCACCGGATCCCAACACCGTCGTCTACAAGCAAAGCCTATGTGGAGGCGAACAGATATGACTATGTGCTCATCAGGTGGGACGATATTAAGAAAGATGTGGAAACGGATCTTAATCCATCCTACAGACTGTATCTCGGTCCCACCAGCTATAAGCAAGACTTTCAAAGACTCATTGCTGGCGGTCCTAATTGGTATGAATTTCGCCCCAGTGATGGACTGAAACCGGATACGGAATACAAATTCTTGGTGACCGTGGCTGACCGGTCCTGCCGGCGCGAAACCTGTGGCGACCATCCATTGGCGAGCCTCGAATTGCTCACCTTCCACGTCCCCCCCAAGCCGGTCGGTCTGCCAACCCCCACCGGCACTATATCCACACGACTTTGGAAACACGATTCCGTCACTTTCCGCTGGAATGATTTCGGCGACGGTTTCCGCAGGGGCTGGCTGCACTTAATCCTGTATGTCAAAGCTGACGGTGGCAAAACAATTACCCATTACACCCATCCCTTAGCTACAGGCGTATCCCTAAAGCTCGAGCCTGATACCGAATACACTGCCTGGTTAAAGATATGCAACGCGTATTGCGAGGCGGTGTTCAAGCAGTCGTTGACGACCACTTTCCGCACCTTGCCGGATCCAAACGCTCCTCCAACCGATACGCCAGTCGCGCAGCAAGGGCAGCAAGACCAGCAGGTTCTGCCCACTGATACGCAAACGCCGACCGCAACTTCTACACCCACCGCGACAAGTACGCCGACGAGTACCGCCACGCCAACCAATACAGTCACCAACACGCCAACACCAACGGCTACGCTAGTCGCGCTTAAAGCGCAGCAAGATCAGCAAGTGCTGCCCAGCGATACACCAAGTCCAGTCCCGACCAACACGCCGATACCGAGCGCCACGCCTATCCCCAAGCCGGTTGGTCCTCCAACCCCAGCCGGCACTGTAGAGGTATCACGCATCACTCATGATTCCGCCCTTTTCGGCTGGAATTTTTTCGGCTCCGGCTACCACGATGGCAAGCTGAAATTAATCTTGGTTGTCCAGGCTGCCGGCGGCAAAACAATTACCTTTTCCACCCCTCCCAAAAAGCTTGGCACAAACCTAAAGCTCGAGCCCGATACCGAATACACTGCCTGGGTAAAGATATGCAACAAGGATTGCGAGGTTGTTTACAAGCAGTCCTTGTCGACCAAATTCCGCACCTTGAAGGATCCTAACCGGGCGGATCAGCCTGGCTTTGTCCAGGTTGCCGAGAAGCGATATGACTTCGTCAAAATCCGGTGGGTCGGTCTTATCGGGCTGGTGCAAACGAATCTCGACCCTGTCTTTAGGGTGTATATCGGTCCCGCCGGCAACCTCCAGGAAAAGACCATCATCGATGCAAATGAATTCGAGTTTACGGCGGCGAATGGGCTGCAGCCGGACACGGAATATACGGTACAGGTGACAGTCGCCGACAAGCAATGCCGGCAGAAAACCTGCGACGATAAGCCCTTGGCAAGCCTGGCTCCGCTCACTTTCCGCAGCCCGAAAAAACCGAGTGGCGCGCTTACGCCCTATGGCAAGATTTTCACCAGGCTGGGCGCGTATAAAGACATCTATGTCATCTGGGGCGGCTGGACCGACGGCTGGCTGGGATTTTCAGTATACAACTTGTATGTTGTTGTCTATGGCAAGCCCACTGACGGCGGGGAAACGATCAAAGAAGCTTGGCTGCAAAAGGATATCTCCAGAACATCCACCTGGTGGAACGAAGAGACAAAAGCGGAGACCGAATATCACATTTGGGTGGAACTCTGTGACAGCCCTGATTGCGATAAGGTTTACGCGCGCTCGGTGACCGACACCATACAAACCAAGGCAGATCCAAACGCTCCCCCGACCGATACGCCAGTCGCGCAGCAAGGGCAGCAAGACCAGCAGGTTCTGCCCACTGATACGCCGACGCCAACCGCAACTTTCACATCCACCGCGACAAGTACGCCGACGAGTACCGCCACCGCCACGCTGACGAATACAGCGACGGCAACTTCCACGCCTACTGCGACCAGCACAGCCACGAGTACAGCCACACCCACCAACACGCCCGACGCCAGCGTCCTGCCCACAGACGGCAGTCTGGGCATTATCTTCCCCAAAATCTCCAAAGACCACATCACCGTCGAATGGAGTGACATGGGCAAGGTCCTGCTCTACTTCGTCGAGATCAGTCGCGGCAACTATTACGAATTTGTCACGCCCGGCGCTGGCACCACTTCTCACAATTTCGGCGGGCTGCAAGCAGGAACGAGCTATTCCTTCCGCATCACCGCTTATCAGGATAGCGGGGTCAATCTTGTCGCCACTGGCAGCGCTCAAACCGCGCCTAAGACTCAGCAAGACCAACAAGACCAGCAAGACCAGCAAATTCTGCCTAGTGATACGCCGACGGCGACCGCGACCAATACCGCCACTTATACCCCGACGCCAACGAACACGCCGGTTCCCAGCTTGATTCAGACGCTGATCGGCTATCGCGATGAACAGCCTTCGACATCTGACCACTACAAGCGCTGGGCGAGGGCGCTGGCGGCGCTGGGGCATGGCAGCCATGACAACCCGATGACGCTGGCAGAGGCGAAACAGATGGCCGACAGCTACAGTCGCAATCGCTGGCAGCCGGTCGTCGATGCCTTGACGCAGTTGCAAGGCGGGCAGCAGCAAGCGACAGATACGCCGGCGCCAACGGCGACGCCCACTGCCACCGCGACGCCAACGAACACGCCGAGTCCAACGGCGACAAATACACCCGTGCCAACGGATACGCCAATCCCGCCGACGGATACCCCGATTCCGCCGACGAACACGCCTGCGCCCAGCGGACCCTACGCCAGTCTGATTTCTACCTTGATTGGCTATACGCAGGAGAATCACGGCGCTGCCCATGTCGAGCGCTGGACGCGGGCTTTGGCGGCGCTGGGCTGGGGC
>JAJEGA010000101.1 GCA_022820125.1 Anaerolineae bacterium | reverse complement strand
GCGGGGTGAAACGAGTAAGGACCGACGACTTAACCAATAAATATGAGCCTCAGCCGACGACTATCGTCTTTGTCAAATCCAAGTAGCGGACTGCGTTGCTTGCCAAAACAGAAGCTCCCTTTGCCGAAAAGGGAGCTTTTTTCGATTTTTTGTTTCGGCCGCCGAACCCTAAGGTCAGCCCCCGCCCGTCATCAGCAAACCCAGCTGCTCAATATCAACATCCTTATTCTCAACCTCGCCCACAATCCGACCCTCGTACATCACCGCGATGCGGTCCGATAGCGCGCGGATTTCATCGAGATCTTCGCTGATGAGCAGGATGGCGGTGCCGTTGTCGCGCTCTTGCAAAAGGCGCTGGTGGATGTATTCGGTCGCGCCGATGTCGACGCCGCGCGTCGGCTGCGCCGCGATCAGCACACCCGGATCCCGCGACAGCTCGCGCGCCAAGACCAACTTCTGGATATTCCCGCCGGACAGGCTCTTGACCAGCGTTTCTGTGCTCGGCGTCTTGATTTCGTAAGTCTGTATCGCTTGCCGGCAAAACTCGCGAATCTTGTGGAAGAGCATAAAAATCTTGCCGCGCGTGAACTTGGGGTGTCCGTGATCCTGCAAGACATAATTTTCGGCGACGCTGAAGGCGGTAATAACGCCATCAAGCATGCGCTCTTCCGGGATATGCGACAAGCCGATGGCGTTCAGCGCCGACGGATGCGCGTTGCTGACATCGCTGCCATCCACGGTAATCGAACCAGCAGTCAGCGGGCGCAAGCCGCAGATGCACTGCGCCAGCTCCTGCTGCCCATTGCCGGAGACGCCGGCGATGCCGACGATCTCGCCGCCGCGCAAGCGCAGCGATACATTGTCCAGCCCAACTGTGCCGCGATTGCTTAGCGCGCTGACGCCGTTGAGAATAAGACGCTCCGACTGCGGGTCCGGCGGGTTCTTGTCGTATTCCAGCAGCACGGGCCGCCCGACCATCATTTCAGCCAGCTTGGGGCGGGTCGCTTCGCTGGTGGGGATCGAGTTGACGCGCCGACCATCACGCAAGACGGTGACGCGCTGGCTGATCTCCAGGACTTCATGCAATTTATGCGAGATGAAAACCAGCCCATGCCCGTCATCCGCCAGTTGATTGAGGATGCGGAACAAGCCGTCCACTTCTTGCGGCGTTAGCACGGCGGTCGGCTCATCAAGGATCAGCAGCGCCGCCCCTTTGTAGAGCGCGCGCAGGATCTCAACCCGCTGCTGTTCGCCCACCGCCAACTGCCAAATTGGCAAGCCCGGATCGACCTTGAGGTTGTAAATCTCGGATAGCTCCAGCACGCGGCGGCTGACCACATCCAGATCGAGGCGGGCGCCGCGCGATGACTTCATGCCCAGCGCGATATTCTCCGCCACTGTCAGCGATGGCACGAGCATAAAGTGCTGGTGAATCATGCCGATGCCGTGCTGAATCGCGTCCTGCGGGTTTCGTATTGTCGTCTCTGCGCCATTGATGCGAATCTGCCCCTCATCTTGATGATAGAGGCCATAGAGCATCTTCATCAGCGTCGATTTGCCGGCGCCATTTTCGCCCAGCAGCGCGTGAATCTCGCCCGCCTGCACATCAAAGTCGATATTGTCGGCTGCCAGCACGCCTGGAAAGCGCTTGACAATCCCGACCATCTCGAGCTGGTTGATGCGCTCGTGACCGGTGGGCAGCAGATTCGGCTTCTGTATTACGCTCTCTGCCATAATCGCCTAAAGTTCCCGCTAACAAATAGGTTGGCAGGGGCGGCCAGGTTTATCGGCCGCCGCCACACCAGCATCTGTACGGGCGAGCCGGTGGCTCGCCCTTTTGCGCAAACTCAAAAGCTTCAAGCCAGCAGCCCTACCCGGCGAACTCCATCACCAAGCCGCCATTAGCCAGGGTCAAGACATAAGACTCGCCGCCCAGCACGCCCATTTGGATATGCCCGATCATGTCGGCCAAGATGACTTCCCACTTATAGACTTGGAAAGCAACGGCGGAATCACCGGCGAGCTCCGCTTGGCTGGCTTGCGTGCCGAACCACTTCGCCCCGTTCTCGATGCCAACCGCGATCGGACCAACGACCATCTGCGCGGTGCCGGTCAAGATATCGGCGCCATTGGCGATATGGGTCTCCGCCGCTTCGGTCGCCAGCGGGACATCGCTGAAGGACTGAATGTAAACCACATTGACCGTCGCCATGGGATTGGAAGCGCCGGCGCCGGCTACGAAGCCATCGACGTACAGCTTGGCATCGCCTACTTCGATTGGGCCGACAACGCCGATGACGCCGGATTCCGTCATTCCGCCCGCCACAACGCCATTGACGAAGCCGCCCTGGTAAGAATCAGCGGTATAGGCGAAGACATTGCCCAAGCCGAAGGTGTTTTCATCGGTGCCCCAAGCGAAAGAAACCTCGGGGAATTCTTGCGCCAGCTCTTCAACCACCGAGCCGAATTGCGAGCCGTGCGCGATCACGAGATTGTAATCGCCCGAAGCCGCCCATTCGCGCAAGGCGACCGCCGCGTCATCGACGATGAAAGTGCCATCCTGGAAATCGAACTGGAAGGCGTCTTCGCCCATGGCGCTTTGAATCGCCATCAAGCCATCGTACATGCTCTGGCTGAAGGCGAGATCGTTCGTCGCGCTGGGCGCTACGGCGGCAACACGAAAGACGTCTTGCCCCATCGTCGGCATCACCCCGGCAAACAGGGCGACAATCAAGGTAAGCAGTAGAACTTTCTTCATGGCTATTCTCTCCTCGAATGGATTTTGGCTTTATACCGGGCGACATCGCCCGAGAATAAACAGTTGAACGCTTGAGAGTCCCGTCTTGTTTTAGTCTTCGCTTTCCTCCTCCGTCTCATCATCCATCATTCCGTCTTCCATCATCTCAGGTATCGGAACAATGTCACCGGCGATGATGCCAGCGATGGTTTCGTCCGCAATCGCCATCAATTCATCGCTGACTTCGAAGTCCTTGTCATATTCCATCACCAGACCTTCGTTTGCCAGCGTCAGCTTGTAGTATTCGCCGCCCAGAATCCCTTCCTTAATGTTGCTGATCATGTCCAGCAGCAGCACTTCCCACTTGTAAATCTGAAAGGCGACGCCGATATCTTCGGACAGTTCATCCTGGCTGGCATCGGAGCCGAACCAGAGCACATCATTCGCCACCGCGACCGCGATCGGCCCCACAACCATCTGCGCCGTGCCGGTCAATATATCGGCGCCGTTGGCAATATGGGTTTCCGCCGCTTCGGTCGCCAGTGGCACATCGCTGAAAGAGCCGATGAATACGATATTGACTTCGATTTCTTCATTGACGGAAGCCACCCCATTGGCGAAGCCGTCGGCATAAAGCTTGCCATCGCCGACTTCAATTGGTCCCACCAAACCCACCACGCCGGTCTCGGTCAGGCGCGCCGCCAATACGCCATTGAAGTACCCGCCTTCGTCCGAGGCTGCCGCGTAGCTGTATACATTGTCCAGGCCGAAGGTGTCTTGCCGCGTGCCCCAGGCGAATGACACATCGGTGAATTCAGCCGCCAGTTCCTCCACGATTGGTCCATATTGGGAGCCATGCGCGATCACCAACTGATAATCGCCCGAAGCCGCCCAGTCGCGCAGCGCCACCGCGGCGTCATCCACGATATAAGTGCTGTCCTGAACGGTGAACTCGAAGGCGTCTGAACCAAGTTCCGCTTGAATCGCCACCAATGCGTCATACATGCTCTGGCTGAATGCCAGGTCGTTGGTAGCGCTGGGCATCAAGGCGGCAACGCGGAACGCATCATCATGCGCCAGCGATACCGCGCCCGTCGTAACAAACAGAAGCAACAAGCCTATTGTCAAAATCTTCTTCATGATCGCCCCTCCATTAATCTCTCTGCGTTCTCTTATTATACAAACCCTCATCCAGGAAGACGTCTGTAGGGGCGACTCGGTGAGTCGCCCGCTGTCCCGACCACATGCGCTTCGGGCGTTTCAGCGAAACGCCCCTACAGTTTTCGATTATGATTTGTCCATCCATATCTGATCGACCTTTTCGCATTACTTACTTTGTTCTACTTCTGTAGTTATGTATAACTACTCCCCACGCTCGTAGGGTTTCGTCAGCGCCGTCGGCTGCTCATGGCGCTTGGTGGCGAAGACCAGCGCGATGATCGTGATGACATAAGGCGCCATGACCGCGAACTCGGACGGGATGTCGGCGCCGATGACTTTGATCTGCAGCTGCAGCGCGTTGACGAAGCTGAACAGCATGGCGCCAGCCGCCACCGCAAAGGGCCGCCAGCCGCCGAAGTACACCAACGCGACCGCGATGAAACCCTGGCCAGCCGTCAGATTCTGCTGGAATAGATTGATCAGCGCGATCGAGAGCGACGCCCCCGCCAAGCCCGCCATCATGCCGCCGATTATCGTGGTGGCATAGCGCACGCGCGCCACGTTGACGCCCATCGCGTCAGCCGCTTCCGGGTTCTGCCCCACCGCGCGGATCATCAGCCCGAAGGTTGTGTGGTTGAGCACGAAAGCCGAGATCGGCACCAGGGCGAAAGCCACATAAACCAGCAGGTTGTGATGGAAAAAGATCTCGCCCACGATCGGCAGATCGGTCAGAACCGGGAAGTTGATCCGCGGGAAGCCGCTGACCGATTTCGGCGTGCCCACCCACTGCTGGAAGAGCAGCTCGCTCAAGCCCAAGCCGAAGAGATAAACGCCGATGCCGCTGATGCCCTGCTTCGCCTTCAGCGTCACGCTGACGAAAGCCATCGCCAAGCCCATCAAACCGCCAACGATCAGCGCCACCGCGACGCCGAGCAGCAGGCTCAGCGGCTCGCTCATCGCCCCGTTGACCTGCGCGATGTGCACGGCGTAAAAGCCGGAGAAAGCGCCCATCAGCATCATGCCGTCAACACCGAGATTGAGCACGCCGCTGCGCTGAGCGAAGGTCTCGCCCAGGGCGGAAAAGATATACGGCGTCGCCAGGCGAATGGCGGAAGCGAAGACGCTGGCGGTGAAAATCTCATCCAAGCCCATCAGCCCTCTTCCTGACCATCATCGCTGGAAGAAAGTCCCTCCCTCATTTTGGAGGAGGGATTTAGGGTGGGGGCAGGGGCTTCCTCTTCCGCCACGCTGACCCGCCGCTTGCTCCGTTGTTGGATGAAGATCTCGCTGCTGACGACGAAGACGACAATCAAGCCATTAACCGCCGTGATCAACGACGCCGGCACGCCAAGCTCGCGCTGCATCTTCTGCGCGCCGACGAGCAGCCCGCCGAAGAAGGCGGCCGCGGGAATCGCGCCAAGTGGATTAAGCCCGCCGAAGAGCGCGGCGACGATGCCGTTAAAGCCGGCCGCGCCGGTGAAGCCCGCTGGCGAGCCATCCGTCTGCAAGCGGTATTGCAAACCCAAGACCTGCACCACGCCCGCCAATCCTGCGAAACCGCCAGCCAGAAACATCGAAAACATCATCTGCCGCTTGACGTTGATGCCGGCGTAGCTTGAGGCGCGCTGATTCTCGCCCACCGCCCGAATGCGATACCCCCACGACGTGCGCCACAAGAATATGTAAATGACCGCCGCCAAGACAATCGCGATGATCAAACCCCAATGCAGGCGCGTGCGGGCGAAGAGATGCGGGTCGCCAATCGGCAGCGACAAACGGGGCAGCTGCGCCGCCGTGACCAGCCGCGCCGTCTTGGGGATATTGTTGAAGCCCGCCTCCGCCGGATCCAGCAAGATGCCATTCAGCAGGAAGTTCATCATCTGCACGGCGATTTGATTGAGCATAATCGTGCTCAAGATCTCATTGACGTCAAAATAAGCTTTTAGAAAACCGGCTAATCCGCCATAAAGCGCGCCCATCAGAAAGCCGCCCACCAGCGAACAAGCGACGATGATGATGTCGAATGCGCCTTTCTCCTTGGCGAGCTCAGGCGGGACGCGCATTTCGCCCATGATCAGCGCAATCGTCACGCCTGCCAGGGCGCCGGCGATCATCTGCCCTTCGCCGCCGATGTTGATCATGCCGCCGCGGAAAGCGATCGTGATGCCGATGCCAACGAAGAGAATCGGCGTCGCTTTCACCAGCGTCTCGGCAAAGGCGTTTTCGGAGCCGGCCGCGCCCTGCAGCATGAAGTCATACGCTTCCAGTGGATTGGCGTTGAGCGCGAGCAGCAAAACCGAGGCGACCAGCAGCGCCAATAGCAAGGCGATGAGGACCGGCGCGAAATCAATGAGCCGGTTGAGGCGACCCGCCAAAGCGGATTGTGAGAAACCGGATGCCTTATTCAAAAAACTACGTCCTTGTAGGGGCGACGGAACCGCAGTGTCGCCGGTCAGTGTCTACGCGACCTACGCGCGGCTTGTGTCACCCGCTGCGCCACTGTAACTCACTTCGAGACAATGCAGTTTCCGCATCCTTGACTTAAACTGCATCGGTGTCTCAAATATAACGCATAGTAGTATGCCAAGTTTAGCCCGTTTCTTCAACATGTCGTCGAATCGGGGAGTGTATCTATTTCGGTTGAATTTAGAAATCATTATCATTCAAGCATCTGTAGGGGCGAGCCTTGGCTCGCTCACTTGATAATCTTCGGCGGGCGATTCACAGAATCGCCCCTACAATTTTCGCTAAAGGATGATGTCGACGCTGAAAGAATATTACGCTTGACATGAATTCCCACCGAACTCGATACAGAACCTCGAATCGCCGCCGGAATTGACTGATTCGAATTCCCTGCCCACGCGCGCCGCGCAGACGCAGCCAATCGGGGCGAGCGGCATCTAAATCGATATCATTGCTCGCACTTGAATTCTGCTACAATGTGCTTATGACTTCGCTTCCGAATTATAAGCTTGGCAATTTCCGCTTTCGCCCCGGCAAGCCCCGTCCCTTCGGCGCGACTGTCACACAAGACGGCATCAATTTCTCTATCTTTTCTTGCTTCGCCACCTCATGCAGCCTGGTCCTCTTTCAAAAGGGCGCCGAGTGGCCGATGATTGAAATCCCCTTTCTTGAGTCCTTCCGCACCGGCGATGTCTACGCGATGACCGTGCTCGACCTGGACCCGGACCAGATAGAATACGGCTTTCGCCTTGATGGACCCTTCGACCCGGTAAGGGGGCATCGTTTCAACGCGCAGCACATATTGCTGGATCCCTACGCCCGGTCAATCGGCGGGCTGGACAAGTGGGGCGAATCAGGGATGCGGGATGGCATCTATCCTTATCGCGCCCGCCCTCACGTGGACGATTTCGATTGGGAAGGCGATCGGCAGCTTAACATCCCACTGGAAGACCTCGTCATTTACGAGATGCACACGCGCGGCTTCACCGCCCATCCCGCCTCCGGGGTCGGCGCGCCCGGCTCCTTCAGCGCCATCATCGAGAAGATCCCTTACCTGAAAGCGCTGGGTGTCAACTGCATCGAACTCATGCCTGTCTTTGAGTTTGACGAGCTTGACAACGACCTCAAGAACCCCGAAACTGGCGATCAGTTGTTGAACTTCTGGGGCTACAATCCGATCAGTTTCTTCGCGCCGAAGGCGGGTTACGCCGCCTGCGGGGCGCCGATTGACGAGCTTAAGTCGCTGGTCAAAGCCTGCCACCGGGAGGGGATTGAGGTTTGGCTGGATGTCGTTTTCAACCACAGCGCCGAGGGCAACGAGAATGGACCCACCATCTCCTACCGCGGCATCGACAATAGCATCTATTATCTGCTGAAGCCGGACGGCAGCTATCACAATTTCAGCGGCGTCGGCAACACCTTTAATTGCAACCATCCGGTCGTGCGCGTCGTCTTGCTTGATTGCCTGCGCTACTGGGTCAGCGAATATCACATCGATGGTTTTCGCTTTGATCTGGCTTCGAGCATGGGGCGCGACCCCGAAGGCAGACCGGACCCGGATCCGCCATTGCTTGAGGTATTGGCTTACGATCCGCTGCTGGCGAATACCAAATTGATCGCCGAAGCCTGGGATGCCGGCGGTTTGTACCAGGTCGGCAGCTTCCCCGCTTACGGGCGCTGGGCGGAATGGAACGGGCGCTTTCGCGATGATGTGCGCCGCTTCGTCAAGGGCGACGCCGGCATGGTTGGCGCGATGGCGGCTCGCATCCAGGGCTCGCCCGATATCTACGGCGATCGAGGCCCGCAAGCCTCGGTCAATTTCATCACCGCCCATGACGGCTTCACCCTGCGTGATCTCGTCAGCTACAACAGCAAGCGCAATCTGGCGAATGGCGAAGACAACCGCGATGGCTTGGACGACAATCTCAGCTGGAATTGCGGCTGGGAAGGCGAAAGCGGCGACCGGTCCATCAACGAATTGCGCGAGCGGCAAATCCGGAATTTCCTCAGCATACTGCTGGTGAGCCAGGGTGTGCCGATGCTGCTGATGGGCGATGAAATCGGCCACAGCAAAGGCGGCAACAACAACAGCTATTGCCACGACGACCCGATCAATTACCTGGATTGGCGTCAACTGCGGACGAACACTGCGCTCTTCGATTTCGTCCGCCATCTTATTCGGCTCCGTCAGGCGCATCCGGTGCTGCGCCGCCACGCATATCTGAACCATCAGCCAGGCGGCGAGCTCAATGGCGATCAGTTTTCCGAGAGCGTTTCCTTCCACGGTTCCGAGCCCTGGTCGCCCGATTGGTCTTATGAAAGCCGCCAGTTGGCGGTCATGTTTTGCGGGACCGAGACCGACGCTGAAGATGCCGCCGCCGATATCCTGTACCTGATCATGAACGCCTATTGGGAGACGTCCGCCTTCGGCTTGCCCCGGCTGCCGCGCCCCCTGCACTGGCATGTGGCGGTCAACACCAGCATGGCGCCGCCGCAAGACAGTTACCCGCTCGGGCATGAGGTCCTCATAGATGAGCAGGATGCTGTCATCGCCGGTCCGCGTTCGGTCATCATCCTGGTCGCGCGCTGATTGATCGCTTCCACAATTCGTATGGACTGGCGACCTGCTCTCACGCCTTCGCCTCTTTTGCCTTTATAATGACCGGCAAACGCGCCGACCAATGAAGAAAGCGACCGGGAAATGAGCGAAGCGGCAGTGGCAGACATTGGCTTGGAGCAATTCGGCGAGATCGCCCGCGATATCGAGGCGGAAGTCGGCAAGGTCATCGTCGGGCAAAGCGATGTCGTGCGCAGCGTGGTCATCTGCGTCTTGGCGGGGGGCCATGCCCTGCTGGAAGGCGTGCCCGGCTTGGGCAAAACGATGCTGATTCGCACGCTGGGCGATGTGCTGGAGCTCAAATTCTCGCGCATTCAGTTCACGCCCGATCTGATGCCGGCCGATATTGTCGGCACTGATATCCTGGAAGAGACGGAAGACGGGCGGCGCGAATTCCGCTTTCAAGCCGGTCCGATATTCGCCAATTTGGTGCTCGCCGATGAGATCAATCGGGCGACGCCCAAGACGCAATCGGCGATGCTGGAAGCGATGCAAGAGCAGACGGTCACGGTTGCCGGGCGGCGCTATGACCTGGATGCGCCCTTCTTCGTGCTGGCGACGCAGAACCCGCTGGAGATGGAAGGCACCTATCCGCTGCCCGAGGCGCAATTGGACCGCTTCCTCTTCAAGGTCAATATGCCCTTCCCCGAAGTGAGCGAGCTAGTCGCCATCCTGGAGCGGACGACCGGCGTCGAACAGCCGCAGGCGGGGGTGGTGGCGGACGGAACGCAGGTGATTGGCATGGGCAAGCTGGCGCTGAGCACGCCGATCCCCACACATGTCAGCGAATATGTGGCGCGCCTCATCGTCGCCACTCACCCGGACAGCCAGTCTGCGGCGCCCTTGAACAAGCAGTACGCGCGTTATGGCGCCAGCCCGCGCGGGGCGCAAGCCTTGATTATCGGCGCGAAAATCAACGCGTTGCTGGAAGAGCGCAGCAACGTCTCCTATGACGATGTCGCGGCGGTGGCGCCGGCGGCGCTGCGCCATCGGATCCTGCTCAATTTCGAGGGGCAGGCTGAGGGACTGAGCACGGACGATTTGATCGCCGATGTTTTATCCAGCGTGCCCAAGGTGGTGAGCTGAAGCATGAGCAAGCTGGCGATTCAGGAGGCGCTGCTGCCGGGCGATAACGTGGGCGAGCGGGTAGCTTTGGCGCGCGAGCTGGGTTGCAGCGGCGTGGAATTCGCGTTTGACGAGCTTGACGCGCGCATCGATGAGATTGATGAGGCGCTGCGGACGCAGGGGCTGGCTGCAAGCGGCATCCACATGGGCGAGACCGATGGCTGGGTATCGGCTGATATCGCGCGGCGGCAGCGAGCGAACGACATGCTGCGGGAGGCGCTGGCTTGCGCGCTCGACCTCAAAGCGGATTATGTGACTTTCGCGCCCCAGTATGGCGCGAGCGATATGCCGGATCTCACGCCTTTCGCCTCGCCGATGGAGCTGCAGAAAGAACTGCTGATTTGGCTGCTGCGCGGCTTTTCCGATCTGGCTGATGCGATGGACGCCAAGCTGGCGCTGCTGCCGCTTGATCGCCAAGAGACCGTATTCCTGACGCGGCTGGAGCAAGCCCTCCAGTTCTGCCGCGAGGTCGATAACCATCCCATGATTACAATCGCCGCATGCGCGCGCGCCTTGGCGCTGGAAGAAGCGGATCCTCTCGCAGCCCTCGAAACTTATCAGGCGGCGCTCAGCGTTATCTACCTGGCGGATACTGGAAACGGCTTGCCGGGGGCGGGCGCGCTGCCCTTCCCGGAGATTGGCGCGGCTTTGCGGAAGATGAATTACAAGGGCTGGCTTGTTATCGCTGGGCGACCAGCCGCTGATGAGCGCCTGCGAGAGTTCGAATTGAAGTCTTGCCTGTCCTATCTGCGGCAAGGCGGGCTGATTTGAAGGCGATCAAGTCCGCTTCCTTGCTGCCCAGTCGAGAATGCGGCACAAAAAACAGCCCGCGCAATCGTTACGACGGGCTGCTATTGATGTTTTGAAGTTAGCGGGATCTCATGGCAGTGTCATCCCAACCACGATTTGATTGGCTTAATTCACCGATTTTGACAAGCTCGCCCCCGGCTTGAACTTGACGACATTCTTGGCGGCGATGTCTATCGCTTCACCGGTGCGCGGATTGCGGC
This sequence comes from Anaerolineae bacterium, assembly GCA_022820125.1. Classification (GTDB taxonomy): domain Bacteria; phylum Chloroflexota; class Anaerolineae; order Aggregatilineales; family Phototrophicaceae; genus UBA6055. The sequence continues at coordinate 60,869 of JAJEGA010000101.1, read as the reverse complement.
CCGTGCGCGCGTCGCGCCGGTCAACCGAGAACGAGCCGAAGCCAACCAGCGAAATCCGCTCGCCTTCTTTCAGCGCGCCCGTAACCGAATCGGTGAAAGCCTCGAGCGCCTTGCCAGCGTCGGCTTTGCTCAGCCCAGACTCAGCGGCGATTGCATCAATCAATTCTGCTTTGTTCATGACAACCACTCCTTTACATCAGTAATCGCATAATAGTATAGCACCTTTTCTTGATGGCGCAGGACGAAATTCTGATCATAGGCGGCGAATAGCGCGGCACAAGCGCCTGCTCGGGCTTGGCGTCTCGCTGGCAGGAACCAGCCAACAAGAGGGTTAGCGCAGTTGATCCGCCATGAAATGATCCACTTCGCTGCGCGTTGGCAAGGCGCGGCGTCCGCCCATAGCGCGGCAATTCAGGGCGCCGACGGCGGAGGCGAAGCGCGCCATCCGCGGCAGATCCCAGCCTTGCAGCAGGGCGTAGAGGAAGGCGCCATGGTAGGCATCGCCGGCGCCGGTGGTATCCACCACATCAACTGGAAAAGCGGGGAAAGCCTCTGTGCCGCCAGCCCAAGCGGCGACCGCGCCCCGCTCGCCCAGGGTGACGACGGCGATTTCAGCGCCTTCGTCGCGCAGCCGCTCGGCGACAGCGGCCGGTGGCGCATCGGGCATCAAAGCGCGCGCCCAATATTCCGGCACGATCGGCACATCGACATATTCCAGCAGTGGCTTGATTTCGGCGTATGGCAGCGCGGGATCCAGCAGCACCTTCATGCCCGCTTCCTTCGCCCAGCGCGCCGCTTGCAGCGTGGCGTCGCTCAGCGTATCAACGAAGAGCGCGCGGGCGGCGGTGATGTCCTCGCGCTTGAATTCGCCTGGCGCAACCGGCTGCCCCGTCGGCGGTCGGGTGATGATGCTGCGATCGCCCGTGGCTTCGTGCACCAGGATCACGGAGATATGCGAGGCGCTGCCCGGCTCAACCAAGAGCCGCGAGACATCGACGCCTTCTTCGCGCAAGGCTGCGCTGATAAAGCTGCCAGTATCATCATCGCCGATGCGGGCGATGATTTTGGCGCGGGCGCCGAGCCGGGCAGCGGCGATCAGCGCGATAGAAGCCAAGCCCCCCGGCTGGCGATCATAATTGACCGCCGCCATGTTTTCGTTCCGCTTGGGCATGCGCGGCACGGTCACGAGGTGGTCAACCGTGCAGACGCCGATGCCGACGATATCGGGCTTTGGGGGCATGCGGGGGGACCCTTTCGCGCAGAACAGTTCGGGGCTGGGCGGGTGACACTATCTTTTACCACCGAGGGCACAGAAGGCACAGAGTGGTTTTTCGTTGTATACACTCGCCAGTTGAAACATCGCCCATAAAGCCTTGTAGGGGCGAGACTTGTCTCGCCCGCTCCTGAGGACCTACGATTATCGGCGAGCCGGCGGCTTTCCCGTACATATCCTGCTTTTGCGCGGACATTAGACAATAGGAATGCAGTGAATGGTCAATTAGAATCCGGGTACCAAAATCAATGGAAGACAAGGAGAGACTATCACTATGGAAACCAGAGCGGAAGCTATTGAAGCGATTCGCAATTTGCCGGCGCAGCTGCGCGAACAAGTGCAAGGCTTGAGCGTCGAGCAGCTGACAACCGCCTACAACGCGCCGGAGTGGACGATCGCGCAGAATATCCACCACCTGGCGGATACGCATATGGTCTGCCTCCGCCGCTTCAAGCTGATACTGACCAGCCCGCGTTTTCAGTTCACCGCTTACGATGTGAACGCCATCGCCGAGTACCCGGACGCGAAGGATGCCGACATTGAGCTTTCGCTGAAGCTGCTGGAAGGCTTGCAAGGGCGCTGGGCAATTCTGCTGGAGAACTTGAGCGAAGAAGAATGGGGCAAGATCGGCATCGGCTCCAGCCCCGATCGGCCCGACATGAGCATTGAAGCGTTGGCATTCGCCTACGCGCAGCATGGCGTCAACCATCTGGTTCAGATTCAAGACGTGCTGGACAAGATGCCCGCGTGAGCGATTCCGGCTTCGTCATTGCAACGGCGCCACAATTTGGCTTTGAACGCACCGTGCTCAGCCATGGCTGGCTGATGCTATCGCCCTTCAGTTGGGACGATGAGAGCGGGACGCTTTCCTACGTCTTTCAGAGCGCGGCCGGCGCTGTGCTGTGTCTGCGGATGCGGGCGGCGGCGGGTGGCGTCGCTGTGGATTCTCCCGATTGCAAGCTGGCGAGCGCGGGCTTGCGCGCAGAAGTCGCAAGCGCTGTGAGACGCATGCTCAATCTCGATTGGGACTTAAGCGCCTTCTACGCGGCGATGAAGGCGCATCCGGGCTACGAATGGCTAATGGCGCAGCGCCGCGGTCGCATTCTGATCGCGCCCAGCTTGTGGGAAGACCTGGCGAAGGTGCTGTTGACGACCAATTGCAACTGGGCGCAGACTGTGAATATGTGCCGGCAGCTCTGTCGATTGGGCGCGCCCCATCCCAGGGTACGAGACTGCTACGCCTTCCCAAAGGCAGAGGGCATCGCCGCGCTGGAATTCGAAGCCTTTGCCGCGCGGGTGCGCGCCGGTTACCGCAGCGCCTACCTGCATCAGCTGGCGCGGAAGATCGCCGCCGGCGAGGTCAATCTTGATGCCTGGCTGGCGCTTGATGGCGATGACTTTTTCCGCGCGGTCAAGTCGCTGAAGGGCTTCGGGGATTACGCCGCCGGCACAATCGCGCGGATGGTCGGGCACTTCGACAGGATCGCCATCGACACCGCCTGCCACGCCATGTTCGCCGAGCGGCACAATGGCGGCGACAAAGGCAGCGAAGCCGATATCAAGGCGCATTACCAGCGATTCGGTCGCTGGCGCGGGCTGGTCATGTGGATGGACATCATGCGGCATCATGGGGCTTGAGCGGGCGAGGATGAATGCGCCACAACCCTGCAAGCCAGGACTTGGCGCGCACAAAATGCGAACCCCAAATACGCGAGCGCGCGGAGACGAGCCTTGGCTAGCCCGAAACGGCCCCGAAATGAAAGGCGGGCGACATAATATGTCGCCCCTACATCACGATCATTGAAGGATAAAAGCGGTCGCGTCCGCTTTGAGCTTGGCCAGCGATGGCTCGTGCACGTACATCATGTGACCCGCTTCGTATTCGCTGACTGTGATATTATCGCGCAGCGCCGGGTCCAAGCCCATGTGCGCCAGCGAATAATAGGCGGCTTGGAAGGGCGTCGCCAGGTCATAATAACCCTGCGCCACCAAGACGCGCATGAAGGGATTTTTGGCGAAGGCGGCGCGCAGCCCCTCGCTGGTATCGGGGAATTGCCCGCCCTGATATTTCCAGTTTTCGTTGACCTTGAAACTGAGGATTTCGTAGTTTAGGTCGGTTTCGTAGCCCAGCTGCTCGCGCACGTATTGATTGTAAACGGCGGTGTAGGGCGGGATGATGGCGTTCATCGACGGGTCGAAGTCGAAGGTGCTGCCTTCGGCTGATGCCATGATGCCGATGAAGCGGGAATCGAGCCGGCCCACCGCCCGCTTGTCATCGCGCAGCAACTCTTTGCAGAAGCTCATGATATTGATGCGCAGGTCGGCGCCCAAGATGAAGCGCTGAGACAAGCCGGTGTAACGTGACAGTCGCCCGGCGATTGCGGCGCGTTCCTTGTCGCTCATGCGGTCGCCTTTCGCCAAGGCGACGGTGTAATCGGTCTCCGCCCATGCGGCCGCTTCATGCAGCAATTCGCGCAGCTCGCGCTTCTGCAAGTCATCGTCCAGCAATCCATGATAATGCGCGGCGGCGCAGAAGCTGGGCAGGTAGAGCGCATAAGGCAGATCATTGGCTTTGGTGAAGCGCAGGGTCTGAAAATTCATCACGGTCGAGATTAGGATGACGCCGTTGAAGGCGATGCCACGGTCTATGAGGTGACCGGCAAGCCCGGCGGCGCGGGTGGCGCCGTAACTCTCGCCCGCGAGATAAAGGGGCGAGGTCCAGCGTTTGCTTCGCGAGAGATAGAGGCGGATGAATTCGCCGACCGCTTCCAGGTCTTCTTCCAGCCCCCAGTATTTTTCGTTATCGGCCGGGTCGGCCGCGCGCGAGTAACCAGTGCCGACCGGATCAATGAAGACGAGATCGCCCAGATCCAGCCAGGTATGGGCATTGTCGCTGAGCTTGTAGGGCGGCGGCGGCATGAAACCCTCTTCGCCCATGTCGACGCGTTTCGGCCCCAGCGCGCCCATGTGCAGCCAGATGGATGCCGAGCCCGGTCCGCCGTTGAAGACAAAGATCAGCGGGCGTTCGGCGGGGTCGGTCTCCGCGTCGAGCGTGTAGGCGGTGTAAAAGATCTGGGCGGCGATCTTTTCCTTCTCGTCTTTGAGCGGCATCTTGCCGACCGTCGCGGTGTAGGCGAGCGTTTGGTCGGCGAGCTCGAGTTGGTGGGAGGTGACGATGGGCGTTTCTTCGGTGATTTCGCTTTTGTCGTTAGCGCTCTGTTCGGACTCGTCAGTCATTGCCCACTCCGTATTTGGCTTCAATCAGACGATTCAATTCGGTGATGAGCGGCGGCAGCTTATAGGTGATGACATCCCACAGCACATCATAGTTGATTTTCCAATAGGCGTGGACCAGGTTATTGCGCATGCCGACGATATCCCCCCAATCGATATCCGGGGCCAGCGCCCTCGTTTCTTCGCTGACATGGTTCGCGGCTTCGCCAATTACTACGACTTCTCTCACCAACGCCGACCCCAGGATTTCGTCATCCTCTATATCGGCGCGGGTACGCCCGGCTGCATAGCGGCGGGCTTTCTCAGCCGCGTCGCGCATGTCCAGCAGGCGCAGGCGGTCTTTGTCCGGCTTTTTTGGCATAGGCTTCCTCCTGCTAGGCTGGATGCCGTCGACATCGTAGAGCGGCTCGGCGCTTTCGATGACCTCGTCGCGGATGTACGGACTGAGCGATTGTGGCGTGCCCAGATCCACGGGCCGTCCAATCAGATTGCATAAGTCGGCTTGTTGCCGCAAGATCGCATAGGCGTCGATTTTCGCCTCTGGCGCATATTCAATAAGCATGTCGATATCGCTGTCAGGACCAAAGTCTGTGCGCAGGGCGGAGCCAAAAAGCGACAGGCGCTTAATCGGGCGCTGCTCGCAATAAGCGCGGATCGCTTCCAGCGGCAGTTGGAATTTTGCCGTCATGCTCATCGTGTTTCCCTAGCCCGTACTTGCGCGCGGTCAAACAGTATACCATAATCGCGACACTACCTAAAAGCAGCCCCATGCCGGGAGTGGCTAATTCTGTGGACTTGAAAAATCCGCCAAGCATAGAAAAAATCTCTGTGCCCTCTGTGCTCTCTGTGGTGAAAAAACCTGTGTCGTGTTCGCAAAGAGAATTGTATCCACGATAATCGCCACTCCCCCATGCCCAAGCCGCCACGCCAATTCCGTACGCAAGCGATCATCCTCAGCCGCCGCGATTTCGGCGAATCCGATCGGCTGCTGACCCTGTTCACGCCGGCGCGCGGCAAGATCCGCGCCATCGCCAAGGGCGCGCGCAAACCAAGCGCCAAAGTCAGCGGGCATGTCGAGCTCTTCGCCCGCAGCGACTGCCTCATTCACAAAGGGCGCAACCTCGATATTTTGACGCAGGCGCAGCTGCTCGAACCCTATCTCGGCTTGCGTGAGGATCTGGGGCGGGGCGCCTACGCCAATTATGTCGCCGAGTTGCTCGATCGCTTCACCGCTGATGACGAGGAAGCGGGCGGCGATCTCTTCACGCTGCTGCATCAGACGCTGGGGCGCATTGCCGAGGTTGCGGACCCGCGCTTGGCGGCGCGTTTCTTTGAGCTTCAGTTGCTCGACCTGGCGGGCTTTCGCCCCGAGTTGGGCGAGTGTGTCATCAGCCGGGCGGCGCTCAAGCCTGAGCGGCAATACTTCAGCCACGAGGAAGGCGGCGTCGTCGGGCGGGCGGCCGCGCCTTTCGTCGCCACAAGGCTGGTCGAGATTGACATGGCAACGCTGAAGCTGCTGCGCCATTTGCAGCGCAGCGCCGACGCGTGGGAGCGGGTGAACAGCCTGCGGATCACGGCCGGGCAACACAATCGCGCCGAAGCGATCATGCTGGGATATATCATGCACCTGCTGGAGCGCAAGCTGGAGAGCGTCGATTTCATCCGGCGGCTGCGTCAGTTTTCGCCGCAGTCATAAGTTCTTGGTAGACCGCCACCGTCGCTTCGGCGATGCGCTCGTGGGTGAATTGCGCCATGAAACGCGCCATGCCCTTTTCGATCAGGTCAGCGCGCAAGCCGGGCTGATCACGCAGTTTGCGCAGCGCCTTCGCCAGCGCCTCGGCATCGCCTTCCGGCACGATCAAGCCCCCATCGCCGATGACGCCGGGGATGGCGCCGCTATCGCTGCCGATGACAGGCAGGCCGCTGGCCATCGCCTCGACCAGCACGCGGCCGAATTGCTCCTTCCAGTTGGGGCGCGTCAACGAGGGCAGGGCAAGCGCATCGAGTTTATGATATTCAGCCGGCAAATCAGTCGATGGCAATTGCCCGATGAAGGCGGTCTTTTCACCGATGCCCAGCGAGCGGGCCAGCGCTGCCAATTCGTCGCTCGCCGTGCCGCCGCCGATCAGCCGCAGGCGCCAGTCGCCGTCCAGTTGCGCCGCTGCCCGCAGCAGGATACGGATTCCCTTCTCCGGCACAATGCGCCCGATGTATCCGATGGTGAAGGGGCGCGCCGGGCGCTTCGCGGCCGGTTGAAACAGCTCGGGCGATGTGCCGAATTGCGGGATGACTGCCAATGGGCCGGTGTATCCTTTGTGGCGCAGCGCATCGGCGGCGGAATCTGTGCCAGCCAGCGCATAATCGGCATGGCGCAGCACATAGCGCTCGCCCCAACTAAAGGGCGGCGGATAAACGCGCCGAATATTCTGCCAACTAAAGAAGAGCGATTTGGCGCCGCGGCGGCGAGCCTGACGCAGCGCCTGCCAGGTCGCCAGGTTGTAGGGTTCTTCATCGATGTGCACGATTTGCGGCGCCAACTCGCGCATGACAGACCCCAGGCTTGGGTAATGATGCAAATGGAAATTGCCATTGAAGCGGATGGGAATCTCGCGCAGTTGGTAGCCGTCCGTGCGCGCGCGTTCTAGCGGCTGGACGCCGCGCTCATCGCGCCATGAGGGCGGGACCAACACATTCAAGTCGACGCCGTGGCGGGCGATCGCCTCCAGCTTGGGCTGGTAGATGCCGACGATGCAGGCTTTGGAGAGCATCAGGACGCGCATGGTTCGTCCTCGCGATCGAGAAACGCTTGAGGCCCTGCGCCTATATTATATCGAGGGGCGGCTCCCCGCAGCGCGCGTTGGCGTCGTAAACGCGAAAGTTAAGGTCGGGCAAAGACAGCACGCCGTAGGTGTGGGAGGTCGCGCGAGCGCACTTGAAGGTATAGAGGGAACCGGGATTAACCAGGCAGCCCCATTTCGTCTTCATGTGCAGGGGCAGGTGGGTATGACCAGTGACAAGGACATCGGCTTTCAGCGCGCGCAGCACCATCTTCAAATAGCTGACGGAGAGGTGATCGCGATACATGCCCCACATATTATTGCCCGGTTTGCCGTGGCACATATAGACCGTCATGCCAGCCAATTCACCCTGCCAATCCAGGGGCAAACTGCGCAGGTATTGCCGATTCTCCTGCCGTAAGCCATAGAGCCATTCGTCATGATTGCCGCGCGCCACCGGAATGCCATGCGCGCGAATCAAGTCGACCACGCGGTCCGGGTCGGGTCCGCGCCCGACCAAATCGCCCGCGCAAAGTATCTGATCTACATTATGGTGTTCGGCAAATCGATCGAGTACATCCTCTAGCGCAGTGTAATCAGCGTGTACGTCGGAGATGATTCCAATCTGCATCCACACTAGACCTTCGCCCGTTCACTACGCCCGGCATTATACGTCAGCTTCAGCCCGATGTAGAGGCGAGATATGCCGAAGCGACACCTGAGATCGCCTGTACGGGCATTCGGCTGAGCTTCGGCGGGCTGCTATATTCTAATGTTCGTCTGACGGCGGCAAACTGTCCGCTCAAGGGATTAGGTCTAGCGCCGATTCAGTCGCATAACGCTCAATTCGCTTGAATAATCGCAGGTCCGAGGATATTCAAATTGAAACAGTTTATGTTAACCGAGCGCAGGTTCATGACGATGTGGGCTTGGATAGCAGGCTAATGTTCTTAGGCTGTTGCAAAACATGCAACTAAGTTGCATCCTTGTGCCTGGGCTTATTTTCGCTCGTGTTGGTTAATTCATCCAATGAATTGCTTTACATATTATTCAGAATATGCTAAAGTATAGAGAGTTTGGCATCCTGCTCTCTCGATCCTGGCACAGATTTCATACACAAGCTGGCTGTCCAACATTGCAATCACCGTTGACGACAGCGCAACAAATGCAAACATCGTATTCGGTATGAAATCAACACAACCGTCAGAGAGGCAGGATGCCATGCCATTGATGTCGCCGTGAACAAGCGGCGGGCGGGCTCAGAGGAAATTCGATGAACCGCAGTGCTGGCATGCCTCGTCCGTCACCTTGACCACCGTTTTGCAATCATCGCATATCGTAATGCCGCCCTTTCGAAGATTCTGATCGAGGGAGACGCGCTCATCAAATACGAAGCATTCACCCTGCCAAAGCGAATCTTCCGCCTCGACCTTTTCCAGGTAACGCAAGATGCCGCCGCGCAATTGGTAAACCTCTTGGAATCCCTTATTGAGCAGGAAGGCTGTCGCTTTCTCGCAGCGGATGCCGCCGGTGCAAAACATGGCGACGCGCTTGTGTAAAGCCGGGTTGAGCTTCCGCGTCATATAGCCCGCCAGTTCATGAAACGCATTGGCGCCGGGATTCTGCGCCCCGCGAAATGTGCCAATGCGCGCCTCAAAATCATTGCGGGCGTCAAGCAAAAGCACATCATCCTGCGTAATCAGCCGATTCCAATCTTCGGGCTCAACATATACGCCCGCCCCCGCTCGCGGATCGAGGCCCGGCAGCTTCAAGGCGACGATTTCTCGCTTCAGCCGCACCTTCAGCCGCCCGAAAGGAATCTCGTCGTGGAAGGATTCTTGGACCAACAGGTCGGTCAGACGCGGATCAGCGCGCAGATGCGATAGGATCGATTCCACCGCTGGGCGCTCGCCGGCGATGGTCGCGTTAATGCCTTCTTCAGCTAGCAGAATCGTGCCGCGGACGTGGGCTGCGCGGCAAACATCAAGCAAGGGCTGGCGCAGCTCCCGATAATCGGGCAGCGTCACAAACTTGTAGAAGGCGGCGATCAGGATCGGCTTTTGCATCGGCAGAAACTCGCTGAGTATGGCTAAATTTTACCCAGTAACTCCAAGTAAGTTATGCAACAAAATGAAGGAACGTCGTAGGGGCGACTCTTGAGTCGCCCACATGTACAATGGCGACATAGTGGGCGAGACAAGTCTCGCCCCTACAGATCTCGAATCAGATTAGCATCGCCCTTTTCGCATTACTTACTTTGTTCTACTGAGGACACAGAGTTTAGGTTCTTTTGAGGGATCTTCCCCTAAATCCACTGTTTGAATTAGGCAGGCATGCCGCTGCCTTGTCGACAAACTTCCTTCCCTTCCAAAAATTATGCGACAAAATGCCGTGAAATCTCTAATCAATCGCATTTCTCGGCGCTCTCGGTGTCCTCGGTGGTTAAATTTCAGTTTAGGTTTGCTCGTCGCAGGTGATGCCAGTTTTGAAGCGATTGCCCTGCCGGCGACTGCTTGCCAAGTTGGATTGCCGCCCTTGATGCGGTATATTCTGTTTTGCGGCGCGTATCACTGCATAAATTTTCGCGCCTTCAAACACTATCCGTAAGTTGTTCTCGAAGGAGACTTTCCATGAAGAAGGCAATTCTTATAGTCGCGCTGCTGGCGCTCGTGCTGCCGGTCGCCGCGCAAGATATGGGCGGTTGCATGATTGAGCCGCCGGAAAGCGCCGCGCAGATCAATATGATCGGCTGGACCTACCCGATCATTGATTTCTACGCCGACGAACTCGAAGCCTGCAACGCCGTCGACAATATAGATGTGAATACGCAGTTGCTGTCATCGGGCGCGGCGCAAGAACAATTGAGTCTGGCGCTGGGCGCTGGCGGCACATCGCCCTACGACATCATCATGGTGACGCAAGGCACGGTGAACAGTTACACGGCTGAAGGCTGGATGATGCCGCTGAACGACCTAATCGACAAATATGAAGAAGCCTACAATATCTCCGATATTGGCGGGCTCGAAGACATGTCGATAGATGGCGTCATTTACGCGCTGCCAATGGAGTTGAACACACGCCACCTCTTCTATCGCCCCGATATTCTGGAGGCGCATGGGGTCGCCGTGCCCGACACTTGGGACGATGTGATTGATGCCTGCGGCGTTCTGTACGCGGAAGAGAGTACCGTGCTTCCCTTCACCGTGCAGCTTCATGCCGGCTGGGCATGGCGCCTCGAATTCAGCGACCTGCTGCTCGGCTTCGGCGGTCATCTGCTCAATGAAGACAATACGCCCGCTTTCAATGGCGACGAAGGTGTGATGGCGCTTGAGAAACTGGTCGAGATCGTTGATGCCTGCATGGGCGCGGAAGGCTTGACTTACAGTATCGACGACAGCCAGATCGGCATTGCTACCGGCGAGTTGGCGATGATCTTCACCTGGGCCAGCCGCGCGGCCGCTATGGACGATCCCGACTTCTCCGACTTTGTCGGCGGCATCGAGTTTGCGCCGGCGCCAAGAGCGCTCGCCGATGGACCCTACGCCGCAACCGGCGGCACGGGTGCTGGCTTGGGTATTCCGGCCAACATTGACGACGACCCGGATTTGGTCTTCCAGGTGCTGATGGAAGCGCTGGATGTTCAGAGCCAGGTGGGCGCTTCGGCTTATGGCGTCATTAGCCGCAACTCAGTGGCCGCAGAGGCTGACGCGCGTTATCTCCCGGCCGTCTTTGAGACGATCAACGGCGGCGTCGAAGGCTCGAGCGTCGCTGCGATCGGCGCGGTATTGAACGGTGTATTGGCGCAATGGCTGCCGCAAATCGTCACCGGCGAAATGTCCGCGGCGGAATTGCTGGACGCAGCCGCTGACGCCTACACCGCCGAAGCGACCACGCAGGGATTCATAGAGGGCTAGCAGCAATCGACGCGCCGCGCCATTCGCTAGCATTTGCCGGCGCGGCAATGACGGGCGAGCCGCCGGTTCGCCCCTACATGTTTTGCCTAGTTTGTAGGGGTCAGCCGGTGGTTGACCCCTCGTCTTTACGCGTCACCGTCAATCACTGCCGGATTGGGACAGTGGCAAATTCATGACCAGCTTCCATCGGGTTTATTCTCTTGATCTCGGCCAAGCGCCAAGCGAAATCATTGATGTCGCTGGTCGCGGCGATTGACGCGGGACACGCGGTCTTCCGCCAGCGCCCGGACGCAGTCATCGCCGCCGTGATTGATATGATCGGGGTTATCGCCGCGCAGAAAAAATAGGAGATCGGCTTATGAAAAAAGGCACTTTCAGCTTCTTTGTAGGCCCCAGCGTCTTCATTATGCTGGCGCTGATGACCGCGCCGCTGCTGGCTTCTATCGTCTTGGGGCTGCACTACATCACCTTTCGCAATCTGGACGCGCCGGTGTGGGTGGGCATTCAAAACTACGAGGAGGTTTTGGGCGATCCCGAGTTCTGGGATTCTCTTGAATTCACGCTGCTTTTCATCGCTATTGCCGTGCCGGCGCGGATCGTGCTCGGCTTGCTCTTCGCCCTGCTTCTGGATCAGGTCACGCGTTTTCGCGGGGTTTTCGTCGCCGCGGCGCTGGTGCCATTTGTCATGACGCCAGTGGTCGGCACACTGATCTTCCGCGATATGTTTGATCGCGGCGGACCCTATTGGTATTGGATGCAGCAGCTTTTCGATTATCGCCTGTTCATGAACAGCACAACAGTGCCGCTTCTGATCATCTTCCACAGCATCTGGACGGCGACGCCCTTCGCCATGATCGTACTATTCGCCGGATTGCAGACGCTGCCGCAAGAATCGCTGGAAGCGGCGCGGGTCGATGGCGCGACTTGGCTGCGACAACTCTGGCATGTCGCCATCCCCCACCTGCGCTCGCTGTTTGTCTTCATCGGGCTGATATCGATAATGGATGCCTATCGCGTCTTTGACAGCGTCTTCGTGCTCACATCGCAGAACCCCATCTATGATTCCGAAACGATAATGTATTACAACTTTCAGGTCGCGCTTACCTTCGGGCGGCTCGGCAAAGCCAACGCCATGAGCGTGCTCACCGTGCTCGGCATCTTCGTCGTGTTGATTCCATTCCTCGTCATCACCTATCGCGAGCAGACGGAGGAAGACTAATGACACGGACAGACAACCCTATCGCGAGATTCCTGATCTATATCGCGCTGGCTTTGTTCACGCTGTATAACGTGCTGCCCTTCGCCTGGACGATTATGAGCTCGATCAAACTGCCGAAGGACGCCAACGCCAGGATCCCCCGCTTCGTCTTCAGACCCACCGGCGAGAATTATTCCGAGCTCTGGCTGAATATGACGCCGGAGGCTTTCGCGCCTTTTGGCTTGGCGCTGCTCCTGATCTTCTTCATCCTGGTCGTCATCGCCCTTTCCGCCAAGCGCATCCCGGCGCCCAATTCTGCGGTTTACCTGGGCTGCATATTCGCCGGCGTGGCGGTCGCGCTGGCATTGCCGAGAGTCGTTAATACAGCCGAGTTTTACGACTATTTGATCAACAGTGTGATCGTGACGACTGGCACCTTGTGCGTCTCCTTGAGCATCGGGGCGCTGGCTGGTTATGGTTTGGCGCGTTTTCGGCATGTGGTCTCGGTTTATATCCTGGTGATCGCGCTGGCTTTCCGTTCGCTGCCGAGCCTGGCGCTGGTGCTGCCTTTCTATTACCTGGGTCAATTATCCGGCTTGTACGACACGCACATCCTGTTGATCCTGTGCCTGGTCGCGACCAATCAGCCATTCACCATCTGGATGCTGCGCAGTTTCTTTATGGAGATACCGCGCGAGATTGAAGAGGCGGCGATGATCGATGGCGCTGGACGCCTGAAGTCCTTCATCTCGGTGATCGTGCCGATCATGTGGCCCGGCATCATCACCACCGGCTTGTTCACCCTGCTGCTGGCGTATAACGATTTCTTGCTGGCGCGCATCCTGACGCAGATCAACTGGACGCTGCCCGTCGGCATCGCCCAATTCACCGGCGGCGAAGATCCGGGGCATGTCACGCTGGCGGCAGCCGCCTCGGTGTCGGTCACGCTGCCGATCCTGGTCGTGATCATCTTCTTCCAGAAATACCTGATCCGCGGGCTCGCGTCCGGCGCTGTGAAGGGTTAGCCGCAAATCAAAGTCGTCTGTAGGGGCGACACTGCGATTCGCCCAAACTAGATTGATTCGTAAATCGGGCGACCCAAGGGTCGCCCCTACAATTTGCGAGCTGAATGAAAAGCAGCATGCAATACCTATTTGACTTTAGAACCGAGGAGGCATGAAGAATGAACATCATCTGCGTCGTCACCGATACCCTCAGGGCGGACCACCTGCCGACCTACGGCAGCCAGCAGGTCATCGCGCCCAATCTGACGCAATTCGCTGAGGAAGCGCTTGTCTTTGAAGACTGCCACGCCGCCTCCTTCCCTACCGTGCCGACGCGCGCCGATATCGCCACCGGGCGCTTCACCTTCACCTACTTGACCTGGGGACCGCTGCCGCAGGACGAGATCACGCTGGCGAGCCTGATGACAAAAGCGGGCTACACAACGATGGGCATCGGCGACACGCCCTTCCTCATCCGCAATGGCTATGGCTATGACCGCGGCTTTGACGACTTCATCTGGATCCGCGGGCAGCGCGAGGCATCGGGGCGCCCCGATGTCACCAGCCTGTGGAAAGAAGAAGACGACCGCTTCGCGCCGCAGACATTCAAAACGGCGATGGACTGGCTCGAGCGGCATTACGAAGAGAAGTTCTTCCTCACCATCGACGCCTGGGACCCGCATGAACCCTGGGACCCGCCCGCCCATTACGTCAAACCCTACCTGCCGGATTATCAAGGCGAGCAAGTTTACCCGGCTTATTGGGATTGGGAAGACGCCGGTTATACGGCGCGCGATCTCGAAATCGCCAAAGCGACTTACATGGGCGAAATCACGATGGTCGATCGCTGGTTTGGCTTGCTAATCGACCGGCTGAAATCGCTCGGCGTTTATGATGACACCGCCATCCTCTTCGTCTCCGACCACGGCTTTTATTTCGGCGAGTTCGGCATCTTCGGCAAGAGCCGTTTCCGCTGGCCCGATAATACAATTCCGGTGATGGAAGCGATGGCGCGCTTCAAGCAGGGCGCCATCTCGTACCGCAGCCCTAAGCACAATGAAATCAGCCACGTGCCGCTAATCGCAAAAATCCCCGGCTACGACCACAAGCGGGTGTCGGGCTTGGTCAGCATCCCCGATATGATGCCGACCATGCTGGACTTAGCCGGCATCGACATTCCCTCGCGCGTGCAGGCGCAATCGCTGCTGCCGCTGGCGCGGGGCGAGGTCGATCGCCTGCATGAGATCGTGGTCACATCGCAATCGTTGATTGACATCGCCGGCAATACGACGCTGATCGTGGACGACAGCGAGCGAGTCGTGGTCGAGGTATCGCCCAGCACGATTCGTGATGGCGAATGGGATTTCCTCTACGCGCTTGAAGGCGAGCCGATCGAGCTGTATGACGCCGTGAATGACCCGGGGCATCGGCATAATCTGGCGGCGGAAAAACCCGAAATCTGCGAAGCGATGCACGCCAAGTTCGTCCGCTGGATGGACGCGATGGAGACGCCCGAAGAATACGCGGCGCCGCGGCGGCGGCTCTAATCCGATTGCCTTGGAACCGTCTGCGCGAGGTATGCAAAATCGGACCAGGCGGCGCTCTTGACGGAGAGCCCGTCTTGCCCGGCTTCAGGCTGGAGCTTGACGCGCTGTTCTCGCTGAATTAAGCGCCATCCCGCAAAAGGTTCCGCACAGCGGTCCGCATCCGCAGATTTCTCCCCATTACATTGCCCCGCCTTCTGCTGTAAACTCCCCGCCTATTCGCACATCCACGCGGGGAAGCCTCATTTGAATATTGCCGCCTTGCCCTATATCCTCTTGCTCGCCTTCTTCTTCGGCTCGTCGATGGTGGTTTCCCGCTTTGGCGTCGGCCAGTTCGAGCCAACGACTTATATCGGTATTCGCATGATCCTCTCCAGCCTGTTGGCTTTTGCTGTGTACTCGGTGGCCACGGGCCGTCGACTTCCACGCGATCCTGTGCTTTGGAAACGGGCGGGCTTGCTTGGCATATTTGGAACGGCTTTGCCCATGACCTGCGCAATCAGCTCGCTGCAATACTTGTCGAGCGGCGTCGCTGCATTGCTGCTGGCAACGGGGCCCCCGCTGACCGTGTTGATGGCGCACTTCTTGCTGCCGGAGGAATCACTCAATCGCCGCCAGGTATTTGGCGTGGCAATGGCTCTGGGCGGCGCGCTCTTGCTCGCGTTCACCGGCGAGAATGGCTTGCCCGATGTCGCCGAAGCCTCGCCGCTTGGTTATCTGCTGGCCGGCAGCGCCACCGTATTTGGCGGGGCGATGGTCATATACGCGCGCCGCAACCTGCGCGGCTATGATGCCTTTGACGTGGGCAGCATCCGCATATTCACGACCGCCCTAATAGTGATGCCCCTATCGCTTGTGACCGTCGGCTTTGATATGAGCGCGGTAAACGGAGCAGGCGTTCTGGCGCTGTTGTACTCGGCGCTCGTCGGCACTTTCCTGGGCTTGCTGCTGTCCTTCTACAATGTCAAGCGCTTCGGCGCCACGCCGACGATGATGACGACCTATATCATCCCGATCGTGGCTGGCATTGGCGGCGTGATCTTCCTGGGCGAGGTGATCTCGCCGACGATGGTTGTGGGAATGGTCATCATCGTCGGCGGAGTCGCGCTGCTGCAAGAGTTCCGCAAGCCGACGGGTTTGCTGCGGCGCTTCCCGCATCGGGGATCGTACTGAGTAACGCCAAGTCAGCCGCGCAATAAGCGCCGGTCTGCTGCTTTGCGAGCGGGCGTTTCGGCGAAACGCCCCTACACTGTTTCGATTATTTTGAAGATTGCCTAATCTTGCCGGTAATTCTCATCCCCATATTGCAGCTGCTTAGTCCACGCTGCAAGCCCCGTAAGCCTGTGTCAGCGCCGCCTTCCAATCGCCGAGCGGCACAAATTCCTGCCCGACATAACCGCTGAAGCCAGTATCGGCGATCGCCCGGCAGATGGCGGGATAATACAATTCTTGCGTCTCGTCAATTTCATTTCGCCCGGGCACGCCGGCTGTATGATAGTGGGCGAACCACTGATGGTTGTCGCGGATCGTCTGGATGACATCGCCCTCCATCACCTGCATGTGATAAATGTCGTATAGCAGGCGAGCGTAGGGCGAATCCACCGCCGATACCACCTGCAGGCCCCAAGCGGTCCGGTCGCACATATAATCGGGATGGTTCACCTTGCTGTTGAGCAATTCGAGCAGCAAGACGACGCCGGCTGATTCGGCATCGCGCGCCAGCAACTCCAGGTGTTTGATGGCGTTTTCGGCGCCGCGCTCATCATCCAAGCCCGGCTCACGGTTGCCGCTGAAGGCGATTAGGAAGGGGATATCCCATTCCTGCGCCAGCTTAAGGCTGGCATCCGCTTGATGCTTGATTTCGTCCCAATTCTTCGGATCATTGATGCCAACCGGTATGGGACCGTGCAGTTGATGCGTCGCGATCTTCATGCCCTGATCGCGCGCCAACTGGAACTGCTCCTCGGGCACAAGCTCCATCGCGGTATAGCCAATAGACTTGCAAGTCTCAAGCATATCAACCAGGTCGCTGTTTTCCCTAGCGATACACCACCAAGATACGGATTGTTCGTATGCCATAGCCTCATTCCTGAATCTTCATCGTCAGCCAATAGTTGCGGTAGGCGCGCGTCTCGCGCAAGAGCAGGCTCAGCCGCTTTTGCTGCGCCGCCAGTTCACCGCCCGGCGCGGCATCAGCCAATTGCAGCCGATACGCGCCGCTCGCCCCCAGCGCATAATTGAGTTTACCCATTGCGCGCAGCACTTGCAATCCAACCTGGATACAGCACTCGCGCTCGCCCAGCGCCGCCGCCAGCGCCTCGAGTTGGACCTTGCCATCCCGCCGGTTGACGGCATATTTCACCAAAGCCGCCAGACGCGCCAGAAAGTCTCCCATTCTCGCTTTCCGCGGGCGCAAGCCGAACAAGACCAGCCTGTCCGGGTTCACAGTCGCCAGCGCCGCCGACCAGATCTCAGCCGACGGCGGGGCGGTCCAGACGATCAGCGTTTCGCTGGCGCTTAATGCCAGCCGATCAACCGCGCCGTCCACCGGGTCCGCTTCCGCCCAGACCAGCGCGTCGGGATATGCGCCGCGCGCCGCCGCCAATGCAGCCTGCTGACCCGCGCATAGCCGCCTGTCCATTAGCTCGCAGGCGGGCGCCTCGGTCTCAATCTCAAGCGGTTGCGCGCTTAGCGGACGAAAATCCAGCCATTCGACCAGCGCTTCTCGCTGCCCCTTGTATACGCTCGTCCGCAAAGTATAGGCGAGGTCAAAGCGCCCGCCAGGCAGTTCAGCGCTCGCGCCCCGCCACCAGATGACCCGCTGCCGCGCGCCCGCCTCATCTTCAACTTCGATTTGCAGATGCTCGCCGCGCCGTCCCAGCCCTCTTCGGCTCGCCACTTTCAGGTTTCGCGTCGCCAAAGTCAGCGGCGGATTGCCATTGCCGAAAGGCGCCAGGCGCTCGATATCTTCCGTAAGCTCCAGTGAGATATCTGGCAGCGTCAAATAACCATCAATCGTCAGCGCCGGGGTCGCAAGCGCGTCGCCGGTCATTTCGCGCACCGCCCGCGAGAGCGCGCGCCGGAAACCGAAGACCTTGTCCGCGGGCAAGCTCACGCCAGCCGCCATGCTATGCCCGCCGAAGCGGAAGAGCATCTCACCCGCTCGCCCCAGTGCCGCTGTGATGTCGACGCCGGCGATGGACCGCGCCGAGCCGCGCCCGGTCTCATCCGGCGTCGCAATCAGCACCACCGGCAAGCCAAACTCTTCGACCAGCCGGCTAGCCACAATGCCGATCACGCCGCTGTGCCAATCGTCATGGCTCAGCACGAGCGCGGCATACTCCAGCAGCCAGGGCTCAGCTTCTATCTGAGCGATCGCAGACGCGTAAACCTGATTCGACAAGAATTTCCGCTTCTCGTTCAAGCCTTCGAGCGTGTTCGCCAGGATGCGCGCCCGCCCCCAGTCCTCAGTCGTCAGCAGCTCAACCGCCGGGTTGGCGTCAGCGAGCCGCCCCAGGGCATTCAAACGCGGCGCGATTGCGAAGCCGATATGTCCCTCGTTGAGCTGGTCCGCCGCGATCTGCGCCCGCTCCAAAATTGCCTTCAAGCCCAGCCGCCGATTCTCGCGCAATCTCGCGAGGCCGCGCTGCAAGAGATAACGCGTGTCATCCACCTGCACCATCACATCGGCGACGATGCCCAGCGCCACCAGGTCGAGCAGACTGTCGTTGTCATCATCACGATTTAGCGCCTGAATGAGCTTGTAGGCGACGCCGACGCCGGGCAGCTCAAGCAAGGGGTGTCCAGCAGGCAAGCGGCGCGGATTGACCACGGCGACGGCATCAGGCAGCGCCTCCGGCAAGGCATGATGATCGGTGATGATTGTATCGACACCGCGGCTCGCGGCGTAGTTGACGGCGTCGTGGGCGCTGACGCCGGTATCGCAAGTCAGCAGCAAATCCGCTCCGTCATCAAGCTGCTGTTTTAATGTCGGCAGATGAATGCCGTGCCCTTCGCTGAAACGATTTGGCACATGATAGCGCGCCTCCGCCCCACGCCGTTTCAGCGCCGAAAATAGCAGCGCGGTCGAAGTCTGCCCGTCCACATCAAAGTCGCCCCAGACGAGAATGCGCTCTCGCCCGCGGATGGCGCGCTGCAAGCGATCAACGGCGCGGTCGATATCGGGCAGTTCATCGGGCGGCGCAGGCGCGTATTTCCCGGGCGATAGAAAGCGCAGGGCATCCGCAACCGATGTGACGCCCTTGCGCGCCAGATACTGCGCGACCAGCTCATGCCCGCCGACGAGATCGGCCAGCGGCCGCGGCACGGCCACCTGCGCAGCTTCCCGCCATTCGCGGCGCAGAGCGTTCGGCCGCGCCATCAGCCGGTCAGCGTCCGTTCCTCGAGCAGGGTCACGCCCTCTTCCGCCAGGTCCATATTCAAGCCGGGCGCATTCGGCACCTCAATATGCCCATCGACCGGCACGAGCTTATGCTTGTAGAAGACGTTGGGCAGGCGCCCATGCTGGATGAGCCACTCCTGCAGCGGGCATGCCGTCAAGCTCTGCGAGGCGATAAGATGGGTCGAGGGCCAGCCGCCATGATGCGGGATCACCGGGATGTCGTAGGCTGAGGCTAAAGCGCAGATCTTGCTCATCTCGCTGATGCCGCCAGCCCAGGTCACATCGGCTTGCAAGACATCCACCGCGCGCGCGTCCAGCAGCGCCTTGATGCCCCAGCGCGTGTATTCGTGCTCGCCGCCGGTGATCAATACGCCGCGGGCCTCCCGCCGCAGCTCGGCATATTGCGGGATCAAATCAGCCAGCACCGGCTCCTCGAACCAGTAGGGGCGATACTCGCGCGACAGCTCAATCATGCGCAGCGTATAAGGCACATTCCAACTGCTCCAGGCATCAAACATCAGGTCAACATCAGGCCCGGCCGCCTCCCGCGCCGCGCGGATGACCGCCAGATTCTTCCGAATGCCGGGCTCGCCATCTTTGGGCGCGCAAGGCAGGAACCACTTGAAGGCGGTGAAACCCTGCGCCAGAAAATGCCGCGTCCGCTCAACCACCTTGATCGGCTCAACCGAGTAACCCAGCATCGAAGCATAAGCGCGGATTCTCGCCCGGCTGGGTCCGCCGAGCAGTTGGTGAACCGGCGCGTTCAAGAGCTTGCCCTTGAGATCCCAGAGCGCCAGATCGACCTTGCTCTGCGCTATCATCGGGGCGCCTTTGCGCCCGTGGATCGAATGGCGGTACATCTTGTCCCAGATGCGCTCGATGGCGTGGGGATCCTCGCCGATGAGGATGTCGACGAAGGTGCGATTGATGATGGCGATGTCTTCGTCGCCGACCGGTCCGCAGATGCCGGTCGCGCCTTCGTCGGTGTCGATGATCAGAAAGTGAGCGTCGACGGCGTAGGGTGAGCCGCTGGCGACATCTTTCACGGGCCAACTGGGGTCGGCGGCCAGTTCCGGGTAGATGGACTCGGGTCGGGAGAGATGCGCTTCGCCGAGGGGCTCGTGATAATCCCACTCGGCGCTGACATGCAGGCTGCGGACGCGGTCGATTTTCATGGTCTTTTCCCCTTCTGCTAAAACTCAATCTCGGCGATTTGGTCAAAATCCAGCGATAGCGCTTCTTCTTCGTCTTCGTTTTCATATTCGTCCAGGTCAAACTCTTCCAGCTGCCCGGGCGCGCCACGGTCGCAGAGTGAGCGGTAACTGCAGAAGCGGCAGCGACGCACGTCATCGGTCAGCGCGAAGGCGTCGGCGCGCTCAATTGCCGCGATCATCCCCGAGAGCAGCGCTTCATCCTCGCCCATCTGCGCCGCCGAGTAGTTTAGGCTGAGGCGCGCTCCCCCAGCCGCCACGAAGACATAATCCATCTGGATCCGCTCCGGCGGAATGCTTTCACCAGCGTACAGGTGGGCGCCCGCTTGCGCCAGCACATAACGATAAACGACCGTCTGCATCCGCCCGCTTAAGTATGCTTTCGATGGCGCGCGCGCTCCCGTCTTCCAATCGACGATGACGGCTGCTCCGCCGGGCGCCAACGCCAGCAAATCATATTTCGCCACCAGCCGCCTGCCAGCCAGTTGTGTCTGCAAGGTTATTTCGGGATAACGCGCCGCAGGCAAGCCGGTCAAGCCGCGCGCCAGATAGGTCGCCCACCAGCCCGCCAGTTCACCATCATCAGCCAGCGACGCCGTCAGCGCCTCGGCCGGCACGCCGTGCAGATGCTGCTGCACCAGTTTGTGGAAGCGCACGCCCTGTCGCGTCCGCTTCTCGAATTGAAGCGGCTCCTGCGTTTCCAGCGCCGGGTAGCGCAGGCGTTTGATGAAGCGCAGCTCGAAGCGGCGGGCGCAATCGGCGTAGTCCTGCAGGCTGCCCTGCGTGAATGCGAAATCAGCGCTGAGGCTCACGCGCCATCTCCTGCGTCTGCTCGCCTTCCCACCAAGTGCGCAGCGCCAGCAGCGGCGTCGCTTCAGTCGCCGCGCCTCTGCCCGTATTCCAGCTAATGGTCAGCGCTGCCCGCGCCCGTGTGATGCCGACGTAGAGCAGGCGCAAGCGCTCGGCAGCGTAATCAATGCGGGCGCTCAGGCTGGCTTGCCCTTCGCGATAGGCGCTCCCTCCCCCCAGCGCTTTTAGTTGCGCCAGCGCTTCCGCCGACAGGTTGAGATTATCGCGGATGAACCACTTCTCGCCGACGAAGCTGTCGTTGGCTTCGGCGGAGGGGAAGTCGTAATTGTTGACCGAGATTAAGTAGACCCGATCCCATTCCAGCCCTTTGGCTTTATGCAGGGTGGTCACGGTCACTTTGCCTTTGTGCGCGTCCGGGTCAAATTGCCCTTCGTCATCGCTCAAGCCGCTGAAGCGCCGGCGGTTGTCCGCGATATCGTATAACTCGGCGGCAAATTCCGGCAGGCGCATCAGCGGGCGCCCCTGCGCCAGCCGCGCCAAATGCAGCGCCACCATGTGCGCGGTCGCGATCTCGCCCGCATCGCGAAAGATATCGCCAGCGATGGTCAAAATCAGTTGGTCAATGGGCATCTCGGCTGCGCGCAGCCAGGCGCCAACGCGCTCGCGGAAAGCCAGCAGATCTTCGTAAGCCTCCCCGCCGTCTTCTTCGACGATGATGTCTTCGAGCCAATCGGTCAAGCGGGGCGCGACCAAATCCTCAACGGTCTTGATCCGCCTAAGCGCGTCCGCCACTCGCTTGATTTCGGCGACCGCCGCTGGATCATCACGGTCATCGCGCCGCCATACCCGATACGCTTCCGCCAGTTTGGCTGCGTTCTTGGGGTCGGCAAAATAAGCGAGCAGACGCGCCAAAGCGCCGACCACCGCGCGCGTCGATGAAGTGCTGTTGAGATTCTCGACGTATGGCACAGCCGCCTGACGCAGGAGCTTGACGATCTCGGCGCCCCGTGTATTGCGCGGGACGAGAATCGCCGCCGTCCCCTCGGGGTTGGCCGCCAGCCAACGCTTGCAGGATTCGATCACCATCAGCCCTTCCTTAGTCGCGCTATAGGCTTCCCCGCATAAGTTCACCGCCATCGGATCGTCTGTCGGGTTGGGCTGCGGGTCGCCCGGCGGCGTCGGCTGAATATAGGGTGTGCTCAACGGCGCGCGCTCGCGGATCGCCCCCTGCGGATGCGCAAGCGACCAGGCGATCAATTGATTCGCCAGCTTCTGTATGCTGCGCGTGCTGCGCCCGGAGTTGGGCAGCTCGCGCCCATCGACTCCGTCAGCGGCGATGAAGTCGCGCAGGTACTTGGGATCGGCGGTGGTGAAGCTCTCGAAGATCGCTTGATTGGGGTCGCCGACGCGCACCCAGTTGCCGCCATCCCCAGCCAGCGCGCGCAGGATGTCTTCCTGCAGCCGCGAGCTGTCTTGCGCCTCGTCTTCGAGGATGAAGACCCACTTGCGCTGGAGCGAAGCGAGATAGTCAGGTTCATCCCGTAGTACTTTCAGCGCCAGGCGGATCAGGTCCTGGAAATCAACCGCGCCGCGATAGGCCAGCGCGCGATCATAGTCGCTGTAGATTTCGGCGCAAATCTCCGCCAGCAGCAGCTCGCCCGGGTATGCGTCGAGCAATCGGCTGAGCGCCAACGGCGTCAGCAAATCGTCTTTCGCCTGCTTGATGAAGCTGCGCGCGGTCTCCGTCAATATCTCCGCCCACTTCTGCGTGCGATAGCGCCCATTGCTCACATACGCTGGCGCCAGGTAGGCATCGGGCGCTTCCGGATAGCGGCGCGCCCAAGCCTCAACCGCCTCCGCCAGGATGGCGTTGCTCTCGCGTTCATCTACGATGCTGAACTGATCGTCGAGGCCCGCCGCTGTTGGCTTCCCGCGTACGATATCATTCGCCAAGCCATGCAAGGTGCGCACGCGATAGCCGTATCCCGGCAGCAGACCATCGGCTCGCACGTATTCGTTCACTTGCCGCGCGAAATTGGCCGCGGCCGCGTTCACCAGCGTGACAATCAGGATTTCGCCATCCTCATTCAGTTCCATCGCCGCCAGCAGCTGCGCCGCCAGATATGAAAGCGTCGCCGTTTTGCCGCTGCCGGGCACAGCCGCCACGCCCATGAAACCGCGCCGATAAGCCAGCACCTCCGCCTGTTTGGGCCGCGGCTTAAACATGCTGCCCCGCCCGCGCATAGCGCCGCAGCAGCGCTTGAATCGTCTCCAAAAGCAGCCCGCGCCCTTCGTAGCCGCTTTCGCTCAGCTCGCTGTATCCCAGATACACCGCTTTGCGGCAGCGGCGCGTCAATGCCAGCAGCAGCCGCCCAAGCGTCTCGCGGCTTAGATGCTGCTCATCATCATCGGTCCACATTCTGCCGGCGGTCCAACCGCGGCTCAATACGTAGGGGTGGGTCAAGGGCTGATACAGCCGGCGCGACCAGCCCTCGCTGCCGATGTTCAGCCAGAACTGATAATCCACTGGTCGATTATTGAGCAGGAAGGTATAAGCGGGCGCGATCAACACTCCCTCTTCCGCATCGGCGATCCAATCCCGCAAATAAAAGTTGGCGATGACGCCGCGATCCACCATATTTACATAATCCAGGCCCAGGTCGATATCGGCTTCATAGCGGCGCATAAAGTCTAGCGACCAGCGGAAACCGCGGGCGGAATCGACCAGGTTCTGGGCGGTATTGCTGGCATCGACATCAGCATAAAAGCCGAAACCGGCGCGTGACAATAAGCCGCCGAAGAGACGCCGGAAGAAGATATCGATGGCATCGCTCCGCTCGTCCTCGAGGTAGCGGTTGAGCCAGGAAGCCAGACGATCGTAACGCTCGCCCAGATCAAAGGTGACGCGCGCTTGCATCGCGGTCGAGCGAACTTCGCTGAAAGGCAAGAGCCGGCCTTGGCGATAAAGCATTTCGGTCAGAAGCTTGGCGCGCACCAGATCAAGATCTTTGATCGCCGTCATCAAAGCGAAGACGACGTCGAAATCTGTCGGCGGCAATGCCCAGCGCGGGTGCGCCAGGCGCGCCAACGTGAGCAGGGTACGGGCGGCCGGCTCATCGCGCAGCGCCCGCGACGGACGGTGCGAGCGCACGGGGATCCCGAGCCGCGCCAAGCCATCAGCCAAGCCAAAGCGCAGCGCGTCGGACAAGAATGGCGCCAGAATGACGATATCATTCGGCGACGCGTCGCGCTCGTTCACCAGCATATCCACCTGCCGCGCCACCCAATCCACCATCTCCGGATGATAGCGCTGCGCTTCGGCGATCAAAGCCGGCCGCGGGTCGACATCGCCCTCGCCAGCGACGGAGGCGCCCAGCTGCGCCGCCAGCTGAGCGCCCAGCGCCGTCACCTGCGCGCCCATCACCAAGGTCTCGTCAAGCGTCGCTTTCAATTCGCAGCTATCGCGCAGGCGACGCGCGCTCGCCGGGTCCGCGCCCAGAAATCGGCGAAAGCCGGCATCACGATCGTAAATGATCAGCGCCGATTCGCAAGTCTCCAGCAGATCGCTCAGGAAAAGGTGCGACGCCGGATTGTCTTCTTCCACGCCGTCGACAATCAAATGCTTGCAGCGCCCGCGCAGATAAGCCCGCGCCTGCGGCGTCGCCCAGACATAATCGCGGAAGACCTCCAATTGCAAGGAGAAATCAAGCAGATTACGCGCCAGGCAGTACTCGCGAAAAGCCATGGCGCAGGTCTGCGCGTCATCGTAGATATGCGCTTGCTCCACCCCGTTCGCCAGCGCCGCTTTCAGCCGCGAGCCGATCTCGCTGATCGGGAAGCCAACCAGCGCCGCCTTATTCATGTTATCGACAATCTGGCTGTACAGGCGTGGCCGGTCGATCCGCACGCTGGCGAAATAATCCCGCTCATCAACCAAGGGCTCGATGGCGCGGGTCATAAAATACTGCACCAATTCCAGGCTGAGGAAATTCGGCAGCTCCCGCGGGCGCTTGAAGCCAGCTTCGGCCGCCACCAGGAACCAAAACATCTCCACCATCCGCAGGGACAAGCTGCCGATTGTCTGCAGCCAGACTTGCCCGCCACGATAGGCCTGCCGCCCGCGCAAAGCGGCGATGTAGGGCAGCGCCATGGAACGCTGCGGCACGAAGATCAGGATGGAATCGGCTGGCGCGCCGCGCTCCAGCAGGCCTATGACGCGGCTTAGCCCCACGGTGGTCTTGCCGCAGCCGGCCATGCCCTCAAGCCAGACTTTGGCATCGAGCGGCGCCCGCAAAATCGCCGACTGCGCCTCGGTTAATGAGATCGATGCCTTCTCGCCCCGGATATTCCGCCCCCTTGCCGCTGCGCGTCAAAATGATTATATGGCGACTCGGCGGCGACTGCGATATGCTAGATTTGAGCGGCGACTTGGAGTGATGAAGTGGACTAGAACATTTGCTCTATTCTTGCTTGGGCTATCATCCTCTGGCGCCTTGCCGACCCGCTGCTTGTGATTATGCGATGCGCAACCGATTTCATCAATTTTGAGGTTTAGCCTTGCCTTATGCCGTCAAACACGCTATAGTTATATTGTATCTATACTGTTTAATGGCGGAGTCTGCTGAACTATGTCCCAAGACCACCGTCCTCGTTCCGAAACTCGACAGTTGATGATCGACATCGTGGCGCGCAGCGAACGTCCCCTTACGCGCACCGAGATCGTCAACCGGCTCAATCGGAAGAAGACACCGCATCTCATCACGATGATGGACAAATTGGTGGATGACGGCGT
This sequence comes from Anaerolineae bacterium, assembly GCA_022820125.1. GTDB lineage: Bacteria > Chloroflexota > Anaerolineae > Aggregatilineales > Phototrophicaceae > UBA6055. The sequence goes on along the minus strand of JAJEGA010000101.1, from coordinate 34,710 downwards.
TTTCCGTCGCAGCATCGTCACATTCAACAACGGCGTAACCGGCTACGAATACTCAATCGCCCGCTCATACGCGCGCGAGTAGGTGAGATATTATGAAGATCATTACACTCCTGAACGAAAAGGGCGGGGTTGGCAAGACGACCCTGGCTACTCATCTGGCCGCCGGATTGGCCATTCGCGGGAAGCGGGTTATCTTGGTTGACGCCGACCCCCAGGGGCATGCCACCATTGCTTTCGGCTTGGCGAAGGAGCCGGGCTTCTACGATCTCATAGTCCGCAATGCGCCCTTCCAGAAGGTGCTGCGCCCGGTGCCGCCGGAGCGCTTCAACGTGCCGGACGAAGCCAACAGCACTGTCGGACAGTTGCTGGTCGTGCCATCAAACATAGAAACGCGCAGCATCGCGGGAAATATATCCGATGCTTTCACCGTTTTGAAGCGCTTCAATCAATTGCGCCACGCGATTGATTTTGTATTTTTTGATACATCGCCTACCCCATCATTGCTGCATTCCTCTATATATATGGCGACCGACGGGATCATTTATCCAACAAAATGCGAGGCTTGGAGCTTTGACGGCTTGCGCGAGAGCTTGACCCATAAAGACCAGTTCAGCCCGATTCGGCAACAGTATGATTTGAATGATATTAAGGTCCTCGGGGTCGTGCCTACGATGTACCGCGGCCGCACCCTCGAACATCAGGACAACTTGCGCCGCTTGCAAGACACCTTTGGCAGCCTCGTCTGGAAGCCGCTCCCGGTGCGCACCATCTGGACCGAAGTGGCGAGCGCGCGCCGTACCGTCTTCTCCCTGGCGCCCAGCAGCAGCACCGCCGAAGATGCCTGGCGCCTGGTGGAGCAGTTGGAGGAACGGATGTATGAGCAGTCGTGACCGCCGCCGCAAAATTCAGGACGAAGAGAACCTGCTCTTCGCCAACCCCAACACGCTAGACGCCAAAACCGCCGATGCCATCGGCTTTGGCTTGGGTGAACTAGCGCTGGATATCGCGGCCGCCGATAGCGAGTTCCAACCGATTGAAGCGGTCAGCATCCACGAGATTCATCCGAACTCCATCCAACCGCGCTACAGCATCCCGCACGATTTAACCGATATCTTCGCCCTGCATCCCAAGAACATGGTGGATATTTTCGAGCGCTGGATCACCGAGGTGCAGCTCGAGAAGGGACAGAAGGATTACGACATCGTCAACTTCCTTTTGGGCGCGGAGACCGATCGCGGCGAACGCGCCGAACGGCAGGATGGCGAGGCGCCGCTCTCCAGCCAGTTGGCTGCGAGCAAAGAACTAGCGCTCATGAAGCTGATCGACCTTGCCGCCAGCATCCGCCGCGACGGCTTGTCCAATCCCATCAGCCTCGTCCAGCACGACGGCGCTTACGAAATCGAGACCGGCGAACGGCGCTGGCTGGCTTATCACGTTCTGTATTGGAAGTTTGGCGATGGCGACAAGCGGCCCAATGGCAGCGTCGTCAATTGGTCGCGGATTCCGGCGCGCATCGTGACGCAGGTCGATGTCTGGCGACAGGCAAGCGAAAACAACGCGCGAGACAACCTCAACGCCATCAGTCGCGCGCGGCAGTTGGCGCTGCTCTTGATGGATTTGCACGGCTGGAAGAATTTCAGCAAGTTCGACGCCTGCGACAGCGAACAGGCATTTTACGCGCAGGTCGCTGACGGCTCGGCATGGCGTATTCCACGCGGTCAGGGAGAGCGGCTGCTCAACGCCATGGGTCTGTCCGATGCCAGCCAACTCCGGCAGTATCGGGCGCTCCTGCGGCTGCCCGGCGAGCTGTGGCGCAAAGGCGATGACGAAGACCTGAGCGAAGGCGAATTGCGCAAGCTTCGAGCCGCTCTTGATACCGTTACACGTGTAACGGTTCCCCGAGGCGCACGCAAGAAGGACGCAATCGCGCGTCTAGCTGCTGACGCCACCCATTGGCGCAACAAACTCCGCAAAGAAATCAACGCAGTCGATATCGACAATCGCCCGAAGCTGCGAAAGCTGATAGAAGCTGAAATTCGCCAGCTGCTCCGGCTGATGGCCGACATCGACGAATCTCAAAGCTAAGTCCCCAAGATCCCAGCGGCGCTCCCAAGCCAAGCAACGCAAAAAAAGCACATCCGCAGATGTGCCCTCTCCTTGACGGACCAACCGTTACACGAGTAACGGTATCGCTCTTATTCCCGTCGCGCGCCTCCTCGCCAACATGCTTGGGCCCGGATCACGCCATAGTCTGGGTTAACAGGTCCAATCCCTGATCGCCATCGCCAGCCCGTAGAGCATGACGCGCCAAGGACGCGAGCACGTCTTTATACGCGCTGCGCAGCGCCAGGTATACATTCCCATTGCCAAACTCCTTCAGCATCCGGTACGCGATACCCCGCCGCGCGGGCCGCCGGACCTCCAAGCCCGCCTCGTCACGAGCGCAGAGGTAACCGTTGATCGTCTCCGCCACTTTATCTTCCGCTATACGCGCGTCAACGCTCTCAAAGCTAAGCGGCGTCCGTTGATAGCGCAGAACCGCGGCGCGCTTCCGAGCCGCCTCAACCGCCTCATTCAGACGGGACCTAAGCCCGCCACTCCCTTCGGCGCCGCTCCGTAACAGGAGCAAGCGCGCAACCTGCCGCAGCGATAGCTCTTCAAACTGCAGCGGCGCCCGCGCCTCACCCTCCAAACTGAATACAGACGCATGCCGCACGCAGATCTGGGCATCGCCCTCAGCGGCTTTCAGCAGCCGTGACCCAAGGTGCCGCCAAGCCGGCAGCCGCCGACCGTCATGCGCCTCCAGCCAGAATCCCTTCGTGCTATTACTCCGCGCGAGCCAGCCACGCTTCGGCAACCAGTCCAGCGCCTCGCGCGTCAACTTCAAGCGCCCGACGCAGGCAGTCAACTGTACATCCAACGCGCGATTGTATCGCCGGATGGTGCGCTCGTTTAGACCAAGACGCGCCGCCAACAGCGCCAGCGACGACCTCGGTGACAGCCGGCGAACGTACTCACGATGCACCGCCATCCGATACGCTTTTGCCGAACTTACATCCTCGATCCGCATAACATCACTCGGCGATCGCCTCACATTCAACACGCTCAGCAGCCGCGACACTGAAGGCACCTGAAACGCCAGCTCGACAGGCCGACCGCGCCTGGGCCCTTTAAGTCCCTCAATGTCCAGGTATTCTACATATCTTCTACTTATAATATGCCGGCCGTCATAGCTACTGTGATCGCCAGTGAGCGCTTGCATGACGCTCTTCCGGTTCAGACCGAAGCGCTCCCCCAGCTTCTCCGCCTCCTTGAGACTAAAGTACGTATCCACTTGCCAGCCAGCCAATACAAAAATATCCAGCAAACGCGCTACTACCGTCGACCGCTGCGCCTTCAAGAGTTGCTCCCTTATCGAATTCGCTATGCCAACCTTCCCATGCTGCGCTCCGCTGACTCTCACAAACGCGCTGGCAATAGTGCGCATACCCTCTTGCCAGCGTTCGGCCAGGCTCTCTTTCTTGTGTCCGTGATGCCCGGGCATCTCCCCATGCGCTTGCAGCAATTGCTTCTCCACCTCTGCCTTGCTCATGTTCGCCTCACGCCCAATTGACGCGACTCGATACAGCGCGTTATTGCGGCCCATCCTAGGCGCGAGCCGTCGATACAGGCGACCCAGATCCACGTCTTCTCGCTCTCTGATCGGCCTGCCGGCTATCACATGCCCCGCCGACTTGACGTGAAAATAATTCAGCAACTGGTCTACATCATGCTTCAGCAGTTCTCGCTTCGCATTCTTGTTGATGCAACGGTAGACGAAGTTCCCGATCGCCGACGGTGGCGCAACCACATAAGATCGTTCCGCTTTGACATCGCCCCCATCAAATTGATGGCTTGGCACCTTCTCCATAGTCCGAAAATAAAGATGGAATCCACGTTTGGTCTTCACCGTGTATGTGTTAGCAAATTGCGGCAGGTGCCGGCAAAAGCGCTGATAACGCAATACATCGTCAAAGTCGATCACCAAGAGTTTCGAAACCCGGCCGCAAACAATACCCAGCGCGGTCACTTTCTCCTTGAAGAGCAAGTCGATTTCAGCGTCGGTGGCGATCCGCCGCTGAAATTTGCGCCAGCTCACGGCGGGCCGCTTCGGCTCGCTGGGAGCGTTGTTGCCCTGAACCGGTATCGGGGAATAACCGGCCCGAGCCAAAGTCTTCGCTCTTTCCATCAATGTCTTTTGCAGCAAATCTTCACTGATTTTCATCGCTTAATTCCGCTCGTTTTCTTCCTATACTTGCCAAAGGCAGGCGCAAAGTGTTAGGATAAAAGAGAAGCAAACTGCCCCATTTTCTGGGCAGATGCAGACGTGAGAGAGATCGGCTGCTGGGCAAACACCGGCCGATCCTCTTATTTTATGCAGCAGATCGCGCTCGAATTGGAAGAAGAGGCAGGCGCCTCTTCTTTTTCGTTTATCGCCGCCAGGTGACGGTTGCTGCATCGCGGCCGCATGAAACGGCAACGAGAGCCAATTCTAAAGTCTAATCTCGGCTGTAAATCCGTAAAGTTCTATCCCACCATAGCGGCAGAACTTTAACGATCACTATCATCCTGGCGGCCCGCGGCTATCGAAGCGAATCGATGCCAGAGTACGCATCCTGCTACAATTCCTATATTTATACAGTATACACGTATCAAGCCGGCTGTGCAAGAAATTAATGCTTTCAGCTTGGCTTCCGCGCTTGTTCCGCGGGAAGAAGGATAAGTAGAAAATATGTGCTATACATTGTGTTTTCTCCTCAGCGAATGTGAATGGATGACGCTAGGCGGGAAAAGGGAAAGGGCTTGGCCTCAGCTGAGGTTGTCGTAGACCGCTAAGGGAGTGGCTGCCAGCAAGCCGCCGTCGATGGGCAAAACGACCCCCGATATCCAGCGCGCCTCATCGCTTGCCAGAAAGAGCGCGGCCCAAGCGATATCCCAGGCGTCCCCCTCTGTGCCCAAGGGCGCCGCGTTCTTGCGCAAGGCTCGCTGTTCGTCGTTGATCTGCTTGACAAATGGCGCGTAAATGTGACCAGGGGCGATGCAGTTGGCGCGGATATTGTCACGTCCGTGATGGACCGCGAGCAGGCGCGCGAGCTGCGCTGCTCCCGCTTTTGTGACGGCGTAGGGCACATTCGGGCGCATGCCGGCGCGCAAGCCATCAATTGAAGAAATGTTAATGATTGAGCCGCCGCCGCTAGCTTTCATTAACGGTATCGCGTATTTGCAGGTCAGCATCATGCTGCGGAGGTTGATTGCGAATACGTGATCCAACTCATCGCTGCTGACATCGGTCACATTGCCTGATCCATGGGTTGCGACGTTATTGACGAGGATGTCGAGGCGGCCATAAGTTTCTTGGCAGGCGTCCGCCATCGCTCGACAATCCTCTTCTTTGCTGACATCGGCGATGACGACCGTGGCGATGCCACCGCCGTCAATGATCTCGCGCTTGGTCGCTTCGGCGCGCTGGCGGGAGTTATCCGCCACGACAACCGATGCGCCCTGCTGTGCGAAGAGCTTCGCCGTTGCGTAGCCTGTGCCGGCGGGCTCACCGCGCGAGCCGGCGCCAACGACCAGAGCGATCTTGTCTTTCAGCCGTTCTTGCGCCATTTGCTTTCCTTTTGCGCTGCCAGGGTCGCTAGCCTATTCGGAGCGAAAACCGCCGTCCACGGTCAAGGACGCGCCCGTCATAAAATCGGCTTGATCGGAAGCGAGAAAAGCCGCAATATCAGCGACGTCGTCTTGCCCGACCATTCGCCCTAAAGCCGAGTTCTTGATGGAATCAGCGATCATCACTTCTCGATGGTCGGCTGGGTCGACGCCGTCCGGGGCAAGGGCAGCCGCCATATCGTCAATCCGTTCGCTTGCGATCAAGCCCGGGCATATCGCGTAAACGGTGATCCCCGCTGCCCCCAGCTCGCGCGCCAGCGCCTGGGTGAAGCCGCGCACGGCGAACTTCGAGGCGCAATAGGCGGCGTAACGGGGAACCCCAAACTTGCCCGCCATAGACGATATGTTGATGATTGTGCCGCCCCCACCGCGATCCAGCATGTGCCGCGCCACCGCGCGACAGCACAGATAGGTGCCTTTGACGTTGACTCGCTGCACGAGATCGAAAGCGTCTTCTTCCAGGTCAACCACCGGCACGCGATCGCGCCCGGCAGGGGCGCCGGCGTTGTTTACCAGAATATCGATTCTGCCGAAGCGCTCAAGCGCCTGCGCAACCATACGCTCGACTTCGTCCGCCTGCGAAACATCGGCATAAGCCGCCAGAGCGCACTGACCCAAGCCTTCGATCTCGGCGACCACATCGGGTAAACCGGAACGGATCCCGTCGTCTTCAAGCAGATCGTTGACGACCAGGTCCGCGCCCTCTTGCGCCAGCCGCAGGGCGATTGCGCGACCGATGCCGGCGGCGCCCGCTGCGCCTGTAACTAATGCAACCTTGCCATTCAAGTTGTACATAGACACCTTCCTGAGCGGTCTACCTAATCCATGATGTGGCCGCCATCAACCACCAGTGACTGTCCGGTGATATAGCTGGCGTAGTCGCTGGCGAGGAAGGCGGCCGCATCGGCGATATCGCTGGTCTTGCCCACGCGTTTCAGCGAGCTTTCGCGGATGGCGCGTTCGAATATCTCTTTGCGAAAGACGCCTGTGGCGATGTTGCTGGGATGCAGCTGGTGAGCCAGGTCATCAACGCGCTCGCTTTCGGTAAGTCCGGGGCAGATGGCATTAACCGTGATGTTGTCGGGGCCAAGCTCATGCGCCAGCGATTGGGTGAGGCCGCGGATGGCAAATTTCGAGGCGGCATAGGCCGCATAAAGCGCCACGCCATGTTTGCCAATTACCGATGAGATGTTGATGATGCGGCCGCCCTCGCCCTGCGCGAGCATCTGTCGGGCAGCGGCGCGGCAACAGAGGTATGTCCCGCGAACATTCACTCGCTGCACCCGGTCAAAGTGCTCTTCTTGCAGGTCCACCAATGGCACGCGATCTGGTCCTGAAGGCGCGGCCGCATTATTGACCATGATATCCAGCCGGCCAAAATGATTGCACACTTCGGCGAACATCCGCTCGACTTGCGCGCTGTCGGCGATATCGCCATAAACCGCCAGACAGCGCCCCCCCCCCAAGCCTTCAATCTCGGAGATGACATCTTGCAAGTTCTGGCGTCTGCTCTCGGAGGGATGCAGGTCATTGACCGCGACGCTGGCGCCCCTCTCGGCGAGGCGCACGGCAATGGCGTGGCCGATGCCTTTCAGCCCCGCCGCGCCGGTTACAAAAGCGACTTTTCCATTTAATTCGACCATATCAGGATCTCCTGGTCTCCAATCTGCTCCTGGTTTGAGATACTGCGCGGGCTTCAGCGCAAGATACGCTGATCGCTGATGTCTTTGCCGCCGATTGTCTTGGTGAAGCTGGCGCCGCGGTATTCAAGTATCTCCAAGTCGGCGAAGGCGTTGACGATATTGTATTGCGTTGGCAAATCTTCCCAGCGCGCCCGATGAAACTGAACGCGCCCCGCGCCCACATGCTGCTCCAGAATGCGCTGGTTAGAGTTGGCGGCGGGCGTCAATACCGGGTAAGCGATATCGGCTTTGCCCCATTCGCCAGTGCGCGGCATGTACTTGTAGTGCAGGGCGCCGTCGCTGGTAGATGCCGCTTGCCGCGCCGCGATTTCTTCGGCTGAGAGCTGGCGTAAATCAAAGAGATGTATATCGAGAAACTTAAAGCCCAGCCAACTGGCGATGAGGTGATATTCGCCCCGCAAGCGCGTCGGCGGGGGCAGCTCGCAATAGATCTTGGAGAAGCCAATCTCTTCGCGGCCTGTGAGGATCGGGTCAGTCAAGTTCTCCCAGAGCACGGTGAGGAAGCTGCCGCGCGCCTGGTCCTGCTCGCCCTCGAAGCGGACGGGAAAACTGACGCCGAGGACGTTATAGCCGCGGCCCGCCAGCCACTCAATCTCGGTCATGTGGTTGCTGAAGACGGTGACGACCGGCTCGCCATCAAGGGAAAAGCCCGGCGGCAGGAAGGCTTCAAGTTGCTGGGCGCGGGTGAGAAAGCTGACGCTGTATGCGCTCCCCAAGGGGTTGTCGACGCACTCGAATTTGCGCCCGTCCGGACCCTGCCTGGGACCGGTGCGCGGACCGAAATGCGTCGGCATGTAATACATTTTATTTGGATCCAGTGGGTAGGGCATGGCATTGTCCTTTTGAATTGCGGCGCTGTCACGTTTCAGTGTTTGCGCCGTCTTGCGCGGGCATGGGCGCGATAATATGAATAAGGAGATAACCGAGCAGACCGTAAAGGGCGGCGGCGAAGATTTGAAAACCGTGCAGAAGAAAGCCGGCGGCTGTGGCTTCGGCATCGGGCAGGTTCGCGAATTGCATTAGACCAAAGCGCCAAGCCGCTTCCACCACGCCGAAGCCGCTCACAGTAAAAGGAAAAGCCGATGCGAACATGCCCAAGCTGATTATAGCGATGAACACCGGCAGCTCCACATTGACGCCAAGAGCGCCAAGCAGAATATAGTTGGTGAGGAAGGACGACGTATAGGTGAAGCAGGTGGTGAAGAGCGCGGTGAGGAAGAGGCGCGGCTGGCGAATGCGGTCCATTTCCTGCGCCAGCTGAGACAGGCGCTTGTTTGCGCCGCTTGCGATGTTCGGGCGCCGCTCAGCGCGGGAAAGAAGTGGCTGCGCCGCCTTTTGAAAAGCTCTGATGAGGTGGCCGCCGAAGTATAGCCCGATGACGCTGAGCACAAAGGTGATGGCAATCGCAAGCGTGAGGTCATCGCGCTGCGCGGCAAGCTGTTCGGCGCTCGCGGGAATGCTCGAGGCGAAAACCATGACGATGATCAGCAGCTCCAGCACACGCGCGCCAAAGAGGCTGCTCACGCCTTCTTCCATCGAATATTTCAAGCGCGAACGAAGCAAGAGAATATAAGAGAGCTCGCCCAATTTGAATGGCAGCGCGCGCACCAGGAAATTGTGATAGAGCGTGATCGGTATCAGGATGCGCCAGGGCGATTCGCGCTTGTCCAGCAGGATGCGAAATCGCAGCGCGCGGAAGAGATTCAGCGTCAGATAAGCGAGCAGCGCGCCAAGCCAGCTCGTCGCGGCGATGCGCCCCAGCAACTGGTCAAACTCAGCCCAGTTCACGCGCCCTACCAGATCCGCCAGCAGCAGGACCGTGATGGCTATGCTGATCGCGCGGACGAGAAACTGCCTGCGCGAACCGCCGCCCCCAGCGCCGCTGTGTCTGTGGCTATCGTCTGCCATGGCGCCGCTCAAATTATCCGATACCAATGCGATAAATCGCGATCGAGCAGGGCGCTTAAGGCATCGATCTCGCTTTTCAGTTCGCGCGCCAGCCGTTTTCTTAATGCTGTCGTCAGCGGCGAGCGCCTTTCATATTTTGTATAGACGGCGATTACGCCTTTCACCGCCCGCGTTCGATAGGAGTAGGGCACGAGGGAATGCGTCGTCGCCAGGTAGGTCAGCCGGTCTTTGAGCAGCATCAGCGAAAAGCCGCTGTCGACGATGAGCTTCTGCAGCCATTCGAGGCGCACTTCTTTGTTCGGATTGCGGATGTCGAAGCTCATTTTGGTGTCGCTGTCCAGGTCGAGAAAGTCGAGCGTGGCGCGAAAGGCAGCCGGTGTATCGGAGCGGAAATCATCAAAGATGATGACCTGTACGTTCTCGCGCCCGAATCGCTCGAAATAGCGCGGCACATGCTCGGAGAAGCGCGCCATCTCGCGATATTGCAAGCCGGTGATGCAATGGGCGGCGCGGCGAATGCGTTTGCCCGCCCGCCGATCAGGCTCGGCTGCCAGCGCCTCTTCAAATGTGCCTATCTGCTCATTGCCGCTGTAGCGAAACTGCGACCACATTGAATACATCATATCGATCGGGTTGCGCAGCATGATGATGATCTTGGCCGCCGGATCATAGGCGTGTATTTCTTCCGCCGCGCATTGGCTAACGAGATACCAGGGCGACGATTCGCCGATGCGTTTCTCGCCGCGCGCATCGCGAAAGAGCTTGAGATAGCGCTCTGGCTTGTTGCGGAATTGCCGAAAGCGAGAGCCTTCCAAGTCGGCGCCGAAGTAATGGGGTTCTTTATAGAAAGGCATGAAGACATCCGGGTGCCGCTGCAAGTACTCGTGCAGCGAGGTCGTGCCGCATTTCGGCGCGCCGACGATGAAGAAATTTGGCTTGGCTCTGCCCGCAAGGTCGCTGGAGCGTAACGCGCTTGGTGGAAGCGCCATAGATGGTTGCGATTTCCTTCGATTCGATACCAGTGGATTATAGTACAAAACACAGGCGAGGTATCCTGCTGGGGCGGCCGAATGCGCAGCTGTCCGCGTGCCCGGGCGGCTGCCGCCAGAATCTGACCATTCCGCAAAAATTTGTTAAGCTATAGGCGCACTGGCAGCGCGCGAGTTTTCTGGAGCGTCCTATGTCCAAAAAGAAGGCGTCCAAGGCGGGCCGTCCGCCGCGGCTCAAAAGGAAATACTACGAAGAGGAATTGGTTCGATTGCAATTCGAGTTGGTGAAATGGCAATACTGGATCAAATACAATGACATGCGGGTCATGATCACTTTCGACGGGCGCGACGCGGCCGGCAAGGGCGGCACGATCAAGCGCATCATGGCGCCGCTGCAGCCGCGCGATATCCGCCTGGTTGCGCTGGGCAAGCCATCCGATCGCGAATTGACGCAGTGGTACTTCCAGCGCTATGTCACGCATTTGCCGGCGGCTGGCGAGATCGTCATGTTCGACCGCAGTTGGTATAACCGCGCCACCGTCGAGCGGGTGATGGGCTTTTGCAGCGACCGGCAATATTGGGACTTCCTGCGCGACGCGCCCAACTTCGAGCGCCTGCTGGTTCATGACGGCATCATCCTGCTAAAGTATTGGCTCTCGGTGGATGATGATGAGCAAGAGCGCCGCTTCCAGGCGAGAGCGGCCAACCCGGCGCGCCGCTGGAAGCTCAGCCCAATCGATATCGAGGGCCGCAACCGCTTTGTGGAATACTCGCGCGCGAAAGACGCCATGATTGAGCACACCGATATCCCGGAATGCCGCTGGCGCCAGGTCAATTCCAACGACAAACGGCGTCTGCGCTTGAACGTCATCCGCGATATCCTTGATGCGATTCCCTACGAGAATGTCATCCCCGGCGCGATGACGCTGCCGGACGTGCCGCCGCAGGAAGAATACATGTCGCGGCCGCCGCGCGACAGCCATTATCTGGTGAAAGATTATTACGCTGATATGGCGCGCGACTGAGCTATTTCTTGCCGGTGGCTAGTTTGCGGCGCGTTTCGCGGACGGCGATGGCGGGCAGGGCGGCGGCATTCGCGTCGACGTAGGCGGCGATCGCCTCGCGCTGCTGCTTGACGCCCTTGCGCAGAAGCCAGGAGATCGCCTTGGTGATGCGCCCGTCCTTTTCCCCTTGGAGGCGGTCGATCAGCGTTAGCGACAGATTGAGAATCCGAGGGTCAGCCGACTGTGAGATTGGCGCCGTCAGCAAGACGAGCGCGGCGCGGCGCTTGTTGACATTGTCGTCGGCGGCGAGCGACTGAAGCAGTGCGGACCAGCCCTCCCAATCCGCCAGCAGGTCTCCCGCGCTGAAGACCGTCTGGCAGGCGCTGTCCACCTCAGCCCAGCCGTTGAGGCAACCGAGCCAGGCATCCAATTGGGCGAGCGGCAGCGCCCGCCGGTAGCGCGGGAACTTCAGCAAGAGCGTGCGCGGGGCGCAGCGTTCTTCGTAGGAGTCGCCGTGGTAGAGGGCGTCAATCAGCGCCAGCCAGTCGCTATAGCTGAGGTCTTTATGGCTGGAGATGAAATCGATCAAGATAGCGCGGCTTTGCGCGTTCTTCAGCCCGTACCACAGGCGCGTCGTGCCCAGGTGCTCGGGGCGCTGCTTGACATCGCCGCGGCCCGGTTCGGTGGCTTGGATCTGGCGCAGAATAGCTTGGTGCCGGGGGTTCATCGACATCGGCGAGAAATGTAGGGGCGACTCTGTGGGGCGCGTAGACACTGCCCTTCAGTCGCCCGCCAATCTCTAAACTGGTACGCAAACCCTAGCCGCAGCTAAAGCAGTTGCTTGAGTGGGATCTTGCGGCGCTTGAGGAATTCCATGAAGCCGATCTTGTCGATGGTCCTGATTTCTTTGGCGGTGATTTTGACGCGCACCCAGCGGTCGAGCTCGGGCACGTAGATGCGTTTGTTCTGCAAGTTCGGCTTGAATTGGCGCTTGACCGTGTTGAAGGCTTTGCTGCGCGATTGGCCGAAGAGCGGCTTGGTGCCGGTGATTTTGCGTTTGCCGGGCATGGTCTGATTCCCGTCTTCCAATATGAGCGCTGGATTATACACGACGGGGGGCGGATGTCGAGGGGGCATTTGGTTTGCGCGATTTGCGCAAAGCGGTCATGGGTGGTCATGGAGCGAGTGTAGCGGGGTACGGGCAGGGAAATGGCGACTGTGTGGTCGCGCACGTCGCAAAGTTTCTTTTCAGGCGGCTTGCGCGGTAATCCGCGTTAGTATGGCTTGAGAAAGCTGCTGTGGAACCTCCAAGTCTCGAAGCATGGCGCGTACTGTATCGGTAAATATGTCACGGTACTTGACCCGCATCGTAACCTCGGGATAGCGCGATCGAGCATCCACGTCGGAGACCTGCTGCAACCTGATCCAGGTAAACACCAGGTATTCGGCGTCAATGCGAATCTCCAAACGGTACGCTTCGTGGTTCATATTCTCGCTCCGATCCCAGCCCCTGTCTTCAGCTGGTTCGTCTATCATAGCATGGCTATTGGCGCTGCAGCGAGAGACTTTGCCGCCCCGCCGGCCCAGCAGGATTTGCTATCATAGCATGCATGAAGATCCGATTCATCCAAGCCAAGTCCATCTTGACGCCCCAGAAGCGCGGCTTCCTCACCGCCGGCGCGCGACCCTACACGCACAGCCTCTCCTGGGCGACCGGCTGCCAGTTCGGGGCGCTATACTGCGGCGCCTTCTGTTACGCGCAGATGCTGCCCAATTGGCATTTCGGGCGGCGGGAGGGCGAGGCTTGGGGCGAGGCGCTGATCATCAAGCAGAATGCGCCGGAATTGCTGGCGGCGCAGCTAGCCCGCGCGCGTAATCGGCGGGAGATGCGCATCTTCATGAGCCCGGTCACCGACCCCTACCAACCGATTGAGCGCAAGCTGCGGCTGACGCGGCGCTGCCTGGAGGTCTTCGCCTGTTATGAGGACCTCGACCTGCTGCTGATTCAGACGCGCGGACCAAGCGTGGTCGATGATCTGGAATTGATCGCGGCGATCCCCTATGCCTGGCTGGGCATGACGATCGAGACCGACCGGGATGACTTGCTTTTCGGTCCCACGAAGTCGCAGGTGTCGCGGCGGCTGGCGGCGGTGAAGCGGGCGGTCGAATGCGGCGTATCGACGCAGATTGCGGTATCGCCCTGCCTGCCATATTCGGACGATTTCGCCGAGCGCTTGCTGGAGACAGGCGCCCAGCGCATCGTCATCGATACCTTTGCCATTGGCGATGGCAGCCGCGGGGCGCGCACGGGGGCGAGTCCCTTCGCGGCGCTGGCTGATTATGACTGGCGCGATGATGAGATTGCCATCAGTTTGTATCATCAGTTGAGCGCGTATCACGACAGCGTGGAATGGAGCGGGGCGGGTTTCGCCGGGATTCCGGGGCGGGCTTGAACGTGTTGGCGCTTATTCCTCCAATAGCCGGCGCGCAATCACATCAATCGCATTGAGTTCGTCGGCGACGATTTCGCGCGCTTTGTTGCGGGCGCGGCCCGGTCCGCCATTGAGCAATTGATTTTCTTCCATGCCTTTCATCTCTTCGATTTTTTCGTGCGCGGCGATGCTCAAGCGCGCGAGTTCGAGATGATCGGGATTGTCGGCTTCAAAGATGGGAATGGCGCAGGCTTCAAAGGGCGTACGTTGGATATGGCGCGCGCCCCACAAGCCTTCGGGTTGATGCGCTTTGATTTCGTCGTTGACGAAGGGCGAATTCAGGATGGCGCAAAGGTAGTGGGCTTCGGCCTCAGTCGGGGCGGAATAATGAAAACAGGTGGTGTCAGCAACGAACCCGCTGACTCGTCGTCTGTATATCCTCAACTCCTCATAGTTCAGATCCAAGACACAGCAGGCGATGTTCGTGCCGCTGCCGCCATAAATCACTCGGAAACGGTCGGTGACGTTCTGTTTCGTCAACAACTTGTGATAATCGTATCTTTCGGACAAAGTTATTTCTGTCTTTTTGCGCTCGTCCCAGATATTGCTCACCTTCTCAAACCAGGTGAGGAAACTCCTGTGGTAGGCTTTCACGGCGAAAGCCAATACATCATGAAGAATTTCGAGCTTGTCGGTGTCAGTTTGCTGAACGGGCAGGGCGACCATGTTAAGTTTCTGGTGGCCGAAGGGCAGCAGATGCTTGCTTAACAGGGTGGCGTAGATATACGGGTTATGCACAGTGCCTTCCAGTTTGATGCCCTTCCAGGGCGCTTTGGCGTCTTTATCGAGCTCGGGATCGGTCTTTACAATCGGCGTGCTTGGCAAGCCCGCCGGCCGGACGAAACAGAGATTGCGCGGCACAAGCGACGCGCCCTGAGCGAAAAGCTCATAGTAGTAGATGCAGGCGATTTCTGGGTCGACGAAGCTTGTGGCAGTCTCGCCGATGGAAAGCAGGGGCTGGGCTTCGGAAAGCGGCAGTTCGTGTTTATCGAAAGTCGCCCCGTAGGTCTTGGTGGGGATATCGGCTTTGGCGATGTCGCCGCTCGCCGAGATGATGACGGCGGATGGCACGTTGAACAAGGGGCTGACATCGCCGACATCGAGAATGCGGGTCATGCCTTGCCGCTGAAAGGGGCGGTGCTGTTTGGCGCCGGTGAGCACGCTGCGGGGCATGACAAAGGCGAGTGTGCCATCATCTTTGAGGTAGCGGTCTTTGGCGTGAGCGAAGAACAAGGTGCTCAAGTCCATCTGCGTGAAGAGATTGACATCGCCCGAATCGATCAGCTGATAATGGATATACAGCGCCTTCACTTCTTCTTGCCAGACGGGGCTGTTGATGTAGCGGTAAGACAGCCAGGGCGGATTACCGGCGACAACATCAAATCCTTTTTCCGCCAATACCAAAGGGCGGGATAGATTCTTGAGGATATATGCCCAGATGCTGTCGCGCCCGTCTTGAATTAACTCGACCAGCAGTTGGAAGTTGCTCGCCCAGAGATTGCGAAAGACGCGGTTGTTGAGGCCGCCGTAAACATCCTGCACCAATCTTCGGAAGACATTCGCCATGTCCGCCGATTTTTCGGGACTTGCGAGTTTTGCGAAGTCGTCCATGTAATCGATAGTTCTTGTCAGTTTGTCTGCATCGCTGGCGGATTCCACGGGAATGCGGAAGCGTTCTTCTTTCTCCTGGTCCACGGTGATGGGCACGCCGTCGAGGCTGCTCTCGTGGAGCGGCCGGATGAGGGCGTCGGCGAGGAAGATCGGCAGAGGCGGTGGATCGCCGTCGCTATGTTTTGTCTCCAGATGCTCGCTCAGTGCCAGCAGATAATTTATCCGTGCGATTGTAACGGCAAGGGGATGGACGTCCGTGCCGACGATATTGTTCAGGGCAAAGCCCACCAAGGCGCGTCCGGTCATGCCATTGTCGGCGAGTCGACGTATGGCGTTAAACAGGAAGGTGCCGGAGCCACAGGCGGGATCGAGCAAGCTTTGCGGCGCGCGATAGTCAATCTCTTCGAGCGTCAATTGCGCCAGCCAGTCGGGCGTGTAGTATTCGCCCAGGTCATGCCGCGTTTCTGGGTCGACCAGGTCTTGATAAAGCTGCTTCAGCAAATCCTGTCGGATGGCGCTAAGGTCATAAACCTGCAGCTCGGCGGACAAGGCGTAGAGGAGGTTGATTGATTCAGTCCGAATATCGGTCATCATCAGCCAGGAGAAAAAGTCATTCTCGCCTATGTTGCTGACGCCATGTTTATGAAAGGCTTCGCCAGTGACGATGCTGGGAAGTTCGGTAATGCCCGGGCGGCCCTCGAGCGCGGCGAATACAAGCAGTTTTGCGAATTGCGACAGGTAGGTGTGCCTTATGAAAAGGTTGTCGTCGGCGATGTCCGAACCATAAACCTTGCTTAGCAATGACTTCCATTGCCCGCGCCAAACATCCAGTTCGGTTTTATCGTCGATGTCGCTGAGCAATCCCGTCAAGGTCTGCTGAACGAGTTGGAATGTCGGGCTTTTGACGCCGAAGCGCTGCACGATGTCATCCGCCGTCGGTTCAATGTTTTGGCGGCTGAAAAGATAAGAATCCAACCATAGATAGGCAAACTCGGCATCAACTTTGCTGATATTAAATTGATCCGCTTCTTTCGCTTCTGCAGTCTCGTCCAAAATATAGGTGCGAAACTCAATGCCGTCGGTCAGCATACCGACATAACGATGAAGCTCTGGCATGTCGCGCATATAATTGATGAGTTGGTCGATATTGGCGCCGAGGTCGGTATTGATATCGCGCTTGAACTCAATCAGCAGGTCGCCCAGCAGCGCGTCGACATAGCCATGTTTCTGCACCTTGGTCATCGTTACGTGATGCTCTAGCTCAACATCTTCATAGTTCACGCCAAAAGCATCGCTGATCAAACCCAGAAACAGGTGACTAATTTGCCGTTCAGAGACTTGGCTCTTGCGCGCGCTTGCCAAGTTTTCGGTATATGTTTGCAGTTTTTCGGCGAAGTTTGGCGTCATGCCGTCGCTCCTAAGTTGCGGCTCGTTTATTTTACCACGCTGCCAATATCGTCAATCGCGGGAAATGTGACAACAACTGGCGGTTTTATGCTTTCCAAATTGAACCTTCAGCACCGTCAATGGCTCTTTAGAGTGCAGGCAAAACGAAAGGAGCGCCTATGGGAGAATTGAGCGGGCTGATTAAAGCAGCGCGCCAAGGAGACAGTGATGCGTTCGAGGAAGTGCTGCGGCGCTTCCAGGATATGGCGGTCGGGTATGCTTATGCGCTGCTCGGCGATTGGCAGGAAGCGGAAGACGCGGCGCAGGAGGCTTTCATCGCCGCCTGGGTTGGCTTGGTCAACTTGCGCGACACAGCCGCCTTCCCCGGTTGGTTCCGGCGAATTGTGTATACAAAGGCGCAGCGGCGATTGCGCGTCAGGGGACCGCTGCTGGTCTCGCTGGAGCAAGTCGGCGAGATCGCAGTGGGCGACCAGGCAAGCGGGCTGGCGCCAAGCCCGGCGGCGGACGCCCTGGCAGCGGCGCTGGAAGCATTGCCCGAAGCGCAGCGCGCCGTCGTTCTGCTGCACTACATGAATGATTACCGGCAGAGCGAGATCGCGGACTTCTTGGACATACCGATCGGCACGGTCAAATCGCGCTTGCATCACGCGCGTCAATCACTGAAGGAAAGGATGCGAGTTTTGAGCGACATATCAAGGCAGCGCCCCTCGCGCGACAATCAATTCACCGAGAAGGTCATGCGGCTCTTTGATGCGGCGAAGACGGGCGATATCCAGGCGGTGAGGCGCATGCTCGCTGAAGACAGCCGCCTGGCGCAAGCCCGTGGTTACATCCGCACATCACTCTGGGGCTCGGACGCGCTGGCGCTGCACGTGGCGGTCATGCACGGGCGGTTGGATATCGTCGATCTGCTGCTGGCGCATGGCGCGGATATCAACGCGCGCGATGACAAATACCGCTTCAACGCCTTGATTCACGCGATTGATCTGGCTGATTTCATGCCGGAATACGCCGCTTTGGGCATGGTCGATTTTCTGCTGGAACGCGGCGCGGAGAAAGATGTCTGGGCTTGCGCCTGGCTGGGCGATATGCAAGCGGTCAAGCAGCAGCTGGATGACAATCCGGCGCTGGTGAACGAAATCGGACCTGGTCCCAGTACGCTACTCTCTTTCTGCCGTGATGTGGAGACGATTCAATTTTACCTGGTTTATGGCGCCGATCCGCTACGCGAATATGAGCGGTCGGGCAAATACGGGCGCACGACGCCGCTGCGCGATATCGCCTATCGTCGCGACTATGACGCGGCGCGGCATCTGCTGCGGCATCTGGGCTGGGCGGTCGATATCTTCTGGGCGAGCGTCATGGGCGATCGGGCGCGGGCGCGGGCGCTGCTGGCTGAGGATAAGGCGCGGGCGCGCGCTGCCACATCAGCCGATCACGTTTTGGGCGCCGGCTTGAGCCCGCTGCATCTGGCGGCGCAGGGCGGCCATCTCGAGCTGATGGCGCTGCTGCTGGAGAGTGGCGCGGATGTGAACGCGCGCGCTGTCGACGGCAAGACGCCGCTGCATTTCGCCATTTGTTTTGGTCCCAAGCAGTTTCTGGATCCGCTGCCGGATCTGACGGCGGCGGCGCAGGATATCGGCGTTTACCGCCAGATGACCGATGTGCCGCAGTTCCTGGTTGAGCAAGGCGCGGACTTGGGCGCGCGCGAAAGCGAGCATGGACAGACCCCGTTGGAGATGGCGCGATCGCCCTTTGAAGACGAGACCGACCGCGGCGATATCATCGCGCTGCTGGAAGCGGCTGGTAAAGCGCTTGACAGCTAAGGACAACCGCAGGCGGGCGTCGAGAGACTCAGACGGCGCGACCAGTTGTTTGGACGACAAGGACCATTGGAGCCTTCAAGAAAGCGTGTATCTGTTTGTGCTGGCTTTAGAGCGCTGGCTTGAGCTTGCGCTTTCTTTTGCTTACGAGGATGTAGAGCCAGAAGAGCGCGGTACCGATGAGGGTTAGGAAGGCGCCCAGCAGGAATAAGTCGCGGAAGGCAAATGCCGACAGGATGAAGCCGCCGCCCAATGCCATCATGGCGAAGCTCATGCCGGCGGCTGCTTCGCCCGTGCCCGCCATCAGCGCCTGCCAGGAACGGGGCACGAGGTCGAGGATATAGACGATGAAGGCGGTGTAGCGCGCGGACATCATGCTAATCGCGCCGATATAACCGAAAGACGCGGCCAGCCAATGCTCCACCAGCGCCATCGGTATCAGGCAGAGCGTCGCCACGATTGAGGCGCCGATCACCACCCGGATATTGCCCCAGCGCTGAACCAGCCAGGGCGTCAGCAGCGCCGAAGGCACGCCGGTCAAGCGTCCAATCGCAGCCATCGCGCCGATCAGCGCCGTCGATACCGCCAACTGCTGATCCATATACACATTGAAATAGACCATCGCGGTCGCCGAGCCCGCCACCTGGAAGAGGCGAATCACGGTCATGATGACAATCAGCATCAGGATGGGCGCCACCCAGCTCTTGCCAGCGCCGTTTCGCTCCGTGACATCGTCGCTGGGTTCTGGCGCGGCTTTCCGCGGCAGCGGGCGAATGCGCAGGGCGAGGGCAGCCGAGAGCGCCAGCACGACTGTCGCCAGGGCAAAGGTGATGCGATAGGGCTCGGGGTCGCCAAGCGTCCAGCCATACATGCCCGCGACGGCGCCCGGCAGCAGCCCGCCGACCAGACTGCCGGCGAAACCGGCCAGCGACCAGTGCGCCGCTTTCAGGGCGAACGCCTGATGTTTGTAAGCCACATCAACCACGTTGATCAAAAAGGGCGCGCCGTTGACGAAGACAAAAGCGAATCCGCCAAACATTAAAGCCGGCGGCAGCACCAGCCCAAGCTCGCGCCAGCCCGGCGGCAGCCACTCCGCCATTGGCAGCAGAATGCCGCCGATGAGGCACAAAATGGCGCCGAACTTCATCAACGCTGTCGGCGACAGGCGCGAGCCGAGGATGCCAGCCGGCAAGCTGGCCAAGCCGAAGGTCAGCAAGCCGACCGCGTTTACCAGCCCGATGAACTCAGTTCCGTAACCAAGGCGCAGCAGATAGAGATTGAGCAGCACGGATACGAGGCCATCGGCGACGAAGGTCAAGCCGACGATCACGGCGAAGAATAGGCGCGCCTGCGCGTTGAAGGCGCGGTAGAGGCTGAGGATGCGTCCGAGCACGGGTGGATATACCCCTCTTCGGTTATCCCATGAAACGGATTTTGTAGGGGCTACCCATTGGGTCGCCCGACGCCACGCCGGTCAAAAACACCTTCTCTGTGTTTATGCCACGATCTCAAACATCGCTTCGATTTCAACGGCGAAGCCATTGGGCAGGGACGCGAAACCAAGCGCGCTGCGGGCGTGCAGCTCGCCATCATAGAGCTCCCAGAACAGCTCCGAAGCGCCATTGACGACCAGGTGCTGGTCGGTGAAGTCGGGCATGGAGTTGACCGCGCCCAGCAGCTTGCGCAGGCGCAGCTTGTCAACCGAGCCGGTGATGGTATAGGCGGCTTTGAGCAGGTCAATGGCGCAGACGCGCGCCGCTTTTTTGCCTTCATCGACATCGAGATCGCGCCCCAGCTTGCCGGTGTAGCCGGTGGAAACATGCCCGGAGACGTACACCGTGTTGCCGATGCGCGTCGCCGGCGCCAGCGTGGCTGACGGACTGAAATCTTCGATGTCGATGCCCATCGCCTTGACTTTGTCATCGAGTGACATTTGCGCTCCTCCAGGAGAACTCATCTCGTTTGCTTGGCAATGCGAGGATTATAGGCGCGTCGCTTGGCTGCGCCATACCCAAAAGGCGAACCTGTTCCCTTCATTCCTGCAACATGTAGGGGCTGCCCGTTGCGGCGCGTAGACACTGCCGGTCGGTCGCCCGTTGAAATTGGTGGATGGCTGGGTGGCATTATCGGTCGCCGCTACGTGATTCGACTGAAATGAAAAAGGCATCCGCGAGCTGCGCGATTTTGTTGCTAATTTCTAATCACGCGATATGCTTGTATGAAGCTATCTGCAGCCGCTGTTGTCGCAGCGCGGTGGCGGGCGGATAGCATGACGACACCTGACTAGAGCATTTTCAAGGAGGGGCAGAAGCAATAAATCTCATGCGCTAGAAGCAGTTATCGAAAGTAAGTTAATGCCAAGGAGAATAGATAATGAGAAGGCATTTAAGCAGGCGCGACTTTCTGAAAGCCTCGGGCGGATTGGCTGCCGGCGGTTTGCTGGCTTCGGGCTTGCCGGCGTTCGCCCAGGACGGCGTCACCATCCGTTCGCATACGCGCAGCGGCAGACAAGCCGACGCGCAGCGGCATTGGGCGGAAATCTTCAATGAGGATATGGCGGGCGAAGCGAATGTCGTCATTGAAGACTTCCCCGGCTCGGAATATTTCCAGAAGATCAATACGCTGGCGGCCGGCGGCACCATGGGCGATGTCATCTGGATCTCGTCGATTGAGGGTTACTTCCGGCTGGCGGCCACCGGCGTGCTCCAGCCGATAGACGATGTGATTGAAAGCCTGGGCTATGACCTGGACGAGCATTACCCGGCGACGACTTCGGCAGCGCGCTTGAATGGACAACTCTACGGCATTCCCATCCTGGCGCATCCGGGGCGCGTTGGCTTGTTTTACAACAAGGTCATCTTTGATGACGCCGGCGTCGATTACCCGGACGAGACCTGGACCATGGACGACTTCCTGGCCGCCGCCATCGAGGTGACCGACCCCGACCGGCGCATCTGGGGCTTCTTTGATCCTGAAGGCTCCTACTTCACGTCGATCGTCTTCATCCGCGCATTTGGCGGGGATACGCTTAATGCCGACGGCACTGAATCGCTGCTGACCTCGGACGAAGCCAAGGCGGCGCTGACATTCCAGAGCGATCTCTATAATGTGCACAAGGTCGCGCCGGCGCCTGGCACCGCGCTGCAGGGTCCTTACCAGCTCTTCGCCGCCAACCAACTGGCGATGTTCCAGTCGGGTTTCTGGGGCAGCGGCGTCGCCCAATTCGTCGAAGATCCGAGCATTGTCGGCGTCGCGCCGATGCCGATTGGACCCTCGGGCCATCGGGGCAGCATGTTCGAATTTGATCCGCTCTGCGTGACCTCCTTCACAGAGAATCCGGAAGAGTCCTTCAAGTGGGTGGATTACAATACCGGCTTTGATGCGCAGCTGCGCGTCACCAAGCTGCA
The DNA here is from genome assembly GCA_022820125.1 of Anaerolineae bacterium. GTDB lineage: Bacteria > Chloroflexota > Anaerolineae > Aggregatilineales > Phototrophicaceae > UBA6055. The sequence continues at coordinate 12,657 of JAJEGA010000101.1, read as the reverse complement.
CAACGTCACAGCCAGCCGGCCGGCGGTGATGGCTGACGATGTCGTGCAGGAGAGCGATACCCTTCGGGTATTCTCCGGCATCATGGCGGACGCCTTGCCCCTGGTGCTGCCGGCGAACTTCCGCGAGACCGAGCACTTCAAGTACATTGGCGACCAGATTCAAGCGCTGTGGCTGGGCTTGGCCACCGTCGATGACATCATCGAAGATCTGAACTCGGGCGCGCAAGCGATCTTGGACAAACCCGCGCTGGGATAATCCTGCCTGAGAATTGATGTGTTGGGGCGATACCGGTATCGCCGGAAACTCGAACCAGAATAAGCGGGCGGCCCAAGGGTCGCCCCTACAGCCATCCCCCGGATGTTCATTTGGCTATGTCGGCGTTTTGAAATCAGCGCGAGAATCTGAATGATTGTCCCGATCAAGCAGCGCCTTGGCTTGAGTACGCCTTTGACCTTGAGTCAACGGGAAGCGCTGCAAGGCTTTATCTACATCTCCCCCTGGATCATCGGCTTCCTGGTCTTCACTGTGGGGCCGATGATCGCCTCTGCCTACCTCAGCTTGACCGACTACAATATCGTGACGCCGCCGCGCTTCGCCGGATTGAATAATTATGAGTATATGTTCGGCGACAAGCTGTTCTGGAAATCCATCGAGAATACGCTTTATTACACCGTCATCTTTGTACCCATCGCCATCGCCGGTTCGCTGGCTTTGGCCATGCTGCTCAATCAGCAAATTGCAGGCAGAGTCGCGTTGCGGACGCTGTATTTTCTGCCGTCGGTGACGCCGGTGGTGGCGGCGGCTTTCCTCTGGCTGTGGATCTTCCAGCCGCAGATCGGGCTGATGAACAGCATCATCTCGGCGCTGGGCTTGGGCAACGGTCCCTTGTGGCTGGGGCATCCCGGTTCATCCAAGCCGGCGCTGATCATCATCAGCCTGTGGGGCGCGCTGGGCGGCAATACCATGCTGATCTTCCTGGCGGCGCTGCAGGGCATTCCCAAAGAACTGTATGAATCGGCTGATATTGACGGCGCTGGGAGTGTGGGCAAGTTCCGCTATATCACCGTGCCGAGCATATCGCCGGTCATCCTCTTCAACACTGTGCTGGGCGTCATCGGGGCGCTGCAGATGTTCACACTGGCCTATGTCGCGAGCAGCGGCCGTCAGCAGCAGTTTTCGCCGGGCGGTCCGCTGCATTCGACGCTGTTTTATGTCTTGCATCTATACAACAGCGCTTTTGACTTTTGGGAGATGGGTTACGCCTCGGCGCTGGCTTGGGTCTTCTTCGTCATCGTCTTGGCGATCACCGGCTTCCAATTGTGGACATCGCGCCGCTGGGTCTACTACGAGGGGGAGGACTAATTGGGTATCACTATCAGGCATGGGCGGAGGAAAGCACGCCGTGCTGAGTGAGCTGCTGCCGGCTTGGCGGGTGAAGCGCATCATCCGCTACCTATTGCTCTATGCCGTCGCTTACGGGCTGACGATTATTTTCGCCCTGCCCTTCTTGTGGGCGGTCTCGTCTTCATTGAAGCCGGTCAACGAGCTGTTTCTTTGGCCGCCGCAATTGATCCCCAAGACTTGGCGCTTTGAAAACTACATCGAGATCTGGCATGTGGCGCCGCTGGCGCGCTTCTTTATCAACACCGTATTTGTAACAGTTTTTTCCGTATCTGGTCGTATATTGTCAGCGGCATTGGTCGCATACGGCTTCGCGCGCTTCCGCTTCCCTTATCGGAACTTCCTCTTTCTACTGCTGCTTAGCACCTTGATGCTGCCTTACCAGGTTACGATCATTCCGACATTTCTGCTCTTCAAAGCCTTCAGCTGGCTGGATACTTATAATCCGCTGATCATCCCGAATTGGTTCGGCGGCGGCGCCTTCGCCATCTTCTTGTTCCGGCAGTTCTTTTTGACGATCCCCAAAGACCTGGATGAAGCGGCGAAAATCGACGGGGCGAATACCTTCTGGATTTTCCTGCGCATCATCTTGCCGCTGTCGAAACCGGTGGTCATTACCATGGTCGTCATCGGCTTCCTCGAAAGCTGGAACGATTTCTTCGGTCCGCTGATTTATCTGAATACGCCGGAGAAATATACCCTGTCTCTGGGTTTGGCGAACTTCCAACGGGTTGTCTCAGCCGGCGGCCAAGCGACGGAGCACCTATTGATGGCGGCGTCAATGGTGATGACCTTGCCGAGCATTTTGGTCTTCATACTTTTGCAGCGCTATTATATTCAGGGCGTCGTCATTTCATCCGGTAGCAAATAGGCGGGGGCTACGTTTCCCCCCCCCCAAACCCCACCCCCAAAAAGAGGGAGGGGCTTCACAGCCTGGTGAAGCTAGGAAAACTCCCCTTCCCTCATTTTGGGGGAAGGGGCCGGGGGATGGGGGTGGTTTCGCGCCAGAGATATAAGGAATCCCAACATACATGGAAAATCTTAGCGTTCTTTTCGCCGCAGCCGACCGCGTCGAAACGCAGCGGATTGACGATGACATCGGGCAGCTGCGCGCGCGTGATGTCTTGGTCAAGACGCATTATTCCCTTATCAGCGCCGCCACCGAGCTTGCCTGTTTATCGGGCAGCCAGCGTTGGTTTCCCTTTCCCGGGACGCCCGGATACGCCGCAGTCGGCGAAGTGCTTGGGGCGGGCGAGGGGATAAGCGCGCTATCGCCGGGCGATATGGTGCATTTCTGGGGCGGGCATAAGCAATACAACCTGGTTGATACGACCCGCCCACAGTCAATCTGTTTGAAGCTGCCGGATGGGCTGCCGCCGCACTTGGCGCCATTCACGCGCATGGCCATCATCGCGATGACATCGCTGCGCATCTCCAGCATTGAATTGGGGGATTATGTCGGCGTGGTCGGGCTGGGCACAGTCGGCAATTTCGCCGCCCAGTTGGCGGGTCTGCAGGGCGGCACTGTGATCGGGCTGGATCTAAGCGCAGGGCGGGTCGAGCGAGCGCGCAACTGCGGCATTCCATACGCGCTGTTGGGTGACGGCGCATCGGTGGCGGCGGAAGTGCAAGGCATAACGGGCGGGGAAGGGGTGTCGACTCTGATTGAGGCGACCGGCGTGCCAGCGGCGCTGCCCCCGGCGCTGTCGCTCGTGGGGCGCTATGGCGAAGCGATCCTGCTCGGTACGCCCCGCGGCGTCTATGAGACCGACTTGACCAGCAGCCTGCTCGATTATATTCATCTGCATGGGCATGGCAATATCACCTTCAAAGGCGCGCATGAGTGGCGCTACCCGGTGGCGCGCGATCCTTATGTCAAGCATTCAATGGAGCGCAATTCGGCAATCGCGATGGCGCTGATCAGTTCAGGCGCGCTAAAGGTGGCGCCCCTGCATACCCATACCTTGACGCCGGCTGAGGCGCCGCGCGCATACGAGGGGCTAAAAAGCGCCAGAGATGAGTACGTCGGCGTCGTCTTTGATTGGACGGGAGTGTAGCTTCTCCGTTTTAAGAAGGAATGCGAGACGCGGCTGTCAGACATCGCGCATTATGCTGCCTGAGCTCGCTAAATCGTCACGGTCGTTTAGTAGAGCCGCGACAGCCTGCTTAAGTGCAGGCAGATCTTCGTGCGTGAATCTCCAAACCAGATCAATCCGAACCTTGTCGTATTGGTGAATGAGGACATCGCGGAAGCCGGCAAAATCACCCCAAGCAACAGCGGGATACTGCGCCTGTAGGTCCGGTTCCATTCGTTTGACAATCTCGCCAATAACTTCAAAGCTCCGTATGACGCCATCCTGAAGCAATTCAGATGCAAGGAAAGCACCGCGTCCGCCAGATGTATAAGTTTCGATGCGTCGGATACGATCAAGTATATCGCGGCAATAGATCTGCTGATCTCTACTCACAAGGGCTGGGCTTCCCTTGTAATCGTATCTCGCAATTCCGGTCTGAGAGATCGACGATCAACCACGTCTACGCGCCGACCCAGCAATTGCCGCAAGCCCTGCGTGAGGCGGATGTGATCGCGCAAACTGTAATCAGGCTCAAAGTCAACCAGAAAATCAATATCGCTATCAATTCCCAATTGGCCGCGTAGCACGGATCCGAACACGGCGATATGTTGGGCGCGGTGTTTCTGCGCCAGCGCTATGATCTGCTCACGCTGCTGGCGGAGGTCGTCAAGGGAGCCGATCGCTTCGATCTTCATGTTCCTCAACAAAAGTCCTGTTGCTCAAGAGCCGCTGAGCAATCATATTGTAATCGATAATCCGCCGTCGACCTCAGTGGCGGCGCCTCTACTATTCCCCCCGCAGGCGCGGGTCGAGGATATCGCGCAAGCCATCGCCGATGAAGTTGAAAGCCATCACCAGGCTGGCGATCGCAAAGCCCGGGAAGAGCCACATCCACCACTGATCAAAGAAGTCGATGCCGATGCTGACCATCCGCCCCCATTCCGGCGACGACGGCTCCGGACCCAAACCGATGAAGCTAAGCGCGGCGAAGCTGATGATGGCTGTGCCGATATCCAGCGTGGCCAAGATAAGGGCGGGCGCGATGCAATTGGGCAAGATGGTGCGGAAGAGGACATAGAAGCCGCTTGCGCCAGCGCTATGCGCCGCTTCCACGTACTCTTGTGATTTGACCTCCAGCACCAAGCCACGCAGCACACGGGCATAGCGCGGCCACCAGACGACGCTCAGGGCGATCACGGCATTCTGAATATCCGGCCCCAGCGCCGCCGTCACCGCCATCGCCAGGATGATGAAGGGGAAAGCCATGAAGAGTTCGGTCAGGCGCATCAGCAATTCGTCGACGATCCCGCCGGCGTACCCGGCAATCGCGCCGATGATGACGCCGATCGTGCTGCCGATTATGATGACTGCCAAACCGGCCGGTATCGTAATCCGCGAGCCCCAGAGTACGCGGCTGAATATATCCCGCCCAAGCTCGTCCGAGCCCATGGCGAATTGCGCGTTGGGCGCTTGCAGTCGGTTCACGAGATCTTGCTTTAGCGGCTCGAAGGGCGCGATATCGGGGGCGATGAAGGCGATGATCGTCCAGAGGATGACCGAGATCAGCCCGAGCAGGACCAGCGGATTGCGCCGCAGATGATAGAGCGCCTGCTTCGTTCGGCTAGGCGACTCGAATTCGCGGGTCGAGGAAGAAATAGAGGATATCGACGACAAAATTCACTCCGACATAAATGAAGGCGAAGAGCAGGCTGACGCCCATAATCGCCGGGAAATCCTGCGAGGTGCTGGCGCGGAACATGTAGAAGCCGATGCCGGGATAAGCGAAGATGGACTCGATCAGAATTGAGCCGACCAAGAGATTGCCATAAGACAAACCGATGACCGTCACCACCGGAATCAAGGAATTGCGCAAGCCGTGAAAGCCGATGACATATCGCTCGCGCAAGCCCTTGGCGCGGGCGGTGCGCATATAATCTTGATTCAGCACCTCAAGCAGGGAGGAGCGGGTGATGCGCGAGATGATAGCGCTGATATAAAGCGCAAGTGTGGACGCGGGCAGAACCAGATGGTCGAAGGCGTTTTTGAAAGTTTTGAGATCGCCGGCGAGCAGGGCGTCGATGGTGAACATGCCAGTGACGGTCGGGGGAGGGCGCATGATGATATCCAGCCGTCCCGGCCCCGCGGCGATGCGCATTTGAGCGTAGAACACGGTCAAGAATATCAGGGCGAGCAAGAACACGGGGAAACTGATGCCTATGAAGGCGATGATCCGCGCGGCGTAATCCGCCAGACTGTCCTTCCAGATAGCGGAGACTAAGCCAAGCCCGACGCCCAGCGCAATGCCAAAGATGATGCCCAGCGTCGCCAGCTCGATTGTGGCGGGCAGGCGGCGGCTGATATCTTCGCCGACCGGCTTGCGGGTTTTGATGGACGTGCCCAGGTCGCCCTGCAGCAGGTTGCCTAGGTAGGTCAGGTACTGCTCGTGCAGGGGTTTATCCAAGCCCCATTTTTTGCGAAAGGCGGCGATAGTATCTTCATCGTTGAGGGCATTGGGCGGCAGGTTGGCGATGGTGGGGTCGGCCGGGATGAGGTTGGCGATGAGGAAAGCCATGACGGTGATGCCCAACAGAAGCGGAGCCACCAAGAGGGCGCGGCGTATGAAGTATTGGAAGAAGTTCATCGGCTTGGATTGCCAACTCGCTTGTGGGCAAGCCTAAGTTTACCACAGCCGACACGGTCTCAAAACAATCGCGCCGATCGATTTGTTTTCCAGGCTAGAGACAAAAAGGGCGAGCGCATTGCCCGCCCTTGGCATTACTGATGAATGCCGCATTGGCGCGATTACATATCGGCGCGGCTAAGCAGGGTCACATCCAGCGTCCAATGGGGGTGGAAGATAAAGCCCTGCAGGTTTGCCAGGTAGGCGGAGGGCTGCTCTGGCACGACAAAGGGCGCGAAGGGACCGTGCTGCTGGTTAAATTCTTGCAGCGCGGTATAGACCTCCATGCGCTCTTCGGGGTCGCTGGCGGTTCTCGCGCGGGCGATCAACCCTTGAATATCTTCCGGCACATCTTCCAATTGCCAGTTGTTGCGCTCGGTGGCGACTTTGCCGCCGGGCAAGAAGCTGGTGAAGTCAATTGGATCGAGGATGTCCGGGCCCCAGAGCCAATAGCCGACGCTGTGTTCGCCACTGCGATATTTCGCTAGCTCGACCTGCAATTCGCCGGGGGCGAGGGTGACATTGATGCCAACTTCGGCGAGATCAGCTTGGATTTTCTGGGCATTGGTATTGAAGCTGACGCCGCCGAGGGCAAAGTCCGGATATTCCAGATTCATGTCCAAGCCTTCGGCGTAGCCGGCTTCGGCCAGCAGCTCTCGCGCTTTGTCCAAGTCACGGCTGAAGGCGCGGTCTTCGCCAAAGGCGGTGAACAAGCCAACCCACATATTGCTGCCGGGCGTGACGCCGCCCCAGAGGGTCTTGTAGCCTTCATAATCCAGCGCGTAGCGAACAGCCAACTGGACTTTGGGATTGGCGAAGGGACCGCTCTTTTCTTCATCCGTGTTCATGATGATGAAGTGCGTCCAATTGCTAAGCCCGCGATATATCTCGATGCTCTCGTTGCCTACCAGCGAGGCGACATTGTCGCTGGAGAGGTCCAGCGCGATGTCAATTTCTCCAGCTTCCAGCGCCGCTTTTTGCGTCGCCGCTTCGGGCATGTTGATGATGATCACGCGGTCGAAATAAGGCTGCTCGCCCCAGTAATTCTCGTTGCGGACCAATTCAGTCCGGGCTTGCGGCTCCCATAGCGCCAGCATATAGGGCCCGGAACCGGCCGATTGGCTGTCGAGGTAGGCGCCGGCTTCATCGGTCTCAGCCGCGTCCATGGCATCGGTGCCGCCATTGGCGCGCACGACATCAGCGTTGGAGACGCTGAAGACCGCGCTGGTGATCTCGGACAAGAACGAGGGCCGTGGCTCAACCACAGTGATGGCGACGGTGTCATCGTCAATCGCTTCCAGCGAGTCAATCGGGTCGGCGAGGAAGGACGGGTTGCCATCGCGGTATTTCAGGCGGTTGAACGAGAAGACGACATCGTCGGCAGTCACGTCATCGCCATTGGCGAAGACGGCGTCCGGATTCAGCGTGAAGGTATAGGTCATGCCATCTTCACTGATCTCCCAGCTATCCGCCAGGCGCGGCAGGATCTGGCTGGCGTCTTCGTCGGGGAAGGTGACCAGTTGGTCATAGACGACATGGTTGATCATGTGTCCCGTGCCAGTGAAGCCGTTGGCCGGGTCTAAGGAATCGGTGGATTCGGCGTGTCCGATCACCAGGACTTTTTCATCCTGCGCGTAGCCGGCGAAGGCGCTGACCAGCAGCGCCAACAGCGAGAGCAGCGCGAGGAAATACGTTAAGCGGTTCATTTTGACGCTCCTTCAGAACATTCAGAACGAGAGGTTTGCAGCGCAGCGATTATAACGAAATGACAGCGATGGCGCAATCTGCGAAGCGAGGCGACTTCAGGGGCGCAGGAGGACCTTGCCGGTCTGTCCGCGGTCGAATAGCTCGAAGGCTTCGGGCGCGTCATCCAGCGGAAACCGGTGCGTGATCATCTTGGCGACATCCAGGCCAGCCCGCCAGAGCGCGAACATCTCCGGCACTTCGCGCATGAAGTAATACCAGCAGCCGACCGCCCAGATTTCGCGCCGATTGAAATCGCGGCTGGGCGCCAGCAGCTCTTCCATCGATTCGCCGTTGAAGACGACGATGCCGCCGCGGCGCGCTGACAAGAAACTGTTGGCGACGCTGGCGCGCTGCCCGGCGCAGTCGATGACGACATCAGCGCCCTCGCCATCGGTGAGGTCCATGAGTCGCTCAATGAGCGTCTCATCGGCTTTAATCGAAACATCAGCGCCGAGCTGCCGCGCGAAGTCAACGCGGTAATCGATGATGTCGACGCCGATGACGCGGCGGCCCAGGTGGGCTTGCATGAGCACGTTGCCCAAGCCGATCGGACCCAAGCCCATGACGATGATGGTGTTGATGTCGGCGCGGTCGATCTTTTTGGCTGTATGCCAGGGCACGCCCATGCCATCGCCGGTCAGCAGGGTCGCCTCGTCCCAGGGCAGGTCATCGGGCAGGGGGCTGCAACAGCGCGCGTGGATGGCGAATCGCTCGGCGTGCATGCGTGAGCGCGACCGGGCGGCTTTGCACCAGGTATATCGCCCGCGAGCGCATTCGGCGCAGTTGCCGCAGCCGACAACGGCGCTGACGCCGACGCGCTGACCGGGCGCCAGGTCAGTCACGCCTTCGCCCAATTCGACGACCCTGCCAACCGCTTCGTGCCCGCTGTTGCCGCCGGCGATGCCTGCCCCGCGATATGTTTTCATCTCGCTGCCGCAGATGGCGGAGCGGGCGGTCTGTATGATGACTTCGCCGGGTTCGGGCACGGGCGGGGCGGCGTCGATGAGGCGCGAGGTGGCGTCGCCGGTCATTTCAAGGAGTTTCATGGCATTGCCTCATTTGCGCTTCGGTGGGCGACCCAATGGCTCGCCCCTGCAGTGCGCTGGTGTGACGCGGGCGACCCAATGACTCGCCCCTGCAATGCGCTGGTTTGACGCGGGCGACCCAATGGCTCGCCCCTACAAGACGCTGCTCGCGCGGCTCATCCCTTGACGCCGCTCAAGACGAAGCCTTGGATAAAGTAACGCTGCGCCAGGAAGAAGACAATCATCGGCGGCGCCAGCGCCATGCCCGAAGCCGCCATCATCAGCGCGAAATCGGAGCGGTATTCGGAGACGAAAGCCGAGATGCCTACCGAAATAGGGAATTTGCTCTGATCTTGAATGTAGATCAAGGGCAGCAAGAATTCATTCCAGTAGAAGAAAAAGGCGAAGATAGCCACGGTCGCCAGCGCCGGGCGCGAAAGCGGCAGCATGACATTGAGGAAGATCTGCAATCGATTGGCGCCGTCAATGCGCGCCGCGTCCTCGAGATCTACGGGCACGGTCATAAAGAACTGTCGCAAAAGGAAGGTGTAGAAGGGCTGGGCGAAGAAAGCCGGCGCCAGGATCGGCAGATAAGAATTCAGCCAGCCGAACCAGCGGAACATCAAGAACGAGGGGATCAGCGTCACCCAGATCGGCACCATCATGGTCGACAGCATCAGGACGAAGAGCGCGTCTTTGCCGGGAAAGCGAAAGCGGGCGAAACCGTAGGCAGCCAGCGAACTGCCGAACAAAGTGCCTATTACGCCGATCACGGTGATGATGGCGGTATTGATGGTGTAGGTCAGGAAGGGGACCTGGTTGAAGACCTCGCCATAATTGGACCACATCCAGGTATCGGGGATCCACTCGATGGGGTAGGTGAATATTTGGTGCTTGGGTTTCAAGCTGGTGGATATCATCCAGAGCAGCGGATAGAGGAAGAGCAAGGCGCCCGGCACCAGCACCAAATAGGTGAGGAGATGATTTTGCAAGCGCAGCTTTCGCCGGCGCGACCAGAAGCCGCCCGTTTCCTTGCCCGTCGCTGATGCTGTTGCGGTAGCCATAAGGCGCCCTATACCAATTCGTAATTCACGCGATAACGCGAGATCCACAGAATGCAGAGCGTGATGATGAAGATGATGACAAAGAGCACGCCGGCTTGGGCTGAGGCGTAACCCAGCCGCAACTCGCGGAAGGTCGTCTGATAAAGATTGATGGAATAGAAGAAGGTGGCGTAATTGGGTCCGCCGCGCGTCATGATGTAGGCTTGGGTGAAGACTTGCATCGAATTGATGAAGCCGACGATGAGCACGAAGAAGATCGTGGGCGACATCAGCGGGATGGTGATGCTCCAAAGCCGCCAGCGTCGATTGGCGCCATCGACCTCGGCCGCTTCGTAGAGCTCGGGCGGGATGCCCTGCAAGCCAGCGAGGAAGATGATGATGGTGCTGCCGACGCGCCAAAGCTCCATGATGATGATGGACGGCAACGCCCAACTCTCGGAGACGATCCAGCCGATCCGCTTGATGCCGATGAAGCCGAGCAGCCAATTCAAAGCGCCGAATTCACGGTGGAAAAGGAAGGACCACAAGACCGCCACCGCCACGCCGGAGAGCACCGCCGGCAGATAATAAATGGTGCGGAAGAGCCGCATCCCGCGCACCGGCTGGTTCATGACCAGCGCCAGGGCGAAGCCGATGATGAGGTTCAGAATCAAGTAGAAGAAGGTGAATATCAGCGTGACCTTGAGCGATTGCCAGAAGCGCGAATCTTGGCTGAGCTGGATGTAATTCTCGAAGCCGATCCATTCCATGGCGGAGACGCCATTCCAGTCGGTGAAGCTGAAACCGAGCGCGGCGGTCAAGGGCCCGGCGGTGAAAACCAGGAAACCGATGAACCAGGGCAATATGAAGAGATAGCCTTGTACCGCCTCGCGGCGGAGCAATTCGCTGCGGAACATGAGCTTAGATCATCGCTCGAATGAACTCTTCGTACATAAATGATGAGCGCGAAAAATCACAGCCCCGGGGCGCCCAACTCTGCCAAGCGCCCCGATGCTGTCAATTCAAACCGCCAGTCTTAACGCCGGCGACTTTACTCCTCTTCCAGGTAGCGCGCCGCTGCGGCATTGGCTTCTTCTTCGATCTGAGCCAGCGCTTCCTCGGGATCGTTGCCTTCAAAGACGCCGATGATGCGGGCGTTCCAGGCGGCGTCATACTCGCCCATGAACACGGGATAGGACCAATTGATGGCGTCGTTGAGCATCTGTTCGGGGAAGACCTGCACGTATCTGCCCTTCCAAATATCCGTCCCCGCCACCTCTTCCCAGCGTGGCACTGAAGAAAGCCGCCCGGGCACACTGCGCAGGTTATTCGATATCAGGATATTGGTCGATTCCGTATTGGTGATGTACTTGCAGAATTCCCAAGCCACATCAAGGTCTTCGGTGTTGGTGGCGATGCCCCAGGCGCCGCCGGCGGCTGATACGCTGGTCAAGCCAGTTTCGCCGCGCGGCAGCTTCACGATATCCCATTCAAAGGAATCGCCGATGCCATCCAGCATATAGAATGCCGACCAGGAACCTTGGACCTCCATCGCGATATTGCCGGTCAGGAATGGGTCCAAGCCGGCGGGCGTCATGCCGCGGTGCACCGCATTGCCGGCCGCGATCTCATCCTGGATCCGTTTCAAGGTGGCGACATTCTCGGGATTATTGACGACGCAGCTGCGGTTGTCTTCGCTAAAGGTGGCGCCGCCGCCGGAATGCAGCAAGCCCATCATCATCCAGGCCCAGGTCCACAATTCCACGCCCCAACGCGTCTGATCGCCCGGCTCGCCATCTTTGAAGGCGGAAGCGATCTCAAAGCATTCGTCCCAGGTCCAGTCGTTGGTGGGGTAAGGCACGCCTACTTCATCAAACATGGTCTTGTTGTAATACATGGCGACATTTGAGAAGTCGTAGGGCAGGGTCATCAACTGACCGTTGTAGGAATTCTGCGCCACTTGCGCGGGCCAGAAGTCCGAAAAGTCCATGCCATCGCGCTCCATCAGCTCGTTCAGCGGCGTGATCCAGCCGCGGGCGCCGAAGGGCGCGGCGTCAAAGGAGCGCACGTAAAAGAGATCGGGCAAGGTGCCGCCGACTCCCGCTGTGTTGATCTGCGTGTAATACAGCGAGGCGTCGCCGGAATTGATGAGATTGATATCGATATTGGGGTACTCTTCGTTGAAATTCTCGATGACGATTTTGAAGTCATTGACGCTCAAAGTGTTGTGATTGGTATTCCACTGGAGCGCGCCAGACATGTCGCTTTGCGCCAGTGACGCCAAGGGCAGGGCGCTCGATGCCGCTATGCCGCCCGCCATTGCGCCCGCAGACTTCAAAAAGTCCCGCCGACTTAACCCGCCAGAATTTCGTTTATACATTGTAGCCTCCTTGTAACGATCAGTAATATCTGCGAGCGCAACCTTCACGCTTGCGGGCAAGGTTAACCAAGCGAGCGAAAGTTGTCAAATAATCGCGCTGTCAGGGAGTGGCGATTATCGTGGATATAATTCTCTTTGTGAACACGACACAGGTTTTTTCACCATAGAGTTGTTCGCCCGTGATTCGGGGCAGCCACAAAAACACAACCCGGTCTCCCATGGCGAGCAATATCAAAGCAAATACCGCGCTTTTCGTGATGATAAAGCGGACGTGCTAAATTACATTGTACTCTTGAGCCAGTAAAA
>JAJEGA010000017.1 GCA_022820125.1 Anaerolineae bacterium | reverse complement strand
CCTTTAGCGAAAATTGTAGGGGCGATTCTGTGAATCGCCCGCCGGAGATTATCAAGTGGGCGAGCCAAGGCTCGCCCCTACAGATGCTTGAATGATGATGATTTCTAAATTCAACCGAAATGGATACACTACCGATTCGCGCGCAATCGCTGATTTGCGGCTAGCGACCGTTGGCGCCATGCAGGCTATTCAGAAATTCCTGGTTGGTGTCGTAGAGCCGGAAGTTGTGCAGCAGCTGCTCGGTTGCGCCGACGATGCCTTCGGGTTGTTCCGCCAGGTGCGACCACATGCGGCGCATGGTATAGACGCGCTGCAAAACATCGGGCCCCAGCAGCAACTCTTCTCGCCGAGTGGAGGACTGTTCAATGTCAAAAGCGGGGAAGATGCGGCGCTCCTGCAGTTTGCGGCTGAGATGCAGCTCCATATTGCCGGTGCCTTTGAATTCTTCGTAAATCACATCGTCCATTTTGCTGCCGGTATTCACCAGGCAGGTGGCGACGATGGTCAAGCTGCCGCCTTCTTCGACATTGCGGGCGGCGCCAAAGAGCCGCTTCGGCGGATGAATCGCCGATGGGTCGAGGCCGCCGGAGAGCGTCCGGCCGCTGGTCGGTACGACGAGGTTATAGGCGCGCGCCAGGCGGGTGACGCTATCCAGCATCATCACCACATGACGTCTGACTTCCACCAGGCGTTTGGCTCGCTCGAGCGCCATCTCGGCGACGCGCACGTGGTGATGCACCGGATCGTCAAAGGTCGAAGCGATCACCTCGGCGTCGACCGAGCGGTCCATGTCGGTAACTTCTTCCGGGCGTTCGCCGATCAGCGCAACCATCAGATGCACATCGGGATAGTTGGTGCTGATGGCGTTTGCGATATCCTTGAGCACGGTGGTCTTGCCCGCCTTGGGCGGCGATACGATCAACCCGCGCTGACCAAAGCCGATCGGCGAGATGAGATTGAGCATGCGGGTCGACATAATACGCGGAAGCGTCTCGAGATCAAAACGCAGTTCAGGAAAGATCGGCGTGAGCCGTTCAAAGTTGGGCCGCTGCTTGACTTCATGCGGATTCAGCCCGTTGACCGAATCCACGCGCAGCAAGCCATAATAGCGCTCGGTATCCTTCGGCGGGCGCACTTGCCCAATCACCATGTCCCCGGTGCGCAAGCCAAACTTCTTGATTTGCGTCTGGCTGACGTAGATGTCGTTCTTGCCCGGGAGGTATCCTTCAGCGCGCAGAAAACCCATGCCGTCGTCAACGACTTCCAAGATGCCGCCGCGCAGTTGGTGCCCGCGCCGCTCGGCCTCTTGACGGAGCAGACCGATGATAAGGTCTTGCTTCTTCAATCGGCTGAAGCGGGGCACGTTGTGATTGCGCGCCATCGTGCGCAGTTCGGGCAGAGTTTTTGTTTCTAGATTCGCGATATTCATTCAATTCATCCTGGAACACTTAGGCGCGGCGCGGCACATCAATCGGGCACCGCGAGAAGTCGATTGTTTCCATTTGGATTATCGGAGGGAAACTCTCCGTTCGTAGCTTACGTGGCTGGTTACGCGAGATGCCGAGCGAGGTCACTGGCATTAAACGCAAATAATAGATTCAGGCAAGCTAGTGGAAACTGTATCTTCGCAACACACTTTATCATAAATGTCAATGCGCGTCAAATGCGAGTGTGATAAATGTTTAGGCAATTTTGCCTAAGCGCGGGTTAACGGAGGACGTTAGACAAACTTAATTGGAGTTTAAGCATAAAGATTATTAGTAAACGCTGATCTGGCAAGTCATATATCGCTTAATCCGCCATGCTTCAGCGCGCCGCCTGTTTGCGCGCGAGGGCTGTAATCGGGGATGACATGGCAAAAGCGCGGCAGAGGAAAGCCCCGCCAAACGACGGGGCTTGCATTGCTGAGGTCTCAGACGTCGCCGTTGGTTAGGCGTCGAGTTCCTCATGCAGTTCAGCCGCTTCCCGATTGAGCTCGGCCAAGGCTTCGGCTGCGGCGGCATCGCCATTGACCACTTCGGCGATTACGTTTGGCACGATCCCGCGCACGCCGCTATAGCTCGGCAAGCCCGGCGACGAATAAACGCTGACCGCTTCATCGTTCAGGATGCCGCTGACTTCGATAAAGCGGGCGTAAGGCATACGCGGCTCGGTGAAATCCGCTTCGGTCACTTCAATATCGTTGCGAATGCTGAAGTAACCAGTGGCGCCAGACCAAGCCAGTTGCGCTTCTTTGCCCGCCAAGTATTTCACGAAGAGCCAGGTGGCCAGCTCGGCTTCCGGCGTCCCCGTCAATATCGCTTGGCTGGGCACAAAGAGTTGGATCGTCGGGCCGACGCCGTCGGCGCCGGGGAAAGCCGTTACAACCCATTCATCAGTCATTTCGGCGGTGGCGGCGTCCCAGGTGACGAAGGGAATGCCAGCCGAGCTGCCGGCGGCGAAGGGCGTGATGCCGATCGCGAAATCGCCCGTATTCTGGTAGCGCTCGGCGAAGAGATAGGCGCAGTCGTTTTCGAGCATTCGCGTGAATAGCTCCAGCGCGGCCAGCACTTCAGGCGAATCGAAGGTATAGGCATCGGCCTCGCCGTCGAAAATCGCCCCGCCGTGGGCGGCGATGAAACTCTCGAAGTGAGATGTCCCCGTATCCAAGGGATAGCCCTGATACATGTCGCTGGCGCCGGCGGCGCAAGCGATCTCTTCAAACTCGGCCAGCGTCGCCGGCGGGCGCCGTTCAAAGCCCAGCGCCTCTACAATATCAAGATTGGTGTAGAAAACGTTGAGCGAATTCTGGTTGGCCCAAGCCACCCTCATGCCATAGAAGGGCGGAAAGTCCAACTGGTTGACGTTTAGCAGATTGAAATTCAGGTTCGCCTGATCCCCTGGCGGGATGCCCCATTCCGGGCTATTCAGCAGCAGATTGATATCGACCACGACGCCTTCGTTCGCCCAGCCGGCGACGGCGTTGGCGTACCCGGCGACAAGGTTCGGCAGCTCGCCGGACAAGATCGCCGTATTCATCAAATCTTGAATGGGACTATAGCTGCCCTGGTGGATGGTTTCGACCGTGATGCCGTATTCATTGCTGCTATTGAAATCTTCGACGAGCGCCGCCATCGTTTCGGCTTGTGAACTGTCGTCCGAGTATTGATGCCAGTAGACAACGGTTTGCCCGCTGGGATCGACGCCATCATAGCTCATATCGGCTTGCGCCTGAACGAGACCAAGCCCCAGCGAAAGCAAGAGCAGCATTGCAAGTAGAAATCGCTTCATGAGATTTGCTCCTTTATTGACCAACATATTCTCCGGGCAGTCTGCCCGCCCTAGGCTATCGGATGAATCTTAGCCGCCAATATATTATCACGGCTCGCGCGGTCTGAAGAGTGCGATACTTATCCTCTAATGCCAGTCTGGGCGATGCCTTCCGTGAATTGCTTCTGCGCCACAAAATAGAGCGCTAGAATCGGAATGACGGTGATGACCGAAGCCGCCATTTGCAGGTTGAGATCGCCTGGCGTATCCGCCGTGACGAAGTTCGACAAGCCGACCGCAATCGGACGCCACTCATCATTAATGGTGACCAGCAGCGGCCACATGAGCGCGTTCCAGGAGCCGATGAAGCCAAGCGTGACGATGGTCATAATCGGCGCTTTGGAGAGCGGCAGCACAACGCTGACGAGAAAGCGCGGATGCCCGGCGCCATCAATGCGCGCTGCTTCCCACAAGTCATCGGGAATCTGAATGAAGAATTGTCGCAAGAGAAAGATGTTGAACACCGATGCGAAGAAGGGGATGGTCAGCGCGGGCCAGTTATTGAACCAGGCGCCCAGGGGACCAAACAGGCTCTCGCTCAGCCGGCCGAGCCAAATCACCGTCAGCAGGTGAGGAATCAGCATGACGATGCCGGGGATCATCATCGTGGAAAGAAATAGCGCGAAGATGAAGTTGCGCCCGACGAACTTCATGCGGGCGAAGGCGTAGGCGGCCGGGATGCAAACCGACAATGAGCCGAGCACGGTTATCAAGGTGATGCGGACGCTGTTCCAAATATAACCGGAGACGCTTAACGATTGCATGAAGCCCGTCTGTGGATCAGTGACGATCTCGATATCAAGGAAGTTGGCGCGGCGCAAGGCGGTTGCGTAGTTTTCCCACAAAAGTTTCTCGGGCAGCAGGCGCGTCAGATTGACTTCGCTGACGGTCATGAAAGAGGCGCTGATCATCCAAAGAAATGGGCCTACCGCGATGATGACGCCGGCGAAGAGCGCGGCATAAATGCCGAGCTTGCCGCGGGAGATGCCCGGGCGTGCGCCAGCGACAGGCGGTTTGCCTTCGGGGGCGGGGCGAGGCTCACTCATATCGTTAGCCATAGAACACACGCCGCCCCATCACACGGTTCTGGAAAAGCGTCATCAGCAAGATCAGCGCGAAGAGGACAAAAGCCATGGACGAGGCATAACCATAGCGGCTGCTGTTCTGCAATTCGTCGAAGATGTAGACGCTGGCGGTATTCACCCGGTTGCCGACCGCGCCCGTGCGCAGAATCCAGATTTGGGTGAAGGCTTGAAAGGTGCCGATGATCGCCACCAGCGAGAGAAAGAAGACGGTTGGCGAGAGCAGCGGCAGGGTGATGTGGCGGAAGACGCGCCAGCCGCTGGCGCCGTCAATGCGCGCCGCTTCGTAGAGCTCGCCCGGTATATTGCCCAAGCCCGCGAGGAAAATCACCGCGTCATATCCGATATATGTCCAGGTTGAGTAGATCATGATTACGATCAGCGCCAGGCTGGGGCCAGCGAGGAAATCGGGCAAGCCCAGCAGATCGCCAATTGTCGAGCGCTCGAGAATCCAGCGCTGCGGTTCAATCCCGACGATGCTGATGATTCGGTTTGCCGGCGCATGCTGGCCCGCGTCAAAGATGATGCGAAAGACGATCGAAGTGGCGACAAAGGGCGTGATATAAGGGATGAAATAAACCATGCGGAAAAACGCGCGATAGCGAATCGGCTGAAACAGAAGATATGCCAGCAGCAGACCGATGGACAGTTGAACCGGCACGGTGCCAAGGGCGTACATGATCGTGATCCAAAAGCCAGCCAGCAGGTCGTCGTCAGCCGCCGCCAATGCCGCCGGCGCCTCCGCCATCAGGATATAGCCGCCGACCGCCAGCATAAGCCCGCTGACCAACAGCATGGCGAAACGCCGATTGTCGTAATCGCGGATGCCGCGCCGGAATATGAGCCAGGCGGCGCCGATAAAGCCGATGCCAGCGCTGATAAAGACCAGCTGAGACCAGATAGGCAGCGCCTCTCCGCTTTCGCGCGCCGCGGCGATTGCCGCCTCGGTTTCCGCGATGGTCAGTTGGAGCAGAAAGAACCCGGCGCCCAGCAGAGCCGATGTGATTGCGCTGAGGGCGATGAGCTGACCGCTATCGGCGGAGCGAAAGCGCCAGGCGACCAGCATGATAGACAAGGCGGCGACAAGCATTCCAGCCAGCATAATGTTGCCGGCGGCATATACTTCGGAGCTGGTGAAGCTTTCGCCGAGCTTTTCCATAAACAGAGCCAATGTCGTGTTTTGGCCGCGCACCTGCCTTGGGATCAGCATAATCACTGGAATCAGCTTGAAGAACCAGTCAATCGCCAGGAGCGCGGCGTATCCGGCGCCGACGCCGGCTGCGATGCTGGCGTATCGGCTGCCGCCCGTCGTCTGTTTGAGCAGCTTGCGCAGGCTTCTCGCTGCTCTGACCGCTGTGGCAAGCGCGACGATCGCGAGCCAAAAGAAGAGGATGTAACCAAGGTTGCCCAAGGCTTTCTCGTAGTTCGCCAAGCCGATGTATTCGTCCGGGAAGCGCCGCCAGCGATGCAGGCTGACGAAGAAGGCGAAAGCCACCGGAAATATCCCGAAGAGAAGGATGAGCAAACCAGCTGGCGCCAGGAATAGATAAGCCGTCAGGTTCTCAATTAGCAGCCGGCCGCGTCGGGTTCCAAGGGCGCGGGCAATGGGGGGCAGAGTCGCCATTGGCATTTTATGGGCTCTTTTGACAGGCTTGGAGTATATCCGTTCCGAGCGGTAAAAGAAACAGAGTCGCTAAATTAATCAGGGCAATCGCTTCAAATTTTTCTTTTACCACCGAGTACACAGAAGTAAGTCCAATAAAGTAATGCAACAAAATGAAGGAACGTCGTAGGGGCGACTCTTGAGTCGCCCACATGTACAATGGCGACATAGTGGGCGAGACAAGTCTCGCCCCTACAGATCTCGAATCAGATTAGCAT
>JAJEGA010000032.1 GCA_022820125.1 Anaerolineae bacterium | reverse complement strand
GATGCTAATCTGATTCGAGATCTGTAGGGGCGAGACTTGTCTCGCCCACTATGTCGCCATTGTACATGTGGGCGACTCAAGAGTCGCCCCTACGACGTTCCTTCATTTTGTTGCATTACTTTATTGGACTTACTTCTGTGTGCTCGGTGGAAAAGAAAAATTTGAAGCGATTGCCCTGAGTCGCCGGCGCCCGCTCGCCATTGAGCCGGCGCGGGCGTATAATCTGCGTTGGTAGCCCTTGGCGCCGCTGAGATCTGATGTGGCGGAGGCAACGCGGGGGCTGCAAACCTTCAAGGCTTGGGTGTGAAGAGCGCGGACGCGACGGGAGAGCGTGATATGGATGGGGCTGAAGTTAAACACGATGTGAGCGCCATCGTCGCCGAGATTAACGAGCGCGGCTATTGTTTCGTCCCGTCGATCATCTCGGCGGCAAAAGCGGATGAGGCGCGCCGGGCGCTGGAGCGGTTGCTGGCGGAAGAAGCGACCGATGAGATTCGCCGTGCCAAGACGCAGCGCGTCGGCGGCATCGCCTACAAGCATCCGATATTCGCCGAGCTGCTGGCGCATCCGCTTATCGTATCGATCTGGCAGACATACCTGGATGACCAAGATGTGATCTGTTCAACCTGGTCAGCCAATACCGCCTATCCCGGCTACGACAAATATGGCTGGCATCCCGATTATCCCTATTGGTGGATCAACCAGCCTTGGCCGCTGAAACGAGTTTGCGGACAGACGATCTGGCTGCTGGACGACTTCAGCGACGAGAATGGCGGCACCGGCTTCGTGCCCGGCAGCCACTTGGAGGGACGTCCGCCACCGCCCGAGTGGAACGAGCAATGGCCCGCTGATGCCCAGATTCTGACCGGCGCCCGTGGCAGCGCGCTGGTCTTTCATGGCGCCTTGTGGCATACGGCGCGCCCGAACCGCAGCGACCAAGCTCGCAGCGCGCTCTTGGGCATGTATACGCGCCCCTTCTTCTTGACGCAAGAAGATATGCTGGCGCAATTGGACAAAGTGGAGAATCCCTCAGAGATGCTGCGGCAATTGATGGGCGCCAAACGACATCAGCCGAACATCATCGGCGGCTGATGCGCGGCTTAGGCTAGAGGCGGCGATACTCTCGATACCAGTCCCAGGTCTGTCGCAAGCCTTCGCGAATGGAGAACGAGGGCGCGAAGCCCAGAAGCTCGCGCGCTTTGCTATTATCGCAAAAGGTGATCGGCGGGTCGCTTGGCGGGGTAGGTACAGACACTGTATTGATATGCTTGCCAGCGAATTCTTCAATGATCTCGACGAATTCGTTCAGCGAGATTGGCGCGCCGCAGCCCAGGTTGATGACCTCGTAGCCGAGCGGTTTGTCGAGCGCGGCCAAGACGCCTTTCACCGTGTCAGCGATGTAAGTCCAGTCGCGGTGGATGTCGCCGCCGTTGAAGAGCTTGATTTCTGCGCCGGTCTGCGCCGCCTCCATCAGCCGCCAAGGCATCATGTCCGGTCGTCCGGCGGGGCCATAGACATTGAAGAAGCGCAGCGCCGTCACCTGCATAGCGCCGAGGTTGTGGTAGGTATGCGCGAGCAGCTCGGCGGCGCGTTTGCTCGTCGGGTAGGCGGCCAGCGGACGATCGGCGCTGTCCGTCTCCACGAAGGGCAGAATCTTTGTTTTGCCGTAGACGGACGAGGTGGAGGCGAGAACGAATTGCGCGATAGTCGCCGCTTTGCTCGCCTCCAGCAGATTCAGCGTGCCAGTGACGTTGACCGCCAGGTAGAGGTGCGGCTGATTGACGCTTTCGCGCACGCCCGCCATCGCCGCCAGGTGCGCCACGCGGGAAATGCTGTTCTCGGCGAAGACGCGATCAATAAGCGCGGCGTCGCGGATATCGCCTTCAATGATGGCGCAGTTGTCGTAATCACCAAGGCGCGCGACATTCCGGCGCTTGATTGCCGGGTCGTAATAATCATTGAAGTTGTCGATGACGACGACACGGTCGCCGCGATTAAGCAGCGCTTCGGCGACATGCCCCCCGATGAAGCCGGCGCCGCCCGTAACCAGATAGGTCATGCTCATAACCTCCGCATCAAAATGTAAAAGCGATGGCTCAAGCTATCCTACCTGTACACGCATCGGCGACATTTTCATTACTTGTGAAAAAATAACCCGCTTGATGTGGAATTGGGCCAACTGCGTGCGGGTTTACCTACGCAGAAAATTATGGGTAAGCGGCTAGTTGGATGTGCGGTTCGCTTCGGTCTTTATATGCTGCTCATGACCAGGCTTGTCAAATTGTGCTCCGTTTTTCTTCCGCCGATTGTAACGGTCAAGAAAAGCGAATATGGCGATATATCCTGCCGTTAGAAAAACTATGTAAAGCACTGTCCATTCATCAAGCCACGTTGGCATTGCGTCGCTCCCTTTCTGACGCTAGACGCTTACACGTCTAAGCTTGTATTGTAGCCAACTGCATATCGCAAATGAGACCAGCCCAATTCCCGTGCCTAGTTCAGCGATAGTTGCTACCGGAATATCAGACGCATTCGAGTGTACATTCGTCAAGATTATACCATAGACTACGGCGCAGAACAGCATTCCGGGTATTAGCAGCGTTGCCACTCGCCGGTATTTGGCAATGGCATATAGAGATGGCGAAGAACCCTCCACATCATTACGGGTCGTCGCAAGCACTACCATAGAGAGAATAAAAAGGTCGGTACCGCCTAAAATGTTCTGTATTTGAATCGGTTCGCCCTTGAGATACGAAATCAACACTGCCGTGATTATAGGGAATAGTGGAATCAGAATAGAATACGTGAGCCAACTTGTCATTTTGATTCACTCCGCCGTCCGCTTACAGCGCGTACTGATACTCATCAAATCACAGTGTAACACTTGTCAAAATTGATGGCTTTGCCAACTTTGCCTCTGCTAATCAGAATCTGACGTGTCGCATAATGTATGCAAAATAGACTCCAACTCGGCGAAACTCTCTATCCGCACCAGCCGATTGCGCACCCGCCGCGATCCCGGCGCATCCAGCTGATATTTGCTGATCTGCCCGCGCATTTCGCGCACAGCGACGTGTTCGGGCAGTTTCGTGGTCTCCAGCGTCAGTTCTGCGTGGCGCAGCGCGATTCGCGCTCGTTCCGCTCGTGAGGGTTCGGGGAGCGCGACGCCCGTTTCCAGATAGTGAGCGATATGCTGAAAAAGCCAGGGGCGTCCCAAAGCGGCGCGTCCGATCATCACCCCATCGCAGCCGGTGTAATCCATCATGCGGCGGGCGTCCTCCCCCGAGCGCACATCGCCATTGCCGATGATCGGCATTTGGCGCACGGCGTCTTTGACCGCGGCGATCACATCCCAATCAGCCTCGCCGCCATGCCCTTGCCCGGCGAAGCGCGCGTGCACCGCCACCGCCTGCGCGCCGACCGCTTCGGCCGCCACAGCGAAAGGAACTGCGGTGACGACGCCGTCTTCAAAACCGCTGCGGACCTTGACCGTGACTGGCGCATCAACCGCCTTCACCACCGCCTCGACCACCGCGGTCGCCGCCTTGACATCGCGCAGCAACGCGGCGCCGGCGCCTTTCTTCGCGATCTTCGGCACCCAGCAGCCCATGTTGATATCGACGATATCAGCGCCGTGATCAACCACCACGCGCGCCGCCTCAGCCACAATATGCGGCTCGACGCCGAATAGCTGAACGGCGACGGGCTGCTCGCCGCGCCGCCAGTCAAAGCGCTGGGTGGCGCGCTCCCGCGAATGCTTGACGATATTGCTGCTGATCAATTCGGTGCAGACGAGCCCGCAACCGCCAAACTCGCGGCAGAGACGGCGCAAGGCATAATTCGTGTGCCCAGCCATCGGCGCTAAGGCAAGCGGCGTTTCTATGGTGATGCCGCCAATGCGCAGGGGCTTGAGCGCGATATTAACCGGAATGTGCATGAAAGAGATTTTAGCCACCTTCGCCCGTTACGATACAACTGTAGGGGCGACTCTTGAGTCGCTCAGAAAATGACATCTGTAGGGGCGACTCTTGAGTCGCCCAGAAAATGACATCTGTAGGGGCGACTCTTGAGTCGCCCGTTTTCGTCGGCGCCTAGAGCAGCTCTTCAGCCAGGAAGCGCAGGGCATCAAGCGAAGACAGGCTGACATTCAGCGATGTGATCGGCGAATCGCGCCAGATTTGCAGCCGGTCGCGGATCCGCGCCTTGGAGCCGACCAGGGCGACCGCATCCACCAGCGCGTCCGGCGCCGCCATAATCGCCTCGCCCTTGCGCCCCTGTAAGTAATGCCCTTGAATCGTATCGGCGGCTGCTTCAAAGCCATAACGGCAAGCCAGATCGTAATAGAAGTTCCGGCTCTTGGCGCCCATGCCGCCGATATAGAGCGCCAGCATCGGCTTGATCTGATTGCGCGCCAGCGCCAGGTCATCATCGATCACCACGGTCACCGATGGCGCGATGTCGAAATCGCCCCGGCTTTTGCCACCTGCTTTGGCGAAGCCGGCTTCTAACGCGGCGCCGTAGGTCGCTTGATAATGCGCCGGCGAGAACAGCATCGGCAGCCAGCCATCGGCGATCTCGGCGGTGAGCGCGACATTCTTGGGTCCGATAGACGCCAGGTAAATGGGCATGTCGGCGCGTCCATGGATGATGCTCTTTAAGGGGAGGCCCAAGCCGGTGGCATCGTCGCCGGCGTAGGGAATCTGGTAGTGCGCGCCTTGGTGTTTCAGCGGCGCTTCCCGTTCGAGGATCTGGCGCAGGATCGCCACGTATTCGCGCGTTTTCGCCAGGGGTTTGCCATAGGGGCGCCCATGCCAGCCTTCCACCACTTGCGGGCCGGAGAGACCCAGCCCGAGCAAGACGCGCCCGCCGGAGAGTTGATCCAGCGTCATCGCGGTCATGGCGGTCATCGCCGGGCTGCGCGCGGGCATTTGCATGATGCCGCTTCCCAGTTTGATATTCTTGGTCAATGCGCCGATCCAAGCGAGCGGCGTAATGCAATCCGAGCCGTAGGCTTCCGAGGTCCAGACGGCATAATAACCGAGGCGGTCGGCTTCGAGAATCAGGTCCAGCGGCAGGTCAATGCGCCGGCCCGAATAGCCGATGTTCAGTCCCAATCGCAAAGCAAGCCTCCCTCATCCGAATCTTATGGTCGGCGATGCCAACTCTGCGGCATGTCGACTACGGCGAATCTGCATCCTGTGCACCGCTCCGCCGACCTTCCATCCAGGTCCGCAGCCGCGCCACCACCCAGCGCGCGCCAATTATCATGGTAGCGGCGATAGAATTAAAGGCGACATCAATGAGGTCAAAGACACGGTTGGGCAGCATGGACTGAATGCCTTCATCAAGCCAGCCCAGGGAAATAGAGATGATTAGCGCGAGCAGAGCGGGGGCGGGAACCGGGCGACCGTTGTCTCGCCGTTCCAGCAGCGCTTCATGCGCGAGGGCAGCCACCAGCGCGTACTCAAATAAGTGAGTGCGCTCCTCCCACGACCCCAGCCGCAGCCATGCCAGCAGGTATACGGTGAGGATGCCAAAGCCGACGGCGATCTCCGCGCGGCTCAGTCGCTTGTCTATGAAGAAGACCGGGACGACAACCAGAATTACGATAATGGCGAATACGAGGTTGGCGCCGACGCTGTTGAGAATCTGTTCGCCAATTGCGGCGACGACCGCCGGCGCTTGCCCCAACGTGGCGTAAATCGCCCCCAAGACGATGAGCAGCGCCAGCCAAAGCCGCCGCTCGCGCTTGGAACTGAAGATGGACTCCGGCAGCATTATCCCGCCTGCAACTTGACTCCCCGCTTTATCTATCCAATACGTCATGTGTCGGCAATGGTTGCCGCTCCCACCCAGCCCGCAGGCAACTACACGCGGGCAAGATCTCTAGCCCAAGTACCGTGACTCGCTTTTCTTGGCGCCCTCGTCTTCTTCGATTTACTCGGTGCTAAAAGATTGCTGCAACCGAATAAGGTTACGTTACAGGGCAATTGCTTCAAAACTGGCATCCCCTGCGATGAGCAAACCTAAACTGAAATTTAACCACCGAGGACACCGAGAGCGCCGAGAAATGCGATTGATTAGAGATTTCGCGGCATTTTGTCGCAAAATTTTTGAATGGGAAGGAAGTTTG
>JAJEGA010000126.1 GCA_022820125.1 Anaerolineae bacterium | reverse complement strand
GCGATGCTAATCTGATTCGAGATCTGTAGGGGCGAGACTTGTCTCGCCCACTATGTCGCCACTGTACATGTGGGCGACTCAAGAGTCGCCCCTACGACGTTCCTTCATTTTGTTGCATTACTTTATTGGACTTACTGAGGGTACAGAGATTTTTTACGTTCCTTGGCGGAGTTTTCCAGTCCACAGAATTAGCCACTCCCGAGCAAGCCCCGCCTTGACTACATCCGCGCCTTAGCCTAAACTGCTGTGTTGCTGAAGTCTGCGAGAATCTGAATGTTTGAATCCCTAAGCCAAAGACTGGACACCGCCTTTGAAGCCTTGCGCAAGGGCGGCACGGTTAAAGAAGCCGATGTCAAAGCGGTTATGCGCGAAGTGCGCATGGCGCTGCTTGAGGCTGATGTCGCCTTGCCGATTGTCAAAGACTTCGTCAAAGACTTGCGCGAACGCGCCCTCGGCGAAGAAGTGCACAAGGCGCTGAAGCCTAGCGAACAGGTCGTCAAGATCATCCACGAAGCTATGGTGGATATGCTGGGCGAGCCCGGCCGTCTGAGCTTCAGCGGCAGCAGCAGACCGCATGTGATTATGATGGTTGGCTTGCAAGGCTCGGGCAAGACAACCAATACGGCGAAGCTCGCGCTGCATCTGCGGGCGGACGGGCGCAAGCCGTTGATGATCGCCGCCGATACTTATCGCCCCGCGGCCGTCGATCAATTGGTGACCTTGGCGAAGCAAATCAACGTCCCATATTACGAAGAAGGCGCGTCCGAGGCGCCGCCAGCCATTGTCAAGCGCGGATTGAAGTATGCGCGGGATAAAGATTTTGATGTCGTACTCGTCGATACCGCCGGGCGGCTTCAGATCGACGAAACGAAGATGGATGAGCTTGAGGCGATCAAGCGCATGGCGACGCCGGCGGAGATTCTTCTGGTGGCCGACGCCATGACGGGCCAGGAGGCAGTCAACATCGCGCGCGGGTTTAACGAAAGCCTCGGCATAACTGGCTTGATCTTGACAAGAGTTGATGGCGATGCCCGCGGCGGCGCCGCCCTGTCAATGCGCGCCGTGACCGGTGTGCCGATCAAGTATATGGGCACGGGCGAGAAGGTCAGCGCCGATACGCTTGAGCTGTTCCATCCCGATCGTATCGCTCAGCGCATCCTTGGCATGGGCGACATCATGTCGCTGATCGAAAAGACGGAGACGCTCTACGAAGAAGAAGAAGCGCTTCGCCTGCAAAGCAAGATCATGAAGAATGAATTCTCTTTGCAGGATTTCCTTGATCAGCTGCAAAAGATCCGCCGCATGGGTCCCTTGGGCAAGGTGCTCGGTATGATACCCGGCATGTCCAAATTGCAGATGCAAGCCGATTTTAATGACGACGATATCGAGAAGCGCATCAAGAAAGTCGAGGCGATAATCAACTCGATGACGCCGCAGGAACGCAAACACCCGCGTATTTTGAAGGCGAGCCGCAAGAAACGCATCGCCTCGGGCAGCGGCGTTGAAGTCCGCGATGTTAACGATCTGCTCAAGCAATTCAAGCAGATGAGCCGGCTCATGAATCAACTTAGCAGAGGCAAGATGCCCAATATCCCCGGCTTAACCGCATAAGCCCGGGGCAGGAGAAGAGAGATGGTACGTATTCGTCTACGCCGTCAAGGTTTGAAGCGCCAGCCCAGCTATCGGGTGGTCGTCACCGATCAGCGCAAGGCGCGCAACGGCAAATACCTGGAAAATATCGGCCACTATAATCCGCGCACCCGCCCGGCGACTGAAGTCATCGAGGAAGAACGCGCCCTCTACTGGCTGAGCGTCGGCGCGCAGCCAAGCGACGCGGTGCGCCGCTTGCTTGAACATACCGGCACCTGGGAGCGATTCCAGCGTTTGCGCGCTGGCGAGAACGTGGAAGATCTGGTCAGAGAGGCGCGGGAAAACCAGGCTGAGCTGCCCAGCCCCAAGACCAATTACCCGGCGCCGGGCGATGGCGAGAGCAAGATCAAAGCGCGCGAAGCGGCTCGTCTGGCTGCCGACAAAGCCGCCGAGAGCGCAAACTAGACAAGTCGGCTGGAACATTCACCTATGGAAGAGAATCTGGTTCAATACATTGCTGAGAATCTGGTCAACTCGCCGGAAGAGGTAAGCGTCAAGCGCAGGGATACCGGGCGCAATGTGGTGCTTGAGTTATCGGTAGCCTCGGATGACATGGGGCGCGTCATCGGCCGCAACGGCCGCGTTGCCAATTCGATCCGCGCCTTGCTGCGCGCGATGCCGTCTTCCGACGCCGAAGGCGGGCGCGACCGGCGACGGCGCGTCATCCTGGAAATTGAATAGCGCGTCGGCGCCATTGAAGCCGAAATATCTCGCAGTCGGCGAGATCCTGCGTCCACACGGTCTTCGCGGCGAAGTCCGCATGCGCGTGCTCACCGATTATCCTGAGCGCCTTCCCCAGCTTGAGTCCGTATACCTGGGCGATTCGCCTGAATCGACGTCTCCGGTGAAGCATGCCGTAGCGGGCCTGCGTTTCAACAAGGACATCGCCCTACTGTCGCTTGCTGGCTGTCACACGCGCAATGACGCAGAGTTGCTGCGCGGCAAAATTGTTTTGATCAGCATCGACCAAGCCGCCCCGTTGAATGATGGCGAATACTATCTCTTTGATCTCATCGGTCTGCGCGTCATTGCGGATCAGATCGAGATAGGCTGCATCAAAGAAGTGCTTCAAACCGGCGCCAACGATGTTTATGTTGTCCACGGTGGCGACTTCGGCGAAGTGCTGCTCCCGGCGCACGACGAGACCATCGTGAACATTGATTTCGAAGCGCAGACCATCACGATGTCATTGCCGGAAGGTCTTCTGCCAGCCCGCTGAATCGCCCCGAGACAGCCTTCAAACGCGCCGATTCGCTGGGATTGCGCTTTGGCGAATCCAGGCAAATGCAGCTTCTTCCCTTCAGCCTGGGCAATCGCTTCAAAACTGGCATCCCCTGCGATGAGCAAACCTAAACTGAAATTTAACCACCGAGGACACCGAGAGCGCCGAGAAATGCGATTGATTAGAGATTTCGCGGCATTTTGTCGCAAAATTTTGGATGGGAAGGAAGTTTGTCGACAAGGTAGCGGCATGCCTGCCTAATTCAAACAGTGGATTTAGAGGAAGAGCCATCAAAAGAACCTAAACTCTGTGTCCTCAGTAAACGCAATTAAGTCATGCGAAAAAGGGCGATGCTAATCTGATTCGAGATCTGTAGGGGCGAGACTTGTCTCGCCCACTATGTCGCCATTGTACATGTGGGCGACTCAAGAGTCGCCCCTACGACGTTCCTTCAT
>JAJEGA010000041.1 GCA_022820125.1 Anaerolineae bacterium | reverse complement strand
GTGGAATGTTTCATCAATAAGCTCAAGCATTTCCGCCGGGTCTTTTCCCGATATGAGAAACTGGATACTTCGTATCTCGGTTTTCTCCACTTTGTCGGCGCTCTTATCTGGTTACGATAGAATGTCAACAGAACCTAGCCTTAGGAATCGTTAGCGAAGAACATGATGTTTATTGATCCAAGTTTCCTGCCCATCCTAATATTTGCTTTGCGCGTTACCAACAATGCTATCGGCACCGTTCGGCTAATGCTGATGTTACGCGGTCGGCGGGTAATGGCTTTCATATTAGCCTTGGTGGAGTCGCTGCTCTTTGCCTTCACCGCCGGGCATGTCATCACGGATTTGAACAACTTTCCGAATTTAGCCGCCTACGCCTTGGGCTTTGCGGTTGGCGGCGTCGTCGGCGTTCAAGTGGAAAGGCGATTTGTAAAAGCTTACGAGAGTGTGACGGTCATCGCCTCGCGCGAGGTCTCGCATGAGATGGCGATTGCGCTGCGCGAGCAGGGGCATGGCGTCACCGAAATCATAGGCGAGGGCGCACACGGCGAGGTTGAGGAGCTGCGCATCATCGTGCATCGGCGCGATTTGCACCAAGTCTTGCGGATCATCCGCGAAATCAAGGACGATGTCTTCGTGACGGTGGAACACTCGGAATTCATACGCGGCGGCTGGATCCGCGCCCATCGACGGTGAGTCGGACTATTCTTCCGCCAGCGCCAGTTCCACGAAGTATGTGGGGTATTCCAGCAGTCGGTGGATGGGGCATTTGCCGGCGATATCGCGCAGGCGTTTGCGCTGCTTTTCATCGAGATCACCGTGGAAAACCAGCGCTTCACGCACTTCGTGCACGAAGGCGTCCTTGCCTTCATGAGCTGGGTAGTCGCTCCCTTTGAAGCGCTCATAATCGAGCTTCACCTCGACGCGCTGCAGGTCCCAGCCTTTGCGCTCGGCGTAAAGGCGGCAGGTGATCGCCATGCACGAGCCGAGGGCGCCCAGCATCAGCTCGCCGGGTGTTGGCGCGGTATCGCTGCCGCCAGCGTCGGCCGGCTCGTCCGCGTGCCACTGGTGGTGGCGCACATTGATTGTCGCGCGCGTACCGTCTTCGAGAACGATGTCGACAGGCATTGTTAATTCCTCAAGAGATTATGCGCGTACCTTAATGTGAATCGCAAAGGACCGCAAATAGCTCGCTCAGTTCCAGTTCAAAGCCGGGCAGGATATCTTCGCCGCTGAGCGTTTCGCCCAAGCCGAGAGACTCGGTTTCAATCCGCGCGTCCGCATCCAAGCGGGAGACTTCAACAGCGCGCTGCACTGGCAGTACAAGCCAAAACAGGCGCGAGCCCTTGCGCATGTAGACCTCCGCTTTGCGCCTGGCCAGCGCCAGCGAATCCCAGGGTTCGAACAGCTCAATCGCAATATCCGGCATTGCCGCTACCCATTCTTCTGGCGGAGAACCGGGGTCGCGCTCGTGGCTTAGAAAGGCAACATCTGTGCCGACCAGCGTGTCGTTCTCGCCATCTGGGTAGTATCCCGAGCCAATCGTACAGAACCCGGCATCGGTTTGCATGACGTGGCGCGAAAGATGAAAGGCGAAGTCGGCCGCCAAGACGCCCTGAGCGAAACCGTGCGGCGCGCGTGGAATTAGGTCGCCCTCAAGCAGTTCGAAATCCCAGAATTCATTGTCAGGATGATGAGTCCAATCCCGCACATCGTCGATTGTTAAGAGCCGGTTTCGCCAGTTCATCACCGCAGTATCGATCGCATCTTTCATCGATTGTATAGACCAAGGATTGGTCATATTATGAGACCTCGCCAATTTGGGTTGGGCGCATAGGCATCAGTTTCCAGGCGGAAAGAGCTTGTTTACCGTCAATTCAAAGCCGGGCATACAATCATAGCCGCCAAGCAGGTCGCCCTGGCGCTTAAACTCGGACTGGATTGCGCCGTCTTCTCCCAGACAGCAGACTTCGACGCCTTGCCTCTCTGGCTGAACGAGCCAAACGATGGTCGTGCCATTTTCGAGGTAGGCTCGCGCCTTCTGCCGTAGCTTGCTCAGCGTGTCGGACGGCGATTGTATCTCGACTGCCAAGTCTGGCATTTTGGGCACATAGCCTTCGGGCGGTGGGTCGGGCAGCTGGTCGAAACGCTGAAAGGCGACATCGGGCAATAGCGCTGTGTGGCGCGTTTTGGGCGGGTGGAAACCGCATTCGGAGGTTGCTTCGCCGAGCCCAAATCGTTCTTCGTATTCGTAGAGGAAGTGCCCAATTCGTACTTGAAGTCTAGCATGCGGCCGTTTGGGGATCTCGTCCTCATACAATACTCCATCAATAAGATAAAACTTGCGATGCTCAAGCTCGGGATCGCTCTCCATCGCCCACAGGTCGTCAACGGTGTATAGTTTTTCTTGGATGGCCACTTGCATTCAGCCTCCGGCGCCAACTCGCGTATCAGTATAACATACCGGTTTAAGAATCAGCGCTGTAGGAGAGACGCCGCGTCAGATGATCAAAGGCCGTAACCGCTCGGTGGAATCGCGAGCAGGTACATGATCGACAAGCCGGCGATCAGCAGCGGCAGCAGGATGACGACGGCGATCAGTGGTTTCTCGCTTTTGAGGTGCATGTAAAACCAGATGACCAGGCTCGACTTGATGATGGCGATGCCCAGCAGCAGAATGGCTTTAATCGCCTGCAAAGCCGCGGCGGCATCTGGCGCGTCATGAATGGCGCCTTTGAGGAATTCAGCGCTTAGCACTTCGATCACGGTCAGCACCGCCAAGCCGCCGAAGACGACTGTGTAGACGCCGCCTTCCACTGTGATTTCTCGCCCTAGCAGATGGACGGTATTGCTGTGATGCTCGCCCTCATGGGTCATCGCTTCGGTCATCGCTCCCGCTCCTAAACCAGATAAATGAGGGTGAACAACATGATCCAGACGACATCGACAAAGTGCCAATAGAGACCGAACATTTCAATGCCGATGGGGTTGTTGTCGTAGCGCCCCTTGGCGCCGCGCCGCATGACTTCCAGCGCCCAAAGAACGCCGACAAAGACATGGGCGCCATGGAAGAAGGTGGGCGCGTAGAACCGCATGCCGAAGGTGCTCCATTCGGAGGCGGTATCGAAACCCAGCACGATGCCGAGATGAGCCAACTCGCTGTATTCAATATATTGCCCGCCCAGGAAGACGATGCCGCCGAGCGCCGTCAAGCCGATCCAGCGCAGCATGCCGGCGCGATTGCCACCCTGCATGGCGCGCAAGCCCATCACCATGAAGAAGCTGCTCGCCAGCAGGACGAAGGTATTGGCGGTGACCAGCGCGACCCCGAGTTCCTCATGCGCTTGCGCCACGATTTCTTCATTGTTGATGCGAAAGATGATGTAGCCGACGATCATGATTGAGAAAATGACGATCTCCGACGCCAGGTAGAGCCAGACGCCGAGCTTCATGTTGTTGTTGTGTTCTTCTTCGCTCATGTGCCCGTGGTCGTCATGGGCGGCCGGGTTCAACTGGTTGGCTGTTAATTCTGCCATGCTTGAATTCTCACTACTATCTCAATCAATTGCTGCCCTTAGTGCTTGCGCAATAAGAACAGATACTCAAAGTTCTTGCCTTCTCGTGGGCGCACCCATTTGTTAGTCCAGCGCATGCCAGACATTACATTTCGTTTGTACTCAATTTCTCGAATCTCAATAATTTCACCGCACTTCTGTAATACATCAATAAGTTCGGCGGAAGTTGCGCGCCCACCGGAGCTATACGACAGGAGAATATACCTCGCGCGGACGCTGCTAATCAATCTCTCGATTGCCACGACAGAGCGAAACCGACCACTGAAGTTTCTTCTAAAATCTTCAAAGACAGACGCTGCTACTTTATCGCGCGTATCTACTCTACGCTTTGCTTTACCGAATAATTTTGGCCTGTCGTTAAGGCACACTGTTGTCCAAATGTGATAGTAGGCTGCGTAGCGTACTCTAGACGGTGGCATTTTCTCATTGTTTGAACCATAAGGTGGATCGAAATATGCCAGATCAACTTCTGGCAAGTCATCTAAGACTTGGAAAATGTCACCTGGACGAACTTCGTGACTTCCGGCTGTCTCAACAAACATGGGCTCCTTCAGTTCGAGGTTCTTGTAAGAACGTGGAGACCATTGTTTTAGATATGAGGCAAAGTGTCCCAATGTGCTGTCTACTCTATCGAGTGCCAAAATGAGGCTAGTTAAGAGTACTGCATTTTCTACTTTGGAAAGTGACATTTCGTCAATTGCGTCTCTAATAGCATCCAGTTTCCTGGTATTGTGCCTTTGCCAAGGTTTCTTTGTATTAACGAACTCGGACTCTGAAGCGTCTCCACCATAGTGTTCGGTGAACCAGCCGTCAAACGGTTCAACGTTGTTTAGATACTGGATTAGTTCTGCCAAATGATTGATGCGGCATTTTCTCAAGTAGCAAGTTGCAAACACTTCTGACCACGCGGAAATGTCCGAAGAAATTACATCGTGTCCATTCTGGGCGAATGCTTGAGAAACTCTGGTTGTGCCCGAGAATCCATCGAGTATGGTACGAGCGTTAATTCGCCTCGCAACGTCTATGATGTAAGGGATGATCAGCATTTTGGAGCCGATATATTTGATTCCCTCAGTGTTTGCTGGTGGGGGCTTTTCATCAGCAAGCAGTCCAAGCTGAAGCTGTGGTTGATTCACAATCCTTCACCTTGAATTATGGTTTCTATATCCCTTTTCACACTTTCCAGCGCCTCCGTATGTCCCCTCTTTGAAGCTACAAGTGCATGCGAGAACAGCTTAACGAGAATCAAGTTGTGAGAATAGTCAATCCAGCCACTGGTAATGCTATCAAAATACTGAATAGCGTTTTTCGTATGTGTCCAGAGTCCACGCTGTAAAGCATTCGCTGCCGCATCGCCATATCTGACTTCACAAATGTAATCGTCGTTTTCATCTAACAAGACGAAAATAGGGTGCTTCCTACCGCGTCCACCAGTAACTTTGCGAATGGTCACAGTTTCTCTTTTCGCACGTTCAGCGTCAAACACTAATATGTTACACTTCTCTTTCTTCTCATCATATATGAGAGGCAGGATGTTTATTTGTTCAAATTCAGAAAACGCTGGCGATTCGAGTATTGCATTAATACGATTATAGCCACTTATGACGTCTTCATCTTGAGATGTAAGAAGCGGGAACATGCGGGCTTGCTTGTCAGTCGACAACTGAAGCGGACCGACACCATAGGCTTTGATACTAATGAGCATCTCTTCCTCGGTGACATCATTCACTACTGTGATATCTTCCTCCTGTTTCTTCGCACGAAATCGGTCTTTGCCTACATGAAGAGACGAATAGTCATACATATATTGATTTATAAACTCTGGAATAGCTATTTCTGCCAGATCACCATGCGTCTTGTTTCCAATTAACCTCAAAGTAAATATATTGCTCAAGGTCGTAGTGATGAGGTTAGGATGCTTGCTGATGAGTAGCTTGAGCCGTTTTGTAAACTCTCGATATGGATTGCCTTCTGCCATGCTGTGTCTCTCAGTCTATTTCTGGTAGCCGATGGCGCGCGGGATGGCGCGGATGACATTCACGACTCCGCTGGCGATTTTCCCCGTCTCGCGGATCGGCAAAATTTGCGTTCGTTCGCCATCGGTGGGGTCGAACTCCTTCACCTCGCGCACGCCACGATGCGCCAAATAGAAGAAGACGGCGATCCCGCCAGCGGCAAGCGCCAAGGAAACGAAGATGATCAGAATGAAGCCCAGCAATACAGTGAATTGGCTGGCGCCGGCAATCGTCTGATTGGCGAAATCATCGGGCGGCAAGACCAGCCCGAGGATGTCCTGGATCGGAATGACAAAATCGCCGAATCCATTGGCGAAGAAATCGGCGTTTGGTTCGGTGGCGATCTGCAAGCCCAAGCCGTGTGGCAGCAAGGCGAAGGTGAACAGGACAACCATCGTGATGACGGCGATGGTCAGCACCAGGAAAAGCTGCCCGGCGTAGAATGCCATCATCTGCCAGAGGCAAGAGACGGTCAAGAGCAGCGCGGCGAGCGTGCCCGGGATGCCGGCGACAAGCATCAGGAAGATGCGCCAGGCGAGGAAGCCGATGGCGAACCAGACAATAAACCAGAGGACATTCACAATCCAGTTGATTAGAAAGAAGCTGACCCGCCAATAAGGGAAGACCCAGGGTTTCGGCGAGTCGTTAATGATGAACCAGGTCAAATCCCATAACCAGCGGCCCGCGCGAAATAAGGGTCCGCTTGCGCGCAGGGCGAAGTCTTTCTCCGGCGCTTCGTCTTCGCGCTCGTCTGCATGATCGCCGTGCTCGCTCATCTTGGGGTCAAAAGCGCCGACGCCCCACATGAAAGTCGCCATTGAGACGAATGCCGCCAGCACCATGCCGACTTGCGCGCCTTCGCTGGAATCGGCGTTCATCCAGACGGGCTCCATATTCTGTAAGACGCGCACCGCGTAGACGAATGCCAGCGAAGCGATGAATCCCAAGATCAGCGCGGGAATCGCCCTGGAGAGACCCGGTTTATCCATGCGGCGCTACTCCCTTTATACTTGTCCGCAGCGAGCGCACACAATTAGCTCCTACAACTCAATGAGTGTTGTAGGGGCGTCACGCTGTGACGCCCGCCTTTCTAGTCACAATCATTTGGGCGTTTCGGCGAAACGCCCCTACAGATTCCATTTGTATGACGCATATGCATATACTTTTGCGCACTCTGCGGTTCATTTAGCGAATCCAATACAGCACGACATAGAACATGAGCCATGCCAGCGTGACGAAATACCAGAGTTTCGCTGTGCCTTCCACGGGCCAAGAGTGGCGCTCATCGCCGCTGTAGCTGCCGGCGGCGCCGCCGCGATACACGCGCGCCATAATCGCCAGGATCGCCAGTGCGTGTACAAAGTGAAAGCCGGTCATCAGGCGCATGGTCACGCCGTACTGCGTCGCCATGGCGGCGTCGGAGACTGAGGCGAACTCGTATACGATGATCGCCATGAAAGCGAGACCGAGAACCATCGCGCCGCGCCAGCGCATCAGAAATCCGCCCAAGTGATTTCTTCTCAGCGTCTGTAATCCACGCCGAACCAAGACCGAACTCAGCAGCAAAGCCAGGGTGGCGGCGGAGGGCAGCAATGGATCGAAGGGCGCGACGCCGGCGGGGGGCCACTGGGAATAGCTGAAGCGCAGCTGCCAGTTGACGATGATCAGCGCCAGAAAGACCATGATCCAACTGATTTGAAAGATGGTCATACCCAGGCGATTGTTCTTCAATCGCAAGTCGGCGGCGCCGAGTTTGGGTTTCCCTTGTTGATCAATGATGGTGGTCATGGCTGCTTGGCCGCTCGTTCTTCGTCTTGCGCTTTGATGCGTCTCAATGACTGCCGCTGCGGGCTGGCTGCGCGCCGCTGAATGCTTCATCCACCGCGTCCAGGTATGCGCCGGATGCTTCGGTGCCGTAACCGTAGGGGTCTTCAAACGGGATCGGATCATCGGCGAAATTGGTCGCGGGCGGCGGCGATGTCGTCTGCCATTCCAGCGTCAGCGCGCGCCAGGGATTGGCGCCGGCGATCGGTCCATGATAGTAGGATTTGATGACGTTATAGATGACGATGAAACTTGAGAAGCCGAGCACAAAGGCGGAGAAGCTGATCAACTGGTTCCAGGGCTGGAAGGCTTCGACATAGACGGCGACCCGCCTAGGCATGCCCAACATGCCAACAACATGCATGGGGAAGAAGGTGAACAGGAAGCCGAAGTAGGTGAATAGGAAGTGGATTTGCCCCAGGCGCTCGTTCATCATGCGCCCGGTGACCTTGGGGAACCAATGATAAAGCGCGGCGTAAACGGCGAAGACGCTGCCGCCGAAGAGCACGAAGTGGAAGTGGCTGACGACGAAATAAGTGTCGTGCACGTGAATATCGAAGGGCAGCGCCGCCAGCATGACGCCGCTGATGCCGCCGATGACAAAGAGCGAGAGAAAGCCAAGCGCGAACAGCATGGCGCTGGTGAAGCGGATCTTGCCGCCCCAGATGGTGCCAAGCCAACTGAACATCTTGATGCCGGTCGGCACGGCGATGATCATGGTGGTGATCATAAAGGGGATGCGCAGCTCGGGCTGCAAGCTGGTGAACATGTGGTGCGCCCAGACGGTGAAGCCGACGAAGGCGATGCCCATGCTCGATAAGCCAACCATGCGATAACCGAACACCGGCTTGCGGCTATGCACCGAGAGCACCTCGCTGAGCACGCCCATGCCAGGCAAGACCATGATGTAAACCGCCGGGTGGCTGTAGAACCAGAAAATGTTCTGCCAGAGCAGCACATCGCCACCGCCGGCGGCGTCAAAGAAGGTCGTGCCGGCGACGCGGTCGAGCAGCAGCAGGGTGAGCGCGCCAGCCAGGAAAGGCGTCGCCATAACGGCGATGATGCTGGTCGCCAAAACCGCCCAGCAAAGCAAGGGCATGCGCCAGAGGGTCATCTCAGGCGGGCGCATATTGAAGATGGTGACGATGAAATTGATCGAGCCCATAATAGAGGAAATGCCGAGCAGGTGCGCGCCCAATGCCCAGAGCGTTTGGCCGTCTCCACTGAAGAGCGTCGACAGCGGCGGATACGAGGTCCAGCCAGCTTCAGCCGGGCTGACGAAATAGCCCAGCAGCACGATAACGGCGGCTGGCGGAATCAGCCAGAAGGCGAAGGCGTTCAACCAGGGGAAAGCCATATCTTTGGCGCCGAGCTGCAGCGGCACGACGAAATTGCCAAAAGCCGCCCACATCGGAATGATAAATAGGAAGATCATGATCGTGCCATGGATGGTGAAAAGGCTGTTGTAAGCGGCGCCCGAGACCATCACATCCAGCGCGGGCGTCCACAGTTCGAGGCGGATGAGCATCGCCATCGCGCCGCCGATCATGAAAAACAGAAAAGCGCTGACGCCATATTGCACGCCGATGATTTTATGGTCGACGCTCCAGCGCAGGTAATCGCTTAAAGCCGGGCGCCGCAGCGCATCAGCTTCCTGTTGTTCTCCCTGTGCCCCCAAGGGGACGGCGATTGTTGCCATAATTGCGCTTTCTCACTCCAAGCTTCGTGTCACTGTTCTGCGCGCCACTTATTTGGCTGGCGCTTGCCTCATGCTGAGTCTTCGCCGGCTTCCGCTTCCGCGTCCGCGCTCTCGGCGCCCGCATCGCCGTCCATGCCGAAAGTTATATCAACCTCGTAGCCAAAGACGGTTTGAATGGCGTCGGGGATGGCAGTGCTGGCGTTGTCCATGTCGCAGTCGGACCCCTCGCCTTGTGTGCAGAGATAAGCCACGATTGAATACAGTTGCTCGGGCGTCATCACATTGGCCGCCTCTACAACATCGGGACCAAATGCAGCCATCTGCTGATCGTAACCGGGGACGCGAAAGGCGCCCGAATTCCAGATGGACGTGGCGATGTATTCTTCAGCCGATTGCCCGGGCACGCGCTCGCCTGCGCGCTCTGCGATGCCGTTCAGCGAGGGACCGGTGGTGGCGGTCCAATCCAGGCTATCGAGGATGTGGCAACTGTTGCAGATGTAGTTTTGGATTTCCATCTCGCCGCGCAAGACTGGATCGGCCGGCGGATTGAGAATGGCGTGGATGGCGGGCTCGTAGAATAAATCGAGGAACTGGTTTTCGTCTTCGTAAACGATGACCGAGCCGCGCATCCGTCCATGCCCGTCGCCGCAGAGCTCGGCGCAGACGATCGGGTACTCGGCGGGGTAGGCGCGCCCTTCAACGCGCACCGGCGTGAAGCGCAACTGCGTGGGGCGGCCGCCCTGAGCCGGATCCCCGGGCAGCAGATCTTGCTTGACGCGCATCGCCGGCGCCCAGTACGAGTGGATGACATCCTGCGTCTGCAGGGTCAAGTCGACATTCTGGCCGATGAAGGTGTGCAGATCGGGCCCGCTGTTGATGACGATTTGATTGCCAGCTTCGTCGAAGCGCTCGGTGACGTACTGATGCGTCCAGGCGTATCGCGCGCCGGTCACATTGATCGAAATGCTCTGCCCCTCGACCATGTTGACGGACGCTTTTGGCTCCGAGTTTTGCGTCCAGATGTTGTAGCTCACCACCGCCAGAAAGACGACGACCATCGCCGGGATGACCGTCCAGATGACCTCCAAAAGCGGATTGCCGTGGTAGGTGGGTCCATCGCTATGATCGCCTGGGCGCGCGCGAAAGGCGATGACCGAGATCAGCAGCATGCCTTGTATCATGAAGAAGACCACGCCGCCGATGATCATCAGAATGTAAAAGAGTTCGTCAACGCTTTTGGATTCAGCCGAGGCTTGCTCTGGCAAGACCACCGGCACAAAGGTGGTGAACCAGTTGATGCCGATGACGCTGACGAGCAAGAACACAGCCGTGACGACGACCGCCGCCGGGCTTATCGCTGGAATGTTGGAACGCGTATTATCCATACGGGACTACCACCTGGTTTTCGGAGCCGCGAGCGCAAGGCGAATGCCGCCGATTGTCGACACTCTGCGGCACACTGGCGCATGGGCAGCGGAGCGATTCATCCGCTGAGTTGTTCCGCTTGTTAAAATTATCACAATTCTAGCGAAAAGCCGATTGGTTTACAAGTTCTGGTCTGGCGCTTTCGAGGCTGCTTCTGCTGCTCCTGGCGCGGCCATATCGCCTGCATGATAGATAGGGTATCATTCCATTCGGGAGACTATAGCATGATGGCGGCATAATGAAGAAGACAGTCCCGCGAGATATTCCCTGGCAATTATTCGCCGCGTTCAACTTCGCGCTTCTGACCGCGGCCGCTGCTGTCGGTTTCTTCGCGTTTTTCGCCTCGCTGGAAATCGTCCAGTTGCTCGGCGCGCAAGTGATTTGGCGGTCGATGGGCGATACGGTACAGGCGAAATACGCCTTGGTTATGCTGCGGAACGTCTGGCTGCTTGTCGGCGGCATCGTATTATTGGTCATCATCATCTACTGCATCAACCTCTATTTCAAGCGCTGGCGTGAAATGCGACTGCAGCGCGTTTACATCAAATTGCTGGTGGTTGAAGCGCTGATCATCCTCGCTCAAATCGCCATTTCCAATTGAGTCGCTTGCACTGTATCGACAATCTGTTCTATAATTTCGTGAGTATGGATTTACTCGGCGACATCGTATCGGCTGGTTTGGTCTATGGACGATCTCCTCACAGTTGCTGAAGCTAGCGATTGGACATCACAGCGCTATCGGCGTGAAATAACGAGGGCCAACATCAGCTATCTGATAACGTATGGGCGGGTAGGCAGCGTCATTCAGAATGGCGCAGTCATGGTATATCGTCGTGAGCTAGAGAAGTACTATGACGAAGAAATCGCCATGCAACGCCGCGCCATGCAGCAACTCGAAAAGGACATAAATCTTCGCTTATCCTTTCACGAGTATACGGAAAGTGAGCGCACCAAGCACGTACATCGTCTACATCCTTACAAGGGAAAATTCATACCGCAACTTGTAGAGTACTTTCTCGATACTAAGACTGACGAATACAAGAAGGACGTATACTTCCAGCCTGGTGACATTGTGTTGGATCCATTCTGCGGCAGCGGGACTACACTCGTGCAGGCGTCCGAACTTGGTTTACACGCGCTCGGCTTTGATATTTCCGAGTTCAACAGTCTGATTACAAACACGAAGGTACGTAGACACGACCTGTCTCAGCTTGTCGAACATATCGAGAAGATTACCTATAAGTTAATGTCATTCTATGACGAGTTCGGACTGCGAGAATTTGACAATGAACTTGCCGAACGGTTGTCGTGCTTTAATGCGGAGTATTTCCCATCGCCTGAGTTTAAGTTGCGCGTTCGACGTAAGCAGATAAATGCAAACGAGTATGGGATGGACAAGGCGCGCAAGTTCGAGTCCATTTTTCGCCAGCTGGTAGCGAAATACGATGTCAATCTGGATAACTCAGGAGAGTCGTTTCTCGAAAGATGGTATCTGCCATCAATACGTTCGGAAATTGCCGTTATTTCTGACCAGATAAAGGAAATTGATGATATCAATCTGACTGATACTCTATGGCTTTTGTTGTCGCGAACGATACGATCGGCTAGGGCAACCACTCACCTGGATTTAGCAACACTTAAGGACCCAGTTACATCAACCTATTACTGTCGGAAACACTTCAAGATATGTAAACCGCTGTTCACATTGACAAATTGGTGGAAAAGATACACGGAAGACGCGATTCGACGATTCGCTCAATTCGACCACTTGCGAACTGATACGCTGCAAGTGGCGCTGACCGGCGACTCTCGCGAGATTCCTGTTCTTAAGCTGCTTGATGTAAGGAAGCCGGATTTGGCAGATCTAGTAAGAAAGCAGCAGATCGCAGGGATATTCTCAAGTCCGCCCTATGTAGGGATGATCGACTACCATGAACAACACGCCTATGCGTATGAGTTAATGGGAATAGAACGCAACGATTACTCTGAAATCGGTCCCTTGTTTAGAGGTAAAGGGAAGAAGGCGAGAGAATCGTATGTCATTGGCATATCGCACGTTCTAAAGCACTGCAAGCAATTCATGGTTGAAGATTACAATGTTTTTCTCGTTGCCAATGACAGATTTGGACTTTATGAGGAAATCGCAGAACGATCGAGAATGAGGATTGTGAATCAGTACAAGCGGCCTGTCTTGAGACGTTCGGAAAACGATAAGTCTCCGTATTCTGAAACGATATTCCATATGCAAAGCAGATAACCTACTGACGTCGAAAGAGAGTATGATGCCAGCTATTTCTGATTTAACGCGTTCACGAATTACAGCGGCTCTTGAAGTGTTCATCGAAAACTACGTCGAAAAACATAGAGACCGAGCTGTCGAGAAAATGAAGAGCCCGCAACAGTATCTCAATTTATCGGATAAAGATGGCGGCCTTAAGCCATTTTATGTTGCGATTGTACCGAGTGAAGTCTTGCGGATAAGCGCTTTCCAACGTGGACTTGTGACCAGCGTGGGAACAAGTCTCGAAGAGTGCGCTCGATTGATAGCCTTAGATCATCATCAGGATGCTCAACGGGGCTACGTGTTGCGCGGTGAAATTAGTTCCGATGCTCTGTCCGAGATTGAGCGACAAGTTGCTGCATTTGAACATGCGGCCTCTCGCAAGGCGCCTCGAGCTAGTCTGAACAGTATGATCAATGGCGTTCTTCGCTCCAACATGAGCGGTGAAACAGAGATTCGAGACCACAAGGCAGATTTGTATATCTTGGGTGACGATGATGTTGAATATTACTTTGAAATGAAGTCTCCCAAACCGAATAAAGATCAATGTTTGCGTGTGACTCAAGGCATATTGAAGATCCATGCCCTTCGCAATCAGGCTCGCCCAAACGTTCAATGCTACTTCGCAATGACCTACAATCCCTTCGGCAATTCAAGACAGAGCTACAATTGGTCATTCGCCAGGAACTATACGCCGTTTGATGGCGCGGTTCTCATCGGTAAGGAATTCTGGAACATAATTGGCGGCGAAAGTTGTTATAAGGAACTGTTGGAGATATACAAGTACGTCGGTACTGTAAAGAGCAAGTACATTGTAGACACTTTGGCGTTCGGAATTTAAAGAGCCGCCTGACTCAAGCCCGGCCGAAGTAATAGTATTCGAGGATATCGCGCGCCAAGGGCGCGGCGACCGCCGAGCCTTCGCCGGCATTCTCCACCATAGTAACGATGACGATCTGTGGCTCCTTGGCTGGCGCGTAGGCGATGAACCAGCTGTGCGGCCGGTCATCCTCGCCCGGCGTCTGCGCCGTGCCCGTTTTGCCGCAGACGCCCACATCAAGCAGCGGCGAGGTATAGAATTGATGGGCGGCGGTGCCGGAATAAGAGTTCACCACATCGCACATGCCGCGGCGGATGATGGCGAGATTGCCCGGGTCCAGCTGGGCGTCGACCATGACCTCGCGTTCGGCGACTGAGGTGCGCTGATCAAGGATGCCCCGTTCGCGCACAAGCTGGGGCTTCAAGAGGTAGCCGCCATTGGCGATGGCGGCGTAAAGGCGCGCCATTTGCAGGGGCGAGGCTTGCACTTCGCCTTGGCCGATAGACAGGTTGACCGCATGGGCGTAGGACCAGGGCAAGCCCGTGTACCGTTCTACATTTTCCGGCGTGGGCAGGATGCCTTCGACTTCGGGGATGGTGTTTATGCCGGTGAGCTGGCCCAACCCCAGGAGCCGCCCGAAAGATGGCAGCAGCCAGGGGTCGCGCGCATTCAAGCTGAAACCGGCTTGATAGAAAAAGGGATTGCAGCTGTTGGTGACGCCGGTTTGCACCGACATAATGCCATGCCCGCCGCGCAGCCAGTCGTAGCGCACATCGCGCC
Organism: Anaerolineae bacterium; assembly: GCA_022820125.1. Classification (GTDB taxonomy): domain Bacteria; phylum Chloroflexota; class Anaerolineae; order Aggregatilineales; family Phototrophicaceae; genus UBA6055. The sequence continues at coordinate 29,283 of JAJEGA010000041.1, read as the reverse complement.
CGTAGGTCCAACTGCCGGTGCAGTTGTAGCGCGTGGTTTCATCGTAGACGCCGCTTTCCAACGCGGCGATTGCGGTTAAGCCCTTCATGACCGAACCGGTCGGGTAGGCGCCTTGCGCCGCTCGATTGAGCAGCGGGTCGCGCTCGTCTTCGATAAGCGAAGCCAGCGTTTCATCTGCGTGGTCGCGGCCCGATACCGGGAAGGGATTGAGGATGTTGCCGTCATAGGCGGGATGGCTGACCATCGCCAGGATTTCCCCGTTGTTGACGTCCATCATGATGACCGAAGCGCCATTGGCTTCATCGGACCAGGGGCTGCTCTCGTAAGCGAGAAGCAGGATGCGCGTTATTTCCGCCTGCAAATCGGCATCAATGGTGAGCCACAGGCTTTCCGGGATGCGGGAGCGAACATCGCTGAGCACACGGCTGCGGCGTCCATCGGGCGCGATCAGCGACAAGCGTCCGCCGGGGCTCCCTCCCAGGATGTCGTTCATGCTTGCCTCAAGGCCGCTCTTGCCGATGATCGTCTCGGCGTTGAAGCCGACAGCTTCCAGCGCTGGGATCTGCTCCGCCTCCGGATAGCCGACGTGACCGATGACATGCGGCAGCAGCGTCCCTTGCGTGTAGCGGCGCGTCGGATGCTGCCGGAACTCGGCGCCGCAGTATGTCTTCATGAGATCGTTGTTCTTGATGTAGACATCCGGCTCCATGAGGCCGGCGTCCACCATCCAGTCGGCGCCTGAGCGCAGATTGAACAGATCGGCGATTTCACCCACGGGTTCGCCCAGCGATTCAGCCAAGATTTGAAAGCAGACATCACGGTCTGGGATGCGCCCGTTATTTGCCAGGACGCGCACCATCCGGCCGTTTTGATCGGCGAGCGCGCCGCCAGCGCGATCGTAGATGTTGGCGCGGCTGGGCACCTGGGCCTCGAAGACGAGCCGCGCGCCGTCGCCCATTTCTGCAAAGATATCAGCCAGCGACCAGGCGACGCGCCATCCGCCAACTTGCGGGTCAATCACCAGATGGAGCAGGCGTTTCGCGTCGGTGAAGCGGCCGAGGACGCGCGTATGGAAGGTCATATCGTACTGGAAAGCCAAGACGCGTTCTTCGCCGCTCAAGTTGGTCGGCCTGTATTCGAGGCGCTCCAGCGTCAGTTTGGCGCCCGCCGATTGATAGGCGGCGCGGAATTCGTCAAGGGGCGTCAACTCGCGGTTGCGGAATGTCAGCAGGCTGTGCATCTCGGCGAAATCGCCCGCTTGCCAGGCGTCCAGGAAGCGCCGCGCCACGTCGCCGGCGGAATCGAGATCGGCGCTGTGGGCTGGCTCGGCAGGGGCTGGGGGCAAGGGGAGCGCGGATTGCTCAAGCCCCCCGCGGCAGCCGGCGAGACAAATAAGAAGGGCGAGGCAACGAAACAGGACCGATAATCGCATGGCAGCCCGCTTGAACAGTGCTCGGCTCATCCTTCAATTATAGAGGAATTGAGCCGATCGATTGCGTTTCAGCTCAGGAATCGGTCGGTCTTTCCGCGCGCCGGTTGTGGCGCAAACAAAGTCTTCGCCGGCTGTGAGTTCGCTCGCGTTCAGGTCCTAGCCAAGAATATCAGATGCGAACAAGTAAAGGCGACAGCGCCCAAATCCTCATTGCCCGGCGCAATATTGCCTTTAATATCCTGAAAAAGACCCATCAAAGAGCAGCATGAGACAAAAACGCTATCGCGCCGCCCTTGATGACGATATCTTGCTGGAATTGCTGCCGCAAATTTGATGCGATTGCCTTGGGCGGCGCGCCCCTGCAGCTTGGGAACTGCTCGACATTGCGCTATAGTAATCGCTGCTAGCCACGGGATACGTTATGAAGGAGTGGACTTATGGTTTATCAGGCGGCGGAATCACGCTATGACGGGATGAAATATCGGCGCTCGGGGCGCAGCGGCTTGCTGCTGCCGGCGATCTCGCTGGGGATATGGTGGAATTTCGGCGGCGTCGACAAGCTGGAGAACTCGCGCGCCATGCTGCGACGCGCTTTCGATCTCGGCATCACCCACATCGACATCGCCAACAATTATGGTCCCCCGCCTGGCTCCGCCGAGGAGACTTTCGGTCTGATCTTCCGCAGCGACCTGGCGCCTTATCGCGATGAACTGGTCGTCTCCAACAAAGCTGGTTACCTCATGTGGCCCGGTCCTTACGGCGAGTGGGGATCGCGGAAATACCTGATCGCCAGCTGCGATCAAAGCCTGAAGCGCTGCGGGCTTGATTACTTCGATATCTTCTACAGCCACCGGCCCGATCCCGATACGCCAATGGAAGAGACGATGGGCGCGCTGGATGCGATCGTGCGCAGCGGGCGCGCGCTCTACATCGGCATCTCCAGCTATACCGCCGAGCAAACGTGCCAAGCCGCTCGCATCCTCAAAGAACTGGGCACACCCTGCCTGATTCATCAGCCGCGCTACAACATGTTCGACCGCCGGATTGAAGCGGACGGCTTGCTTGAGGCGCTTGGAGATCATGGCATCGGCTGCATCAGTTTCTCCCCGCTCGATCAGGGTATCCTGACGAACAAGTATATTGGCGACGTGCCGGAGGATTCGCGGGCGGCCAAGCATGATTGGGGCGATCGCCTGGCGCAAGAGAAACTGAGCAAGGTCAGACAGCTGAACGCCATCGCGCGCGAACGGGGCCAAAACATGGCGCAATTGGCGCTCGCCTGGAACCTGCGCCATCCCGAAATGACGTCGGCGCTGATCGGCGCGAGCAAGCCGGAGCAAATCGAAGACGCGGTCGCGGCGCTGGACAATCTCGAATTGAGCGCGGAGGAGCTGGGGCGGATTGAGACGATACTCGGCGATAGTTGATTTTCACATTCATGCGTGGCGCTACAGCAGACTGATTTGATGCGATTGCGCTGGCAGGCGGCAGGTCAGCCCCCGGCTGCCCCCTACAAACATTATCAGTTGGACCTGTGTGCGGGCGATCCGGCGGGTCGCCCTAAATCCTGCTTTGTCCGATGTGGCGCCTGCCCCCGGCAACTTTTGAATACAGCGCAAATCAGGGTGGCAGTGCGATGACCCTGCTCGTCATTGATGTCGGCAGTTCCTCGGCGCGCGCGCTGTTATTTGACGATGACGCGCGGCTGATTGAGGGCTCGGCGCGCAGCCGGCGGCACGACTTTGCCACCGACAGCCGGGGCATGGCGATCGCCGACGCGCCGCAGCTGCGTAGGCTGGTCGAGAGCTGCATCGATGAGACCTTGACGCATCGGGCGGCGCAGTCGATCCGCGCCGTCGGCATGGCGACCTTCGCTGGCAATTGGCTCGGGTTGGACGAGAGCGGCGCCGCCTGTACGCCGCTTTTCACCTATGCTGACACGCGAAGCCGCAGCCGGATTCCGGCGCTGCTTGAGAAGCTGTCCGGCGATTCGGGCGCTTATCATCAAGCCTGCGGCTGCCTGCTGCACCCGGCTTATCTGCCGGCGCAATACGCATACCTTTGCGAATCAGACGCGGCCGCCGAAATGCGAATCCGACGCGTCAGCGATATCGGCGGCTACCTGTATCGCTGCTGGTTCGGGCGCGAGGCGCCAACCAGTCTGTCGGTGGCGAGTTGGTCGGGCTTGCTGGAGCGCACCCGCCAGGATTGGCATTGGCGTTACGCGCGTCAATTGCTCGGCGACAGCCTGCTGGAAAAGCTGCCGCCCTTGGCCGATTTTGATGCCCTGCAAGTCGGGCTTGCTGGCGACTATGCCGCCCGCTGGCCCCGCCTGCGAGACTGCCCTTTCTTCCTCGCGCTTGGTGATGGCGCGGCCGCCAATGTGGGCTCGGGCGCGGTGGACGCCAGCCGCATCGCGCTGACCATCGGCACCACGTCGGCGCTGCGCGTCGTCAAGGATATCAAGCGTGTGCCCGACGGCTTATGGCGTTACCTGGTGGCTGCGGATATGTCGCTCGTCGGCGGCGCCACCAGCGAGGGCGGCAATGTTTACCAGTGGGTGATGGAAGAATTGCTGCCGGGCGATGAGACCTTGGAAGCGCAACTTGAGAGTCGCGCGGCGGACGGGCATGGCTTGACCGTCTTGCCGCTGCTCGCTGGCGAGCGCGCCCCGGGCTGGCGGGCGGACGCGACCGGCAGCATCCACGGCATCGGGCGCCACAGCACCGCCCTCGATATCTTGCAAGCGCATCTGGAAGCGGTCGCGCTGCGGCTTTCGTTTGTCTACGACAGCCTCAAAACAGACGGCGCGGCAGTGATGGCTGGCGGCGGCGCGCTGCAATCATCGCCAGCATGGGCGCGCATGATAGCCGATGCCTTCAATTCGCCGATTCACTTGCTCTCTGAAGCGGAGATCACCGCGCGCGGCGTCGCCTTGATGATGCGCCGAAGCCTCGATGGCGCAGCGCTGGATGCCGAGGCGCCCGCGATCGCGCGTGTGATCGAGCCTGAGCCAGAGCGTGTTCAGTTGCTGCGCCGAGCGCGAGAACGGCAGGCTGACCTGTACCGGCGTCTTTATACTTAATCGGCCGCCGCATTCAGCAATTGGGCGAAGCGCGCCACATCCGCGGGCGAGTCGTTGCAGCCGCAGATCAGCAGCAGGAGACAGTCGTCTTTCGACAAGCGGCTTTTGATTTTCTCCGCCGCCGCCAGGGTGCTGGCCGCCGCCAACTCCGGGGCGATGCTTTCGTTTTGGATGAAGTATTGCTGCGCCGCGATCATGTCCAAATCGCTGACCAGGATCAGATCTTCCAGATGCCGGCGGCACAAATCGAAAGCGGTCTGGCTGACGAAGGGCGCGCCCAAGGTCTTGGTCAACGAAGCGGGCGTGATATCGACGAGTTCGCCGGCGGAAAGCGACATGCGCATTGTCGGCGCCAGCTCGGGCTCGACGCCCCAGACGCGGACGGCGGGCATGGCTGCTTTTATCGCCGAAATGATGCCGGCGATCAGTCCGCCGCCGCCGATGCTGACGATGATGTCGGTCATCCGCGGGCAATCTTCCATGATCTCCAGCGCGACGATGCCGTTGCCGGCGACCTGCTGCGCATTGTCAAAGGGATGGAGCGCGGTGCGTCCCTGCGCGACCCATTCGTCGGCGCGGGCGAAGGCGGCGACCGCGTCCGGCAGCAGCTCGACTGCCGCGCCGTATTCGCGCGTGGCGTCGATTGACCCTTGTGGCGCATTCTCCGGCATGCATACGACCGCATCGACGCCGAGGATGCCGCTGCAATATGCGGCCGCGCGCGCGAAGTTGCCGCCGCTGACCGCCACCACGCCTTTGCCCAGCGCGGCATCGCCCAGCGCCAGCATCTGATGGAAGGCGCCGCGCGTTTTGAAGGAGCCGCTGTGCTGCTGCATCTCCAGCTTGAGCTCGACACGCGCGCCCAGCCGCTCGCTGAGTTGGGGCGAGGACCGCTGCGGTGTGCGCCGGGTGAGCTTTTTTACATTTGCCGCCGCTTGATGGATGTCCGTCAATGATACCATTGTCACCCTGCATTGTCGCGTTCTGAATCGAGACTGACTATAGCATGAATGCGGCTCAAATGGCGAAGAATCAGATCTGTAGGGGCGAGACTTGTCTCGCCCGCAAATCCCTCTCAGTCCCCCCGACAGGTCAGGTAGAGGCCAATCGACGCGGCTTGCGCGGGTGGGCGATTCGCCCGTACATTTACCTGCGCAAAAGGGCAAAGTTTGGCAACTGAGGCGAAAGGGGTTAGTATATGGTGCGGAAGAAATTCTCTTGCAAAGAGCCAATTCAAAAAGGGAGACACAAAATGGCCAAACATGCGCTTTTGAAGATTGTAGTTCTAGCTCTTGCAGCATTGCTCTTATTGCCAGGCGCGGCGCTGGCGCAGGACACAACTGCAGTGACCCTGATGCACGGCTGGACCGGCGCCGACAATACCGAGATGCTCAACACCGTCTTCGCGCGTTTCAATGAGGAAAACGAAGACGGCTTGGTCATCGAGCCGACCGCGTTGGGGTGGGACGACCTGTTCACCCAGCTGAGGCTCACCGCCGCCGCGGGCAACCCGCCCGATGTGGTGATGTTCCATAACACGGAAGTGACAGGGTACGCCAGAGAAGGCATCTTGCTGCCGGTGGATGATCTGATGGCGGCCGTCGATATCGATCTCACCGGCGTGCCGCAGAACATCATCGAGCTGAGTAAGATCGATGGCGAGTTCTACTGCCTGCCAGGCGACCTGCATCCGATGAACCTCTATTACAACGTTGACCTGGTCGAAGCGGCCGGCTTGGATCCCGACAGCCCGCCCACCACGGGCGAAGAGTTCATGGCTTGGGCGGAGGCGTTGACGATCACTGATGACGACGGTATGGTGACGCAATACGGCTTGGACCAGCCATTAGGCGGCTCGCTCGGTCGCTGGTTCTTCCACACCTTGCTTTACCAATTTGGCGGCAGTTGGCTGGGTGAAGACGGCTTGGCGGCGGTCGATAGCGAAGAAGCCCATGAAGCGCTGCAATACATGGTGGATTTGCAGAATAGCGGTATTTCGAGCATGGGCTCGGGTGTCGGCGATATCAGCGCTTTCCAGAATGAGCGCGCCGGGATGGTTCTGGTTGGACCCTGGATGGTCAATTCCTATATCAGGGAAGGCAAGAACCTCGGCACGGCCGTGATGCCAACCTTTGGCAATGTGCCGGCCACCTGGACCAATACCCACTGCCTGGCATTGACGCGCCAAGACAGCGATGAGAATTACCTCAATAGCATGAAGGTCATCAAGTGGTTCCTGGAGAACTACGCCGAGCCGGGGATCAAAGTCGGCATCGTGCCGGTATTGCCGGTGGCGCTGGCTGACCCCTTCTGGACCGATCATGAATTCGCCCAATACTATGCGCCCTTCGTCGATTCGCTCTCCATCTCCGTTATGGAGCCAGCCATCGAAAAGTATACTTCTGTCTTCGCCTTCGGCGGTCAGTCGCCGATCCTGCGCAATATCGAGGCGGCTCAAGCAGGCGACAAGAGCGTCGAGGAAGCCTTGGCCGACATGAAAGCGGGCATCGACGAGATCCTGCTGGATGAGTAGGCTCGTTCACACGAAAAGCTGTAGGGGCGACACTTGTGTCGCCCTCCGCTTGCCACCATCAATTGCAATATGTAGGGGCGACTCTGTGAATCGCCCGTCGCCGCAATCGGTATGAATCCTGTGGGCGACCCAAGGGTCGCCCCTACGGAATACAATGTTATGAGCAGCCCGGCGAAGAATAAAGACAAACGCGCCACATCTCCCTGGATAAGCATCAAGAACGACTTGATCGCCTACGCGTTCATGGCGCCCTATCTCTTTCTCTTCGTCGTCTTCCTGCTGCTGCCCGCCATCGTCGGCGTCTACGCCAGCTTCACCAAATGGGGCATCATCGGTCAACCCAAGTGGGTCGGGCTTAAGAATTACAACAAACTAATCAACAGCGATATCTTCATCGAATCGCTGCAGAATACGCTATATTTCGTGGTTTTGGCGGCCATTCCCTTGATCGTCTTGGGCCTTCTGTTGGCGCTGCTGGTGAATCAGAAGCTGCGCGGTCGCAATATCGCGCGCGCCATCGTCTTCCTGCCGCATGTCGTCAGCGTGGCGGCGGTGGGCATCATCTTTCAGTGGATCCTGGAGCGCAGCTCGGGATTGTTGAATTATTATCTGGGTTTATTGGGCGTCAATCCGCCGATCAACTGGCTGGGCGACCCGGACTCGGCCATGCCAGCCATCGCCATCACCACCATCTGGTGGACGGTCAATGGCAATATGATCATTTACCTTGCTGGCTTGCAGGATATCCCCGAGGACTTGTACGAGGCGGCCAAGATTGATGGCGCGGGCCGCTGGCAAGAGCTGCGCTATGTCACCATCCCCATGTTGATGCCGGTCAACGCCTTCGTCATCCCGCTGACGGTCATCGCCTGCTGGCGCGTCTTTGGCCAGGTCTTTGTCATGACCCGCGGCGGACCGCAGGGCAGCACCTTCACCGTCGCCCAGTTCATTTATGAGACCGCCTTCGTGAACTTCAATATGGGTTTGGCTTCAGCCGCCGGCGTGATTTTGATGCTGATTACGCTCAGCTTCACCGTGATCCAGCTGCGCGCGATGAAGGTGATATGACATGAGCGACTCCTGGCGCAAAGAAAGCGTCTATCGCGATGGCTCGCTCAATTATGGGCGCCTGGCGCTTTATGCCATCATGATCTTCGTCGCCATCGTCTGGGGCGCGCCCTTCATCTGGATGTTCGTCACCTCGATCAAGCCGGATACTGAGGTCTTCAGCTACCCGCCCACCTGGTGGCCCGACGAGCCGACGCTGGAATTCTACACGCGGCTCTTCGACTCTTTCCCCATGTTGCTGTGGTTCCGCAACAGCCTCATCGTGGCGACTATCACCACCGCGCTTACGCTGGCCACCAACATCCTGGCGGCTTATCCGCTGGCGCGCATGCGCTTCCGCGGTCGCAAGATCGTTTTGCTTATCATCTTGTCTACCTTTCTGCTGCCGGGCGAGATTCTGCTGGTGCCGCTCTTCCTGGGCATGATCAAATTCAAGCTGGCTAACACTTATTTCAGCATCGCGGTGCCGGCAGCGGCCAATGCCTTTGGCGTCTTCCTTATGACGCAATTCTTCCTGACTATCCCGGTCGAACTCGAGGAAGCCGGGCGATTAGATGGCTGCAGCCGCTTCGGTCTGCTCTGGCGCATCTTCATCCCGCTTAGCAAGCCGGTTATCGCCACTGTCGCCATCTTCACCTTTGTCCGCAGTTGGAACGATTTCTTCTGGCCCCTCATCATCAGCAACACAGACGCGACCCGCACGGTGCCGGTCGGCTTGGCGGTCTTCGTCGGGCGCGGGCTATCCATGCGCTTCGGCGTCATCATGGCGTCGGCGGCCGCGGCTACGATCCCGGCGGTGATCTTTTTCTTGCTCTTGCAGCGTTACTTCGTCCGCGGCATCTCCACGACAGGGTTGCAGGGCTAAGCGCCAGCGGATCGCGCGGATGACAACGCTTCCAACTCTCGAAGAATTCTCGTTCCACGGCTGGGACGCCGTCAAACTCAGCAACGGCATCATCATTGCGCTTTGCGTACCCGAAATCGGCGGGCGTCTGATGCAGTTCAGCCTCGGCCCGCACAACTATCTGTTCATGAATCCGGAGCTGCTGGGCGCGCGCTTCAGCTACGAAGAACACGCGGGCGATGGCGAACTCATCAATTGGAAGAATTATGGCGGCGCCAAGACTTGGCCCGCGCCCCAAGGCTGGGATGGCGCGGGACAGTGGCCCGGTCCCCCTGATCCCGTTCTTGATTCAGGGCGCTACGATTCTGAAACGAATAAGGACGAAGCAAGCGCATCGGTGCTGATGACCAGCCCGCCCGACGCGCGCACGGGACTGCGCATTCGCCGCCTGCTGAGCCTTGGCGCCGCGAGCTCGCGCCTGCAGCTAGAGCTGTCATTTGAGAATATCTCTGATCGTACTATACGCTGGTCGATCTGGGATGTGGCGCAGATGCTGTGCCAGACTGCTGACGGGAAGCTGAACGATGGCTGCTGGCTGTATATCCCGACCGATCCGGCGCGCGCCGCCCCTTACACTGTTTTGTTCGGCGAAGACAATCCGCAGTATCAGTTGGATGCCGAAAGCGACCTGCTGGCAGTGCAGTATCGTGGCATCGTCGGCAAGATCGGCGTGCACAGCCCGGCCGGTTGGATCGCCTTCGCCGATAGGCAGAGCGGCTTCGTCTTGTGCCTGCAATTCCCTTATGAGCGCGATGCCGAATATCCCGACAATGGCGCGACGGTGGAGTGCTGGACGGAAGCGCCTGGAGCGCCCTCGCCGATACCGATTCGCTCGCCAGGCTACATTCTGGAAGCGGAAGTGCTCAGCCCGCTGTTCACCTTGCAGCCGGGTAAGGTCGCGTCGCATCGTGTGACCTGGTCGGCCGCTTACTGCCCGGCGCCGATTGTCGCTGTGACCGATGTCGGTTGTATTCATCAGCCGCTGAGGTTTGAGGTCAAAGATGGCTGGGCGCGCGTCCAGGGCGTCTTCGGCTGCTTCGTGGTTGGCGCCGCGGAGATCGAATGTCTTAATGAAGCGGGGGAAGTCTTGAGCCAGATGGATCTCGGTCCGGTCTCGCCCTTGCGCTCGCTGCGCGTTGACGCTGTTTCGAGCGTTGCGGATGGAACAAGTCTGATTCGTCTAAATATCCTGGACGCAGACGGCACATACGCGGGCGCGCTCGCCAGTGCCATGCTGTGACCGCGCAGGCGTTGTAGGGGCGCCCCTTGAGCCGCCCAATATATCGCGGCGCAAAAGCGGGCGAGACAAGCCGCGCCCCTGCAAGTAGTTGGTGAATGGAGATGATGAAATGCCCGAACAGTGGACAGCCGAAAAAGCCAACGAATGGTACGCGGCGCAAGAACCCATCCGCGGCTGCAATTATCTGCCGCGCACGGCGGTCAACTCGACCGAGATGTGGCAAGCCGAGACCTTCGATCCGGATACCATCGCCGAGGAATTGGCATGGGCGGCGGAAGCCGGCTTCAACGCCGCGCGCGTCTTTCATCAGTTCCTCGTCTGGCGAAGCGACCCCGAAGGCTTGAAGCGCCGCATCGATCAATTCCTGGATATCGCGGCGGGGGAGGGCATCAAAGCGATGTTCATCCTCTTTGATGACTGCGCCTTCGCCGGCAAAGAACCTTATCTGGGAGTGCAGGATGAGCCGATTCCTTTAGTGCACAACAGCGGCTGGACGCCTAGCCCGGGGCTGACGCGGGTTGGCGACCGCGACGTATGGCCCCAGCTCAAAGACTATGTGCTAGACATTGTTGGCAGCTTCGCCGATGATGAGCGCCTGCAGATCTGGGATCTTTACAACGAGCCGGGCAATAGCGACCTGGGCGAGACGAGCCTGCCGCTGGTGGAGGCGGCTTTCGCTTGGGCGCGCGAAGCCGGCGCGCAACAGCCGCTGACGACCTCGATCTTCCGTGGGCACGAGGGCTATGCGATGGAGGAGCGCATTCTGGAATTATCGGATGTCACCTCTTTCCATCACTACGGCGAGACCGGCGTCGAAGCGGTCATCCAGCGCTGTCAGGCTTATGATCGCCCCGTGCTCTGCACCGAATGGCTGCGGCGCGTGGTCGGGCAGACGGTCGAGCTGATCCTGCCTATCTTCGCCCGCGAGCGCATCGGCTGGTACAATTGGGGTTTGGTCGCCGGGCGGACGCAGACCTATCTTGATTGGCGGCGGGAGCTCAACACGCCCGACAGCAGGATCTGGCAGCACGACATCTTCCACGCGGACGGGACGCCTTACGATGAAGCGGAAATCGAGTTGATTCGATCGTTTGATTTTGCGTAGCCAATGTCTATTTTGCGGAAGCGCGCGACCATGTTAAAGTGATGTAACCGTAGCATGGAGGGGATAGGCGATGATTGAAAATGCGTTACTGTCTCAACCGCTGGCGAGCAACGGCTACACACTGTCTGGCGCGCCAAATCGCCTCGGCTGGCTGACCGCTTCCACCCCGAGCCAATCAATGGATTCGCTGCGGGCTCAATTTCACGATCAGGGCTATCTCTGGTTGAAGGGCATCCTCGACCGCGACGAGGTCCTTGACTTCCGCCGCCGCTATTTCACCGCGTTCAAGGAGACGGGATTGGTCCGCTGCGACCTAGACCCGGGCGAAGGCATCTACGATGGCGCGAACCTGGACAAGAACCTGATCCGCAAGCTGCAAATGGAAACCCATCGCTGGGCGGCTTACGAAGCCTTTTGCCTCGCCAAACCCATCTATCAGTTCTACGAAGCGTTCTTCGAGGGCGCCGTCTACCTGCACAAACGCAAGCTCATCCGCCACATTCCCCCAGGCGATGTCAGCACGACCGGCGCGCATTACGACCTGGTCTATCTGCGCGCCGGCACTGACGCCGTCTGCACCAGTTGGATCCCCATCGGCGATACTCCGCCTGAGATGGGCGGCTTGATCTACCTGGAAAACTCGCACCATTTCGGCCGGCGCAAGGAAGCCGAGTTCAGCAAGCTCAATGCTGATTTGCCGCCGGAAGACCGCATCAGCGCCTATAACAAGAATATGGGGCTGGGCGGCTGGCTGACCAAAGACCTGCCCTCGCTAGCCGACCGCCTCGATACCCGCTGGCTGATGGCGGATTATGAAGCGGGCGACATGGTTGTGCACGGCGCCTACACCACCCACGCCGCCACCGCCAACGCTTCGCCCGAGGGCCAAATTCGGCTCTCAACCGACATCCGCTACCAACGCGTCAAAGAAGAGATCGACATTCGCTGGAGCAACCACTGGTCCTTTGATGATTTCAATTAGTCCTGGGCCCCGTATCGCATCCGCGCCACGCCCGGCGCCTGTAGGGGCGACCTATCAGGTCGCCCGCCAACACGTGAATGCTCACGGTGGGTAGAGGCGAACTTTGGTTCGCCCACCCATGCTGAAAGGAGGCAACTATTAAACAGACGCGAAAAGATTGCATAGTTGCAGCCCATTTGCCAATCTATTGAAAAACGGAGCAATCTCATGACTCAAGCAAAGAAGAACGGTTTGTCACGCCGCGACCTGCTCAAGACCATCGCCGGCGGCACCGGCGCCGTGGCGCTTGGCGCGCTGCCCGTCGCCAGCGTGATGGCGCAGGATCCCGTCACCATCACCTACTGGCATGGCTGGACGGAGCAGTGGGAGAATTACGTCCAGGACATCGTCGACGCTTTCCACGCGCATCAGGATGCCATCCGCGTCGAGCCGCTGGTCGTTCCCTATGCCGATTTCCTGGTGCGTTTGACCGCCGCAATTTCGGCCGGCGCCCCACCGGATATCGTCACTTTCTTTGGCTCGAATGAGATTCCGGGTTTGGCCGCGCTCGGTGGCATCACGCCTTACGCAGACTTGGGACCGCCAGAAGAGATCGCCGCCATAAAAGAATTTCTCACGCCAGCGGCATTGGCGGGCGGCGTCGTCGACGGCGCGGTTTACGGCACACCCAGCGGCTTCGGCGTCTACGACCTGGCTTGGAATAAGAACCAATTTGAAGAATCGGGCTTGGACCCCGAAGTTGGCCCCGGCACGATCGAAGAGCTGGATGCAATGGCGGAGCAGCTCACGGTCGAAGACGCCGATGGCAATCTCGATCGCGTGGGCTTGCTGCACCTCGGCTCGCACGCCTCGCATCACCGCGCCTGGTTCGGCAACTTCGGCGGCCAGATTTACGATGCCGAGAACGACGCCATCACCGCCAACCACCCCGGCAATGTGCGCGCGCTCGAATGGATGATGAGCTACAGCGAAAAATACGGCGTTGAACGATTGCAGCGTTTCCAATCCGGCTTGTCTGGCGAACGCGGCGGCACGCAAGATCCCTTCATCGCGGGCCGCCTCGCCATGCATCTCATCGGTCCCTGGAAACTGGGCGACTTTCACCGCTTCGCCGCCGAAGGCTTCCGCTGGGGCTTGACGCACTTGCCGCCGGTCGCGGGGGAAGAAGACAGCACCGGCTGGGGTTCTTGGATCTGGGGCAACTACCAATGCATCCCCGCCGGCGCGTCGAATCCGGCTGCCGCCTATGAGTTCGCCAGGTGGTGGTCCGGCTTCACCGATCCCGATGTCATGTCCATCGTCGCCGCTTGGAAGGATACGCCGACCACGACCACTGGCTCGCTGGCCGCGCTGGAGGTGGACCGCATCACCGCCCTCTTCGAAGACCATCCCGACTATCGCTCTTTCTTCGAGACTATGGGCAGCCCGCGCGGCTTAACCACGCCGATGATCCCGGTCGCCAACTTCTATATGGACCGGCTGGGCTCGGAGGTCGATCAAGCCTTGAGGCTGGAGAAATCGGCGCAAGAGGCGCTCGACGCCGTGCAAACCGTTGTCGAGAACGAGTATCGTCAGTTTTAGCCGATTCAACAAACCATCTGTAAGGCTTGTCCGCTATCTGTCGGTACGCTGCTAAAGGCGCGAAAGTAAGCGGAATTGTAAGGATTTGCCACAGCGGAAACGAGGCAACACAGAGGGCGCAGAGGGCTGTGCGGCGGAGGCGAAAAATACAATACGGAACGCGCCATGTAGGGGCGAGCCTTGGCTCGCCCACCCGTTGCTAGCACGCACATATTGTAGAAGCAGCCCTTGGCTCGCCCACAACCGCCTCGACAGATGATTCCCAATCTCGGCATGAAACGCGCAAACATAAACACTGCTGTATCCTTCGTCTTGCTGGTCGGCTTGTCGGCGGCTTTCATCCTGCCGCTCTTCTGGATGATCACCACATCGCTGAAACCCATCGACCAGCTTTTGCTCGATCCGCCGGTTTGGATACCCTCGCCTCTCGAATTCGACAATTATCCCGTAGCGCTGGAAGAACAGCCTTTCTTGCAATATCTCGGCAACTCGCTGCAGATCGGCGTCGCTGCCGTCATCGGCGCGCTGATTTCCAACAGCCTGGTCGCCTATGGCTTTTCACGCGTGGAATGGAAAGGGCGCGATGCCGTCTTTGTGCTGGTGCTGTCGACGCTGATGCTGCCTTACCACGTGGTGATGATCCCGCTCTTCGTAACCTTTAGCAAGATCGGCTGGGTCAATACCTGGCTGCCGCTCATCGTGCCCGCCTGGCTCGGTCACCCCTTTTTCATCTTCATGCTGCGCCAATTCATGCTGGGCATTCCCAAAGAACTTTCTGAGGCGACGCGCATTGATGGCGGCTCCGAGTGGATCTTGCTGACGCGCGTCATATTGCCGCTCTGCAAGCCGGCGCTGGCTACGGTGGCGCTGTTTCAATTTATTTGGTCCTGGAACGATTTTATCGGTCCGCTGATTTATCTTAACGAGCGCTCGCTTTATCCGATGTCGCTGGGGCTGGCGTTGTATCATAACTCACAGGGCATCACCGATTTCAGCATTCTGATGGCGGCGTCGACGATGGCGGTCGCGCCCATTATCATCATCTTCTTCTTCATGCAGCGTGTCTTCATTCAGGGCATTTCCCTCACCGGTTTGAAAGGCTAGGGCATGGCAACCGCCGCCAACGTCATAGCAAAATCTGTAGGGACGACTTATCAAGTCGCCCGCGCCCAATTCCTTATGCGATCTGCGGGCGACCAGGTTGGTCGCCCCTACAAGCCTTGGACAAGGCGGGTTCGTGTTACGCATGAGCCTATTCGCGACTGGCAAGGGACATTGGTGAACAAAAAATGTTGACGCCGCGCGATCGCCGCGAACTGCGGAAGCTAGGCGTCGGTCTGGTTTTCATCTCGCCCTGGATCGTCGGCTTCCTGGCGCTCAACCTCTATCCCATCCTCGCGTCGTTTTATTACAGCTTGACCCGCTATTCGCCGATTTCTTCGCCCCGCTTCATTGGCTTCTTCAACTATGAAAAGCTGCTTTATTTCGATCCGCTTTTCATCAAGGCGCTGACGAATACCTTGTATTTTGTCGTCTTCGCGGTGCCGCTGGGCAATATGCTGGCGCTGGCGCTGGCTGTTTTGCTGAATCAGAAAGTCAAGGGATTATCCCTCTTCCGCACGCTCTTCTATTTGCCCAGCATTTTGCCGCTGGTCGCCACCAGCATCGTCTGGACCTGGCTGCTGCACCCGCAATACGGCGCCGTCAGCGTCATCATGGCTGAGCTGGGATTGCCCGTCATCAGTTGGTTTTCCGATCCCCAATGGGCGAAGCCGGCGCTGATTATGATGAGCATGTGGGGCACAGGCTGGATGATGCTGATCTATCTGGCGGCGCTGCAAGATGTGCCGCAGGAGCTTTACGATGTGGCATCGCTGGATGGCGCCAGCTTGTGGCGCAAGTTTCGCCATGTGACCGTGCCCATGATCAGCCCGATCATCCTCTTCAACACTATCGTCGGCTTGATCGGCGCCTTCCAATACTTCACCGAGGCTTATGTCATCACCGAGGGCGGACCGGGCGACGCAACCCTCTTCTATTCGCTCTATCTCTTCCAAAACGCCTTCGCCTACTTCAAGATGGGTTATGCGTCGGCGATGGCATGGCTGCTGTTCTTGGTCATCCTGATATTGACCTTTTTCATCTTCCGCAGTTCAGCCAAGCGCGTCTATTATCACGGCAACTGAAAAGACGCCGCGCTCATGCAATTGGCAGCAAGCGGACTCACACGTTTTGTCAGCGTGTTGGCAGGGCGATTGCATTACAGATTGGTCGGTATTTGTTATCGTTTACTTTTCGCAGACGATAAGAGGATTAGGGCATGAAGATCACTGATATCGAGATTCGGCTTTGCAAGCATCAGGAAGAGGTGATGAGCGCGACCGAGCTGCGCGATTCGCACCGGTCGGATCTGCACTTTCTCATGATCACGATGAAGACCGACGAAGGCGTCGACGGCGTCAGTATGGGCTTCGCCGGCATGGGGGCGGAGATGGCTGGTTCAATCGCGGCGCAATCGCTCAAACCTTTCTTCCTGGGCAAGGATCCGCTGGCGCGCGAGAAGCATTGGCACGACTTCCGCCGCTACGACCGCCATTGGCATTTGACGCCGGTTTATTCTTATGGACCCTTCGATATCGCGCTTTATGATATCGCCGGCAAGCTGGCGGACCTGCCGCTCTACAAGCTGCTGGGTCACTATCGCGAAAAGGTTCCCACATACGTCAGCTCGATGTTTCTCGATAGTCCGCAGGATTACGCCGATCAAGCGGTTGAATTCAAGGGACGCGGCTTCCACGGCTACAAGCTGCACCCGCCGAGTGATTTTCACCAGTCGCTGGAGGCTTATCGGCTCTGCCGGCGGGCGATCGGCGATGACCCGCATTTCAAGCTGATGGCTGACCCAGTGACGACCCATACATATTATGAAGACGCGCTGCGTATGGGGCGCGAACTTGAGAAGCTGGATTATTATTGGTTCGAGGAGCCGCTTTACGATACGGACTTCAACGGCTTGCGCAAGCTGACGCGCGATCTGGACATTCCGATTTGCGGCACTGAAGTTCTGGTCGGCGCGCATTATTCGACGGCTGAGTGCATCGCGAGCGGTGTGGTCGATATTGTGCGCAGCGACGTCTCCTGGAAAGGCGGGGTGACGGCGGTGATGAAGACGGCGCATCTGGCGGAAGCCTTTGGCATGCGCTGCGAGGTGCATACCGCGATTTACCCGGCGCTCGAGATCATCAATCTGCATTGCTGCTGCGCGATTGCCAATTGCGAGTTCTTTGAAGCGCTGATTCCAAGCTCGCTGATGAAGCTGGGGATCAAGAACCCGGTGCGGATTGACGCCGATGGATACGCCCATCCGCCGAAGGGCGCCGGCACAGGCATCGACTGGGATTGGGACTTTATTGATAATGCGACGGTCGCGGTGATGTGAGCGCGGCGGAGAATGGTCTTGGACGCGGTATCAGGGCAATCGCATCAAATTTTTCTTTACCACCGAGTACACCGAGTACACCGAGTTTAGGTTTTTTTGACGACTCTTCTCCTAAATCCACTGCTTGAATTAGGCAGGCATACCGCTACCTTGTCGATAAACTTCCTTCTCGTCTAAAAAATTTGCGACAAAATGCTGTTAAATCTCTGTTCAATCGCATTTCTCGGTGCTCTCGGTGTCCTCGGTGGTTAAATTTCAGTTTAGTTTTGCTCGTCGCAGGGGATGCCAGTTTTGATGCGATTGCCCTGGACGCGGTATGGGAAGTGGTGAACGAGCGGGAATAGGTGGTAAAGTTTGGCATACGCTTCTTGGCGGAAACGATGTCAGAAAGGAAGGCTCTAATGGTTCGCGCAGGATTATCCAGTTTCTCATTGCATTTGCCGGATGCCTTGGGGGATCCCTGGTTTGAATTGAACGAAGATTACAAAGGCGTCTCGGGCGCTTTCCGGCAAACGGCGACCCTCGACTTGCTCGACTTTCCCGCGGAAGTCGCCGCGCAAGGCGTCAAGTGCGTCGATCTTTGCATTCAGCATATCCCCAATATTGAGCCGGGCTACCTGGCTGAATTGCGCGCCGCTTTCGCATCGGCGGATGTGGAGCTCTACCAGTTGCTGATTGATATCGGCGAGGTCGGCAGCCCGGACCCGGAAAAGCGCAGCGCCGGAATCGCGCTGACCAAGCGCTGGATGGAGATCGCGTCCGAGCTGGGATCGAGCGGCGTTCGTTATGTGCCCGGCGATAGCGCGCCTACGCCGGAGACCATCAGCCAGTGCGGCGAGGCTTTCCAAGAGCTATACGATTACAGCGTCGCCTGTGGCGTGGAGGCGGCGACCGAGAATTACAAGGCTTTTAACAAACAAGCCGGCGATCTGCTGCAAGTCCTTGATCTCTCCGAGCGCGAATACGGTTTGGTCGCTGATTTTGGCAATGCGGCGGGGCCCAATAAATACGATACCTTGTCCCAGTTGATGCCGCGGGCGACCGCCATCCACCAATGGGTGGCGATTGATGAGGACGGGGCGATCAAGGGCGATGATTCCAAACGCTGCCTGACCATGGCGCGCGATAACGGCTTTGATGGTCCCATCATGCTCTTGGGCGGGCAGCCATATCAGCAGTATCGGGACACGCGCGAGATGTGGCAGGCGGTTGACGAGTTGCGCGGCGAAGTGCGCTCCGTTTTTGGCGACGCTTTCCAAGGCTGATGGCGGCGACCGAGCCTGTTGGCGACCATAGGATATTGAAGGGGCGGCCGATTGCGTCGCCCATTCTATTTTGCAGCGAATTAGGCGACATTTGCTAACGAACATGGCTTGAGTTGTTGCCATTCACTTTCTTATGAAGAAACAGGGGCGGTGGAATAAATGATGAGCGCGAGTGATATTAGCAAGGTCGCCTGCGTCGGCGGCGGAACGATCGGCTTCTCTTGGGCGGTTCTCTTTGCCCAGCATGGCTTGCAGGTCAACATTTACGATATCTCCCAAGCGGCATTGGATTGGACGATGCGCGAGATCGGCAGCGCCTACAGCACCCTGGTCGAAGCCGGCCTGATGACCGAAGCCGATGTGGCCGCCGCTCAGAGCCGGATTGCCATTACCACCGATCTGGCGGCAGCGGTAAACGATGTCGACTTTGTGCAAGAGTCCGGTCCCGAGCGCTATCGGATCAAGCGCGAGATTTACCGCGAACTAGACCAGCTTGCGCATCCCGACGCGATTCTCGCATCTAGCACGAGCGCCATGCTGATGACGGAAATACAGGCGGCGACAACGCGTCCCGAACGCTGCGTGGTGGCGCACCCCTACAATCCGCCGCATATCGTGCCGTCGGTGGAAATCGTGCCCGGCGAAGCGACCTCAGCCGAGACAGTAGAGGCAACGCGAGACTTCATGACGCGCATGGGCCGCGCGCCGGTGGTCGCGCGCAAAGAATGCCGCGGTCATATCGTCAACCACATGCAGGCCGCCATCTACCGCGAGGCGCTTTGGCTGGTAGGCAACGGCGTGGCCACCGTTGACGAGATCGATCTCGCCTTCAAGACGGGACCAGGATTGCGCCTGGCGCTGATGGGTCCCTTCGCCGTGGGCATGTTGACCAGCCCTGGCGGCTTGCAGGATACCTTTGTTGACCGGAAGCTGGACCACAGCCAGGAAGATGACATTCCTTCGCGAGTCGAGCGAGAGGCGCCGCCCCGCACCCCGGAGCTGGCGCGCGAATGGGCGAAGATCTGCACGGCTCAGATGGAAGCAGCATTGATGGGGAGCGACCGGGAGCAGATCAAGCGCTGGCGAGACCGGAAACTGCTGCAGATTCTCGAGGTCATTGCCTCAGATTAGGCTTATGCGGTAATGTCCTACTGCCGACCAAAAGCGGACGGGCCTAGAGCCGATGAAAATCACCGATGTCAGAACAACTTTTATTCATATACCGCACCTGGGCAGCATCAAGGATGCGACCATTCGCCACCCGACGGCGGGCAGCAGCCAATGTTTCGCCCATATTCTGACCGATGAGGGATTGCAAGGGCTGGGCATCGGCGATGGCGGGCGGGCGGCGCAGGCGCTCATCGTGGATTCGCTGAAGCCGATTCTAATTGGGCGCGACCCGCTCTACATCGAAAAGCTGTGGGATGACATGTTCTGGCGCTTGCGCGGCGTGGGGCGCAAAGGTTTGGCTTTCGCCGCCATCTCGGCAGTGGACACAGCCCTGTGGGATCTCAAAGCCAAGTATTTTAATGTGCCGCTGTATAAGCTCTTGGGTCCCTATACCGACAGTGTGCCCATTTATGGCAGCGGCGGCTGGACGCACTTCAGCGTCGACGAGCTGGTCGCGGAGCAGGTCGGTTATGTCGAGCGCGGCATGAAGTCGGTCAAGATGAAAGTGGGGATGGACTTCGGCAAGCGCGAAAAAGAGGATATTGAGCGACTGGCGGCGGTGCGCGCTGCCGTTGGCGCTGAGGTCGAAATCCTTGTTGACGCCAATAACGGTTATTATGCCAAACAGGCGATTCGCATGGCGCGCGAATTCGAGCCCTACCGCGTGGGCTGGTTCGAGGAGCCGGTCTTGGCTGATGATATAGAGGGCTTGGCTGCTATCGCCCGCGCAATAGACATCCCGGTCGCGACTGGCGAGCACGAATACAGCAAGTACGGCTTCCGCGAGTTGATCGCGCGTGGCGGCGCCGATATCGTGCAGCCGGATATCGGCCGCGTCGGCGGGGTGAGCGAATGGATGAAGGTGGCGCAATTGGCGCATGCCTTCAACTTGCCGGTGGCGCCACACGCTTTCCAGGTCGTCCACCTGCATGTGACCTGCGCCACGCCCAATCTGCGCATCGTTGAATATCTGGGTGTGTCCGAAGAATTCGACAAGCTGGTTTACACCGAGTTCCCCGAACCGCGGGACGGGATGTGGTCGCCTTATCCCGATAAGCCGGGCTTGGGCTTGGAGCTAAATGCTGATGTGGTTAAGAAATATGGCTCGCAAATGTAATCCTGTATCGAGACTCGGAAGCGCTAGGCGCCAGTGAAGCATTTGGCGCGCTGGGGCGGGGCAGGGCAATCGCTTCAAAACTGGCATGCCCTGCGATGAGCAAACCTAAACTGAAATTTAACCACCGAGGACACCGAGAGCGCCGAGAAATGCGATTGAGTAGAGATTTCGCGGCATTTTGTCGCAAAATTTTTGGATGGGAAGGAAGTTTGTCGACAAGGTAGCGGCATGCCTGCCTAATTCAAACAGTGGATTTAGGGGAAGAGCCAGCAAAAAAACCTAAACTCTGTGTACTCGGTGGTAAAAGAAAAATTTGAAGCGATTGCCCTGTGGGGCAGGGCGAGGCCGCGAAGTGTGTTGAATTGACCGGATCCGACTGAATCGCGCGTCAATACGAACAGCAGGAGAGCGCTTTGGATATCCTTGGCAAGACTGTCATCGTCACCGGCGCCGCCCGCGGGATTGGGCGCGCGATTGCCGTGGCTTTCGCTCGAGCGGGCGCCAAGGTGATCGCGGCTGATCTTGGGTCCTTGGCGCTTAAAGCGGACGCGGATTGGCATTACGCGCTTTCTCCCGCATCCGAATTGGAGCAGACGGCGACTGCAATCCGCGAGGGCGGCGGCGCTTGCCGGGCGGTCGAGGTTGATGTGTCCGACCGCGCTTCTTGTCAGCGTTTGGTTGAGAAAGCGGTTGAAGCTTATGGCTGCGTAGATATCCTGGTGAACAATGCGGGTGTGATCAAGTTGGGAAACCTTTCCGACTTTGCCGAATCCGATTGGGATCGTATCTTTGCGGTAAACGCCAAGGGCGTCTTTTTGATGTCGCAGGCGGCGATTCCTCACCTGCTGGGGAAGGGCGGGCTCATTATCAATATCGCCTCAAACGCTGGCAAAAGAGGCTCCGCCTTCAATAGCGCCTACTGCGCTTCAAAGTTTGCCGTCATCGGCTTGACGCAATCCCTGGCGGCCGAGCTCGCGGAAGATTCTATACGGGTGAATGCCATCTGCCCGGGCAATGTCTTTACGTCCATGCAATACGATTACCTGGTCAAGCACCGCCTGCAGCAATTCGAGGGACAGTCCCTGGAAGCGGCATTTGACGCCTTCGTCGAAGCGACCGCCCCCTTGGGCCGCAAGCAGGCGCCGGCGGAGATCGCCGATGCCGCGCTGTATCTGGCGCGCGCCGACAGCGTGACCGGAATTTCGCTTTCGGTGGATGGCGGCAACGGGATCGGCGTGTCGTGAAAAGCGATCGAGGCTGATGGAAATCCAGGGGAAAACCGTCATCGTCACTGGGGCCGCCCGCGGTATCGGGCGAGGCATCGCCGCCGCTTATGCCGATGAAGGCGCGAATGTTGTGCTGGCGGACTTGGGCGCTACAGCGGCTGAAACGGCGGGGGATTGGAATTACGCGCTCGCTGGCGAAAGCGAATTGGCTAAGGCAGCGCAGGAAATCAAAGCGCGCGGCGGCATTTGTGCTGCTATAGAAGTCGATGTATCCGACCGCGCGTCCTGTCACAATTTGGTTGACAAATCGCTTGAGATATATGGACGCATAGATGTCATCGTGAACAACGCCGGCGTCATTCAGACGGGTCCGCTTGTTGACTTTGCCGAGCGCGATTGGGACCGCGTTTTCGCGGTCAACGTCAAGGGCATATTCTTGCTGTCGCAAGCGGCGCTTCCCCATTTGAAAGTGAATCGGGGCGTCATCATCAATATCGCTTCGGTCGCCGGCAAACGAGGTTTCCCCCAGATGGGCGCTTACTGCGCTTCTAAGTTCGCGGCGATCGGCTTAACCCAGTCGATGGCGGCTGAGCTTGCCACAGATTCAATCCGCGTGAATGCCATCTGCCCCGGCAATGTCGATACATCCATGTGGTTTGATCACTTGTCCAAGTCCGAGCGGCAGCGGCGTCTGCATGGCACGGATACCGTAGAAGCCACCTTTAACGCAGTCATCCGCAATACGATTCCTTTGGGCCGCGAACAGACGCCGGCCGATATGGCGGAAGCGGCGCTGTATCTGACGCGCGCGGAGAATGTGACTGGCGTATCGCTTGTAGTCGCCGGCGGCTTTATAATGAACTGACAAGGCGCGTCGATATTGAGAGTGAGGATCTGTCGATGACGAGACTAAAGGCATTCGACGTTATCATCGTGGGCGCAGGGATCTCGGGCATGTACATGCTGTATCGCGCGAGGCGGCTCAGCTTGTCGGTGCGGGTTATCGAAGCGGGCGGAGACCTGGGCGGCACCTGGTATTGGAATCGCTATCCGGGCGCGCGCTGCGATACGGACACATTGGAGTATTCCTACAGTTTTGATGAGGACTTGCAGCAGGAGTGGGAGTGGCCCGAGCGCTATCCCACCCAGCCCGAAATTCTCAAGTATCTGAACCATGTGGCCGAGCGCTTTGACCTGCGGAAGGACATCGCTTTCAGCACACGGGTCGAATCGGCGATCTTCGATGAAGCAGCCAGCCGCTGGCAGGTCGCAACGGATGACGGCGCCGAACTGTCGGCTCAATTTCTGGTGATGGCCACCGGCAGCATTTCCGCGCCCAACATCCCGGACATCGACGGGATGGAGAGCTTCCAGGGGCCCATCCACCACACCGCCCGCTGGCCGCATGAAGGCTTTGACCTAAGCGGGCTGCGCGTCGGCATCATTGGCACCGGCTCGTCTGGCGTGCAGGCGATTCCGGTCATCGCCGAGCAGGCGGCGCATCTCACTGTTTTTCAGCGCTCGCCTCAATGGTCGGTGCCAGCCCATAATCGTCCGTCTGATCCCAAAATGGTTGCGGCGATTAAAGCCGACTACCCCGGCTTTCGCGCAGCCAACCGCTTGCAATCGGGCGCGCAATTATCGCACATCCCCCCCAACGACTTTTCGGCGGCGGACGTATCTGAGGAAGAGCGCCAGCGGATCCTGGAAGAGCGGTGGCAGCTTGGCGGCTTTCCTTTCTTCGGCGCTTTCAACGATATAACGGTAAATCTTGAAAGCAACAGAGCGACAGCGGATTTCGTGCGGGGCAAAATCCGCGAAATTGTGAATGACCCCGCCATCGTCGAAATGCTGACGCCCGACTATACGATTCATTGCAAACGCCCAGTGCTCGATAGCGGTTATTTCGAGACCTACAATCGAGACAATGTGCTGCTGGTTGATATCAACGCGACGCCTATTGAGGCGATCACGCCCCGCGGCATCCGCACGACCGACGCTGACCATGACCTTGACCTCATCGTCCTCGCCACCGGCTTTGACAACATGACAGGCGCGCTGCTGCGGATCGACATTCGGGGTCGCGATGGGCTGCCGCTTCGGGACGAATGGGCGGCCGGCCCGGTCAATTACCTAGGACTTCAAGTGTCTGGCTTTCCCAATTTATTTACGATCACGGGTCCCGGCAGCCCATCGGTGTTGACGAATATGATGGTCGCCATTGAACAGCATGTCGAGTGGGTGTCGGATTGCATTGGCTTCATGGCGGCAAACAACCACGCCAGCATCGAAGCGACCGAAGAAGCCCAGGAAGCCTGGGTCGCGCATGTCAATGAGGTGGCCAATCAAACGCTTTGGGTGTCCTGCCGCAATTGGTACCAGGGATATAACATTCCCGGCAAGCCGCGCGTTTTCATGCCCTTGCCCGGCTTCCCGCCCTATGTCGAAAAATGCGAGGAGGTGGTGGCCAAGGGCTATGAGGGCTTTGTCCTGTCTTGACTTGAGCTCGGGGCGAGTGTTGACGCGCGATTGGCAATCGACAATGGAAGGGGAGTTTTCTAATGAAAGTGACCGGCGTCGAAACTATTGTTGTCCGCAATGTTGAACCCTACATCGGCGGGCGGCACTGGCTGTTTTTGCGGTTAATGACCGATGAAGGCATCATCGGCTTGGGCGAACGGCCCACGATGCACGCCGTCAATTTGCAGCCGCAGATCAGCATGATTGAGGATTTCTGCCAACTGTTTGTCATCGGCAGCAACCCCTTTCATATCGAGCGCATTTGGCAGCGGGTTTATGCGTCGCGGCACGATTGGCGTCATCCGAGTCTTTATGCGACGCCGGCGCTCAGCGCAATCGAAATGGCGCTCTGGGATATCGTTGGCAAGGCGACAAACCAACCCGTTTACAATCTCCTGGGCGGGCAGGTCCACGAGCAATTGCGCGCCTACGCCTATATGCCGACCGACGGCGTCTGGGAGAACCCGCATAAAGCCGGCGAGATCGCAATCAAGCTGGTGGAAGCAGGCAACAGCGCCTGCAAGTTTGATCCCTTCACGCCGCTTTTCCCGCAGCCGCGTGATTTTTCGCTGAAGACGATACGCCATGTGGCTAAGATCTTTCGCGCAATACGGGATGCCGTCGGCGACGAACTCGAAGTAGCCATCGGTACGCACGGGCAATTCAGCACCGCAGTCGCCATTCGCGTGGCTAAGGAGCTGGAAGAGTTCAGCCCCTTCTGGTTTGAGGAGCCGGTGCCGCCGGAGAACATCGACGAGTTGGCGCGGGTTGCCGCCCATACCAGCATTCCGATCGCGACCGGGGAACGGCTGGTCACCAAATTCGAATTCGCGGAATTGCTCAGGAAACAGGCGGCGCAGATTATCCAGCTTGATGTTGGGCAATGCGGCGGCATCCTGGAGGCGAAGAAGATAGCTGGCATGGCTGAGGCGCATTACGCCATGATCGCGCCGCATATGTATTGCGGGCCAGTCGCCGCGGCCGCCGCCGTGCAGCTTGACGCCTGCTCGCCCAACTTCTTGATTCAAGAGTACAACGGCGCCGGGCTGCACAACGACATTCTCAAGGAGCCGATTCGCTTCGAGAACGGCATCATCACGCCACCTGCGGGACCGGGCTTGGGCATTGAGCTTGACGAGGCGGTGGTCAAGAAGCAGTTGGCATAGCCAGCGGCGAAGCTCTCCCGTCACCCGCCGGTCTTGACGAGATCAATCGAATCCCAGCTGAACCAGCCGTCGTTCAGGATGCGGATTTCGAGGCTGTTTCCGCCTGCGATAAGCGTGCCGCCTGGCAATTCAAAGTCGACGGATTGGGGGAAGGCGAGATGCGCCGGGTCGCTGTTGTGGATGCCGAGCCCGGTCGGAAGCGATGCTTTGAAGCGGCGACCGTTCACCGCCACTTCTATCAGGGTTGCTCTTGATTTCGCCTGATCGGCCGTGTGCAAGCGCAGGCGAGCGGGTCCCTCGGCGGCTTGGTCAATATCAAAGGCGAATATAACCCTGCGGTCGCTTGTCATCAGCAGTGGCAGCGCCGATGGCTTGGGTCGATTTCCCTCAATCTCAATGGCTGTCACCCCATCAATTCGCGACAAGTCTTCGTAGCCCGAAAACTCGCGGGTCATCGCGTCGCGTCTGCCGATTGAGAAGTGCACGTCCTTGCTCGGCGCGATCACGATATCGTCGGCGTTCCAGCAGGATATCCGCCAGCCGGTTTGCGCTAATGTGAGCCTGGCTCCCGAATTGACGCGCGCGCTAATGGTGATCGTTCGCGTTTCGCCGGGCGGCACAAAAGCCTGATTGTTCTCGATGTCAAGGTCGGTGCGGTAGGCGAGCAGCGGGTGCGGCACACAGAACAGCGCCGTCATCTCGCCGCTGTTGGTCAGGTCAATACAAATGCTTTCGCGTTCGCCAAACTGTTGACTGGTAAAGGTTGTGACGCTCAAAGTTGTCCGCGCTGGTCCGGCCGGCGCGTCGGCGATAAGCCCGGCCAGGGGCGCTGGAGAGGCGGCCGAGCCGAATATGTGCAGGCGCTCGGTCAACAGTTCTCCGCTTTCGTCAAGCAGCTGCGTCTCCACAAACAGCAAGCCAGCGGCATCTTCCATTCGCGGACCGGATTTGACCGCGCCCAGATGCTGCGCCTCGATAGGCTGAATCGACGCGGCGCCTGAATCTTGCGCCAGCGCTTGACCGCGGGCGTCTCGCAGGAGCCAGCGCCACTGCAAACCAGCGACCGGCGCCGGCGCATCGCTGGCCAGCCACAACTCCACATCCAAGCCATGTTCGGGGTCGTAGAGGTTAGATTCCTGCTTCAGCGACAGACTTAGCGGCGCCAGAGCCTGCTTCTGAAAATCATAAATCATCAGCGGTCTGCCATCGTAATCGACCAAGTAAGGTCCGCCGCCGTTGGGCCAAGGTTCATTGAAGACCCAGGTGGTGATGCCGCCGATTCTCTTGCCGCGCCGCCGCAGAGCGTCAACGGCGTAGCGCAGCCCGTGCGCGCCAAGATATTGGCCCGCTTGCGCCAGCCCCTCCAGCGAATCAACCGGGCCAAAGAGCGACTCCAGGATGGATTTCATCAGCCAGTGTTCTTTGGTGAAGACGGCTTGCACGACATTCTTGCGAATCAGAACCGGATTGTCCTCGTCGTATGCGGGCCACTGGTCGGCCGGCGGAATCTCCCGCTGCCAGACTTCCAGGTGGGCGATGGAATGACAGCCGAATTCGCCGTAGCGCATCAGCTTTTGCTCGCCGCGGCGCCAGCCTGTATCAAGCAGGTCTTCGTCATCGTAGTGCGCGTAGTGCGTCTCCGGATCGTAGTGCCACGGGCTGTGGCGCGCGCCTTGGATAGGGCAGGTGGCGCGGAAGAGGCGATCGTCCTGCTCGGCGACGATGCGCTCAAGCAGGTGCAGCGCCGCGTGGTCGTCGCCCTGAAACCACCACATCTCATTGCCGCCGGTCCATTCGATGATGCAGGCGTGGTTTCGAGCGCGCTTGACCAACTGGCTAATGGTGATCTCAAGATTCGCCAGAAAGACGGCATCCGTCTCCGGGCGGCAGCTCGACATGGGGAATTCTTGTGAGAGCATAATGCCCAGCTCGTCCGCCAGATCCAGCATCGCGTCGCTGGGGAAAACGCCGCCGCCCCAGACGCGCAGCGTATTCATGCCGGCGGCCGCGGCCAGCCG
The DNA here is from genome assembly GCA_022820125.1 of Anaerolineae bacterium. Classification (GTDB taxonomy): domain Bacteria; phylum Chloroflexota; class Anaerolineae; order Aggregatilineales; family Phototrophicaceae; genus UBA6055. Next base: position 1,432 of record JAJEGA010000041.1, on the reverse strand, counting down.
CATCAGCCGCGGACCGCGCTCGTCCATGCGGCCAAAGAGCAAATCCGGCGGCAGGATATTCGAGCCGATCATGCGGATTGGTCGACCGTTGACGACGAGCTGGTAAGGGTTGATGAAGTCGGCCGGCGCGCCTTCCACTTGTTCCCAGCGGATGTCGCGGATGCCAAAGCGTGTTGAACGCTTGTGGAGCAAGTTGCCGCTTGCCCCATCCAGCAGCCGCGCCTCCAGAGAATAAAGCGGCTGAGCGCCCTGGCCCCGGGGCCACCACAACGCCGGATCATCCAGCAGAAGTTCAACCTCCACCTGGTTTTCGCCTGGACCCAGCAGCGCCTGGCTGCGCGCCTCCAGCCTTAACCCTTGGCCCTTGATGCTGACGGCGGCAACGACATCCATCCCGCGCAGGCTGTCAATCTCCAGCTTGACCTTGACCGTCGCCCGGCGCAGATCGCCGCGCAGTTCGGTCTGTACTTGAAGCCAATCGATGCGCGCGTCTCCGCTGGCTTCCAGGCGAACATCCTGCCAGATGCCGAGCGTATAAACATTTACGCCCCAGTCCCAGCCGTAATTGGTCGGGCTTTTGAGGTCTTTCAGCAGCTGCCGCGTCTGATTGATGCCGACGACGAAGAAATCTGGTCCCCATTCTTTTGGATAATTCTCGCCGCCGCCGCTCATGGCGCCATCCGACGCCGCCAGGATATGTACAAGTTCTGGCGGTATGCGTTCAACCTTGACTGCCAGGCGATTGACCTCGCCGGGATTGACGACGTCGGCGACATCGAAACTGAAGCGCCTGAACATGCCGGCGTTCGCGCCCAGCCGCCGCCCGTTGAGCCAGACCTCGCAGGCGTAGTCGACGCCATCAAAAACGAGTTTGAGCCGGGCGACCGCCAGATCCTCCGGCACATCAAAATCGCGCCGATACCACCAGTCTTTCTGCGCGACTTCGCCCAGCCGCGGATCGCCAGCGCCGTACCAAAGCGGGTTTAGCTTATGCGCCGCTTCCAGGTCGGACTGGATATTGCCCGGCACAGTGGCGGGGATCCAGCCGGGCGCCGCCGGGTCGCCTGAGTGGAAGCCACGCGCCAAGCCGCTGCCGTCGGCGTCCTCGCGGATGACCCAGCCCGAGCCGCTTAATGAGAGCGTCGCCGTCAAGCGCTTTTCAGCCATCATGGGGGACCTCGTCTAGCGTTGATTTTCGGGCGACCTGATAGGGCGCCGCTACAAGGCATGTTCTGTATTGCATGTATCGCCTCCGCCGCGCAGCCCTCCGCGCCCTATGCGCTGCCTCGTTTCCTCAGTAAGTCCAATAAAGTAATGCAACAAAATGAAGGAACGTCGTAGGGGCGACTCTTGAGTCGCCCACATGTACAATGGCGACATAGTGGGCGAGACAAGTCTCGCCCCTACAGATCTCGAATCAGATTAGCATCGC
>JAJEGA010000097.1 GCA_022820125.1 Anaerolineae bacterium | reverse complement strand
GCTATCGCCGTATGGCCTGCGCTACATCACCTATTACGAGCCTGCCAATGGCGGCGAAACACTCAAAGAGAGCTTGCGCCATAACTATTGGAGTGTGACACGATCACACCTCCAGCCGGATACTGAATACACTATTTGGGTCGATCTCTGCGAAAGCCTTGCCTGCGAGACGCTTTACGCGCGCTCGCTGCCGACCACTTTCCGCACCTTGCCGCTGCCGACCGATACACCGGTCGCACAGCAAGCGCAGCAAGACCAGCAAGTTCTGCCCAGCGACACGCCGGCGCCGCCAACTGACACGCCAAGTCCTACCGCCACTTCCACGCCCACAGCGACCAGTACGCCGACGATAACACCGACCTATAAACCTGGTTACCTGCGGGTTGAACAGATGCGCTATGACTATGTGAGAATTGTTTGGGGCGGCCTGCTTGAACAGGTGCAAACTGATCTTGATCCTACGTATCGCACGGTCATTTGGCCCGCCGCAAATCGTCAGGGTGGCATTCTCATAGACGGTGGCCCCCCTTATTTTGAGTTTACCCCCGATAAGTACCTCGAGATCGGGCTCGGGCTGAAGCCAGACACGGAATACAAAATTAAGGTGATAATCGCAGACAGTTCCTGCCGGCGCGATACCTGTTCTGGCAAGCCTTTGGCGAGCTTCGGTACCCTCACCTTCCGCAGCCCGCCCAAACCAGTCAATACGCCGGTGCCCGCTGGCAATTTAACCGTATCAACCATAAAGACACGCAGCGGGGGCTATACCGGTAGATATAGTTTCTATTGGGGTACTTTCGGCCGTAGCTTCCACTCACCCTTTCTGTTGCGACTTCGTGTGTTTGTCCAGGAAGCTGGCGCCGCCAATGCCCGCTCTTATGAAGCCTCCTACTTACAGTCTGACGAAATCATATCGCTCAAGCCCGATACCGAATACACCGCCTGGGTGCAGTTATGCAACGCGGGCTGCGAGACTGTATTTAAGCAGACGCTGCCGACCACCTTCCGCACCTTGCCGCTGCCCACAGATACGCCAGCCGCCCAGCAAGGACAGCCAGACCAGCAAGTTCTGCCTACTGATACGCCGACGCCGACGGCAACTTCCACGCCCACTGCGACCAATACAGCCACAAATACGCCGACGGCAACTTCCACGCCGACCGCGACGAGTACGCCAACAAGCACACCGACGCCTAGCGATACCCCCGTCCCACAGCCGCAAAAAGACGCGCAGCCGCAGCTGCCCACCGATGGCAGTCTGGGCATGATCTTCCCCAAAATCTCCAAAGACCATATCACCGTCAAATGGAGCGACATGGGCAAGGTCCTGCTCTACTACGTCAGCATTAGCGGCGGCAGCCATTACGATTACACAACGCTCAACGCTGGCACGACCTCGCATAGCTTTGGCGGCTTAAAAACCGATACCCTCTACACCTTAGAAGTCAACGCCTATCTGGACAGCGGCGGCAAAGTCGTCGCCACCGGCAGCGCCAGAACCGCGCCGGAAGGTCCGCCGACGGCGACACCGATTCCAACTGACACGCCTGTCCCAACGGACACATCCGTTCCGACCAATACACCGCTTCCGCCCATCAACGTTGCCGCCACCGTTCACGGCTATACCGATGTCACCGTTTCCTGGAGCTCGGTCAGTAGCGCCACCGGCTACACGCTGGGATACGTCGGCAGCGATATGTCCAGCGACTCCATCAGCCTGGGCGCGGGCGCGACCAGCCATCAGTTCACGGGCTTGACGGCCGGCGCCACGTATCACGTGACCTTGACCGCGAACTTGCAAGACGGCGGGCAGCACAGCGGCGCGGCGCATTTCGCCCTGCCGATGCCGCCGACGGACACGCCGCTGCCGACGAATACGCCCACGCCTACGCCCACGCCCATCCCGCCAACGAATACGCCGCTGCCAACTGACACGCCGGTGCCAACTAACACGCCAATAGCGCCGACGGCTACGCCCACGCCGAGCTTGATCCAGACTTTGCTGGTCTATAAAGGCGAGACGCAGCATGGCGATGCCCATGTCGAGCGCTGGACGCGGGCATTGGCGGCGCTGGGGCATGGCAGCCACGCCAACCCGATGACGCTGGCTGAGGCGAAGGACATGCGCGATAAGTATTCCGCCAGCCGCTGGCAGCCGGTGGTCGATGCGCTGACGCAGTTGAATCCACCGACGAACACGCCAATCCCGCCGCCGACGAATACGCCAGTCCCGCCGCCAACCAACACGCCGATACCACCACCGACGAACACACCGATACCGCCGCCGACGAACACGCCCGTTCCGCCGCCAACCAACACGCCGATACCACCACCGACGAACACGCCGATACCGCCACCGACGAACACACCGATACCGCCGCCGACGAACACGCCCGTCCCACAAAGTTACACCGTGCCGCAGAGCTTGATCGACACCTTGATCGGCTACACCAAGGAGAACCACGGCGATGCCCATGTCAAGCGCTGGAAGCGGGCGCTGGCGGCGCTGGGGCATGACAGCGGCGAATCGGCGATGACGCTGGACGAGGCGAAGGACATGGCGGACACATACAGCCGCAACCGCTGGCAGCCGGTGATCGAGGCGCTGGAGAAGCTGGCTGGGAATTAGACCTCAGCCCGCCTAAATCAACTACTGGTAATAGCTTTCACGTTGCTTGTAAGCGGCGTAGGTTTCGCGCGCCTGCCGCACCGATTCGCTCTCGGAGACTTCGGCCACGGGAACATCCCACCAGGATCCGTAGCCGTCCACGCGTTGCCGCCGGTCGACCTCGGTGACGATGCAGACCGGTCCGCCCTGATGCGCCTTCGCCGCTGCCATCGCGCGCGAGAATTCTTCGCGGTCTTTGGCGCGGATGACGTGGGCGCCCAGGCTCTCGCAGTTTTTGGCGAAATCGATTGGCAGCGTCTCGCCATCCAGATGACCCGACTCCGTGCGGTAGCGGAACTTGGTGCCGAAGCCGTCGCTGCCCACGCTCTTGGACAAGCCGCCGATGCTGGCGTGGCCGTGATTATCCAGCACGATGATATTCACCTTGATGCCCTCTTGCACCATGGTCACGATCTCGGTGTGCATCATCAAAAAGGAGCCATCGCCGACCATAACCCAGACTTCGCGCTCGGGGTCGGCCATCTTCACGCCCATGCCGCCGGCGATCTCGTAACCCATGGTCGAATAGCCATATTCCAGGTGATAGCCCTTGCGGTTGCGCGTGCGCCAGAGCTTGTGCAGGTCGCCGGGCAAACTGCCGGCGGCGCAGAGCACGGTATCGCCCGCGTCCGACAGCGAGTTGACCAAGCCGATGACCTCGCCCTGGCTCAACAGCGGCTCGTGCTCGAGGTTGTAGATGCGATGCACCTCGGCATCCCAGGAGCGGTTGCAGGCACGGACGCGCTCGCGATAAGCCGCGTCAACCGCATAACCGCCCAGCGCCGCCGACAGCTCTTCCAGCGTCGCGCGCGCATCACCGACCAAGGGCAGGGCATTGTGCTTGTAGGCGTCAAATTCAGCGACATTGATATTGATGAAACGAACGCCCTCGCTCATGAAGGCGGTCTTCGAGGCGCTGGTGAAATCGCTGTAACGCGTGCCGATGCCGATGACCAGATCAGTCTCGGTCGCCAGGATATTGGCGCCTTCCGTGCCGGTCACGCCGATAGCGCCCAGGTTGTCTGGATTGTCGTAGGCAAGAGCGCCCTTGCCCGCCTGCGTCTCGCAGCTGGGAACGCCAGTCCGCGCCACAAATGCCTCGAGCGCGTCATAGGCATCGCTGTAATGGACGCCGCCGCCAGCGATGATAAGCGGCTTTCTGCTCGCTCGGATCCATTCCGCCGCCCGCTGAATCGCGCCCGCGTCCGCCCGATTGCGCGGGATCTCCCATACGCGCTTCTCGAAGAAGGCGGTCGGATAATCATGCGCTTCGGCTTGCACATCTTGCGGCAGCGCCAGCATCACCGCGCCGGTATCGACGGGCGAGGTCAGCACGCGCATCGCTTCCGGCAGCGCCGTGATCAACTGCTCCGGACGATAGATGCGATCCCAATAGCGCGAGACCGGCTTGAAGCAATCGTTGACGCTGATGTCTTGCGTATGCTCGCTCTCGACCTGCTGCAAGACCGGCGCCTGAATGCGCTCGGCGAAGATATCGCCCGCCAGCAGCAATACCGGAATCCGATTGACCGTCGCCACCGCCGCCCCGGTGATCATGTTGGACGCGCCCGGACCGATGGACGAGGCGCAAGCGAAGGTCGCCAGCCGATTGCGATGCTTGGCGTAAGCAACCGAAGCCAGCACCTGCGCCTGCTCGTTGCGGCTCTGGTAATAACGCAGCTCGGGCGCGTATTGTTCGAGCGCTTGTCCGACGCCAGCGACGTTGCCATGGCCGAAGATGCCCCACATGCCGGCGAAGAAGGGATTCTCGACGCCATCGCGGGAGACGTGCTGGCGGGCGAGGTAGCGGACGAGGGCTTGGGCCATGGTGAGGCGGGTGGTGGGTGGTGTCATGCGGCGATGTCCTTTCAGATGTCGGGTTTAAGAATTCTATATGGCTTGTTGGCGGATTCCCAATTACCAATACGAACATAGAGCTTTGTACACTTTAAGTCTTCACATTTGTACTCGCTTTGCAGGTTTCGAAACAATTTGTCGTTTTGACACACGATCCTCAACCAATTAATGAGTTTGGCTCGAACCGATTCGTCATCATATATTTTGTCGAAAACAGGCAAACACGCGCAAAGCAGAAAGTTAAGCAAATCTTTTCCGCGAACTAGCAATTTACAACGCCCATAAAGTCGTTCAGCTGCGTCGACGATCTTAAGAAGCTCAGATACAGAGACTCGAGCATTCGGTGATCGAATTACAAGCATGTTTGCGGTCTTATCATAGTCAAGCTGGAAATCACGAAAGTTGATGTAATCACGATAAGAATGCTCAATTGAATTGGGCACAAGTTTGAATTGAGGATTCTGTCTACTGACAATGCGGAAATATCCGTAGGCGATGCTCAATTCCATTCCACAGTTGAGCCAGTGTTCAACGAACCTATCTGCTGCAGTTTTCCTCTTGAATACGCCCGATTTGCGTACAATCTTGTGGAGAGTTCGATGCACCACGATGTTCTCCAGATCTGGCACATCGTCATACAGAAGATTTCGGACTTTCAGCTTGCCAGGTGAAGCGATAAGGTCATAGTCTGGGTCCACGATTCCAGCCACGCTCTTGCGAAGGACACTGCGTTTTTCCTTTGGCAACTTTTTGCTCCACAGAGCCTTGATTACTGCAATAACCATTTCTTGGTCGCCAGCAACCCGGATGTCGCAACGCCCGTGTCTGTATCTCTTCCAAAAGCGCTTGTCCGCTTTACCCTCTACAAAGAGGTGCGAGAATCCCCGCCTTCGGACCGGCCCGTTCAACAGTATCTCCGTAACATTTTCTTCGCGTTTGTTACGCCGTTTCTTCGTCATAGTCACCTTCAAAGTCGCCCAGCGGTACCATCCAATCCCAGTTGTCAGAGATGATTTGAGGAGAGTGGGTAGCTACGATGACGTCGATGTCGCGATCACGGGTGATTTGTTCGACCAACTCCAAGAACCTTCTCTGCCATACAACATGAAGAGACAGTTCAGGTTCGTCTATCATAACTAACGTACCTCGTTCAGCTTGCAACAGCTTTTGGAACATGATGACCAAATGCTGCTCACCTGAGGACAATAGATCAGGCCTTATCTCGATGTTAGTTTCACCGATTATCCTGAATCCTTCGTCAGGCCTGAATAACACAGAGCTGTCTATCTCCAAAGATTTGTAAAGTAGTAGTTCGTTGATGATCGCTTCGTATTGGTCTTGCGTACTTCGGCGGCCCGACTCTGTTCTAGTTCCCCTTTTTCGCTTATTGGCTTGGGAACGCTTGCCAAATGGTCGTTTCAACCGGTCTATTAACGCAGCCGGCCGCGACCGTCTAATGTTTTGGGAAGTCCTGTGTAACTCAGTTTCGGGAAAACGTAGCCGCGCTACTCTTAAAAATATAGGATTAGTACGCTCAACGATGTGTTTGAACTCTCTTGGTATTTTGCGATTTCCCTTATCCTGTCTCTGTTCCTTAATTCCCAGAAGAGTAATCGCGAACTTCCTAGCGATGTAAATGAACTTTTGAGTTGCGAACTCTGTAAGGCGTTCTACATAGTCCAAGTGAGTGGCACGAGTGTCACCGCTTTTTTCCTCCGAAGCCCATGGTAATAGAAACTCAATTCTGGTAGAGTCTATCGGGTACTCATATACAACGCGGCAGTCGTTCTGATTAGGAATCTTCTCAACGGATACTATCTCCTCCGAGGCAAATTCAACTTCCAAACGATTGAATGGAGAACTAGCAAGCCGGTCGTAATCTTCGTGAAACAGGCCATGCACCATCTCCATCAACACAGTCTTCCCCACCCCGTTCGGACCATGCACAATCGTAATCCGAGACTCCTGATTCAACGGAATCTCGTGATCGAACATGCCAAATAGCCCCTTCACGGAGATTTTGGTAATCCGCATCAGCACCCCATCCTCCGGCCCCTTCCCCAGCGAGCTAAGGAAGGGGAGCCACTCAATGCGCGGAGTTTCGATAAGTGTAGTGGTCCTAATTTATTGGACACAAAATCTCAGAAACTTTGAGGGAGTTTCGCTGCAACCACTGCGCCTCGGTTTCTGCCGGTGTCCGGTAGCCTAGCGCGCTGTGCGGACGCAGCTGGTTGTAGACCACCTCGATGAAGCGCCCAAGCTGTTCGCGCGCTTCCGCCATGCTTTGATAGTCGCTTAGGTACACTTCCTC
>JAJEGA010000003.1 GCA_022820125.1 Anaerolineae bacterium | reverse complement strand
GCGAGCCTTGGCTCGCCCACATGATAATCTCCGGCGGGCGATTCACAGAATCGCCCCTACAATTTTCGCTAAAGGATGATGTCGACGCTGAAAGAATATTACGCTTGACGTGAATTCCAACCGACTTCGATACACTACCGCGATGCCCGCGCCACTTGAAGCTGAGCCGCCGCAAAGTTACACTCTAATAATGAAATCCCTGCGGCGCATATTCCAATTCATGCGGCCCTACGCCTGGTATCTCTTCTTCGGATTCTGGGCTACGGTCTTGCCGGTCGCGATGGAGCTGAGCGTGCCGCGCCTGCTGCAATTCATTATTGACGAAGGCATCCGCCCGCGCGAGTTGGATATGATTCTGCTGGGCGCATTCTGGATGTTCATCGCCGCCATCATCGGCGCCTTGAGCACACTGGGGCAAGGCTTTTGCCGGGCGGTCGTCTCCCAAGGCCTGGCTTTTGACATCCGCCACGCCCTCTTCCGCCATATTCAATCGCTGTCATTCGCCAACCTCGACCAGATGCAGACCGGCCGGCTGATGACCCGCGTCTCCAGCGATGTCGATGTGGTGCGCATGTTTTCCAGCGCCGGTCTATCGCTGCTGCTGCGCGTTCTGCTGATGATTGTCGGCAGTATGATCATGCTGCTGCTGACCGACTGGCAACTCTCCCTGATCATGTTTGTCATTGCCGCCATCTCCGGCGTCTTCATTCGTTACCTGATGCTGAAAGCGACAAGCCTCTTCACGGTCGTGCAGCAGAAGTTAGGCGCGCTGAATACCCTGGCGCAAGAAAATCTGGCTGGCATTCAAGTGGTAAAAGCCTTCGTCCGCGGCCCCTTCGAGATTGATCAGTTCAGCCATAGCAATCTGGAATACCGCGAACGGAATATCGAAGTCGGCCAGCTGATGGCGATTGCGATGCCCGTCTTGCAGGTGCTGACGAACGTGGGCACGGTCGCGGTGCTCTGGTTTGGCGGCGCCTCGGTGATTGGCGATCGATTGACGATTGGCGAATTGATCGCCTTCAACAATTATTTGATGACCGGCATGGGACCGCTGCTCTTCCTCGGCAACCTGCTGATGATGTCCGCCCGCGCCGAAGCCTCCGCCGAACGCGTCATGGAAGTGCTCGATACGAAACCGGCGCTGGAGATTGCTCAAAGCCCGCATAGAGCCCCGCGCCAAGACAGGCCTGCCAGCCGCCCGCTAAGCGTCCGCTTCGAGGATGTGTCCTTCCATTACAGCCGCCGCAATGGCAGCAAGACGAATGGCGAGAGCGGCGTCAGCGGCGATGACGTCCTTCACGCTATCAGTTTCAGCGCCGAACCGGGGCAGCAGATTGCGCTGCTCGGCGCGACCGGGTCCGGCAAGAGCACCCTGGTCAATCTCATCTCTCGCTTCTATGACGTCAATTCGGGGTCTGTGCTAATTGATGGCGTTGACGCGCGCGCTTGGGATCCAGCCGACCTGCGCGGCAATATCGGCATGGTGATGCAGGAGTCAATCCTCTTCAGCGGCAGCGTGCGCGACAACATCGCATACGGCGCGCCAACCGCTTCCCTCGACGAGGTCATTTCGGCGGCCAAGGCGGCGCAGGCGCACCAATTTATCACGCAGATGCCGCAGGCTTACGATAGCGTGGTCGAAGCCCGCGGCGCCAATCTGTCCGGCGGGCAGAAGCAGCGCATCGCCATCGCCCGCGCCCTGCTGATACAGCCCGGCATTCTGATCCTGGACGACAGCACCAGCGCCGTCGACATGGAAACGGAATACCGCATACAGGCCGCGTTGGAAAAGCTGGCGGCGCAGGCGACGACCTTCATCATCGCCCAGCGCATCACCAGCGTCACCCAAGCCGATCAGATCCTCGTCCTCGATCATGGACGCATCACTGAACGGGGCAGGCATCATGAGTTGCTGAGCAGCAGCGAAATCTACCGCGAGATCTATGAATCCCAGTTGGGCGAGGCGGCGCGCGCGAATGGGGGACCGAGTGGGGATGGGTAATAGTTTTACCACCGAGAGCGCCGAGAATTTTGAGGACACCGAGGAGATTTAATTTGTCTAAGAGTTAGGGAGGCGCTTTGTCAACTGATCGTAGGCCCGCTGGTGCATTCGAGCATGATGAATTGACATATCGAATAAATGGGGCGGCCATCGCCGTACATCGAGAATTGGGCGCTGGTCTGTTTGAAAGCGTCTACGAAAACGCGCTTTGTATAGAATTCAAAAAGCGCGGGATTCGATATGAGCGACAAAAGCGCTTTCACGTGGAATATCAGGGTGAGCCCGTGGGTCACATGGTTGCGGATTTGGTTGTAGAAGACGAAGTGATAGTTGAACTGAAATCTGTGAAGGAACTGTTGACCTTGCATGAAGCCCAGCTAATTGCCTACCTAAAAGTAGCGAAGCTAAAGACCGGGCTCCTGATCAACTTTAATGTAAGACTTCTAAAGACTGGAATTAAACGAATCAGTGTATAAACCAATCTCGGTGATCTCAAATCTCTCGGTGTCCTCGGTGGTAAAACTCTTTGCATCACGCTCGTTGAGGTGCGATACGAATGACTAACCAATCCTCCTCGACCTCCCGTCCGCGCTTCATCGGCGGGCACGGCGGCGGGCGCCCCACTGGCGAGAAAGCCAAGGATCGGCGCGGCACGCTCCGGCGCCTCTCCGATTATCTGAAGCCCTATCATGGCCGTTTGCTGCTTGTGGCTGCCCTGGTGGTCTTGGCCACCATTCTGGGCTTGGTCGGGCCGGCGCTGCTGGGGCGCGCCATCGATCAATACGTCGTCCACCATGACATCGACGGCTTGCTGACCATCGCGCTGGTGATGGTCGCCATATACCTGGCGCAGGGGCTTTTCACCGCGATTCACGGCATCATCATGACGCGCGTGGGCCAGCACTTCGTCGCCGATATCCGCGCCGCGCTCTTCCGTCATTTTCAAGCGCTCTCGATGGATTATCACGACCGTCACCGCACCGGCGATCTGATGAGCCGCATCAGCAACGACAGCGAGACCATCAATCAGATTCTCTCCAACGGCTTGATCCAGTTCACCACCAACGTCTTGTCGCTGGGCGGCATCATGGTGGCGATGCTGCTGCTCAATCTGCCGCTGGCCCTCGGCACGTTAATCATCCTGCCGATCATGCTTTGGATAACGCGGCAGGTTACCGAAAGGACGCGGGTGGCTTTCCGCGGCATGCAAAAGAACCTGGGTGTGCTGAACGCGGTGATGGAGGAAAATATCACCGGCATCCGCGCTGTCCAGGCTTATGCGCAGGAGGACGCGGCCATCGCGCAGTTCCAGGATGCCAGCGAGGCTTATCGGGCAGTTGGCATCCGCGCGGATTTCATCACGGCCGCGCTGGGGCCGATGTTCACCACCATGATGATCCTGACCGTGGCGGCGACGGCGCTGTTGGGCGGCTGGCTGGCGCTGCAGGACATTGTATCAGTCGGGGTACTGGCGACCTTCGTTGTCTATATCATGAACTTCTTCCGCCCGATGCGCGGCATCGCAATGGTTTATAACCAGCTGCAATCGGCATTGGCGGGCGCGGAGCGGATCTTCGCCGTGCTGGATGCGACGCCGACGGTCACCGACGAGCCGGGCGCCCAGCCGCTGCGGAATATACGCGGCGCCGTCAGCTTCGACCGCGTCAGCTTCGCTTACGAGCCGGGCGTGATGGTCTTGGAAGACATCAGCCTCGAGGTGGCGCCCGGGGCGACGATCGCCCTGGTCGGGCCAACCGGCGCTGGAAAGACGACCATCATCAGCTTGCTCAGCCGCTTTTATGATGTCAGCCGCGGCAGCATCAGCATCGATGGCGTCGATATCCGCGCGGTGACGCAGAACTCGATCCGCCAGCAGCTTGGCATCGTCCTGCAAGATACCTTTCTTTTCAGCGGCACGGTGATGGAGAACATCCGTTGCGGCCGGCTGGACGCCACCGACGCCGAGGTGATTGAAGCGGCGAAACTGGCGAACGCTGATGGCTTCATCCACTTGCTGCCGCGCGGCTACGAGACCCAGGTATCGGAGAAGGGCCACAACTTCAGCCAGGGGCAGCGGCAACTGCTGGCGATCGCCCGGGCGATCTTAGCCGATCCGCGCATCCTGATCCTCGATGAGGCGACCAGCAGCGTCGACACGCGCACCGAGATTCATATTCAAGAGGCGCTGCTGCGTCTGCTCGAGGGCCGCACCGCCTTCGTCATCGCCCACCGGCTGAGCACCATCCGCAATGCCGATCAGGTGCTGGTGGTCAATGACCATCGCATCATCGAGCGCGGCACGCACGATGAACTGCTTGCCGCCGGCGGCTTCTATCATCAACTCTACATGAGCCAGTACCACCGGCTGGAGGAGTTGGTCGCTGTCAAGTAAACGGCGAGTCCCAGAAGGGCAGTCGCATCAAATTGTAATTCACCACAAGGTCACAAAGGGTGCAAAGATAGCGCATTTCTGGCGTACATTTCTCGGCGCCCTCGTTATTCTCGTTGTCCTCGGTGGGAAAGTTTTCAGCTTCCACCGATATCGTTACACTGCCAGCTAATCCCACCTCGCTTCCCGCCAGGCTCTGCCAAAATTCGCCTCAATAAATCGCTGCTGACGCTGGCTCGCGCGCACCTGCCGATCCAATGCCGCCGGATCCCAATCGGCGAGCAGATCCGCCTTCATCTCAGCGACAAGATCCTGATGCGCCGCTTCACCCGCCAGATCGCGAAACTCGCCCGGATCCGCCACCACATCATAAAGCTCCACCGGTTCCTTCCAGCTGTAATTCAGCTTGTAGCGTCCGCGCCGCAGCATCGCCATCGGCCGATCGCTGCCATGCGCCAGGTATTCGCAGAAAGCTTCATCCTTCCAGTTCCGGTCGCCCGTGGTCAAAAGCGGCAGCAGGCTAGCGCCATCCAGCGGCAAGTCGCAATCATCGCCCGCGATATCGCAGATCGTCGCGCTCACATCGACCAGCGAGACGACCTCCGACAGCCGGCGCCCGCCATTGATTCGACCGGGAAAAACGACTTGCAGCGGCACGCGCGCCGATGCCTCGTAAAAGTTCGACTTGCGCCACATGCCATGTTCGCCGTTCATATCGCCATGATCGCTGAGGTGAATGATAACCGTGTTCTCGCGCTGACCGGTCGCCTCCAGCGCGTCAAGCAACTCGCCGATCTTCTCGTCCAGGTAGCTGATGAGCGCGTAGTAACCGGCGCGCGCCCGTCGCAGGACATCATCCGGGAACTGCGGAAAGCCGAACATCGTGCGGATTCGCTGCGCCATCGGATGCAGCTTATCCAGATGCCCGTCGGGGATAACCGGCAGGTCCATCTCCTCTGGCGGGTACAAGTCCCAGAATCGCTGCGGAACGATGTAAGGGAAATGCGGCGCGATGAAAGAGACATTTAGCGCCCAGGGCTTGTCTTTACGGGCGGGATCGCGCAGGTATTCCAGCGCTCTCTCCTGCGCCAGATCATCGACTTCCAGTTCTTCGGTCCAGCCCGGTCCCGCTTGATAAACTTCATGCCAGGGCTGCCGCGCCGGCACAATACCTTCATCCCAAGTGTGAATCGGGTGATAACGCTCGGCGTGCAGGTCGCGCGCCAACTGCTGCTGAAAGCCATGATATTGGTCGGCGCCGCCGAAATGCTGCTTGCCGGACAGCGCAACATCGTAACCGACCGCCCGCAGGCGATGCGCCCAGGTCACTTGATCGGAGCGCATCGGCGTCCAGTTGTCCCAGGCGCCGATCTTATGCGCGAGGCGGCCCGTCATGAAGGACATGCGCGAGGGCATGCACAAAGGCGAATTGCAATAAGCGGCGTCGAAGGTCGCGCCCGCTTCCGCCAGCCGCTCCATGTTCGGCGTCTGAACGATGGGGCGCCCGTAAACGCTGCTGTACATCGGCGCGTGTTCATCGGACATGATGATGAGGATATTCGGCTTTGACATGAGAAACTCCGGCGCTGGATTGACGCGGGGATTATAGCACTCGAGAATCCGTATATTGCGTCAGCGTATTGGTTCCGCGAAGCAAACAGAAATGACGCCGCGCCGTCAGCCTTGTGGCTGCCCACAGAATCGGGGCAAGTTCAGAAGCGGCTCGGGGTGAGGGGAGGAATTGCCGACGCCCTGCTGTGGTAAGATGACCATGAAAGCGAATCAGTTAGAAAAACCCATGTCAGAGTACGTCGATGTATTGATCGTCGGCGCCGGAATCTCGGGTATCGCGGCCGCCTACTATCTCGGCGAACGCTGCCCGCAGTTGAGCTGGACCATCGTTGAAGGGCGCGACGCCATCGGCGGCACCTGGGATTTTTTTCGTTACCCCGGCGTCCGCTCCGATTCCGACATGTACGCGCTGGGCTTCCGCTTTCGTCCCTGGACTGGCGAGCAGGCCATCGCTGATGGCGCCGCGATCTTGCAATACATCCGCGACACCGCAAGCGAATTCGGCATCGACCGGAAGATCCGCTTTAATCACCGCGTTTGCCGCATCGCGTGGTCGTCGCAGTCAGCGGAATGGACGGTGGATATTAAGCGCCCGTCGCCGAGCGAACCGCTGCGAATCCGCTGCAATTTCCTCTTCATGTGCACCGGCTACTACCGTTATGACCAAGGCTATACGCCGCGCTGGCCCGGCATGGCGGACTTTTCCGGCACAGTTGTCCACCCGCAGGCTTGGGGGGCGCGTAGACACAGCCCCGACGGGGCGCGTGGACACTGCCCCGACCATGACGATCTGGATTACACGGGCAAGCGCGTCATCGTCATCGGCAGCGGCGCAACAGCCGTCACCATCGCCCCGGCATTGGCGCGGAAGGCGGAACATGTCACCATGCTGCAGCGTTCGCCCAGCTATGTCGTCAGCATGCCCGCGCGCGACGACCAGGTCAATCGCCTGCGCGGCCGGCTGCCGGCGGCTCTGGTGAGCTGGCTGGCGCGTTGGAAGATGATCCTCTTTGCGATCACCTATTATCGCAAGGCGCGGGTTCACCCTCGTGAAACACGCGAGATGGTTCTGGAAGGCATTCGAGAGCGTCTCGGCACGGATTACGATGTTGAGCGGCACTTCAACCCGGCATACAACCCCTGGGATCAGCGCGTTTGCATCGCGCCGGAGGCCGACCTGTTCCAAGCCATTGATGCCGGGGCCGTGTCCATGGTCACCGATCATATCGAGCGCTTTGTCGAAGCGGGCTTGCAACTGCGATCGGGCGAGATCCTGCCAGCCGATATCATCGTCACCGCCACCGGCATGCGCATGCGGATCATGGACGGGGTAGAAATCATCGTCGACGGACAAGCCGTACAGCTGGGCGATACCTTGAGCTACAAAGGGTTTATGTACAGCAATATCCCCAACCTGGCGTCGTCCTTTGGTTATACCAATGCCTCGTGGACGCTCAAATGCGAATTGATCTGCGAGTATGTTTGCCGCTTGCTCAATTATATGGAGCGGCGCGGTTACAAGCATTGCGTACCGCGCCTTGAAGCCGATTCACAGCCCGCCGAGCCGATGATCGATTTCACCTCGGGCTACGTCCAGCGCGCGCAAGCCGACTTGCCCAAGCAGGGGCAGCGCCGCCCCTGGAAGGTGTACCAGAATTACGTCAAAGATATGTTGATTATGCGCTACGGTCGGCTGAACGACGGGGTGATGGAGTTCAGGCGATTAAAACGATAGCGTCGTGCAGGGGCAACTCAGTGAATCGCCACGTTTGTTGTGTGTACGGGCGAGCCGGTTGCTCGCACACGCTTGCTATAGATTTCCAATCACTCTCCGCATGACCAACCTGGTCCTAACTCAACTCAAACCCGCCATCCTTCACCGCCGCGCGGAAAACATCTTCTTCCAGCGTCAAGCCAAAGCCCGGCGCATCGGGCAGGATGACGTGCCCCTCTTCGACGCGATAGGCGGACGCATCCAGCCCGGGCGTCGTCGCCTCATCCCACTCAACAAAGGTGAAGCCCTTCACCGCCGCCGCCAGATGACCGGAAATATAGTTGCCTGCGTGACGCCCATAATGATGCGGCGCCGCGCGAACGCCCCAGCTGTCGAGTTTGGCGCCGGTTTCAAGCCAGTTGCTGAAGCCGTGGCTGAAGATATCGTACTGGATGACATCGACCAGTCCAGCGCGCGCCCAATCCATGAGCTCGGGCGGGGCGCCGCCTTCGCCATCGGCGATCAGCACGGGCAGCCTCTCGCGCGCCAGCCACTCCTGCAAATCTTCGTAGAGCGCCGCGTCTTCCTGGAAGGCTTCTTCCAGCCAGTACAGGTTGCAGTCGGCTGTTTCCGCTAGCGCGCGCTTGGCGATATTCAAGTTATAGCCATTGTTGGCGTCAATCATGATGCGCGCTTCGGGTCCGACGGCTTCGCGCACCGCCTTGACCACCAGGATGTCGCGCTTCGTTCCTTTCTCCAGCGGCATCCAGCGGGCGCCGCGCCCGACCTTGATCTTGAAGTTGCGATGGCTGCGCGCGTAACCGTAGCGCCCTTCTTCGGCGATCAGCGCCGCCGCCGCTTCATCCGAGTCCAAATGCAGATCGTCGATGTACAGCGAGGTGTCGTAGCAAGGAACGCGCTTGTCCTCGGCGCGCGGCGATTTCCCGGGCGCGACCAGCCGGTGGACGGGCTCGTCCTTGAGCGCGCCAAGCAAATCCCAAATGGGAAATTCGTATTCGCCGGCATCATCCCGCACGCGGCCATCGGCTGACAAAAAATCTCCCGCGTTTCTGCCCAGCAGCATTTCCGCCGAGTCTTCATCGGCGCGCCCCGGTCCAAAGCCGCTGGCGCCATCAGCCGTCGTCAGGCGTATCAGCGGCACTGCGACTTCGCTGCCATGCACGGGGATTCGTGAATTGTGGCCCGCCTGGCGCGGCCGCTTGCCAACCAAGGTAGCGAATTCGATTCTGTCGATGACTGCATTTTCCATGGTATTCTTCCCTGGATGCTAGGCTCAAGCCTCGCCGAACATGACGCCAGTCGGGATGACGTCTGTCTCTTCGCCCCGCCGAAGCGCTTCCGCCGTCGCCAGGATGCTATTGAAGTCGTGGCGCGGCTGAAAACCGAGCATGGTTTTTATCTTGGTTAAGTCCAGTGCAAAATAGTTCATAAAGGGTACGCGCGCTTCGGCGTAGGGCAGGTTGTAGCGCTCCGCCAGCAGCGGCACGATTTCGCCCCAATCGAAGAGAGCCGCGCCCGCCAGATTGAAAGCTTCGCCCACGGCGGCGTCCTGTTCAAGCGCCAGCGCCAAGCCATCGGCAATGTCGCGCACATCGCCGAAGTGCTGGTGGTAAGGCACGCCGTTGGGGTTGAGGCTCAACAGCAGTTTCTCCTCGCCATCCCAGCCCCCGACCAGGTCTGCGATCATCGCCTGAACATCCTTATTGACCCGATCGTCGCCCGGCATGTTATCCATTTGATAAGACTTGTGATCGCTGTAGGTTTTGTATGTCGCGCTGTAAAGAAAAAGCTTTGGCAATCCCGCTTCGTTGAGGAATTCGCTTGGTTCGATCACGGTGGAGAAGCGCATGGCGCAAGTTGGCACGCCGTACTGGTGGTGATATACCATCGCCAATTCTTCACCCAGCCGCTTGGTCATCAAATAAGGCATATTCGGATATTCGCTGACCATGTCTTCGTATATCGGCTCGTCGAAATACCGTCCGTTGTAGCGCGCGTCCCAGTACACGCCCTCCGTGCTGGCGTAGACGAAGCGCTGCAAGTTCGGGCAAAGCTCGCGGACACTCTCCAGGAGGTTCAATGTGCCCATGGCGTTAATATCCAGATACTGCCGATTGTCGAAGGGACCTTGAAACGCGGCGGCTAGATGATAAATGGCGTCGACGCCCGCGACCGCTCGGTTGACATCGGCGGAATTGCGCAGGTCGCCGAAGACCGTTTCGACGCCATCAAAGGCATCAAGCTTGCGCGCGCGGCTGGCATCGGCCGGGTAGACGAAACTGCGGACGGCGTGCCCGGCATCCAGCAGGCGCGTGACCAGGTTTGCGCCGATGCGTCCAGTGCCGCCGGTGACGAGAATCTTCATACTCGTAGTCCTCCCCGCAGAAGTCTGCTGTTTTGTGTCCGCGCGAGTGTAGCCCGTAATTCACTGCCCCGCAAACGCTTTGACTTCTGCGGCAGGGCAATCGCTTCAAAACTGGCATCGCCTGCGATGAGCAAACCTAAACTGAAATTTAACCACCGAGGACACCGAGAGCGCCGAGAAATGCGATTGATTAGAGATTTCACGGCATTTTGTCGCAAATTTTTGGATGGGAAGGAAGTTTGTCGACAAGGTAGCGGCATGCCTGCCTAATTCAAACAGTGGATTTAGGGAAGAGCCATCAAAAGAACCTAAACTCTGTATCCTCAGTAAGTCCAATAAAGTAATGCAACAAAATGAAGGAACGTCGTAGGGGCGACTCTTGAGTCGCCCACATGTACAATGGCGACATAGTGGGCGAGACAAGTCTCGCCCCTACAGATCTCGAATCAGATTAGCATCGC
>JAJEGA010000012.1 GCA_022820125.1 Anaerolineae bacterium | reverse complement strand
CCTTTAGCGAAAATTGTAGGGGCGATTCTGTGAATCGCCCGCCGGAGATTATCAAGTGGGCGAGCCACGTGCTCGCCCCTACAGATGCTTGAATGATGATGATTTCTAAATTCAACCGAAATGGATACACTCCCCTAAGCGCTGTCACTCGGCGGGCAATATGAGGGCGCCGCCTCCCGCCGCTGAGCGCATTATGTCCAACTCGCCGGAGAGCTCCCGCAGGCGCCCGGCAACGGCATCGGCGTCGTCGGCTGCGCAGATACAGTGTACATTGGGTCCCGCATCCAAGGTATAACAGACTCGTAAATTGTCGCGGCGCCGCCAACGCCGCACCGCCTTCATAATCGCGAGCGACAGCGGCTCCCAGTAGAATAAGGGCGGCTTGCTGGTCATCATCACGCTGTGCATCAGGTTGCTGTCCTCTTCTACGACCTCGGCAAAGCGCGCGAAATCCCGGCGCAGGATTGCCGATTTCAGCGCCGGGAATCGCTCGCTGGCGGCGCCTACGCGAGCCGGCTGCAATACGCTGGAATCGGCTGTCTGGTGGCCCGCGCTGGATCCGGTCCGCTTATGCTTTCGGCTCACGATGGCGATGATGTCGACCAGATCCCAGTGTTGAGGCGGCGCGAATGATTGCGCGAAGGATGTTTCGTGGGCATCGCCGGCGCGCCATTCGACGAACCCGGTCGGGATTGAGCGCGCTGCCGAGCCCGAGCCCATCCGAGCGAGCGCGGAAAGCTCGCGTTCCGCCAGTTCAGCGCCAAGCGCGGCGCAAGCAGCCACAGTCAGCGCGGCGAAGGCGGACGCAGACGATGCGATGCCGGTCCCCATGGGAAAGTTGTTGCTCGAATTGACACGGGCAAAACGTCTGACAGCAAAGCGCGCGCGCAGTACATCCAGGTGAGCGCGGACGCGTTCAAGCGCCGCTTCGGCAGCGACAGCGCCATTGATCGTGAGCGCGTCCGCTTTCAAAGCCGCGTCCCACTCAACCGTCGTGATTGTGTGCAGGTCCGCCAGGTTCATGCTGATCGAAGGATTGGCGGGGAGCCGCAAGCGATGATCGCGGTTGCCCCAATATTTTATGAAAGCGATATTGGCATGGGCGCGAGCCGTGGCTGATTGCGAGATCGCAGCCATTTATCGCTGCCCAACACTCGCGGTCAACGAAGTCTTACTGGAATTGTGGCGCATTATCACTAGACTATTGGCTAAGTTAGACGAAGGCAGCGCGGAGAGCGATTTGCAAACCATTAGCAGTCTTATCGAGACGATGCGGCCCAGGCAGTGGACGAAGAATGTATTGTTCGTGTTTCCCGCCATTGTCTTCAGCGGGCAACTGTTTGAATGGCATCTGCTTGGGCGCGTCATCGTCTGCTGCATTCTGCTGATACTTGGTTCCGGCTGTGTTTACATCATCAATGATCTGGCTGATATTGAAGCCGATAGAGCGCACCCGGTCAAGCGTCAGCGCCCGATCGCGGCTGGCAGACTGTCGCCCAGGTCCGCGAAGGCTGCCGCCATTGTCCTTGCGCCATTAGTGTTCGTCGCGTCCTATTATTTTGACGCTAGCCTGGCGCTGCTCATAGCCGTCTACTTGCTAGTGCAAATCACGTATTCATTTTACATCAAGCATATTGTAATCCTGGATGTACTTTTGGTCGCGGCTGGTTTTGTACTGCGGCTGCTCGCCGGTGGATTGATTATCGACGTCAGTCTGTCGCCTTGGCTATACGCTTCGGCCGGTTTGCTGGCGCTATTTCTTGTCATCGGAAAGCGACGACAGGATCTGGCATCGTTGGGACACGGCGCTGCGGCGACGCGCCGGGCATTCGATCAATACAACCTCCCCTTGCTGGATGATATGCTGCGCGTCGTTACCTCGGCGACCGTCATTACTTACATCATCTATACCGTAGAATCACCCACGATGGTTCACGATGGGCAGCATCTCGGTTTGCTGACTGTGCCTTTCGTCATTTACGGCCTGTTTCGCTATCTCTATCTCATTCATGTTGAGGAGCTTGGGGGGGCGCCCGACGAAGTTCTCTTTAACGACCGTCCGTTGCAGGCGGCGATTGTGTTGGCGGCGCTCGCCTACGTCATCATTCTTTATGTGCTGTAGCAGCGTATGGAAGTCCACGCCAGCGCGCCGGGGAAAGCGATTCTTTGTGGGGAGCACGCCGTTGTTTATGGCCTGCCTGCGATTGCGATTCCGCTTTCCGGCATTCGCGCCCGGGCAATTGGCAAAGCCTCTGCCGATACCCTCACTATTTTCGCCGAAGATCTGGGGCAGGCGCCGCTAAGGATCGTCGGCGACGAATATGACCGCGCTAATCCACTATCGTTGATGGCTGGCTTGACAGCGAAGCTCGTGGGAGCGGCCAGTATGAGCGGCGAGATTCGAATACGATCGGAGCTGCCGATCGCCAGCGGGCTCGGGAGCGGCGCCGCCGTATCGGCCGCGCTGGGACGCGCCGTCGCCCAATTGTATGGCGCGGAGATCCCGGATGAAGACTTGAATCGAATCGTGTTTGAAGTGGAGAAGCTGCATCACGGCACACCGAGCGGGATCGACAATACGGTGGTCGTTTACGAAAAACCGGTATACTTTAGAAGGGACGCCGCCCTTGAAGTCATAACAATTCGCAGCGGGCTGAGGATCGTGCTGGCGGATACCGGCGTCGCTTCACTGACGCGCGATGCTGTCGCGGATGTCCGCGCATTGGCTCGTAAGGCGCCAAAGCGGACGGGGCGGATATTCGACGAAATCGGCACAATTGTCGCTGAAGCGAGAGACTGTATTGAGCGCGGCTCGCTAGATCGCCTGGGCGCGCTAATGACGGCAAACCATGAATTGCTTCAAGCGTTAACCGTATCATCGCCTGAGCTGGATTCTTTGGTCGACGCCGCTATGAAAGCCGGCGCATTGGGCGCGAAACTCTCCGGCGGCGGGCGCGGCGGCAACATCATCGCCCTGTGCGCCGAGGATAGCTTATGCGATGTGAAGGACAGCTTGCTTGCGGCGGGCTCGAAGCAGGTCTTGGTGAATGGCGCGGGTCATGGATCGCGAGATGACGATTCTGATTAAGCTTGGCGGTTCGCTGATCACCGATAAGACTGAGGCAAGATCTTTTCGCTCTGATCGCGTCAGCCGCATCGCCAAGCAAGTTATCCAATTGCGTGACCTTATCCCCGATGCCCGAATTGTCATCGGGCATGGAAGCGGTTCTTTCGGTCATGTCGAAGCGCAGAAATACAATACCGTTAAGGGTGTTTATACAGCTGAAGAACGTCAAGGCTTCAGCCAGGTTGGCGCCGTCGCCGCCGAGCTTAGCCTGCTTGTGCAAAACGAATTCCTCGCGGCGGGCTTGCCCATGCTGCGTTTCCAACCGTCATCTACACTGGTCTCGCGCGATAGGCGAATTGAGTCCTTTGACAGCCGCGCTCTGTCCTTGGCGCTCGACCAGCGTTTCATACCGCTGATTCATGGCGATATCGCCCTTGATCTGCGAATCGGCGGCACGATAATCTCGACCGAGTCCATTTTCGCTCATTTGGCGCAGCCCTTAGGCGTGGACCAGATTATTCTCCTGGGAGAGGTCGAGGGTGTGCTTAATATGAACGGCGAGCTTGTGCCTCAGATTACGCCTGGCTCCTTCGCAAACGTGCAATCGGCGCTCGCGGGGTCCCACGGCGTTGATGTTACCGGTGGCATGTCCCAGAAAGTCAAAACAATGATTGACTTGGCGCGCATGCATCCATCTCTCAATGTGATAATCGCCGACGGACGGCGTGACAATTTGCTGCGGGATCTGCTGGTAGCGGGCTGTCATATTGGCACGCGCATCTGCGGCGGCGGCGATTCCGCTTAACGCCACTTTACATTCTCGCCAACTTTTCGTAGGTTTAGTTATAGACAGTCGTCATACTGTCCAGGAGACGAGCCAGCGACAAATGCTGTCGGAAACACAAATTCAATCCGATCGGCTGCGGGAAGAAGGCTACGCGTTCTTGCCCGTTTGGCGCCGGCTGAGCCTGCAGTTGTTCTTGTTGACGGCCGCCATGCTGCTCATCGTATTGCTGGGCGAGCTATTTCAGCCGAGCCTAGACGCGCAGCTTGAACGCATCGTGACTTTAGCGTCGGTTTCCCTGCCGGTAATCTTGTGGCTCTATTTGTCGGTTATGCCGGAATACCGCGTCGCCCGCCCGCGCAGGCGTCTAATCGGCGTTGCGGTTGTTTCCGCCTTAGCGGCGTCCGCTATAGGATTGCCCCTGCTGGAGGACTTCTACCGCGTGGGGGAATGGCTGCCGCTGCAATCGGTATTCGCAAGAATTCTCGGTTACATGCTTACCGCGGGCGCCATTGATGCCGGGCTCAAGTTTCTGGTTTTGCGATACATGATTTATCCTCGCAGCTTGCGTGTCCGCAGCGATGCTTTCGCCTACGCATTTGCCAGCGCGGTCGGTTACAGCGCTTTTCTGAACATCGCGCTAGTTCTGCAGTTTGAACTAACAATGGGCGCCGCGGCGATCTACCTGCTGGCGAACCTGACAATTCAACTCGCTTCCAGCATGTTCATTGCCTTGGGCATCGTCGAATCGTACTTTTCCGATGCCTATCCCCTGGTGCTGCCGATCAATGTGTTGATAGCGGCAATGTCAACGGGCTTGATCACAGCTTTGGTCGGCGGCTTCATGAGCGGGTCGCTGGGCACTGCGGGAAACACGGATCGACCGCTGTTTGCCTTCGCCATGCTTGTGGCTTCGCTCGTGGTTGCAATGGGCGTGGTCTACTTCCTATACAGCAACGCGGAACGGCGCGAGCGCGAAGCCTTTGCGAGCCAGTGGCAGTCCGATGGAATTTGAAACCGGACGCTCTCCCGCTATCCAAATGTCGCCGCGGCAGCGTTGGTCGATCGCATTCACATACATGCTGATTATTCTCGGGCTTGCGCTCGGCCTCAATCAGCGCGACAGTACGCTCAACCTCGCTAGCGAATACAGCAACCTCGAGGCTGGCATAAGCGCCAAATATCCGGCGCGCTGGCTGCTGGAAGAAACGGGCGCATTTATCTTCCGTGTTAGAGATATGGCGCATCGCGGGTTCAATACCGTTATCGAAGTCAGCGCCGCGCCTGTTGGCAGCGACACCAGCGAAAGAAACATTCTCGATCAGCTGACGTTGCAGCGCGCTCAAGTTCTGACCGATTACACCGTGCTCGCTTATGACGAGTTTCGCCTGGCTGACGACAGCCCGGCGATTTCGATGTCCTATTCCTTCGTTTCGCGCGATAGCAATCCCTTCCTCGAAGGGGTGTCGTCGATTGTTTATGGCTTGGACATTTTGACAGTCCGGCGAGGACAAGCGCTTATTATCGCCTTTCGCGCCGATGCCGATATTTACCATCGCGAACTGGAAACGCTGCGTTGGTTTGTTCAAAACCTCGAGTTTTGATTCCGCGCCGGAGCCGCCATGAATAACCTTCGCTTCTGCGTAATTCTCCTTATCACGCTCATGTACGTCAGAGCGTGGACGCAGAGCCCGACCGCGCTCGACATCGACCGGATCAAAAGGGCGACGGTCTTCATATATCAGGCAAAGAACGTCAACAACGCCCTGGTCATCAAATGCGTCAGCAGCGGCACCCTCATCAGCGCGGACGGCTTGATCATCACAAATGCCCACAGCGTTTTGCCCAGCGACGCCTGCGATGGCGACCAGCTCATCGTATCCCTCAGCGTGGACTTGTCTGAGCCGCCCATTCCGAAATATCGGGCAGAAGTTTTCAGTGCGGACGACGGCTTGGACATCGCAGTCTTGCGCATCGCGCGCGAGCTGGACGGCCGGCTTATCGCCAAGGGCGAATTGCCGATCTTGCCCTTCGCCGATATCGGCAACTCGGACGATGTCGCCATAGATCACAATTTGATCGTGGCCGGGTATCCCGACTTGGGGAATCAAGCGGTTGCCACTGCGCGAGGCACGGTAACAGCCTTTATCGCCGAGCCAATCGGCCGCGGTCCCTCATGGTTCAAGACGCGAGCGGAGATTCCTGGCACAATGTCGGGCGGCGGCGCCTACAATAGCGCCGGTCTGCTCATTGGCATCCCGACCAGCGCGCCGCTGGGCTCGTTGGCCGCTGGCGAAAGCTGTCGTTATATTGCTGACACCAATGGCGATGGCTTGGTGAACGCCAGCGACATTTGTGTGCCGATTGGCGACTTTGTCAGCACGATAAGGCCGATACGCCACGCGCTCAGTTTGATTCGAGGCGCGCGGAACGGTTTGACGGCGCAATTGATCAGCGCGCCCGCCGAAACGTCGCCGCCCTTGAACCCGCCTCGCGTTAACCGATTGTTCTTCGCGCCATCGGTCAATGACGGGGCGCCTTCCACCGTTGTGGGTTCAATGCCCAACAATACCAAGAGCCTCTATCTGTTTTTTGACTATGACAATATGAAGCCCCAGACAGTCTATGAATTGACTGTGTCGCGCGATGGCATCGAGGATACTGTCTTCAGCCTGCCGCCGGTGCGTTGGAGCGGCCGCGAGAACGGGCTCTGGCACATTGGCAGCCGCGAGCAAGCCTGGGCCAACGGCGCATACGAGTTTACGCTGTACATTGACGGCGCCAATGCCGGCAGCCAGCGCATCGTCGTCGGCGGCAGCGCCGACAGTCGGTCGCAGTTCAGCGACATTGTGTTTGGCACGCTTGATCAAAACGATTCATTGGTTGGCAACGGATCCATTCTGCCCTTGGGCGACATCGCTTCCGCTCGTTTTCTTTATACAAATATGCCGAGAGGCATTCCCTGGTCCGCCATCTGGTATTTTGGCGGGGTGGAAGTCGCGCGGACCGCCGACCTTTGGACTGACGCGAGCCACGGCGCAAAGGTCATCCGAGTGGCGCCCAATGGCGGATTGCTGCCAGGGAGCTATCGTTTGGAGTTATATATCGATGGCGCGCTCTCGGCTACATCAGACTTTATTGTGTCCGGCAGGCCCGCGGGACCATTGCCCGAGATTTTCTCTCGCTTGCGTCATGCGGCCGCGGCTTCACCGTCAGCGGCGCGAGCGGCGGCGCCCGCTTCAAGCTTTCCCACTTCGATACCCGCGATTTACGCACTCTTCGACTGGCACCAATTGGCGGCGGGCACGCCCTGGACATTGCGCTGGCTGGTGGATGATCAAGTCTTTTTCGAAACAACCACTCCCTGGCTGACGGTTGAGTCGGGCTCGGATTTCACCCTTGCGCTTACAAACCCGCCGGACGGCAGCTACAAGCTGCAACTTCTGGTGAACAATTTGAAGCTGATAGAGCAGGAAGCCACCGTCGGCATCGGCCAATTGCCGATCGATCGATTGGCTCGCTTTGAAGGCGCGATCCTGTCTGGCAAAGTGTACGACGCCACGACTGGCCATGGCATACCAAGCATTACCATTGTATTAATCAGCGCCGATTATACGGCGAGTGAATTTGAATGGCGAGAAGATCAGATCGTCGCGCTTGCCAAATCCGATCGCAATGGCGACTTCCAGTTCGCGCGTCCCTTGGCCTTTGATACGCCTTACAGCGTCGCCATTGAAGCCGATGGCTACATCCCCCACGCGGCTGACGAGTTTACGTTCTCAGCCGATCAACCCTTTGCCGATATTGAGATTGCAATGGTGCGCGGTTGAAGGCGGGCGACCGATTACGTCTTGATCTTCTGCTTGCGCGCCGCAAACTGGCGCCCAGCCGCAGCAAAGCCGCGGCGATGATCATGGCGGGCGAAGTGCGCATTGACGCCAAGGTGGTGGACAAGCCGGGTACTTTCGTCCGCGTTGACGCAAACATCTCGCTGAAACACAAACCGCGTTACGTCAGCCGGGGCGGGCTCAAGCTGGAAGCGGCGCTGAGTGCCTTCGGCGCCGACCCGGCGGGCAAGGTTTGCGCCGATATTGGGTCAAGCACGGGCGGCTTTACTGATTGCCTCCTGCAACATGGCGCGGCGAAGGTGTACGCGATTGATGTCGGCAGCGGCATCCTTGATTACCGCCTGCGTATAGACGGCCGCGTCGAATTGATGGAGAACAAGAATGCGCGCTATCTCGAATCAGTTGGCGAAGCGGTGGATATCGCGGTGATTGACGTCTCCTTTATCTCGCTGCGTCTGATCCTGCCGGCGGCGTCGCGCCTGCTGAAGCCCGCCGCCGATGTTATCGCGCTGGTAAAGCCGCAATTTGAAGCTGGTCGTTCTGAGGTTGGCAAGGGCGGCATCGTTCGCGATCCAACTGTTCATCGGCGCGTGCTGCAGGCGACAGCCGCGGCCGCGCAGTCGCTGCAATTCAACCTTGCCGATGTAATGCGTTCGCCGATCACCGGCGCCAAGGGCAATGTGGAATTCTTCATGTGGCTGAGGCGCGGTCCTGCGTCCGAGACTGGGCGCGCGCTCGAAGACAAGATTAACGCGCTAACGTCTACTTGTCACTAGCCTGCCCTACCCCTTATCCCGCTCATGCTTCATAATTAAATCATCGCAGCCTCAGCACAGGCGATCAATGAACATCAAACACATCCGCAACTTTTGCATTATTGCCCATGTCGATCACGGCAAGAGCACCTTGGCTGATCGTCTGCTGGAGTTGACCAATACCGTCAGCGAACGCGATATGCAGGAGCAGCTGCTGGACAGCATGGCGCTGGAGCGCGAGCGCGGCGTGACCATCAAAGCATCAGCCGTTCGCATGACCTATGAAGCGAGTGACGGCAAGACCTACATCATCAACTTGATCGACACGCCGGGTCATGTTGATTTTACCTACGAAGTCAGCCGTGCCTTGCAAGCCTGCGAGGGCGCCATTCTCGTTGTTGACGCCAGCCAAGGCATCGAGGCGCAGACGCTCTCAAACGTTTACCTGGCGCTGGAGCAAGACCTCGAGATCATACCGGTCATCAACAAAATTGACCTGCCTGCGTCGCAGCCGGATGAGGTCGCCAGCGATGTTCGGGAGCTGCTCGGCACGCCAGTGGCGGACATGCCGCGGATTTCTGCCAAGACCGGCATTGGCGTTGCTGAAGTCCTGGAAAAGGTCATTGCGGATGTGCCGGCGCCGCATGCCGATAAGGCGGAGAATTTGCGCGCGCTGGTCTTCGACTCGCATTACGACGCGTACAAGGGCGTCATCGCCTACGCGCGCGTTGTCGATGGCAGGATCAGCCAGCGCGACATGCTGAAATTATTCGCGACGGGCGCCCGCTTTGAACCGGTCGAAATTGGGGTCTTCGATCCCGTGATGCGCGCCACCGGCGAGTTATGCGCCGGCGAAGTCGGTTACATTGCGACCGGTCTAAAGTCAGTTCAGGAGTGCCGCGTCGGCGATACGATTACCCTGGCAAAGCATGGCGCCGCTTCTGCGCTGCCCGGATACGAGCAAGCCAAGCCTATGGTTTTCGCCGGCATCTATCCGACGAACAACGAAGATTATGCCGACTTGCGCGACGCGCTCGAGAAACTTCAGCTTAATGACGCGTCGCTGCACTATCAGCCGGAGACTTCGCAGGCGTTGAACTTCGGCTTCCGCGTGGGTTTCCTCGGTTTGTTTCATATGGAAATCATCCAGGAGCGGCTGGAACGCGAATATGACCTGGACATCTTGGCCACTGCGCCCAGCGTCGAATACCGCGTCTTGCGGAGAGACGGGGATGTGACGACGATCGACAGCCCGGCGCTCTTGCCCGACGAAAATACCATAGATGAAATCCATGAACCGTGGATGAAGATACAGATTTACGCGCCGCAGACCTATATCGGTTCAATCATGGACCTGGTCATCAACAAGCGGGGCCTTTATGAAACCACGGAATACCTAGACGCCAGCCGCGTCATCCTGCATTTTGCGATCCCGCTCTCCGAAATAATCATCGACTTCTACGACAAGCTCAAAAGCGTGACGCAGGGTTACGCCAGCCTCGATTACCAATTCCACGAATACCGCGCCGGCGATCTGGTCAAGGTTGAAGTGCTCGTCAATGAGGAAGCGGTTGATGCGCTGGCGATGATCTGCCATCGCGATGACGCCTATCATCGGGGTCAGCGCCTGGTGAGCCGCTTGAAGGCATTGATCCCGCGGCAGATGTTCGCCGTGCCGGTGCAAGCGGCGATCGGGAAGCGCGTAATATCCCGAGCCAATGTGAAGGCCTTGCGCAAAGATGTCCTGGCAAAGTGTTATGGCGGCGATGTAACGCGCAAGAAGAAACTGCTGGAAAAGCAGAAAAAGGGCAAAAAGCGCATGAAGATGATCGGCTCGGTCGAGGTGCCCCAAGAAGCGTTCATGGCGCTGCTGAGTTTGGATGAATGACGCGCCATTGACGCGCCTTCGCGCTTTAATCCGATTCTTCCTGCAACATGCGCCACAGGCTTGCGAGCCCCCAGCGCGATATCCACTCTCGCGCCAGATTTGAGCGTGTGCCAAAGCCATATCCGCGGAAGCGCGTTTGCCCCGCCGTCGCGATGGCGACCGCGCTGCCCTGCGCGATATCGGCATTTTCATCAAGGTCCGGGGAACTGAGCACGACGATGCTGGCGTCGACCGATTCACGCTCGCGAATGCGCGCCGCAACATCAGCGGCGAACTCGGTAAGCGACAGGTCCCCTGGCTTGACCGAAAAGCGTTCGAAAACTTGTTTGGGGTCGGCGTAATATCTTGTTCGCAGCGCCTCGGTTTCGTCCTTCCAGGCGCCGCTTATCACGCCGGGCAACCCCGCTTCAATGATATGAATCTTCAGGTTGCGCTCTTTCAATTGCGCCCGCAGGACAGCTTCAAGCGTGGCGTCATCAATGCCGAAGACGTCTTCGCCAATCCGCTCTGCCAAGCGCGCCTGCATCTCGTCCAGCAGCTTCTCGGCGCTGGGCTTGCTCTCGGCTTTGGCGGTGATCCGCACATCGACAGCGCCATGATGCGCGGCGAGACCGACGCTTGGATTGCGCTCGCTCAGAATGTCTTTGCCGATCTTGTCGTCGAGCGAGCTTTCGCCGATGCCGGCCGTCCGCAGCGTCCGCGCCAAGATTACGCCCAGCTCGTATTGCCGCAGCAAATGCGGGATGACGGACTCGGTCATCAGGTATTTCATCTCGCGCGGGACGCCGGGCAAACTGATGACCAAGCCGCGCTCCGATTCCACCAGGAAAGCCGGCGCCGTGCCAACCGGGTTTGATATCAGCGTCGCGCGCTGCGGAAGATAGGCTTGCTGGCGATTGTTGGCAGTCATCTCGACGCCGAAGCCGCGAAATCGATCTTCGATAATCTGATAGAGAGAGGCATGAAATTCCAGTGGCATGCCAACGGCGTTTGCCACCGCCTCTCTTGTCATGTCATCGACTGTGGGACCCAATCCGCCGGTGGTGATGACTACGTCGGCGCGGTCCATAGCGGCTGAAATCGCAGTGGCAATGCGATTCAGGTTGTCTCCTACTGTGGTCATGAAAAAGACATTGACCCCGACATCGCGCAATTGCCGCGCCAGGTAGACGGAATTGGTATCGGTAATCTCTCCCAGCAGGATCTCGGTGCCGATAGCGACGATCTCCGCATTTGGGTTGTCGCGCATGTTCACTCCCGTCGATAATTGAGCACCGACCAATTTTACATCAGTTCAGGCAATTCTTTGCAAATTCAGAAAAGCGCGATATAATTGCCACTATAAATCTATCTTGCTGTCAAGTAAGATATTTGTGCAGTTTTACCAGTATTTTCGTCCAACTGCTTATTTGAATGGAGGTTCCTGTGGCTGGTGTCACTTTCAATCATGTTTCAAAGGATTTCGGTGATCAGCGCGTCGTTACCGACTTGACCATCGATGTCCAAGACAAAGAGTTCCTGGTATTCGTTGGACCTTCCGGTTGCGGCAAATCGACCAGCCTGCGGATGCTTGCCGGCTTGGAAGAGATTACCGAGGGCGAAATCCTCATTGGTGATCGGGTTGTCAACAACGTAGCGCCTAAGGACCGTGATGTGGCGATGGTGTTCCAGAGTTACGCGCTGTATCCCCACATGACAGTTTACGACAACATGGCTTTCGGCCTCAAGCTGCGCAAGACGCCCAAGAAGATCATTGACGAGCGCGTGAACGAGGCCGCCAACGAGCTGGGCATCGGTCACCTGCTGGATCGCCGTCCGCGTCAGCTATCGGGTGGTCAGCGTCAGCGCGTGGCTGTCGGCCGCGCGATTGTTCGCGAGCCGGCGGTCTTCTTGATGGATGAGCCGCTATCCAACCTGGACGCGAAACTCCGCGTTGAGGCGCGCTCTTTCATCAGCCGCTTGCACCAACGGCTGGAGACGACCTTCATCTACGTTACGCACGACCAGGTCGAGGCGATGACGATGGGGACGCGCATTTGTGTGCTCAACGAAGGCAAATTGCAGCAGATCGACTCCCCTTTCAATTTGTATCACAATCCGCACAACATTTTCGTCGCCGGCTTCATTGGCAGCCCGTCGATGAATTTCTTCGATGCCACGCTGAAGGAAGACGGGGATAACCTGGTGGTGGATGTTGGCGCGTTTTCGCTGCCGGTTCCCGCAAGCAAGGCGGACAATTTCCGCAGTCATGTGGGTATGGAGGTTGTATGCGGCATTCGTCCGGAAGACATTGACGACAGCAACTACCTGCCTCAGGGCATCATCCCGTCCAACATGAATTGCAACGTGGAAGTCGTCGAGCAGATGGGCAACGAGGTGATCATCTATTTGGAAAACGCTGGCAAGAACTTCATCGCCCGCACCGATCCACGGACGGACGCCACCGTCGGCGAGCCGATGGAAATCACCATCAATCTCGACAACATGCATCTCTTTGACACCAATACCGAGATGTCGCTCAGCTACGAGGCGAAGTCAAAAGGCGCAAATGTGATCGCCTAAGCCCCATCGCATTGAAATGAGAAGAGCCACGACCAGGTGGCTCTTTTTTGTTGGAGGCGCGCCAGCGATTTAGGTCATCACGGGCCGGAATTTATAACCGTAAATGATCATGCCGCGATCGCCATCCGTCGTCAACTTCCGCGTAACCATTTCAACGCGGTCGCCAATTGACACGGCGGCGTCGATATCGGTGAGCTGCGCTGTAATCAGGGCGCCATCATCCAATTCCACAAGCGCCAGGTAAAATGGCGCCTGCGCCGCGAATTCGGCGGCCGGCTCTTGCACCAGCGTATAGCTATAAATCGTGCCGCGCGCGACTGCCGCACCATCATATTCGCGCTTGGCGGCCGCAGGCGAATCCGAACCTGCTTGCGTCATGAGAGCGCTTTGACTCGCTTGTCTGCCGGCAAGCGCTCACGCGAATTGCCGTTCTGTGATGGCGCCGCTGTCTTGTCTCGCTGGCTTCCCCTGCGCGTCGAGATCGAGGCAAGACGATAGCGCAGCTTTTTCGTGCGCCAAAATCTCGCTACCTGCATTGATCCGCTCCTCACCCCGTTTCGCGATTCTTCGTGTGTCAGTTTAGAGATTGGCGCCTATCAGAATCTATCTTGATGGCTTTTGATACTGTCAGAGCCTATCAGCTCAGGCGGCCGGAACGCTCAATATGTGTGTGGCGACGGTCGCGCCCAACCCCCCTATATTCTGTATCAGAATGTTTCTCGCGCTTTCGACCTGGTTTTCGCCCGCCTGCCCCCTCAACTGCCGCGCCGCCTCAACCGCTTGATAGACGCCAGTCGCGCCGCCAGGATTGCCTCGGCTTTTGAGACCGCCAAATGTGCTCAGCGGCAATTCACCTTTTGGCGCTATTCTTGCGCCCTCGCGCCGCGCCCATTGCCAACCTTTTCCCGGGTCGCTATAGCCCATCGCTTCCAGCGAGAGCGCTGTCAACACTGTGTAGGCGTCGTGCAATTCGAGCGCGCTGAGATCGCTGATGGCGAGGCCCGCCTGTTCCAGGCTCTTGGCGGCCGAGCGCCTGACCGCCCGCAGATCAAGCGGATCGGCTCGATCTTGCAGCGCCAGGCTGTCTGTCGCGACGGCGCTGCCGATGATGGACACCGGGCTCGGCGCCAGATCCGCCGCCAGCTCCGAATCGGCGAGCACGACCGCGGCCGCTCCGTCTCCGTCCGGCGCTCCATCGAAAAGGCTCACAGGGTCTGCGATCATGGGCGCTTGCAAAAACGAGCCGGGCCGCAGTTGATTGCGGAGCATAGCGAATTCGTTGCGCGAGCCGTTTTGATGCGCGTTCACGCTGAAGCCCTCGAACTGAGACAAGTTCACTTCGTATTGACCCATGTAGCGCCGCATCAGCAATCCCGCCAGTGCCGTCAACGTGGCCCCATTTATCGATTCCGAGTCCGCGTGCAGGCTGATGCTGCGCGCGGTCGTTCGAGCCGCTCCAACGATGTCGGTCGCTTTCTCGACGCCGATGACCATAACGGACCGCAAGTCGCCGGCCGCGACCGCCAAATAACCCGTCCTTAGCGCGACGCCACCCGAGGCATCGCCGGCTTCACAAGTGTAGGCTTCCAGCTGCTCCATGCCGAGCCGCGCCGCCAGGAGGCTGCCAAGCTGCGCCTGCCGATTGAATGCGCCGCCGTAGCCATTGCCGATGTAAAGCGCATCCACCTGCGCAAGACCGGCATCGCGCAGCGCCATGGCGCCCGCTTCAACTGCAAGCTCGTCGAGCCCGCTTGACCAATGTTCGCGAACCGGCGTCATACCGGCGCCTACTATTGAAACGCCCATGCTGCCTATTCCTTTAGCTTGTCGCGGAAGCGTACATAAGTCCCGTAATCGATTTCGCTGCGGCGCTTGATATAATCCGCTGTCGTTCTGCGACCGCTTGGGCGCCTGCCAACGCGATCGGTCGCGCGCAGGTCAAAGGCGTCTGAACCTGCGCCACTGCCGTAGCTGATCATCAGTATGCGGTCGCCCGGTTTCGCTATATCGAGAATCGCCGTCAGCCCGATCATGCACGAGCCTGAGTAGACGTTTCCGATTTCGTTCGCCAGCAAGCCCGCAGCAATTTGATCCGGTGAAAAGCCAAGGGTCTTGGCGGCTCGTGCCGGGAACTTGATGTTGGGCTGATGGAAAACCGCGTAATCATAATCCGACGCTGTCGTATTCATCGATTCCATTAAAGTTGAGGCGGCTGCGATAGTGTGGGCGAAGTAAGCCGGCTCGCCAGTGAAGCGGTCGCCGTGGCTGGGATAGACCTCGCCCACGCGCCGCCAGAAATCGGGCGTGTCCGTCACGTAGCTGTAGCTGCCAAGGTAGACGGCGTAGCTTTCTTCCGCCGGACCAAGGACGAAAGCGGCGCCGCCGGAGCCGGCTGTATATTCAAGGGCATCGCCGGGCCGCCCTTGCGCCGTGTCCATGCCGATGCTCAAAATGTAATCCGCCATGCCGCTGCCGACGAGACCGAGAGCAGCCTGTACCGCTTCGGTGCCGGCTTTGCAGGCGAACTCCCAATCAGCCGCCAGCACATTTGACGACGCGCCTATGCTCTCGGCGACGATTGTACTTGTTGGTTTCACGGCGTAGGGATGACTTTCGCTGCCCACCCACACGGCGCGGATTCGCAGCGGATCAATGCTGGCGCAGGCGATCGCGTTCCGCGCCGCTTCAATCGCCATCGTAACGACATCTTCGTCGAGCCCGGCGACCGCTTTTTCGCGAATCGGCGAGGCGCCGCCGCCACTGGTCCAAATCCGCGCGATTTCCGAGCCCGGCAAGCGGTAGCGCGGAATATACGAGCCGTAGCCGACAATGCCCACGCTACGATCAGACTTCATTACTGAGCCATCATTTGCATTCACGTCGCTCGCCTCTGTTCTCGCAGAATTTCCCTGGCGCGCTCCAAACGGATAGCGCCTTCTTCAATCATTCGTCTCGCTATCGCGCGCGCGCTTTCCTCATCGGCGCCGGCAGCCAGCGCCAGTTGCCTGGCGTGCAGCCGCATATGGCCTGCTTGGATGCCGTCGGTGGCCAGCGCGCGCAGCGCCCCCAGATTCTGCGCCAAGCCGACTGCCGCCGCCACTTTCGCCAGCTCTCGCGCAGACTTCAGGCCCAGCAGCTTTAACGCGGTTCGCGCGCCGCGGTGCGAACGCGTCGCCCCGCCGACTATGCCCAGCGCCATAGGCAGCTCAATTTCGCCGCGCAGGTTGCCGGCCTCATCGGTTGACCACTTTGTCAGGCTACGGTAGGTTCCGCTTCGCGCAGCGTAAGCGTGCGCCCCGGCTTCAACGGCGCGCCAGTCGTTTCCGGTCGCTAGCAGCAAGGCGTCAATGCCGTTCATAATCCCCTTGTTATGTGTGGCCGCCCGGTAGGGGTCGGCTTCGGCAAAGGCGGCTGCTTCGAGGATCCATGTCGCCACGTCTGCCCCGTTCGCCCCGTCCTTGGCAAGCGCTTGCTTCGGGATCATTCCGCTGGCGCGCGCCAATCGCCGGTCGCTCAGGTTGCTCAAGATCCGCAGGTTGACGCGCCCGCGGCTGATGCGCTCAAGGAAAGGCGCGATACGCTCAACCGCCGTATTGATAGCATTTGCGCCCATGGCGTCGCGCACATCATAATGAAGATGCAATATGAGCATGTCGCCGATCGCCGTATCGCGCAGCGGACGCGCCTCCAGGTCGATTGCGCCGCCGCCGCGCGCGACAATGCTGCCGCTGGCATTGTTTATCCGTTTGAGTATCCGCGCTTTCCGCGCCATGATCGATTCGATCGCAGCATTCATATCAGCCAGGTCTAGCAGTTGAATCTGCCCGATCATGATCGGCTCGTCAGCCCCCGCGGTGAAACCGCCGCCTTGGCGAAAAAGCTTGGCGGCATAGCTGCAAGCGGCGACGACCGACGCCTCTTCGACCACCATCGGCGCCAGATAATCGCGGCCGTTGATGCGGAAATTGGTGGCGAGGGCGAAGGGCAAACTGTAGCGGCCGATGACGTTTTCGATCAAAAGGTCGGCTTCGGCAGTCGACAGCCCGGAATCGACCAAGGATTGCATTTCGGCAACGTCAAGCGCCGCCCAGTCGCGGGCGATTGCTTGCCGTTCAGTAAGCGACAAGCGGTGGAATCCCGGAATTGCTGATTGACGTTCTTCATCCATGCTTCAAATCTAGCAGCGTCCAACTTGCAATAGCTATCAGCGCGCTAGGCGTCTCTCTCATTTGCTCGCCAATCCGTTTGGCTCGCCCAATTATTGCCCAAAACGAAAGAATCCACCGGCTGGTGGATTCCAAAGTTGCGCTTTAATTCTGGCGTCTAGTCAGGCAGTATCCGCGTGCCCATGAACGCATCAAGCCAAATCACGAACACCAATCCGATGGGGATGGACGTGAACAGATAGTAGAGGGTTCCATACTCTTGAAGCGATACGCCCTGCGGGTTCTTGATACCGCCGAAGAGCCAGCCCACTATCGGTATCTGGTGCAAGACGGGCAGCATATCGAAGCCGACCGTAATGATGCCGTAACCGACCAACAAGCCCAAGACCATTGACAGGGACCAGACGATTAGTCGTCGTATTGTCAAACTGGACATAACTAGCTCCGAGATTTGTCAAACTCACCACGGTTATTATACATCTGCGGGGAGCATCGGCGCAAGTGAGGTTTTTCACTAATGCTCGGCGGCTCGCGCAAATGGTCATTGTGAAAGCCCATGCCTGCTGATAGACTTTGCGTGGTACGAAGCATGCCATCGGATGCCGGGTTCCAATGTTGCGCGTCTGCGCCGATGGCTCGCCCACTATAGGCGGCAGTGCGCTCAAGCGGGAAACGGCGCGGCGCAGCGATGGCACGGTCGCCTTCTCCCAGTGGGCGGCTTAGGAGAGAATCGTGGCAGATTTATTTGACAAGTTATCCGAATTCACCGTCGCGAAAGAGGCGATGGAGATGGGCATATATCCCTTCTTCCGCGCATTGAGCGACTCCGAAGGCGCCACTGCCACCTTTGAAAACAAGAATGTGGTGATGCTGGGATCCAACAATTACCTGGGCCTCACAACCGATGAGCGCGTCCGAAACGCGGCTATCGAAGCGACGCGGCGCTATGGCACCAGCGTAACCGGCTCGCGCTTTCTAAATGGAACCCTTGAGCTCCATCTGGAAGCCGACCGCCGCTTGGCGCAGTTCGTTGGCAAGGAAGCGGCGCTGGTCTTCTCAACCGGCTATCAGACGAATCTAGGCACGGTCTCGGCGCTGCTGGGCAAGAATGACGTTGCCATCCTTGATAAAGACGCGCACGCTTGCCTGGTTGATGGCGTTCAGATGTCGCGCGGCACGATGAAACGCTTCAGGCACAATGATGTGGATGATCTTGAACGTGTGCTAAGGCAGGCGCCAGCGGATGCCGGCAAGCTCGTCATCGTTGACGGCGTCTATAGCATGGGTGGCGATTTCGCCCCATTGCCGCAGATCGTCGAAATCTGCCAGAAATATGGCGCGCGACTGCTGGTGGATGATGCCCACGGCATCGGCGTGGCCGGCGGCGGGCGCGGCACATCGGCGCACTTTGGCTTGGCTGATCAGGTCGACCTGATCATGGGCACGTTTAGCAAGAGCTTCGCTTCAATCGGTGGTTTCATCGCTGGTTCCGCCGATGTGATCCATTACGTCCAACATCACGCGCGTTCATTGATTTTCTCTGCGGCTTTGCCAGCGCCCAATCTCGCCGCAGTCCTGGCCGCGCTGGACATTATCGAGACCGAACCGAAACATGTGCAGCAGGTTTGGAAAAACGCCGAATACATGCGCAAGGGTCTAAAGCGATTGGGCTACGACACCTTCAACAGTCAGACGCCGATTATCCCGGTCAAGATCGGGGAACAATTCCGCACCGGCTTAACCTGGGCTGCGCTGATTGAAGAGGGCGTTTACACCAATCCGGTTGTGCCGCCGGCGACGCCGCCAAACCAGGCGCTGCTGCGCACCAGCTATATCGCCACGCATCGCAAGGAACACTTGGATCGCGCTTTGGTCGCTTTTGAAAAAGTGGGGCGCAATCTCGATCTGATCCCGTCAGCGGCGGCTTCATAGATCATCGAATTGCGAATACCGCAAACCGGCTGACTGCGAGCGGCGCGCTAGCCGGGCTTGGCAACGACGATGTTTCCTTGTCCTTCGATGACAGCGCCGAGGACGAAGGCCTCTTCACCCGCAGCCTGCATGTCGGCTAGCAATTCGCCCGCCCTTCCCGCCGCAACCGACATCAAGAGCCCGCCGGATGTTTGCGGATCAAAGAGCAATCCGTACTCGTGTTCAGCCAGCATGCCTTCGACGCTTAGCCACTGGCTGTAGTATTCCCGGTTGCGCTCCATGCCGCCGGGGAAAACCCCGTTAAGCGCATGCTCGATCGCCCCTGGCAGCAAGGCGATGTCATCCATGTTCAGTCGAAAATCGACGCCGCTCAGCTTGGCCATTTCTAAGGCGTGGCCCGCCAAACCGAAGCCGGTGATATCGGTCATGGCATGGGCATCATGCCTGCGCGCCAGCTCGGCGGCGACGCGATTAAGGCGCGACATAGAAGTTACCGCAGCCGCGACCTGGTCGGCGTCGGCGATGCCCCGCTTTAGCGCCGTCGTGACGACGCCCGCGCCCAATCGCTTGCTCAATATCAGCGCATCGCCAACCTGCGCGCCCGATTTGCGGATGATGTTTCGCGTCTCCACTGCGCCTGTTACCGACAAGCCGTATTTTGGTTCGGCGTCAGTGATGGAATGCCCGCCAGCGATGACCGCGCCCGCCTCCTTGACCTTGTCGGCGCCGCCACGCAGAATCTCGGACAAGAGGGCTTTGTCCAAGTCCTCGGGAAAAGCGACGAGATTGATCGCCATGAGGGGCGCGCCGCCCATCGCATACACATCGCTTAAGGCATTCGCCGCCGCAATCGCGCCAAAGTCGTACGGGTCGTCAACGACAGGCGGGAAGAAGTCGGTCGTCGATATGATCGCGCGCTCGCCGTCGAGTTGGTAGACGGCCGCGTCATCGGGCTCGGACAAACCCACTAGCACCTGGGGATAATCGTCCGCCTGGTAAATCTCGCTTAAGGGGCGCAACACTTGCGCCAAATCGCTCGGGCTGAGCTTGGACGCTCAACCGGCGCAACTGGCTAGCGCTGTCAACTTGATGTCTAGTCCCTGCATTATATGCGCCTTTCCAATGAAAAAGCCCACCGGTTGGTGAGCCCGTTCGACTTCTGTCGGGGTACCCGGATTCGAACCGGGGACCTCTTACACCCCATGCAAGCGCGCTAGCCGGACTGCGCCATACCCCGCCTTCTTCAATAGCATACCACAGATTTCGCCGTTTGCCACCAAATGACCGGCGAAGCGTCTTGATACCATAAAACCGCCAGCTTAACCGTCGAGGGGCAGCACGCCAAAGGTACAGGACTTGTAATCCCGCCCGAGGACCACCGTGTAATCAAATTCCCGGTCGGCGCTGGCTTGAACGCTGACCTGGTCTTCAGTCATATTCAACGCGCGCAGCAGACCGGGGACAATGCTGCCTTTCTCCGCCGCCACATGATCAATCAGCATATTGCTTGAATACGATTCTTCGGCGCCAAACTGTCCGCGCGCGATCGCGTTGTAGCCGCCCCATCGCAGGCGCTCGCTCGCGACGATGTCCCAATTCTCCTCGCCGGACGCGTTGAAAACGCCAATACTGGGTCCGGCGAGCCGCGCCTGAAACCTGGTGGGCGGCGTATACAGCGCCTGCATCAGTTCCGTCACGGCTTCGGGGTTGGGCAGCAGCACGGACCAGCCGTCCGGCGTCATCCAATTCCTTGTATGGTAGATTTTACGAAAGATGTGGTTCTGCACATCGTCAAGATCGAGGTTGATAACCAGCGGCAAGAGGCGGAGCATTTGCTCGAATGGCAGATCGGTATCGACTACCTCCATTAGCTCTGGCCATAGCTGCGGCAAAGTCGTGGCCAAGCCCAGGCTGCGCGCCTTGCGCCAGATAGCGCGAACCAGCTGCTGATGCCGGCGACCGCGATCAAAGTCATCGGTGTACTTGCGCGTGCGCGCGTACCACAAGGCGTCAAAGCCATCAAATGTATAATAGCCAACCGGCAGCGTGCGCAAGTCATAACCGTTCTCAGCAGACCGGCGGTCATCGTCTGCGCCAACCGGATAATAATCGCGATAGGCGCAATCCACAGCGATATCGACGCCGCCCAAGCGATCGATTATGGCTTCAAACCCGGAGAAATCGACGCGCGCGTAATAGTGAACATTGATGCCGAAGTTGTAAAAGATGGTTTGGCGCAGCAGGCCGAAACCGCCGCCAGGATCCCAGTTCAGCTTCTCGCCCAGCCCGTAGGCGGTATTCAAGCGACCCATGTTCCCGTGCGGGATGTAAACAAATAGATCGCGCGGCAGGCTCAGCATAGACACTGTGCCAGTTTCTACATTTAGCGAGACGACAATCATGGTGTCCGTGCGAATAAATTCCTCGCCGCTCAATTGTTCATCGCCGCCCAGGAGCATTACGTTCACCAGTCGATGGGCGCGGTGAGCCTCGGGCGCGCGGCTCGGCACACGCGTGCCAGACATCCACTTGCCCGCTGGCGGTGTGCGCGGCACCAGCAGCTGCGGCAGATTGATGTCCTCGATGGCCGGTGTCTGCGCGGGCGAGGTCGCGGCGGGGGCGGGTTCACTTGTGGACATTGCCGGCGTGGGACCCCCCGAATTCTGTTGGAGGAGGACAATTGCCGATTCCGCGCGCAAACTGACGCCTGCCTGATCGATGTCCATTGCGGTTGCCGTGGCGCGATAAGCCGGGCGCCGCGCTTCCGCCGTAGCAACGAGAGAACGTTTACTATCGTCCAATGTTAGAATCTGAGACGCGGTCCACAGGAAGGCAAGCCCTAAGCCGATCACGGCGCAGATGAGCAGCCATGTCAACGCACAACTTAGCGACCGCGCGATAAAACGCATTATGTCGTCACTCCATCGGGTTGGGCGAGCCTAAAGCTAGTGGCGCCGTCTCGCGGAAATTAGGGCGAGCCAAACATGATAGGAATCTCGCAGATGCCACCCTCGATCAGTTCGCCATCGCTATCAGCCACCGCGAGCTGAACGCGGTGCGCGCCTAAGCCGAAGATCTCGGTATTGACTAAAGCCAATACATCGTTGCCGACAGCCACATCCGATTCCAGATACGGATAGTATACTTCAGACCAGCCAGGTTTGACCGCGAGACGATAGCGTCCTCCCGCTGGCAAATGCGCGCTCCCAATGATCGCGAACAGGCCTTCCACCTGCGCATGCGGCGCTGGCAATAGTATCTGAGCCAGTGGGCGATCACAGCCAATAACTTCAGCGGCTTCATCGCTCGCGAGCGCTATGGGCGCTGGCCTTGCTGTGGGCGAGGCGGGCAGCCGCGGCACGCGCAGGCGCTCGCCAGCAAAGATGCCCCGAACCGGCGTATAGCAATTGCCTTCCCGCAGCTCGATTAGACTGCTCCCCGTGGAAAGAGCCAGCGACAGCAGTGTATCGTCTTCTTTCACCTCGTACGATAACCAGTCTCGCTCGATCTCGCAGTCACTGCGGAAGCTGTCTTCAATGGCGCCGAAGGCAGTCGGTGTTGGAATCAAATAAATGAGATAATCTGGCAATGGCGTAGATGTCGGCGTCAGATGAGAAACTGGCGCTTGAACCGGCGACGGGCGCGTTGCCAGGAGCATTTCACCGATAGCGGTCAGTGTCAAATTAGCTGGCGCGATTTCAATTGGTTCTACCACAGGCGTCGAGGTGGCGCTTGCTTCTGGCCGCTGCGGCGTGACGCTCGCGAATGCTTCTGTCGCTGGCAACGCGGTTGCGGTGGTGGCGCTGACCGGTTCAGTTTCCGTCGGA
Source organism: Anaerolineae bacterium (assembly GCA_022820125.1). Taxonomy (GTDB): domain Bacteria; phylum Chloroflexota; class Anaerolineae; order Aggregatilineales; family Phototrophicaceae; genus UBA6055. The sequence goes on along the minus strand of JAJEGA010000012.1, from coordinate 678 downwards.
GATGGGCTTGTGGTCGCCTGCTCCCGCCGGGCAACAACGGTTTCACTGATGGCTGTCAGCGTCAAGTTGGCTGGCGTGATTTCGGTTACTGCTTCCACAGGCGTCGAGGTGGCGCTCGCTACCGGTGGTTGCGGCGTGACGCTGGCTATCGTCTCTGTTGCTGGCAACGCCGTTTCGGTCGCGGCGCTGACCGGTTCAGTTGCCGTCGGAGATGGGCTTGTGGTTGCCTGCTCGCGCCGGGCAACAACGGTTTCGCGGATGGCGGTCAGCGTCAAGTTGGCTGGCGCGATACTGGTTTCTTCTTCCACAGGCGTCGAGGTGGCGCTTGCTACCGTCGGCTGAGGCGTGAAGCGCACGATTGATCCTGTCGCTGGCAACGCCGTTGCGGTGGTGGCGCGGACAGGTTCAGTTGCCGTCGGCGACGGACGCGCCACAGCCAGTTCACGCCGGGCAACAACGGTTTCGCGGATGGCGGTTAGCGTCAAGTTGGCCCGCGCGACTGCGGTTATTTCTTCCACAGGCGTCGAGGTGGCGCTTGCTACCGGTGGTTGCGGCGTGACGCTGGCTATCGTCTCTGTTGCTGGCAACGCCGTTTCGGTCGCGGCGGGAACCGGTGCATCCGCCGTCGGCGACGGACGCCCCACAGCCAGTTCACGCCAGGCAACTAAGGTTTCGCGG
>JAJEGA010000024.1 GCA_022820125.1 Anaerolineae bacterium | reverse complement strand
AGTAAGTTCAATAAAGTAATGCAACAAAATGAAGGAACGTCGTAGGGGCGACTCTTGAGTCGCCCATATGTACAATGGCGACATAGTGGGCGAGACAAGTCTCGCCCCTACAGATCTCGAATCAGATTAGCATCGCCCTTTTTCGCACGACTTATAGTAGCGGACAGGCTCTACAGAACCTAATGGCAGGAATTACGGTAGGGACTGCCAACCTGGTCGGACGCCGCCACATGGCTTAGGAGGTCCGATGCCCGCAGTCATCATTCGACTAGCGCTGCGCTACATCAGCCGGCGTCTGTTCCAAAGCGGGATGTTCGTGCTCGGCGTGGCACTGGGTGTCGCCGTGGTCGTCGCCATCGATATCGCCAGCGCCTCGGCGAGCCGCGCCTTCACCCTCAGCAGCGAGAGCATCGTCGGGCGCGCCACCCACCAAGTCATCGGCGGACCCAACGGCTTCGACTCCCAGCTGTATACGCGCCTGCGGCTTGAGCTGGGTTTCAAGGTCAGCGCGCCAATCGTAACCGAGTTTGCGCGCGTCGCCGGGGGCGACCAGGCGCTGCGGCTTCTCGGCGTCGATCCGCTGGCAGAGCCGCCTTTCCGCTCTTATCTGGCTGAGGAATCAGCGCAAGTCGATTACGCCGCGCTCAACCGCCTCATCGCCGAGCCAGGCGCCCTTGTCATCAGCGAGGCGCTGGCGGAGCGGCTCGCGTTGGCGCTGGAAGACGAGCTGCAAATCAGCGTTGGCGGCCGATTCAGCCGGGGGCGCGTCGTCGGGATTTTGCAGCCGGCCGATAGCGCCAGCCGGCAAGCGCTTGATGATCTGATCATCAGCGATATCGCCAGCGCGCAAGAGATCGCGGGCATGAGCGGGCGCTTGAGCCGCATTGATCTCATCCTCGCTGACGGTGACGATGAGCTGCTGCGCGCCGCCCTGCCCGCCGGCATCCAACTCGTGGACGTCAAAGAGGGGAACGCGCTCGATCAAATGATTGCCGCTTTCGAATTTAACTTGCAGGCGATGAGTACGCTGGCGCTCGTCGTGGGCTTGTTTCTCATCTACAACACCGTGACCTTCAGCGTGGTTCAGCGGCGCGGCGTGCTGGGCATCATGCGTTCGCTGGGCGCCACGCGCCGGCAGATCTTCCGCTTCATCTTGCTGGAAGCCTTCATCCTGGGCGTGATCGGCGCCCTGCTTGGCTTGGCGCTGGGCATCATTTTCGGGCGAGGGGCGGTTGCGCTGGTTTCGCAGACGATCAACGATCTTTATTTCAGCCTGGATGTGCAGCGCATTTCTGTGCCGCCAACGACGCTTTTGAAAGGCGCCGCGATCGGCTTGGGCGCAAGCCTGCTGGCAGCCGCCCTCCCATCCTGGGATGCCACGCGTACGCCCCCGGCTGGCGTGATGCGGCGCTCGGATGAAGAAGCGCAAACCCGGCGTCTGCTGCCCTTGGTCACGGTCGGGGCGGTCTTGATGAATCTGCTGGGTTTGCTCTTGCTGGCCGCGCCCGGCGGGCTGGCGCTGAGCTTCGGCGCCTCGCTCTGCATCATCGTCGGCGGCGCCATGTTCACGCCGGCGGCGCTGCTGCTGCTGATGCGCCTGCTGCAGCCGGGGGCGACTGCGCTCTTCGGCGCGTTGGGGCGGCTGGCGGCGCGCTCGATCACACGCTCCTTGAGCCGCGCCTCGGTGGCGGTCGCCGCGCTGACTATCGCCGTGAGCGTCATTGTCGGCGTCAGCGTCATGATCGGCAGCTTCCGCGCCACCGTCGCCGATTGGCTGCGCTCGTCTCTGGGGGCGCAGATTTATGTCTCGCCGCCGCTCTTCGCCTCCAACAACGCCAGCGTCGATTTCGACCGTCAGGTAAAGGCGATCGCCCTTGGCGCGCCCGGCGTACGCGCTGTCTCCTCCGCGCGCCATGTCAGCGTCGGCGCGCCCGATTACCCCGATTTGCCGCCGGTCAATCTGTTAGCCAGCGACTTCGACATCGCCGGAGAAAATCGGCGCTTTCTTTGGTCTACGGTTTCGGCGGGCGATCATCAGGCGGCGCTCAAACGCGGGCTGGTGATGATCAGCGAGCCCTTCGCCTACCGCCGCGGCATCGATGAAAGCAACAATCGCATCAGCCTGAATACCGACGGCGGACCGGTTGAATTCGAAGTCTTCGGCGTCTACTATGATTACAGCACCGATCAGGGCGCGGTTTATATCGCGCGTTCGGTTTACGACCGCTACTTCGCCGATCCCTTCATTAGCTCGCTCGGCGTCTTCGTCGAAGACGGCGCCGATATCGCCACCGTGATAGAAGCGCTGCGCTCGCGGCTGGCGGATTACGACTTGCTGGTGCAGGACAATGCGGCGCTGCGGGCGGGCGCGCTGGACGTCTTCGACCGCACCTTCGCCATCACCATCGCCCTGCGTTTGCTGACGACGATCGTGGCTTTCATCGGCATCCTCTCGGCGCTGATGTCGCTGCAGTTGGAGCATGCGCGCGAATATGGCGTGATGCGCGCCACCGGCATGACCGCGCGCCAACTGACTGGCTACGCCGTCATTCAGACCGGGCTGATGGGGCTGGTCGCCGGATTGCTGGCGCTGCCCATCGGCTTTGCCACGGCGCTCGTCTTGACCTACGTCATCAACCTGCGCTCATTCGGCTGGACGATGCAGGTGGCGCTGCAACCTTCGTACTTCGCCGAAGCGCTGCTGGTGGCGGTGGCGGCGGCGCTGCTGGCGGGCGCCTACCCGGCGCTGCTGCTCGGTCGGCTCAAGCCGGCGGAGGCGCTGCGCAGCGAATAACTGCCAAGCAACAGATGAGGAGGCGTCGAATTGAAAGGACTTCCCAACGAGTGGCTGCTGGAGGGATTGGAACAATCGGCGCAGACCCTGGCGCATATCCTCGCCGATGTCAGCCAGGCGCAGGCGCGCGCGATCAAGGACGGCGCCGATGGCTGGAGCATACTGGAGATTATGTGTCATCTGCGCGATTATCAGGCGATTTTCGCCGAACGCATCCGCCGCATCCTTGAAGAAGACCATCCAACTTTCAGGCTCTACGACGAAAAGGCGCGCCTGGCGCTGGCAGTCGACAACGATTACGCCCATCAGAATCTGAGCGCGGTCCTTGACGATTATCTTTCGACGCGCCACCATATCATCGCGCGCCTGGAATCGCTCAGCGATGATCAGTGGAGGCGCGAAGGCAAATTCGCCGAAGACGATGTCGTCGATCTGACCATGCCGGTCGTCCATACCCTGCTGCACGATGCCGATCACAGCGAGCAGATCGCGCGCATCCTCCGGCAATAACGCGGTGGACGAAAGGGACGCCGCTCCTAGGCAAAGAGCGCCAGCGGCAAGTGGAAAGACACCACCCAGTTCGGCGCGTCGACGATCTCGCTGATCTTCAAGTCACCGGCGACGCTGCAAAGTATGTACGCCTGGCTGCGATTCATTCGGTGATTCGCTTCCAGCCAGTCGATCATATAGCGGACGGCATTCTTGGCGTTCGTCATCAAGTCGGGTCCGTGGGCGGTGGTGATGTGATAGCCCCGCGTATCCAGCTTGCTCATCGGGCTCGGGCGCCGCAGTTGAACCTCCGGCAGGTTGACGCCCTTAAGCAGCCGGAAGCGCATCGTGACCGTCATCGGCGCTTCAATGCCGGTGACGCAGACCTCGCCCTGCCCTTGGGCCGCGTGGCAATCGCCAGTGGCGAAGAGGGCGCCCTCCACCAGCACTGGCAGCCAAATCGTCGAGCCGATCACCATGTCGCGCACATCAAGATTGCCGCCATTTGCCCGCGGCGGAAAGGTGCTGAAGCGCCCCTTCTCGCGCGGCGCCACGCCGACGACGCCCGTATGCGGCTCAAATGGCAGGCTAATATGATCAAGCTCGCTTGAATAGCAGGTATCGCCTTCAATGCGCCATTGATGAAAATAAGTGCTGGCGAAATCCTCCGGCAGCAGCCCCATGCCCGGCCGATGCGCCGACCAGCCCCAACCCTTGTGCCGCATATCGAGAATGTCGATCTCCAAGACATCGCCCGCCTCGGCGCCTTTTATCCAGACCGAGCCATTCAACGCGTGGATCTTGCTGCGGTCGACGTTCTCATAATCGGCGACCGTCCAATCCGGCGTGATTTGCCCGTTCGCCTCCAGGCAATCGAAGACGACCGTGTCGCCCTTTTCGATCTCCAAGCGCGGCTCGATCGAATTATCCCAGAAGGGCTGGATGACGCTGTCGTCAAGATAATGTTCAGCCATCTGCTTTCTCCTCAAGCGCGCTCAGCGCATAAACGAACGCGGCGTCGCCTTCAATCTGGTGACTTGCATTCGCGAGCCGTCCATAAGCGCGGGCAGTTTCGGCGCGACTTCGTTCCGCCAATAATCGTTGTTATAGACCGCGTCATAAAGCGCGTCTTTCTCCGCCTCGTCAGCGAAGCGGCGAATCCAGACATAGGTGTCCTCTTCGTCATTGAGGAAAGACCCCAAAATCGTCATGCCCTTGGAAAGCTGAAAAGGGATGATTTCGTCATCCATGTATTTGGCGAATTCTTGCCCCTTGCCGGGCTGCATAGGATAAACGCGCAATTCAAAAAACATCATTATGCTCCTTCGCTGAATCGAATGAGAACATGATAACACGTTCCACAGGGCAATACGCCCTCAGCGCCCGCTGTACCGCCCTGTTTGCGCTTTCCGAATAATCCCGCGCCCAAGAAGACGTTTGTAGGGGCGATTCTTTGAGTCGCCTTCAGGAGCGCGGAATCTGAAGCTGAGCCGGACCCGCCAATAAATCGGGCGGTCAGTCGTCGCGCTAGCGAAGTCTAAACGGCGTCCAGCCGTCAGGTGCGACCGCCCCTAAAGCATGGTAAGATGCAGGCTGTATTTTGAGGCGAAAAAGGTAGCCATGCGCATTCTGGTCATCTCCGATATTCACGCTAATTACAGCGCCTTTGAAGCCGTGCTCGCGCATTGCGAAGGCGAATGGGATTTCGTCTGGTGCCTGGGCGATGTCGTCGGCTATGGACCCGATCCCAACGAATGCGTCGACCGCTTGAAAGCGCTGCCGCAGCTAAGCCTGGCTGGCAATCACGATTGGGCGGCGCTGAATCGGCTGGACGTCCGCACCTTTAATCCTGACGCGCGGCGCGCCGTCGAATGGACGCAGGAGACGCTCACCGCCGAGAATACGCGCTGGCTCGAAGCGCTGCCGGTCACCTTTGTCATCGGCGAATATACCCTGGTGCATGCCAGCCCGCGCGAACCGATCTGGGAGTATATCCTGGAACCGAGCATCGCCGCGCTGAACTTCCCGCATTTTGAGACGCCCTATTGCTTCGTCGGCCATACCCATCAACCTGTGATCTATACCATCGCCAATGACAGCGGCGACGCCGCCTCGGCTTTGCCGCATTACAACGAGCCGCACAAGCTGAATGGCCAGCGGCAGATCATCAACCCCGGCAGCATCGGCCAACCGCGCGACCAAAATCCAGACGCCGCCTACGGCATCCTGGACATGACAAGCGGCATCTTTGAGCACCGGCGCATCCCCTACAACATCAAGGCGGTGCAGCGCCGCATGCTTGACCTCAACATGCCGGATCGCCTCATCACCCGCCTGGAACATGGCTTGTAAGCGGGCGCCGCATCCGGTATAAGGCAGCCTATGGCGAGCGAACTTAGCAGCAAGATGCGCGCTTATATGGCGGAGATTTATCGGCTTGTCGATCGGCAGCCGGGCCAATCAGCTTTCGTCACCAGTTCGCAGCTCGCCGATTGGCTCTTTGTCAGTCCGCCGGCTGTCAACCGCATGATCAACCGGCTAAGCGAACTTGATCTGCTCGTGCATCAACCTTATCACGGCGTCACCATCACCGAGAAAGGACGCATCGAAGCGTTGAAGGTTATCCGCTGCCAGCGCATCGCCGAGGCCTTCCTCGTGCAAGTGATGGACATTGATTGGCTGACCGTGCACGAAGAGGCGCGGCGCCTGAGCGACGGGCTGAGCGAAGCGGTTATTCAGCGCATGTATGAGATGACCGGCGAACCGGCGACCTGCCCGCACGGCGAGCCTATACCGAGCGCGGAAGGGACGCTGCCGCCAGCCAGCGATGTCTTTCTGTCGCAGATCGGCGCTGGCGAGAGGATCCGCATCAGCCGCATCATCACGCGCGAAGCCGATCGCTTGCAGTATATCGAGGCGCTCGGGCTGGTTCCCGGCCATGTCTGCGAGGTGATCCATGTCGCGCCTTTTGACGGCCCGCTGCAGCTCAAGCTGGGGCGGGAATTTCGCATCATCGGCAACAGTCTGGCGCAGTTGATCCGCGCGGAGCTGCTGTCGTGAACATTATCGGTGTGCCGCCAATGCCTTGCATCAAGAGAGGAAATCAAGCTAGCTAATCGAGAACTTCTTCGTGGAGAACCTGCAGTGTTACTTCAATCGGAAGGTCATCAATCTGGGATTTGGACCAGATCAAAAACAGGGAAATGGCGTCGGCGCCAACATAATACTCGACTCTAAATCCACCGCGTTTGCCGATGCGAGCGGAAGTGTTGGGCAATCTTACCTTAAATGCTTCCAGACCATGAACCCCTTGCAGCCGGACGCCCGGCCTTTCTCCCGCTTCCAGCGCGGAAATAAGCGCGCCGACATCATCATTGACTTTACGGTAAGATTTTCGTAGCTGCTTCAGTTGAGATTTGAACCTAGGCGTCAGAAATACGCGCATTTTCTTCCGCTTCTATTTCCAGGTCAATCTCTCGCAGCGTTTCACGAGCGGGAAGCAATTCGCCGCGCTTCAATTGCTTTAGACTAGCGCGCAAATCCCGCAGCAATTCCTGTTGCGCTGGTGTAAGATTAGCGTCCGCCGGGACCTGACCGTCAAAGTTCAAAGTTGCGCGCTCGTCTCTATCATTGTTCTTTATAGACATACGCAATTGCCTCGTCCAAGAGAACGAGATCTTACTATATTATAGTGGAACAAACAATCAAATTGTTGATATGCATTCGTCATTCAAGCTGTCGAATCCATCAGAGCTAGGCGAACGCAAGCAGGATTGCAGATGAAAATCGGCGTGCTGGCGCTGCAAGGCGCCTTCATTGAACATATCAAGATGCTGCGGCGGCTCGGGGTTGAGGCGGTCGAAGCGCGGCTGCCGCATCAGCTTGACGGGCTGGACGGGCTGATTATCCCCGGCGGCGAAAGCACCACTATCGGCAAACTGGCCGGCGAGTACCGCTTGATTGAGCCGCTGCGGCGCTTCGCGCAATCGACGCCGACCTGGGGCACCTGCGCCGGCATGATCTTTCTGGCGAAGGACATCGGCATCGACGAGCAGCCGATCCTAGGCGCGATGGACATCAGTGTCGATCGCAACGCCTTCGGCCGCCAGATTGACAGCTTCGAAACCGAGCTCGAGATCGCCGGCTTGGCGGGCGCGCCCTATCACGCCGTCTTCATCCGCGCGCCGGTCGTCACCGCGGTCGATAAGGGCGTGGACGTGCTGGCGCGGCTGGACGACGGGCGCATCGTCGCCGTTAAACAAGAACACCTGCTGGCAACCGCCTTCCACCCCGAATTAACCGACGATTTGCGGCTTCATTCGGCTTTTTGCGATATAGTAGGAGAGACACAGACTTGAGCCACTGAAGGGAGTGGGGGAGCATGGCTGACACGCCGCCGAGCCCCGACGATGCTGGCGCCAATAGTGACGCGGAAGACATCAACATCTCGTCGTTCATCGATATGATGATGCGCGACGCCCAAGCCAAACTGGACGATATCCAAGAACCGACTCCAGCCGAGTTGGCGGCGATGGGCGACCTCGGCGATCTGCCCGATATCGAGGCGCCGCTGGACGCCGCCATCGATTTGCAGCCGGCGCTCGCTTTGCTGGCGCCAGCCGAGGAGCCAGAGGTGGTTTCGCTGGAGACCCTGGACGATGTCGATGAGGCGGGCGCGAATGGCGATGATCTGGAAGAAGTCGAAGAGCTGCTTGATGATGTGGAGAGCTTGATCGACGACTACATTGATGAAGACCTGGATGACGACGATCTCGCTGACGAAGGCTACGACCTGGATGACGACGATATCAACAGCTATCACGATCTCTACGGCGATGACGACGCCATCATCCCCTCCTTTCGCGAGGGCGAATTCGCTGATGAAGAAGACGGCGACACTGATTATTACAATGAATTGCGTTGACCGCCCGCCGCGATGGAAGGCATAATCCTCGCGGGTGGCGCCGGCACGCGCATGCGCCCTCTGACGCTGCACAAGCCGAAACCTCTGCTGGAATTAAAAGACCGACCCATTCTCGCCTGGTCGCTGATGAGCCTTAGCGCTATCGTCGATCGCGCCTTGGTTGTCGTCCATCACCTGCAGGAACAGATCGCCGCGTACATGGCGGCCCAGCGCATCATCGCGGATTATGCGCTAGTCGAGCAATTGCCCGAGCCGATGGGCACCGGGCACGCCCTGCTCTGCTGCCGCGAGCATCTCGCCAGCGATGACTTTCTGGTCATCAACGGCGATGATCTCTATTCAGCCGCCGCCCTGCGCGCGCTCAGCCGACAGGACTTCGGCATCCTCTCGACCCGGCGCCATGATTACGAGCGCTTTGGCGTCGTCCTGCTGAATGAGGCCGGCGAATTCCAGCGCATCCACGAGAAGCCGCCAGCAGGGAGCTACCCCGCGCCCGCCCCCTGCAACAGCGGCGCTTACAAGTTCACCTCGGCGGTTTTCGACTATGCCCCGGGGAGATCGCCGCGGGGCGAGATTGAGATCACCGACTGCGTTTCGGCGGCGGCGCGCGATCATGCGGTGGCGGTGGTGGATTCGCCCTTTTGGCTGCCCATCGGCGATCCGGCGGCGCTGGCGGCGGCGCAGTCCGTCGATTTAGGGAGATGGATACCGGCTTAGCCCGCAATCAGCGCCTGGCATGCGGGGCTGGCAAAATTATCCCGCGTCCATTCCGCTTTGTCGCGGGCAGCGGCTTGCGCCAGCTTCGCCCGGCTTTCGTCTTTCATCCAGCCAACCGCTTTCTTGCGATTCTCTTTGACCAAGCCCGGCAGCGTGAAGGTGTCTTTCTTGCGCCGATTGCAGGGACCGCAGAGCAGGATGCGGTTGAGAATGTGATTTTCGCCGTGGCCTGACTTGGGCGTGATGTGATCCAACTGCATGAACTCAACCTCCAGCACACGCCCGCAGCCAGCACAGAGACGCCATCGCTGGAGGCTTGGGCCGCCGCCAAGACGCGCACCATCTGGCGGTGGGTCAGGCGCTGCCAGGGTTCAGTCGGGCGCAGGTTGTGATCGGGCAGCTTGAGTTTGCGCGCCGCCATCTCATGGCCGTCCGTGCGCTGGGGCGGCTCGGTGGTATAGTGGACTTGCGGCAAAACCACATGGCTCTTGTCATCAAAGCGCAGCACCGTATCCCGCTCCAGCCGCTCTTTGACTTGCATGTACGCGCCATCCCAGATGTCCATGCCGACCCAACGGCGTTTCAGCCGCTCGGCCGCGATGGGCGTGGTGGCGCAGCCGCAGAATGGATCGAGGACGATATCGCCTGGATAGCCAGTTACTGGATCGCGCGGGTTGGAAGAAGCTGCGATGATGCGTTCATATAAAGGAATACGTTTTTGAGTAGGATGTCCTGTTCGTTCCCATTTTGGAGCATGCATCATGTCGGCTATATCGTCCCATATTGAACCATAGCGAGATTTTTCAATTACCTTGCCGTTCCTTACTTCTAAGTCATAACGAATCCGAATGCTTCCGGTACGTGTTCGGTATATTCTCCCTTTAGCTTCAAGTTGCCTAACTGAAGTATCTGTATAATCACCTCTCGGTGCAGTCTTGAACCATCCGCGTTCATCTTTACGATATCCTTGTTCTCTCGCTTCACGCTCAGATAGGAGTTTTTCCCTTTCTTGAGGATTGAATACCCAATTGCTTGAACGTGAATAGAACAATATAGTATCGTGATTTCTTGCAAACTGTGAAGCGATTCCTTTTGCACCTCGCGCTGCTTTGCCATAAGCCCAAATAATGTCGTTCTTAAAATTGTCCACGCCAAAAATCGCATCCATCAGACACTTCACATAGGCATGCGCCGTGTGGTCGATATGCAGATAGATGCTCCCGTCCGCTCTCAAGACCCGCCGCATCTCCATCAGGCGCACGCCCAGCCAGCAGAGGAAGGCGCCCATGTCATCGCCGTAAGCCGCCCGCCCGCCGTGATCACCTCCCAAACGGCGGGGTAATCATCGATGATGCTGTCGGTCCATTCTTCGTGTACGTCTTCGTCCCAGCGCCAGCGGTCTTTGAAGCGGGCGCCGCGCGCCAGGCTGTCCGGGGTGGCGTGGAAGTCGCGGTTCTTGTTGAAGGGCGGGTCGGTGGCGATGAGGTGGACGGTTTCGCTGTTCATCCCTCGCAGGAAGTCGAGGTTGTCGCCGTGGTAGAGGCTGCGGTTCAAGAAATTAGGGTGCCGACCCAGCCCCGTCTGGAATGTGGA
>JAJEGA010000127.1 GCA_022820125.1 Anaerolineae bacterium | reverse complement strand
TCAATAAAGTAATGCAACAAAATGAAGGAACGTCGTAGGGGCGACTCTTGAGTCGCCCATATGTACAATGGCGACATAGTGGGCGAGACAAGTCTCGCCCCTACAGATCTCGAATCAGATTAGCATCGCCCTTTTTCGCATGACTTACTTGCGCTTGCTTCTCTGCTTATATCAACTGCTGATCGATAAAGAGACGAATTCATGAGTGGGAACGCGCCGCTGGCCGGCATCAAAGTGGTGGATCAGACGCAAGCGCTGGCAGGACCGTACACGACGATGATTCTGGGCGACCTGGGCGCCGATGTCATCAAGATCGAGAAGCCCGGCATCGGCGACAATTCGCGGCAGTGGGCGCCGCCAACTATCGGCGATCAAAGCTGCTATTACCTGGCGGTCAACCGCAACAAACGCGGCATCGCCCTGGACATTCGCGCCGACCGCGGACGCGATTTCTTGCACAAGCTGGCGGCTGAAGCCGATATATTCCTGACCAATCTGCGGACGAGCGAAGCGCTGCGGCGGCACGGCATCGACTACGACACGCTGCGCGCCCTCAATCCGCGGTTGGTCTATGTTTCGATCAGCGGATACGGGCGGAGCGGCCCGCGCGCGGGGCAGCCCGGTTACGATTTGGTTTCACAGGCGGAATCGGGCACAGTCGCGTTGACGGGCGAAGTTGAAGGGGCGCCGATGCGCTTCCCGACGCCCATCGCCGATATGACCTGCGGCTTGTTCACCGTGATTGGCATCCTGTCGGCGCTGCGAGCGCGTGATCAGAACGGCGTCGGGCAGTTCATTGATATGTCCTTGCAAGAGGGGCAGATGACTTGGCTGGCCAATCTCGCCGGCGAGCATTTTGCCGAAGGGACAGATCCGCCGCGGCGGGGCAATCGGCACCCGCAAGTCGTGCCCTACGAGGCGGTGCAAGCGAGCGATGGCGACTGGTTCATGCTGGGCGTCGCCTCGGATAATGTATGGCGCGCCTTCTGCCGGCATGTGGGGCGCGACGACTTGGCAAGGGATCCGCGCTTCCAGACCAATGCGGAGCGTATCGCCAACTATGATGCGCTGCTCCCGCTTGTGAGAGAAATCGTCCGCGCCAAGCCCGCCGACGACTGGCTCAGCGAGCTGCGCGCTGCTGGCGTCCCCTGCGGGCGCATCAACACGGTGGCGGAAGCGCTGGGCGATCCCCACGTTATCGAACGCGGATTCATCATCGAGCTGGAACACCCGGCTCTGGGTCCGATTAAGTCGTTGGCGACGCCGATTCACCTGGCGGATACGCCGCTGGTATATCGCCGTCACCCGCCGCGCCTGGGCGAGCATAGTGATGAGGTGGCGGCGGAGTTGGGCTACAGCGAAGCCGAAATCGCGCAACTGCGGGCGGCGGGGGTATTGGCGTGAGGCTGGAAGCGATATGAGCGCGCGGACGCACAAACTGATCAACGAGCCCGGCAATATCGTCGATGAAATGCTTGAAGGGTTCTGCGCTGCTTACAGTGATATCGTGCAACTCGGAGGCGACCGTCTCGTGTTGCGCGCGCAGCCCAAAGCGCTGGGCAAAGTCGGGCTGGTCATGGGTGGCGGCAGCGGTCACGAGCCTGCCATGCTCGGCTGGGTAGGGCGCGGGCTGCTCGATGTCAACATCGTCGGCGAAGTTTTTACCGCGCCCGGACCCGAGCGCATCCTGGCTGGCATCCGCGCCGCCGATCGGGGAGCGGGCGTTCTGCTCTGCGTCTCACATCACGAAGGCGACCGGCTCAATGCCGAGCTCGCGCTCGAATTCTGCGAAGCGGAGGGCAGCGACAAGGTCGACATGGTGATCCTCTACGATGACGTTTCCAGCGCGCCCAAAGGACGTGAAAGCGAGCGCCGCGGCACAGCGGGTTTGTTCTTCGTCTGGAAGCTGCTGGGCGCGTTTTGCGAGGGCGATGTGACGCTGGAAGCCGCCAAAGCGCTGGCGGAAAAAGCGCGCGATAACACGCGCAGCCTGGCGATGTCGTTAAGCTCCTGCGCCAGCCCGGTCACCGGCGAGGTTATGTTCAAGTTGGCTGAAGGCGACATGGAGATCGGCATGGGGCTGCACGGCGAGGTCGGCATGGGACGGCAAAAGGCGCTTTCCGCCGATGAGACGGTTGATCTGATGCTGCCGCCGATCATCGACGACCTGCCCTTCCAAGCCGGCGACGAGGCACTCGTGCTGCTTAATAATAGCGGGAGCATGACGCTGATGGAGCTATTCATCCTCTATCGCCGGGTCGCGGTCAAACTGAGAGAAGCGGGGATTCGCGTTTACAAATCCTGGATTGGCCCCTACGCCACGACGCTGGAGACGGCGGGATTCGCCATTTCGCTCTGCCGCGTCGACGACCAGTTGAAAGCGCTATGGGATGCGCCCGCCAATGGCGCCTATATGAAGCAAGTATGATGACAATAGGTCCGGCGGAACTCGCGGCGATGATTGAGGCCGTTGCGCAACGCGTCTCAATTGAGCGCGAGGCTTTGAATCGGCTTGATGCGGCCTTGGGCGATGGCGATCACGGGACCAGCATCAGCGCCGCCTTCACCGCCGCGATTGAAGCTATCGCCGCGCTCGATCAACCCAGCGCGAGCGATATATGGCTGGCGGCAGCCAAAGCGCTGATGAATCGCATGGGCGGCGCGTCCGGCGCGATCTTCGGCAGCTTCTTCCTCAAAGGCGTCGCCGTAATTCGCGGGAAAGACCGCCTGAACAAGCGCGACATGGATGCGGTCTTGACAGCAGGCTTGCAGGGCGTCCAGACGCGCGGCAAAGCGCAGGTCGGCGACAAGACGATGGTCGATGCGCTGGCGCCGGCAGTCGCGGCTTTTGCCCGGACAGATGATTTCACGGCGGGCTGGCGCTGCGCCGCGGAAGCCGCTGGCGACGGCGCTGATTCAACGCGAGAGCTGATCGCGCGGCGGGGCCGGGCGAAGTATCTGGGGGAGCGCGGCAGCGGGCACATTGACCCCGGCGCGATGACCATCGCCATATTATTCGCAGCGATTGATGACTGGTGGACGGGGAAGGCTTGAATGAGTGGCGGGCGACCCAATGGGTAGCCCCTACAGATTTGCGCGATGACAGCAGCGGGGCGAATGACCTGCAAATCGCGGGCCTTTAGGTATAATAGGCGAATCGTCAGCAGTTTGATTGGCGCCCGCGACCAGGTCCTTTATATATCCGGGGGAAGGCAGCGCGAAAGGATGCCTGCATGGCATTAAGCACAGCGTCGGACAAGGCAAAACGCCAGCCAATTGTGGACGCGCGTTTTGTCGAATTCTTGACCAAGAGCTGGTCATATCTATTTTTGCTGGGCTTGGTGGTCTTCTTTTCGGTGACTGGCACCGGCTTCTTTTCCGTGCGCAATTTCTCTTCCATCTTGACGACCAGCACCTTGATCATGCTGATGTCGATCGGGCAGACCTATGTTGTCATCACCGCCGGCATCGACTTGTCCATTGGCTGGACGGTGGGGCTGTCATCTGTGACCACCGCCCGTGTCATGCGCGACCTGGCGGCCGGCGGCGCCGATGTCGAATACGCGATGCTGGCGGGCGTCTTCGCCGGCTTGCTGGTGGCGCTGATACCGGGCTTGGTCAATGGGCTGCTGGTCGCTCGGGTGAAGGTGCCTCCCTTCATCGCCACGCTCGGCATGTTTGGCATTGTGCGCGGCGCCGCCTTTTTGCTCACCGATGGGCAGCAAGTTGTGCGCGGCTTATCGGCTGAATTGCGCGAAGCCCTGCGCGGCATCGGCAACGGCAGCCTGCTTTATCACATTCCCGATCACGGATTGGTCTGGTTCCGGCAGCCGCCCGATCTCGAGCCGACGCAGATTCGGCAAGTTTCGCAGTTGCTGCCTTATCCGGTATTGATCACCGCGCTGGTTGTCATCGTCTTCGCCTTCATTTTGGCGCGCACCAAATTCGGCCGCCACACCTACGTCATCGGCGGCAGCGAAGAAGCGGCGCGGCGCTCCGGCATCAATGTCGACCGCCACTTGATCATCATCTATGTGATCTGCGGCTTCACCGCGGGCATCGCCGGGGTATTGCACCTCTTCCGCTTCACAGCCGGCGCGCCCCAGGCGGGCGAAGCGGCGCTGCTGTCATCGGTGGCGGCGGTCGTCATCGGCGGCACCAATCTCTTCGGCGGCGAAGGCGATATCATGGGCGCGGTCGTCGGCTCGCTGATCATCGCCGTCTTGCAGACTGGGCTGGTCATTTTGAATATCGATTCCATTTGGCAGTTCATCGTGGTCGGCGTCGTCATTATCATCGCTGTGCTGGTCAATCAGCTGCAGTCGGCGCTGGAAAGGCTGCAATCAAATGTCTGAAGCAATACTCACCGCGAGCGGCGTCAGCAAGCATTTCGGCGGTTTGACCGCGGTCGACAATGTCGATTTCGAAGTGCATCCGGGCGAGGTTGTCGCCCTGCTCGGCGATAACGGCGCGGGCAAATCGACGCTCATCAAGTGCATTTCCGGCGTCTACCGTCCCGAGAGCGGCACGGTCATCTTCGACGGCGCCGACATCACGCATCAACCGCCAGCCGATATACGCAGCCGCGGCATCGAAACCATCTACCAAGACTTGGCATTGGCGGAAAATCTTGATGTCGGCGCCAACGTCTTCCTAGGCAAAGAAGTGACCCGCCGGCTCTTTGGTCTGCTGCCGGTCACCGATGACAGTTATATGCGGCAGGAAGCTTCAGGCGTGCTGGATGAGCTTGATATCCACATCCCCTCGCTCACGCAGAAGCTGGTGAATCTCTCGGGCGGGCAGCGGCAGGCGGTGGCCATCGCGCGCGCCATGTATTGGAACGCCCAACTGGTGATCATGGATGAGCCGACAGCCGCGCTCGGCGTGCCGGAGCAACGCAAGGTGCTCGCCCTCATTCGGTCATTACGCGAGGGGAATATCCCGGTCATCTTGATCAGCCACACGATGCACGATGTCATGGCGGTCGCTGATCGCATGGTGATCATGCGCCGCGGACGGGTCGTCGCCGATATCCCGCGCGCCGAAGCAACCGAAGAGATCATCGTTCGGCACATCGTCGGCAGCGCCGAAAACGGCGAAAACGCGGTGATGATATGACGCGCGTGACAAACCCAGCGCGCTGATGCGGACGTCTCGGCGAGACGCTCCTACAGCGACTGGTCGTAGGGGCGATCTTTGCATCGCCCAATTGAACAAACTTGCCGCCAAAGGAAGCCCATGCCCACAGCACTCACTCCCGGTCGATATCGCGGCTTGAAATCAAGCAGCCTGGCGGAGACGGATGTCTTCGGCATCATCGCCTTCGATCAGCGTGGCAGCTACCGCAAAATGATGCCGCCCGGCGCCAGCTACGAATCGCTTGCGCAGGTCAAAGGCGAGATCATCGGCGCCCTCTCAAAAGACGCCAGCGCCATTCTCACCGACCCGACTTACGGCTTAAGCGCCGCGATGGAGATGAGCCCAAAAGCGGGCTTGCTGCTGGCGCTCGAAAAGAGCGGCTACAGCGGTGATTCGAGCTACCGCAGAACTGAACTCATCCCGAGTTGGACGGCGGAAAAGGTCCGCAAGGTCGGCGCCAGCGCGGTCAAGTTCATGGTTTATTATCATCCCGGCAGCGGCGCGCTCGCTGAGGAATTGGAGAGCCTCATTCGCCGGGTCGTGGCTGACTGCCATCAATGGGATTTGCCCGTTTTCCTCGAGCCGATGTCCTACAGCCTGGATGCCGCTGTTTCGAAAGACAGCGCGGAATTCGCCGCCGAGCGCCCGGCGGTCGTGATCGAGACCGCGCGGCGCCTGTCGCGCGCTGGCGCTGATGTGCTGAAGCTGGAGTTCCCTCATGATATCAAGTTCCAGCAGGATCGCGCGGCTTGGCGCAGCGCCTGCGCAGAGCTCAGCGAGGCTTGCGCCGCGCCCTGGGTGCTGCTCAGCGCCGGGGTCGATTTTGAGCAATTCAAACCGCAGGCGCAGGTCGCTTGCGATAATGGCGCCAGCGGCTTTTTGGCGGGCCGCGCGATATGGAAAGAAGCGGCGGCGATGAGCCCAACTGAGCGCGCCAGCTTCTTGGAGACGACAGCGCGCGATCGCCTGCGGCAGCTGCTGGTTATCGCCGCATCGGCCGCGCGCCCTTGGACCGACTTCTACAGCGCGCCGCCATCATCGGAGCGTTGGTATGAAGACTATCCCTAAGTAGACGCGCTGCGATGGAAAAACGGCGCTTCGGCAAGACCGAACTCAGCAGTTCCGTTATTGGTTTCGGCGCCTGGGAGATGAGCGTCCGGCAATATGGGCATATCGATGTGCCGGCGGCGACGCGGGCGGTGCAAAGCGCCATCGATTATGGCGTCACCCTTTTCGACACCGCGGAAACCTACGGACCTTTTACCTCTGAAACGCTGCTGGGCAAGGCGCTGGGCAAACGCCGTCAAGATGTGGTTCTGGTGACCAAGGTTGGCTTCACCTTCAGCGACGACCCCGACAATCCTGGCTTCAAAAGAACGGCCGATCGCGATTCGTCGGCGAATAATATCAGCGCGCATGCGGAAGGCTGCCTGAAGCGCCTGCGCACCGATGTCATTGACCTGCTGCTGGTGCACTTTCACGATCATCATACGCCGCACGAAGACACAATCGCCGGGCTGGAAGCGCTGAAATCGGCGGGCAAGATTCGGCATTATGGCGTTTCTAATTACGACGTCTCAATGATGGCGGCTTGTCAAAGACATGGCTTGCTGGCTGCCAATCAGGTTGGCTATCATCTCTTCGACAGGCGGGTCGAAAGGGCTGTCTTGCCCTACTGCCGCGAGAATGGCATCGGCTTTATGGCTTACGGCGCCCTGGCATTTGGACTGCTCAGCGGCGCCTTTTCACCAGAGACGCGTTTCGTCGAATGGGATTGGCGCAGTCGGGGCCAGGCTTTTGGTTTGCCTTTGTTTGAGCGGCAACATTTCCTCAAGGCATTGGGCGCGGTGGAAGCGCTGAAGCGGCTGGCGGCGGGTTACGGCAAATCGGTCGCGCAGCTCGCCATCGCTTGGCTGCTTGCGCAAGCGGGCGTGACCGTCGCCTTGGTCGGCATGCGCAACGAAGACGAACTCAAGGAAAATGTCGCCGCGGCCGAATGGCGCTTGACCGCCGAAGACCAAGCCGCAATCGGGCGAATCCTCGTAGAAGCAGCAATACCCGCCTATCTTGACGCGCCAATCGTCACCTAAAAATCCAGCGGCTGTTCCTGGACGAAGGACCGATCATTGCGCCTTATTTCTTCGCCTCGTTCATGGTGTTGGCAAGCCATGTCTCTGGCCTGGAGCTGCATCCTTCTCCGGGCGAACGCGCTTCCATACCGCTGTGTTGAGCTAAAGCGCCTGCGTAAAGGCGGCGCGGAATCCAATTGCCAAGCGCGCGAAATGTGTGTAATAATACGGGTCGCCTTCCAGTCGGTTGTTCTGAAGGGCTTATCGGAGAGACGATGATGACACAGAGTCGTGAGTTAATCCGACAACGGCGCGAGCGCTCTTTGGCGCCGCCGCTGCGCTAAGCCCACTGCGCGCCTGCGCCTTTCGCGTCGCGATCTGTCCTTCCGTCTACGCCCGGCTGGAGATTTTCCCTAACCATGTGAAGGAGTAATGCGTTGTGACGAAGAAGAAAGCAGCCCCCTCAAGCGAGCTTTCCCGCCGCGAGTTTCTGAATGTATTCGCCGCTGGCGCCGCCACCGCCGTTGGCGCGGTTTCTCTGCCCGGGCTTAGCGGCATCGCAAGCGCGCAAGACGGCAGCGCCTTGAGATTTGCCTGGTTGACGCCAGCGACTTTGGACCCGCGGTCGGCATCGGGCGATAGCGAAATCGCCATCTTGAACGCGGTCTACGATTATCTCATTGAGACGGACGCCGCATCCAATCTCGTGCCGCGCTTGGCTTATTCCTGGGATGTCAGTGATGACGGATTGGTTTATACGCTGCAAATCCGCGAAGGCGCCCTCTGGCATGACGGCAGCCCGGTGACGGCTGACGATGTGATCTGGACGATGAATTGGCAGATTGAATCCGAGGGCACCGTCGCCAGTTTGCTAAGCACAGTGGATTCCATTTCCGCATCCGGCGACAACGGCATCGAATTGAAGCTGAGCGCGCCAAACCCGGATTTCCTCTACAACCTGACCGACAACAAACTGGTCATTCTAAAGACCGGCGCAGAAGACATCGGCGTCGAATTCAATGGTTCGGGACCATTCATCATGGAAGAAATGATCGCTGGCGACCGCACGATCCTGCGCGCCAACGCCGATTATTGGGGCGGCGCGCCCAGCATCGACCGCCTCGAATTCATCTACTTTGATGACCAGCAGGCTGGGATCGCCGCGGTGCAAGGCGGCAGCGTCGATGGCATCGCCCGCCTGGATAATTCCAGCTTCCTCGGCTTCGCCGGCGATCTCAACTTTAACACCACCGATATCCCGACCAGTGGACATCACCTGGCGCGCCTGCGGGCTGACCGGGCGCCGGGGAATGACGCGCGAGTGCGCAAGGCATTCAAGCTGGCCACAGACCGCGATGCAATCTGGGAGCGCGTGCAACTCGGCTTTGGCGCGGTCGGCAAAGACTCGCCGATTGGACCGGCTTTTGGTCAATACTTCCTCGCCGAGGCGGAAGTCCCGGCGCGTGACCCGGCGGCGGCCGCCGCGCTCCTGGCTGAAGCCGGCTATCCCGATGGCTTGGATATGACCCTGCATTTGCCGAACAGCGGCAACTTCCCCGATTTGGCGCAGATTTTGGCCGCCCAATGGGAAGAAGCCGGCATCCGCGTCGAGGTGCAATTGGAGGACGAGAACACCTACTGGTCCGAACTCTGGATGGATGTCGACCTTGGCATCACCGGCTGGGGGCCGCGCCCCGTGCCGCAGCTCTATCTCGACTTCGCCTACCATAGCGAAGGCGTCTGGAACGAATCGCACTATAGCAACGAGCGTGTAGACGAGTTGATCGAAATCGGTCGCTCATCGCTCGATCAGGCGGAGCGCACGGCGGCTTACAAAGAAATTCAGCAAATCTTGCTGGACGAAGGTCCCATCGTCGTGCCCTACTTCTTCGCCGCATTTATGGTGCTCTCGGGCAATATCTCCGGCGTGAACTTGCATCCCTTTGCGGGCCGCACCAACTTCAACTCGGCGGTGGTCGGGTAATCCTGGCTGCGCGGCAGCACCAGGGAGACGGGCGGCCCGGGGGCGCGCGTAGACACTGCCCTTCGGTCGCCCCTACAAGCTAATTCTGTGGGAATGTAGGGGTCAGCCAGTGGCTGACCCTCGCTTTTGTGGGCTAACGATAGTCTTCAAGCAGTCCACACTAGCGCGGGATCCAGGAACATTGTTCGCCAGATGAGATTAATTGCAGACAGCCGCCATTATGCCGCCTTTGAGCGCTTGGCGCGGTCCCAACTGCGTCATCCTCAATCCGCGGTCGGCACGCTGCTGGTCGCTGTTTTTTTGATATTGGCGCTCTTTGGTCCTCAACTGGCGCCCCACCCCAATCCAAACGACCAGAGCCACGATGTTCGCCGGCCGCCGACGCTTGATCTCGGCAGGCTTCATTTGGGCGAGCACCCCTTTGGCACCGACAGGCTGGGGCGCGATGTTTACAGCCGCGTCATCCTGGGCGCCGGCAGCATTTTTCAAATCGCCGGGCTAGGCACGCTCATCAGCGTCGCGCTGGGGTCGGCGCTGGGCTTGTTCATGGGTTATCAAGGCGGCTGGGTCGACGAGATCATCGGGCGCATCATCGACGCGCTGCTGGCGATCCCGGCGCTCTTGCTGGCGCTGGTGCTGATCGGCATCATTCGCAATCTTGACTTTGACGCGGGAAGTTGGCAGGCGGCGCTGGCGGATAACGTCATCCTGCTGGTGATCTCGCTGCTCTATATTCCGATTGTGGCGCGCGTCGCCCGCAGCACGACGCTCGATATCAAAACGCGCGAATTCGTCGAAGCGGCGCAAATCCGCGGCGAAAGCCAGCCCTACATCATCTTCCGCGAAATCCTGCCATCGGTGATTCCATCGCTGGTTGTGGAGGCGTCGCTGCGTTTTTCCTACGCCATCTTCCTGGTCGCGTCGCTTGGGTTCCTCGGTTTTGGCGCCCGCCCGCCATCGCCGGACTGGGGTCTGATGGTCAACGAAAACCGGGGCGGCTTCTACCAGCTCACGCCCTGGGCGCTTGAATTTCCCGCGCTCGCCATTGCCATCCTGGTCATCGCCGTCAACCTGATGTCGGATGGCATCCGCCGAGCGGTGCAGAAAGGCTCCTGAACGTGGCCGCCAGTCAGCATCTAGTTGACGCGCATAGTCTCACCGTCAGCTACCGAGTGGAGGATCGCTGGATCCCGGCAGTGCGGGACTTTCGCTTGCAGCTGGCGCCGGGGCAGATTGTCGGTCTGGTCGGCGAATCGGGCTCGGGCAAATCGACCGTCGCCCTGGCGCTGATGCGCTACCTCAGCAGCAACGGGCGGATGGAAAGCGGCGGGTCGTTGCGCTTTGATGGCGAAGACCTGCTGAACAAATCGATGGCGGAGATGCGCCGTCTTTGGGCGAAGCGCATCAAGTTCGTGCCACAGAACGCCGCCGCCGCCCTCAACCCGTCGATCAAGATCGGGCGGCAGGTAACCGAAACGCTCAAAGCGGCTGATGGCATTGAAGGTCCGGAAGCCTTCGAGCGCATGATGGACATGTTCCACGATGTCAATCTGGTTGACCCTGAGCGGGTGGCGCAGCGTTATCCGCACGAGTTGAGCGGCGGCATGCAGCAGCGTGTGACGATCGCCATGGCGCTAATCAGCAACCCGGAACTGCTGATCATGGACGAGCCGACCACCGGGCTGGATGTGACCACTGAAGCGGTCATCCTCGATTTGCTGCGCAATCTGATCGCCGAACGCGATACCAGCGTCGTCTACATCACGCATAACCTCGGTGTGGTTGCGCAGCTCTGCGAACGGGTGATCGTCCTGTACGCGGGCGAGATCATGGAAGAGGCGAGTGTCCTGGATCTGTTCGCGCATCCGCGTCATCCCTATACGCTGGGGCTGATCAGCAGCGTGCCCAAGCCCGGGCAGAGCAAAGGCGCGGCGCAGCTGCAGTCGATCGCCGGCAATCCACCCTCGCTCAGGCGGATACCGAGCGGCTGCGTCTTTGCCGAGCGCTGCTCGCTCGTGGCTGATATTTGCCGGAGGCGGAAGCCGCCGCTGGAATCACTGGGGGCTGGGCGCTGGGCGCGCTGTCATCGCTGGAGCGAGGTCGGCATTTCCCCACCCCCGAGGTCCCATAAAGAGGCAGGGGGCTATCCGAGGCAAGATCCGATTGCCTTTTCCCCTTCCGTCTCTTCGGATGACCGCAATAGAGATGGCGGGACAGGCTGGGGGAGGGTTAAACGCTCCAGCGAAACCCTCCTGCGCGCAACCAACCTGACCAAGCACTTCCCGGTCGACCGCAGCTTAAGCGAAATCCTCGGGCGGCAAGAGCCGTCGCCGATTCGCGCCGTCGATGGCGTCGACCTGCGATTAAGCGCCGGGCAGACCCTGGGCCTCGTCGGCGAAAGCGGCAGCGGCAAGACGACTCTCGCGCGCCTCATCATCGGCTTGGAAGCGCGGAGCGGGGGAAAGCTTGAGCTGCTCGGTATGGATGTGCGCGACAGCGTCCGCGACCGCAGCCAAGACCTGCGCTCGAAACTGCAAATGATATTCCAAAATCCGCAGAATTCTCTCAACCCGTATCTGTCCGTGCGTCAGGCGATACGCCGCCCGCTGATTAAACTGCGAGGTTTTGCGCCCGCGGCGGCCGATGCCGAGGCGCTCGCCCTGCTGGAGCGCGTCAACCTGCTCGCCGAGTATGCCGAACGCTACCCCGATGAATTGAGCGGCGGAGAGAAGCAGCGGGTGGCGATCGCGCGCGCCTTCGCCTCCGACCCCGATCTCATCGTTTGCGACGAACCGGTATCGGCGCTGGATGTATCGGTGCAGTCGGCTGTGCTAAATTTATTGGCGGAATTGCAAGACAATCATGGCAGCGCCTATCTCTTCATTTCGCATAACTTGTCCGTTGTTGGTTACCTGGCGGATATCATCGCGGTCATGTATTTGGGGCAGCTCTTTGAAATCGGCGACGCGCGCGAGCTCTTTCAACCGCCCTGCCACCCCTACACCGAGGCGCTGGTCTCGGCGATACCTGTGCCTGATCCCCTGCATTCGACCGAGCGCATCCTGCTAAGCGATGACTTGCCCAGCGCGCAGAACCTGCCGAGCGGCTGCCGCTTCCATACCCGCTGCCCGCGCAAAATCGGCGCCATCTGCGAAACTGAGGAGCCGCCCTGGCGCCAGGGTGATGCCGGGCGCCTGATTCGCTGCCACATCCCGCTGGAAGAATTGACGAGCTCGCAGCGCGGTCTAAGGTTGGCGCGCGAGGCGGATTGACCTGATGCTACATTTCTTGCGCCGCCGCTTCCTGTTCTTCTTTTTCACCTACCTCGTGAGTTCGCTGACGATCTTTTTCCTGCTGCGCATCTTGCCCGGCGATCCGGCGCGGGTCATCGCTGGCGGGCGGGAAGCCACCGAGGAGCAGGTCGCCCAAATACGGGTGGAACTGGGCTTGGACGCGTCATTGCCGCAGCAATACCTGACCTGGGCAGCGGACTTCATTCGTGGCGACTGGGGCGATACCATCGCCTTCCGCGGCGCGCTAAACCGCGACTTGATCATTGAGCGAAGCGTCAACTCGGCGCGTCTGGCGGCGGTCGCCTTGCTGATGTCGGCGCCGCTCTCGCTGGCGCTGGGGGTGATCGCGGGTTTATTCGAGAATAAATTGCCGGACATCCTCATCTCGCTGCTGACGCTCTCCGTCGTCAGCTTGCCGGAGTTCGTCACCGGCTTATTCTTGATCAATATCGTGGCGCTGCGCTGGGGGCGGGGGGAGCTGGCGCAGTCGCTCGGCTGGTGGTTCCCCTCCAGCTCTGCGGTGCCCGCCAACGCCTCCTTTGCCGAGATGCTGCCGGCGCTATGGCTGCCCGCTTTCGCGGCGACGCTGGTGCTGCTCGCCTATATCTCCCGCTTGACGCGAGCCGGCGTCATTGAAGAGCTCAAGCGCGATTATGTGCGCACAGCCGCCCTCAAGGGCATCCCTTGGCGGACGGTGATCTGGCGGCATGTCCTGCGCAACGCCTTGCTGCCAACGATCACAGTCATCGCCATCAGCATCAGCTGGCTGGTCAGCGGACTTGTCGTGATCGAATACGTCTTTGGCTTCCCCGGGCTCGGCAGCTTGTTGATCGCGGCGATCGAGCGGCGCGATCTGCTGCTGGTGCAAGCCATCGCCATGGTCACTGTGACCGTCATTCTCTTCGCCAACCTGTTTGCCGATGCCGCTTACGCGCTGCTGAATCCGCGGGTGGAATTGAGTTAGCGGGCGACACAAGTGTCGCCCCTACAATTCGCTGGTTTGGCGCGGGCGACCTAATAACTGAGGAAACCGCCATCGACGCGCCAGGTGGCGCCGGTGACGAAGCTGGCTTCATCGCTGGCAAGGAAGGCGACCACATCGCCAATCTCGCCGACCTGCCCCGGGCGCCCGAGCGGCGTATGGCGGAAGAAGTTGCCGCTGCCGCCCGTCTCAGTGACCGTATCCGTGAAGTCGGCGCTGGATTCGGTGTGGATTTCGCCAGGCGCAACCAGATTGACGCGGATTTTATGCGGCGCCAATTCGATGGCGGCGCCTTTGCACAAGCCATCCAAGCCGGCTTTCGCCGCGCCATAGGGCGTCGCATTCTCTTGCGCCGCGTATTGCGCCACCGACGAGATGCTGATGATGCTGCCGCCCTCGCCCTGCTCGATCATCTGAAAAGCCGCCTCTTGCGCGCAGATGAATGCGCCGGTGAGATTGACATCGATCGTCCGGCGCCAGTGCGCGTCGGTCTCTTGCAAGAAGGGGCGGACATCCGCCGAAGCGCCGGTCAAGGCGGCGTTGTTCACCATGACGTCCAGCCGCCCAAAAGCCGCTGCCGTCCGCGCGATCATGTCCTTCACCATCTCGCGCTGCGTGATGTCGCAGCCGACCGCCAGCGCCCTGTGCCCCGCCGCCGCCAGCAGCGCCACCTTGTCTTCGGCGAGCGTGATATCGCCCGGACGTTGCGCCAAAGCCAGGGCAGCGCCTTCGCGCGCGCAGCTCTGCGCGATGCCCCAGCCGATGCCAGTCGCGCCGCCGGTGATGATGATGACTTTGCCTTTCAGACGTCCGCTCATGGATTTAGCCCCTCGGAATTAAGGCTCGAGCCGTAAAATCTCTTCGGCTTCGACCAGCGGCACGGGCGCATTTTCAGTCATCAGCCCAATCGCTTTGCTGTCTTTGAAGCCGATGCCGGTCAAAACACAGACGACATCCTCGGCGCCCGTCAAACGGCCCGCCGCCAGATCGGCTTTGACCGCGGCCCAAGTGATGGCGGCCGCCGGCTCCACGAAGAGCCCTTCGCCGCTCGCCAGTTCCGCCTGCGCTTGGTAGGTGATTTCGTCGGCGATAGAGAGCGCCCAGCCCCCCGATTCGCGCAGATCGCTCAAGACCAGGTCGCCATCGGGCGGGGCGGTCAATATGATGCCGGAGACGGCGCTCGCGCAATCGTCCAGCGGCTTAATGGCGCGCTGCTCGCGCCAGGCTTGCGCTAAGGGATCGCAGCCCTGCGGCTGAATCGCGACCATTCGCGGAAGGCGCTTAATTTGTCCGGCAGCTCGCCATTCGCGGAAGCCTTTCCAAATGCTGCTAAGCAAGCCGCCGCCGCCCACCGGCACATAAACAACATCGGGCGCAGCGCCCTTCAGCTGCTGGCAGACCTCGTAGGCGATGGTCTTCGCGCCTTCCATCGATTGCGGGCTGTAACGGCGCGCGGTGATCAACATCAGCCAGTTGTTGATTTCGCATATCTTGCGCGCGTTTTCCCAGGTCTCGGCATCAATCTTGGGATCGTAGCCCATCCCGCGCACGGACATGATGCGCGGTCCATAAGCGATGATCTGGGCGATCTTCGCCCGCGGCGCCCGCTCCAGCGTAAAAACATAACCATCAGCGCCAGCCTGCGCGCCATAAGCCGATAACGCGGCGCCGGCATTGCCCGACGAGACAGTCGCCCAGGCGTTCAAGCCCTGCTGCCGCAAGCTGGTAATGCCGACAGAAGCGATGCGATCTTTGTAGGAGCCGGTCGGGTTCAAGCCCTCATTTTTGAAGTAGAGCTGCGGCAAGCCGATATCCGCGCCCAGCCGCCCGGAGCGCAGCAGCGGCGTATCGCCTTCGCCCAGGCTGACTATATGCGCCGGGTCGGTCAGGGGCAGGCGCGCGGCGTAGCGCCAAATGCCGGGCAGGTCGTCGCGAAGCGGGATTTCAGCCGAATCGTAGTGGACATCCAGGAAGCCGCCGTCATGCGGGCAGGAAGCGGCGCCCATATCGGCGCAGGTCCGCCCGCAGGTCATGCAAACAAGACAAAACATAAACACCCGTCCCTTTCGCTGCGCGAGCCAATGAGGTGTATGGGAACTATTTGATTTGTCGGATCGCATCCAAGAAAGGTTGATCGAGATCTACTCGTTCATCGGCGGCTTGCCACAATTCCCTAGCATGGCTTTGCTTCTGGCCGGTGAATAGCCAGACGGCAATCCCTTCCCTCTGTGCCTCTTCAAAGGCAGGCACCATATCGCTATCTCCGGTAACGACCGCTGCATGCGTGATGGAGCGCTTGGCGCTCAGTAAGGCGAAATCCAAACCTAGCAGTAGATCGACTTGCTTCTGTTGGTAGATTGGCTGACCTTGATTATTCTTGCCACGATACTTAACGACACCCAATCTAACCGTAAAGCTAGACAGCCGCTCCAGAGCGTCGTAGAACTGACGGCGTTTCCGGACGAGTTTTCTTTCTCGTGCGGTGGGGGGATTACTCTGGTGGGGCGAGCCATTATAATAGTAAGTTCGCAAGAGATCCATTGGCGCTGTTGGGGTTCGCGCGTTTACCCGCGTAAGAATCTCAGAAGAAAGTTTTTCGTAATCAACCCATACCTTATTATTCTCGGCGACCTTCTCCAAATAAGCTCCATCAACAAAAATCGCCAAGCGAAACATCATCGATCCTTAACGTTGGCTACAATAGACAGGGAGGCTAGAAAATTGCGCTAGCCTCCCGTAAATTACCTGACGAACTATCGTGAGGTCGCCAGGGGGTATTGTGTCCCCAATTTACCCCAATAGACTGCATATGTCAAGCCTATAAGTCAGACCGCGTTACTCAAACAGATAGCGCAGCCCGATCGACATCCGTGCAGGGATTGCGGGTAGGGGGCGGCGGTCCAATCGGTAGTCCCTACTGGTTGGGATTCGGCGGTCACGGGCGACCCAATGGGTAGCCCCTACTGGGGCGCGCCGACCAGTTCCAGTTCCTCAGCGAAATGACAAGAGGCCCACTGACCGGGGCTGACTTCCCGCAGCGCCGGTTCTTCTACCTGGCAGCGCGCCTGCGCGTATTGGCAGCGCGGATGGAAATAACAGCCGGCGGGCGGATCAGCCGGGTTGGCGATTTCGCCCGGCAAGATGATCCGGTTCTTAGCGATATCGGGGTCCGGCGTTGGCACGGCTGAAAGCAAGGCTTCGGTGTAGGGATGCTTGGGGAAGAAGAAGAGCTGCTCCTTCGGCGCCACCTCCACCAGCTTGCCGACATACATCACGGCGACGCGGTCGGAGATATGCTCAACCACGCTTAAGTCATGGGCGATAAACAGATAAGACAAGCCGAATTCGCTTTGCAGGTCGTTAAGCAGATTCAGGATCTGCGCCTGGGTCGAGACATCCAGCGCCGACACCGGTTCATCGGCGATGATCAGCCGCGGGTTGGTGGCCAGGGCGCGGGCCACGCCGATGCGCTGACGCTGACCGCCGCTGAAGGCATGGGGATAGCGCCGCAGATGCTTGGCTTCCAAGCCGACGACATCCATCAAATGAGCGACGCGCTTCTCCAGCGCTTTTCCCTCAGCCAGCTTCGCCAGTTTCAGCGGCTCCCCGACAATATCGAGAATCGTCCAGCGCGGGTCCAGCGAGTAGAAGGGATCCTGAAAGATCATATTGGCGTGCCGCCGCACATCGCGTAAATCGCGCTGGCTGATTTGCGCCATGTCCACCGTCGTCGATTCATCGATTCGGAAATGAATCGTCCCCGCTGTCGGGTCGAGCGCGCGCAATATGCAGCGCCCCACGGTCGTCTTGCCCGAGCCCGATTCGCCGACCAAACCCAGCGTTTCGCCCGCCTGGATTTCCAGGCTGACGTCGTCGACCGCCTTCACCTGCCCGACCACGCGCCGCAGGAATCCCTTCTCGACCGGGAAATACTTCTTCAAACCCTCGACTTTCAGCAGCGGCTGCTCGGTCATATTGCCGCCTCCACACGCTCGTCATGGAGGAAACAGCGCACGAAGTGATCATCTTCGATTTCCACCAGGGCGGGCAAGGCCCTATCGCAGTTGCCGGCGATCATATCGGGGCAGCGCGAGCAAAAGCCGCAGGCGCGCGGCATGCCGATGGGGATGGGCACCGTGCCTTCAATCGACAAAAGACGCTCGGCATGTTGCCCAATCCGCGGCGTTGAAGCGAGGAGCCGGCGCGTGTAGGGATGCAAGGGATTGTGGAAGATATCGCGCACCGAGCCTTGTTCAACAATCTTTCCCAAATACATGACCGCGACCTTATCGCAAATCTCGGCGATGATGCCCAAATCATGCGTGATGTAAAGCACCGCCATCTGAAATTGCGATTGCGTCCGCGCGATGAGGTCCAGGATTTGCGCCTGCACGGTCACATCCAGCGCGGTAGTCGGCTCATCGGCGATCAGCAGACGCGGGCGGCAAGCCAGCGCCATCGCGATCATCACCCGCTGACGCATCCCGCCGGAGAAATGATGCGGATACTCGTCCATGCGTTGCACTGGATTGGGTATGCCAACCAGATCGAGCATCTCCAGCGCGATCTTGTAGGCTTCGCGTTTGTTAGTAGTGACGTGCAGCAAGACCGCTTCCATCAACTGATTGCCGATGCTGTGGATCGGCGACAAGCTCGACATCGGCTCCTGGAAGATCATCGCGATTTCGTTGCCGCGAATCGCGCGGATCTCCGTTCCCGCCGGGTCTATCCGCGCCAGATCAATCGCGTCGCCCAATCCGGTCTGATACTTGATGCGGCCATTCACGATGCGCCCCGGCTTCGGCACCAGGCGCATCAAGGACTGCGCCGTCACCGTCTTGCCGCAGCCGCTCTCGCCGATCAGTCCGAAGACTTGCTGCTCTTGAATGGCGAAGCTGACGCCATCGACCGCCTTCAGCCTGCCTTCGTCAACGGCGAAATGCACACTCAAATCTTCGATCTCGATGACAGGTTCAGCAGCCCTCAGCCCTTGTTCGTCCCATTGCCGCGCTTCGTTCATCGCGCTACAGCCTCACAGCCTCGGCATTCCAGGCGGCGACGCCAAGGTCATCCAGTTGGCTCACTTCAATCCGCCGTTCCTCGCCCGCGCCCAGCCAGAAATAGCTGTCGGCGCAGGAGAAATGATGCGAGATCGCCGGGCAATCGAAGTGAACGCCGACGGCGGGCAATTCGCCGATATTGCGGATTCTTACCGCAGCGGCGTCCACCGCCTCAATCGCGAGTCGCGTCGCCGGTCTGTCGAAGAGCGAACCCTGAATCGCCGCGTAATTGAGCCAGTAGAATACGCTGTCCCGCAACCCGTCCTCCGTTGAGATATCGGCGGTGATAAAGAGCGGGCTGCTCCAGGTTTGATCCGCATCCAGCGTCAACTCGCCCAACGCCGCAACCGGGCCTTGCGCGCCGCTGCCGCTGAATTCTTCCCGCTGGATCAGCTTCAAATCGCTCCCAAAAACACATACGCGAACTGTCCAGGCCTCGTCCGCCAGGTCGCCATTGTCATCCAGCAGGTAAACCGGCGCGGTCAGCGGGAAGCCGACGCATGACAATCGCCTAAACAGCAGGCAGGCGTGCAGCGGACGATAGGCGCCGCGCAAGATGTGATAGGCGATTTTGGGCGCGCCGTACCAGTCGACCGTCGCCCAGGAGGCGGCCGGGTTGTTGTCGGTCAGCTTGTAGTAGCAGACGCCAGTGGCATGGGGCCAGCGGCTGCGGGCCAGCTCAAGCGTATGACGCATGCCAGTCGCCTGCGCCATCTGCATACCGAGGATGAAGTTCTTCAGCGAATCAGCCGGCAAGAAATCGGCGACATACTGCGCCATGATCGTCTGCTCGGCTTTGAGATTGAAGACCGGCATGTGGCGGGTGAAGCCGCTGTCACTGGCGGGGGGCCAGGCCTCAAGTTCTTCCGCCGGCAAATAGCGCTCGACCGTCTCATAATTGGGCAGGGAAGCCAGCCCGAATTCGCCGATGAAGGTCGCTGATAGGGACAAGTTGTAATCGAGCGGGTGATATTGCCAAAAGACGTGGTAGCTGTGGATGCTGCCGCCCCAGGGTTCGCCGCGGTGGAAGGGGCGGGCGCCGTCGAGTTCGACGCTGCAGCGGCCCATCATATCTATCGCCGCGCCGAAGGGCTCGCCCGATTCGTTGCCGCCGCCCCACATCACCAGCGATGGGCGATTGCGCAGGCGAATCGTGTTGTGGCGCACGGTCTCTTCGAGGATGTCGTAAGGCTGGATGCGATGGCTGTTCCAGGCGGTGGGCCATTCCTGCATGACCATAATGCCGTGACGGTCAGCCAAGTCGTAGAACTCGTCGGTCTCCGGCATGCCGCTGCCCCAGGCGCGTAACAGCTGCATATGCGAATCTTTCGCCATTTGCAGGAAGCGATCGTAGCGTTCCGGCTCAAAGCGCAGCAGCGCGTCCAGCGTGCACCAATTCGCCCCCTTGACGAATATCGGTTTTCCATTGACCACGAAGGTCCAGTTGTAATGCTCGGGATTGGGACCATCCGGCGCCGGGCGCATTTCGATGGTGCGGATGCCAAAGGTAAGATCGGTATGATCGGGCGCGCCTTCATCCGGCAAGAAAGACAGCTTCAGGCGATAGAGGTTGGGCTCGCCATAATCGACGGGCCACCAGGGCTGGGCATCGGGCAGGGTAAATTCGAGCAGCTCGGTCAGTTCGCGCTCGCTTGATGCCACATCGCAGTTGAAATGATGCGCGGCGCCGTCAAAGTTCTCCGGCTCGATGCTGCCGAGCAGGCGACCGCGCCAGTTTTCAGCCGCGCCCTTCAGCGTCAGATGCAGGCGCAGCAAACCCGCATGGGCATCGAGCGCCGCGATGAAGGGATCGGCGATCTCCACCGCCGGCGACGCCTTGAGCGAAACCGGTCGCCAGATGCCGAGCGTCGGCAGATTGATATAGTGCCAGCCGTAGATATTGTTGATGACCGCCGTATTGAGCCAGCCGACATTCATGCCGATGAAGAAGTCGTTAGGCTCGCCGCTGCCGATGCGCTGCGGCGCCGGGTCAAGCCGGACAATCAGCGTGTTCTCGCCATCGACCAATAAAGAAGCGACATCGTAGGTCAACTCGGCGAACATGCCTTTGTGCTCGCCCAGCTTCTCGCCGTTCAACCAGATCGCGCAGGAATCGCAAATGCCGCCGAAGGCCAGCCGTTCGCCGCCGCGTTCTGCCGGTCGCTCAAAGGTCGTCTTTAACCACCAGGTCTTGAAGCTTTCGGCGCGGGCGATCTCATCGTTGGTTCCGACATAGGGATCGGGAATCAAACCGGCTTCGAGCAAGGCGGTCTGAATGCTGCCCGGCACAACCGCGGGAATGGCATCATTCCATTCGCCGCTCAAGCGCGCCGCCGCGCCGCCATCCGGCGCCATTACCCAGCCGTCATTAAGCGGGAGGCGCAGCGGCCCCGCCGGATGCTTAATGCCGCCGGGGCGCAGGTCAAGGGAGCGCGCGGCGCCGGCTAATGGCGATGGAGCGGGCGCGAAGGCTTCGCGGTCAATTTGGTCGAGACTACGCAAATCAGCCATATCCTTGCCTTGGTTCAAAGCGAATACGGATCGGCGGCGTCGCGCAAGCCATCGCCGACGAAGTTAAACATCAATACGGTCACGATGATGAAGAGGCCGGGTATCAGCTTCCAAGGCTGATGCACCAGCGCGCCGAAGTTCATCGTGTCTTGCAGCAGCACGCCCCAACTAACGCCAGGCTCCAACATGCCGATCCCGATAAAACTCAGCGCCGTCTCACCGAGGATCATGCCCGGAATCGCCAGGGTCAAGGTGACGATCAGATGGCTGGCGAAGTTCGGCAGCAAATGGCGGTTGATGATGTAGAGATCGCTTCCGCCGCAGAGCTTGGAGGCGACAACGAAATCCAGATCGCGCAGCGACAGCAGCTTGCCGCGGACGACGCGCGCCAAGCCCGTCCAGCCCACAATCGACAAGACGATCGTGATCGCAAAAAACGTATGCTCAACGGGCCATTCTCGGGGGATGGCGGCCGACAGCACCATCCACAGGGGCAAGGTCGGTATGGCGATGAGCAGGTCAATGATGCGCTGAATCGCTTCGTCAACGATGCCGCCAGCGTAGCCGGAGACACCGCCGATCAAACAGCCGAGGACGAAGCTGATGGCGACGCCGCCCAAGCCGACGAAGAGTGAAACGCGGGCTGCGATCACCGTGCGCGAGAACAAATCTCGGCTGACCGCATCGGTGCCGAAGAGCGTGACATTCGCGTCCTCATCGACGCCGAAGAGGTGAAGGTCAAGCTTAAACAAGCCCAGAATCTCATAGGGTTCGCCGCGCGTGAAGAAGTGAATCGGGTACTTTACATCGGTCTCTTCGGTATAGATCTCGCGGAATGTCTTAGGGTGAAACTCGCGTTTGCGCGCGTAAACATAGGGCTGGAATATGTATTCTTCCACGCCGAAATGGATCGTGCTTGGCGGCGCGTCTTTGAAGCCTTTGAGGCGCGTATGAGCCGGATAAGGCGCGATGAAATCGGCGAATATCGCCATAAGGTAGAGCGCCACCAGAACGGGCAAACCGAGCCGGGCGAGGCGATGCCGCCAAAAGCGCCGCCGGATCAGTTTCCCGCGGGACAAATACTCAATCGAGTCGTCCGTCATGGCGGCGGCCGCCACATCCGGCAGCGCGGCTGAGATGTTTTCCCGTGCTTCCATCAGTTATCCCAAGGCTCGCCCGTTGCTCTTGTTGCGCCATCGATCAGTCATAGCGAATCCGCGGATCAAGCCAGACGAGCGCAATATCGGAAATTAGCGTGCCGATGAGCGTCAAGGTGCTGAGGATCATGATGATGCTGCCCGCCAGGTACATATCCTGGCGCAAGACCGCGGTCAATAGCACGGGACCGATGGTCTGAAGATTGAGGATGATCGACACCAGCGCTTCGCCGCCGACCATCGCCGGCAGCAGCCAGCCGATCGTGCTGAAGATGGGGTTGAAGGCGATGCGCACCGGGTACTTCCACAGCAGCCGCCTCTCGCTCAAGCCCTTTGCCCGCGCCGTGACCACGTATTGCTTGTTCAACTCGTCAAGCAGATTGGCGCGCATGACGCGAATCAAGCCGGCTGTGCCCGCCGTCGCCAGCACCAGCACTGGCACCCAGACATTCTTGAGCATGTCGATGACCTTGGCGATCGACCAGGGCGCGTGCTTGAATTCCAGCGAGAAGAGGCCGGTTACGGCGTGCCCAGTCTGAGCGAAAACGATCCACATGATGATGATGGCGAAGAGGAAATTGGGTATCGCCAGCCCGATAAAGCCGATGAAGATCGACACATAATCCATGAGCGAATACTGATGCGTCGCCGAATAAATGCCGATTGGAATGGCGATCGCCCAGACGACAATCGTCGAGACAATCGAGATGATCATCGTCGCCGGCAGGCGCTCCGCGATGATGTCGGACACCGGTTTGTTGTCGTGGCTGCTGCCATAAGAGCCGAATGATCTTCCCAAATCGCCATTGACGATGAAGTTGCGCATCCAGCGGAAGTATTGCGTGTACAAGGGTTTGCCCAAGCCATAGCGCTGTTCGAGGCGCTGTATCTCGGCTTGATCGACTTTGAGACCCTGGCTTTCCAGCCGGTGCACATAGCTGCTGAGGTAATCGCCGGGGGGGAGCTGAATGATGACGAAAGAGATCATCGACAGCAAAATCAGCATGGGAATAAGTATGAGAATCCGGCGCGCAATGATGCGAAGCATTTAATTCTCCCGGCTGTTGGCTCGCGCTAAGACCTATTTTGTGGCGCCAACGAGCCGCTGCAATATTTGACTAACCTTCTCTGATTGGGGATAATAGCACAGATAACTCGCAAAGGCATTTTTCGCGGGTTGACGGCGGAACTTCTTTTGAGAGAAAGTATCAGACTAAGGAGAACAAAATGTCTATCTCATTCCGCAAAGTGGTACTGTTATTGATAGTCTCGACGATGATCATCGGTCCGGGCGCTTTATTTGGCGCGGCGCAGGATTGCATGTATAACGAAGCGCCGATGCTGGCGGAGATGGTCGCCGCTGGCGATTTGCCGGGCGTCTGCGACCGCCTGCCGGATAACCCCATCGTGCTTTCCAGCGGCGTTCTGCTGCCTGAGTCTTACGTCGTGCCCGAAGTCGGCGTCTATGGCGGCGAGCTGTTGATGACCTGGCAGAACAACGTGGTCATGAAGGAGACGCTCTTCAATACGCAGAACCGCGACGACAACACGCTGGCGCCAAATATCATTGAAGAATTCACCATCAGCGACGACGCCAGCGAATATACATTCAAGCTGCGCGCGGGGCACAAGTGGTCGGACGGCGCGCCGTTAAGCACTGAGGATGTGCGCTTCGCCTATGAAGACGTGATCAGCAATGCGGAGCTGCGCCCGTCGGTGCCAACCTACTTGCGCTCTGGCAACGTGCCCGACGGCGCCCCGGCGACGCTTGAGATTGTCGACGACGCCACCTTCAAGTTCGCGTTTGACGGACCGTATCCCGGGTTCGCCGCCAGCTTGGTCGCTTTAGGCACCGGTTACCTCGACATCATCAAGCCAAAACACTACCTGGTCCACTATCACATGGATCATGGCGATGCCGATGAGATCGCGGCCGCGGTCGAGGCGGAAGGCTTGGAAAGCTGGGCTGAGCTATTCAACGCGAAAGACGTTTCCGGCTGGTGCGAGAATTGCCTGCATGCGATCGGCTTCCCACAGTTGGGACCCTGGGTTCGCGTTGACGGTCCGGAAGAAGAAGTGGTCACGCAGCGCAACCCCTATTACTTCGCTGTCGATGCCGATGGCAACCAACTGCCCTATCTGGACGGACGCCGCGCTGTGATCAACCAGTGGGGCATAATGGAAACCGCCGAGCTAATGATGTTCGCCGGCGATGTGCATTACTTCTGGACGACCAGCCTGGCGAATTTGCCGCTCTTCATCGAGAACGAGGAAAACGGCAATTACAGCACCTACGTCTACCCCAATAAAGACTCGCGGATGTTCCACATCAATCTCACCTTTGATGACCCGACCTGGCGTGAAGTCACCTGGGACGCGCGCTTCCGCAATGCGGTGATGCTGGCGATTGACAGCGAAGATTTAATCAACGCCATCTATTATGGGCAAGCCAGCCTGCCGACGATCGCGCCCAGCGATTACGATGTCGACGGCGCCAACGCGCTGCTGGATGAGATGGGCATGACGGAACGCGATGCCGATGGCTACCGCCTGTCGCCGAGCGGCGAGCCCTTCTCGATCATGCTCGAGGTCGGGGCGGGCGGCGGCGATTATGCCGATCCCGCGCCTTTCTTCGTCGATTACATGGGCGATATCGGCATCAAAGCCGACTTCCGCGAAATTGACCCGGCTCTGGTTGGCGAGCGCCGTCTCTCCAACGAGATGCAAGCCGGGATCAACTGGAATACGGCGCCGCTCTTCGCCGCTCACACCTACCCGGATTACATCCCGAACGCCAATTGGGGTCCGCGGTGGAGCCAATGGTATAACGATAACGAGATGGGCGAAGCGCCGCCGGACTGGATCATGGCGCTCTACGCCATCCATGAAGACCTGGTCAGCCACCCGCCTGGCAGCGAGGGTTTCATCGCCGCTTCCGCCGCCCGCGATGCCTGGCTCTATGACAACGTGCCCTTCTTCACCCATATCGAGAATCCGGGCATCGTTCACATGTGGTCGAATTGCATCGCCAACGTGCCCGACGGCGCCTTCCATCACGGCTCCTGGTCGAGCCACAAGTTGATCTACTTCAAGCCCGATTGCTAAACGCAGTTAGGCAAAGCGCTACGATTGCGGAGGGTTGGATAATTCCAGCCCTCTTGTGATAATGACATTGATGTATCAACCCCGCCCCAGGCCCCTCCCCAATGAATTAGGGAGAGGAGTTCGGTCGCATAGCAAGCGTCTTCGGCACTGTGGATCTGCCGCCGACTGCAACATACAGGTATCATAAATGTGGAGAGTTGTAAGGCTTGTCCGCTACTTGTCGGTACGCGGCTAAAGACGAAAAGCAAGCTGAATTGCAAGGCTTTGCCACAGAAGTAAACGCAAGTAAGTCATGCGAAAAAGGGCGATGCTAATCTGATTCGAGATCTGTAGGGGCGAGACTTGTCTCGCCCACTATGTCGCCATTGTTCATGTGGGCGACTCAAGAGTCGCCCCTACGACGTTCCTTCATTTTGTTGCATTACTTTATTGGACTTTCTGAGGAAACGAAGCAACACAGAGGGCGCAGAGCGCTGTCCGTCGGAGGCAGAAATACAATACGGAACAAGCCTTGTAGGGGCGTCTCGGCGCCGCGCGTCGACACAGCGGGTAAACGCCCTTACAAACCCGCAAAGCGATAGACTAGGAGCGACCAATGACCTTCACCGGCGACTCCACGCTCGCAGAGGTAATCGCGTCAGCCAAGGGGCGAGCCGTCCTCGCGACGCATCTGCCCGAATTGTTAGAAGGGACAGCATCACTGCGCGACCCCAATCTAGCGCTCGCCGACCTGCCCTACCCTTGGCATCGACGGCTGCCGGCGCTGCTGCGAGACTTGAACCGCCCAGCGCAAGATGTCTGGCTGGAAGGCGTCGAACAACTGTCGCTGAACGCCCTCGATCGCGAAGCCTTCGCGCCCCGATTCACACCTTGGGACGCCGAGCCGGAAGCCATCGCGCTAAGCCGGGAAACGCTCAGCCACCCGGCAGGCGCGCCCAGCTTGTCGCTGGATGGCGAGTGGCAGCTGGCTGAAGGCGGCAAGTTGAGCGACCGTCTGAACGGCGACTGGGACGACGCGATCCCGGCGCGGGTGCCGGGCAGTGTGCATACCGCCTTGGTCGAAGCTGGGCGGATCCCCGAAACCACCTTCGGGCGCAACCAGGAAATCGCCCGTGAAGAGAGCTTTAAGACCTGGTGGATGCGCCGCGACTTCGCGCGCCCTGAAGACCTGATTGGCGATATGCTCCGGTTCGGCGGCGTCGCCAATCGCTGCACCGTCTGGCTGAATGGGGCGATGCTGGGCGGGCACGAAGGCATGTTCGGCGGACCCGAATTTGAAATCGCCGGCTTGCTTCAAGAGCAGAACACCTTGGTCGTGCGGCTGGATCCGGTGCCCTTTGAAATGGACCGGGGCCGCCCATTTAACCCCGCCAGCAACGACAGTTGGAAACGCACGGTTGTCTTCAACAACGTCTACGGCTGGCATTATTCCAACTTGCAGTCGCTCGGCATTTGGCGCTCGGTACGGATCCATGATCGTCCGGCGGTCGCCTTGGTTGATCCCTTCCTGCGCACGGTTGACGCCGCCGCTGGCATCGTCGAACTGGCGCTGCAGTTCGTGGGCGATGCCTGCGGTTGGAGCGGTACGCTAAACGCGAGCATCGAGCCGGAGAATTTCGATGGTCAGCCGCTTTCCTTCTCGAGGCGCATCGAATCCCACAGGGCGAATCACGCCTGCAATCTGCGCTTTCAAATCCCGGAGGCCCGCATGTGGTGGCCCGTTGATATGGGAGAGCAGCCGCTGTATCAAATCACGCTCTCGTTCAGTCTCGATGGGGGCGGCGCGGCTGACGCGCATAGTTTCAACTTCGGCTTGCGCACAATTGAAATGGCGCCGCTGCCCGGCGGCCCGCGTCCCGATCGTTACAACTGGACCTTCGTCATCAACGGGCAGCCCATGTTCATCAAAGGCGCAAACTGGTGCACGCTGGACGCCCTGCTGGATTTCTCACGCGAGCGATATGAGCGCTTCATCAAATTGGCGGCGATGCAGCATGTGCAGATGTTCCGCCCCTGGGGCAGCGGCATGCCCGAAACCGATGACTTCTACGACCTCTGCGACCGTTACGGCATTCTGGTGATGCAGGAATGGCCCACCGCCTGGAACAGCCATGTGACGCAGCCCTACGATATGCTGGAAGAAACCGTGCGGCTTAATACGCTGCGCATCCGCAATCATCCGTCCCTGGCGATGTATGGCGGCGGCAACGAATCCGGCGAGCCTTTTGGACCCGCGATCGACATGATGGGCCGGCTCAGCATCGAGCTTGATGACACGCGCGTCTTCCACCGCGGCGAACCCTGGGGCGGCAGCTCGCATGATTACGGGACGTATTGGGGGCGCCAAAACCTCGATTACAGCCTGAATATGACTTCAGTATTTTGGGGCGAGTTCGGGCTGGCTTGCAGCCCGGTTTATGAGTCGGTGCTGCGCTATCTGCCGGACGAGGAGAAGGAGGTTTGGCCGCCGCTCGAAGGTGGCGCCTTCGCTTATCACACGCCGATATTCGACACTTACGAAGATGTCTCCCGCTTGAAGCAGAACGCCTACTATTTTGTGCCGTCAGATTGCACGCTCGAGCAGTACACAATTGGCTCGCAACTGTCGCAGGCGGTCGGCATCCGGCATACGCTGGAGCGGGCGCGCTGCCGTTGGCCGCACAGTACCGGAGCGCTCTATTACAAGCTGACGGACAATTACCCGGCGGCATCATGGGCTTGCGTTGATTGGTACGGCGCGCCAAAGATCGGGCATTATTTCATCCAGGACGCCTTCGCGCCGCTCCTCGCTTGCGTCCTCTTCAGCAGCACGAATAATGTCGGCATTCCGGTATCGCTGCCCGTGTATGCGCTGGACGACGCCGGCGCGCTTGCCGATTCAAGCTGGCAAGTTGCTGTACGCGCTTTTGACGGCGATCTGCAGTTGATTAAGCGCGAGGTTTATGAAGGTCGGGGCGCGGTGACCAGCCCGCATAAGCTTGGCGAATTCACGTTGGCGTTTGAAGAAACCGATACCGTGCCGCTATTTGTGGTGTCGGAGGTTTGCCGAGAGGGCGCGCTCGCCCAGCGCAGTTTCTATTTCGTGAACTTCGAGCCGGTCAAAGGCAGTCTCTTCCAATTGCCAAAGACGCAACTGGCTTACGAAACGCGGGGCAACGACGTCCTCGTCAGCAATATCGGCGACCTGCCCGCTGCCGCAGTCGATGTCTCGCGGCCAAGCCATCTGGATAGCTTCACCGTATCCGACAACTATTTCTGGCTGGATGCCGGCGAGACGCTGACCGTCGAAGTCAGCGACATGGACGGGCTTGCGGTCAGCGCCTGGAATGCTGAGGCGGTTAAAGCGGCGGACTAAGTAAAACCAGGTTAGTCATGCCAAGAGTGATTGGAAGTTTATTGCAAGAGTGGGCGAGCCACCGGCTCGCCCGTACAAATTTTCGGTTACTTTAGGTAATTTCTTTTCATACGGCAGTCATTATCATTACTTACTTACGTCTTATGTGAAATCAGTTGAGCCTTGAAAGTTTTGGATGTCAATTTGGTATGTTACGCGCAGAATGCGCTTAAACAGATGCGCGGTGATTTTTGTAATCAGGCGAGTTGCCAAGCCATCCACCGTTTTCGCTAGCA
>JAJEGA010000057.1 GCA_022820125.1 Anaerolineae bacterium | reverse complement strand
AGTAAGTAATGCGAAAAGGGCAATGCTAATCTGATTCGAGATCTGTAGGGGCGAGACTTGTCTCGCCCACTATGTCGCCATTGTACATGTGGGCGACTCAAGAGTCGCCCCTACGACGTTCCTTCATTTTGTTGCATTACTCTATTGGACTTACTTGTGTGGGCGGAAAGTGTATACGCGACCTATTCGCGCCCCATGTGGGAGAGGGCGCCAGGGGGTGAGGGCTTCAGCTTGAAACTTCCTAGCCGATGATCTTCGCCTCGATCTCATCCATCAATCGTTGACGAACCCGCTCGAACGGAATGCGCTGCAGCAGTTCATCAAAGAACCCGTCGATGATCATCAACTGCGCTTGCGGCCGCGTAATGCCGCGGCTCATCAAATAAAAAATCGGCTCTTCCTCCAGCGTGCCAAAGGTCGCCGCATGAGAGCAAGCGACGTCATCGGCTTCGATCTCCAAACCTGGAATGCTATCCATGCGCGCCTCTTCGCTGAGCAGCAAGTTGCGGCAAACTTGATAACCATCTATTCGCTGCATCTGCGGCAACGATTTGATCATGCCCTGCCAGAGCGTCCGCGCCTCATCACGAGCCGCGCCTTTGAAGAGCAGATTGGTATTGGTCAGCGGCGCGTTGTGGTTCTGCTGCGTGTCAAGATCGAAGAACTGATCATGATCGGCGAAGAAAAAACCGCTAACGCGCGCGTTGGCGCCTGTCCCGACGGCATCCACCTCAATGAAGGCTTTTGTCAGCTGGCTGCCCATGACGCCATTTACCCAGTCCAATTGAGCGTCTCTGCCCACGATGCCGCGCTGATGACTGAACTCAAAGGTCGCGCGATTCCAGTCTTGCAGCGAGACATAACGCAGATTGCCGCCAGCGCCGACAATGAGCTCGGTCGCGCCAATAAAAGCAGATTGTTCAGCCGCGCCCTTGGACGCGTATTCTACTTGCATGGTCGCTTGGGCATTGTCTTCCACTACAACCAGGACATGGAACAGCGCCGTCCCCGAGCCGGTGTTGTAACAAACCGCGTGCAGGGGCGCTTCGGCAATCGTATTGCGCGGCACATACACAAATACGCCACTGTCCCAAAGCGCGCCATGCAAAGCCGCGAATTTGCCATCGGTCGCCTTGACCGCCCGCGTCATCAGATGCTTCTCGACCAATGCCTCATGTTCGCGCGCCGCCGTCCGCAAATCGGTGAATATCAGGCCTTGCCCCGCCAGCGAATCGGCAATTTCATTTCTGATCACCTGACCATCGACAATGACCAGCATGCCGCCCTGCTCGTCGCCAGTTAAGGGCGCCAGATGCTTCGCCGGCGCCTCGGCCGCT
Organism: Anaerolineae bacterium; assembly: GCA_022820125.1. Classification (GTDB taxonomy): domain Bacteria; phylum Chloroflexota; class Anaerolineae; order Aggregatilineales; family Phototrophicaceae; genus UBA6055. The sequence goes on along the minus strand of JAJEGA010000057.1, from coordinate 72,567 downwards.
GTGGCGCCATTCGCCTGTATCAGGCGCCCGGCTTCATCCCAGCGGATATGACGATAATCGGTCCGCCGCCATTCCTCCTCTTGATACGGCATGGGCGTGTTCTCATAAACCTCCCATGCCTCGGCGCGGCGCGCCCGCAGCCAACCCGGCTCCTCATACGCGTCGCTCACCGCCTGAACATCCGCCAAGGTAAAACCCGGCGCTTGCGGCAGCGCCGATCGCCTGCGTATTACTGCCACGTGTGTTCTCCTTAGGTAAATCAGATTTGTAGGGGCGACTTACCAAGTCGCCCGCAAACTCATTTCGTCAGCGCGGCGGACGACCAGGTTGGTCGCCCCTACGAGTTCTGCATGTGCGGGAAGAATGTTAGGGTGGGCGCCTAGCCAATTGAACCTTCCAACTGAATCTGAATCAGCCGGTTTAATTCCAGCGCGTATTCCATCGGCAATTCCTTAACCAGCGGCTCGAGGAATCCGTTGACGATCATCGCGTTGGCTTCGTCTTCGCTGATGCCGCGGCTCATCAAGTAAAAGAGCTGATCTTCCCCGACTTTGCTGACCGATGCCTCATGCCCCATCGTGACGTCTCTGGCGTCAATCTCGATGGTCGGGTAGGTATCGGAGCGGCTGTCGTCATCAAGCAGCAGCGCATCGCAGACGACATTGCTTTTGCTGTTTCGCGCCGCCTGGTCTATTTTGAGCAGACCGCGATAGCTGGCGCGGCCCCCATCCTTGCTGATCGACTTGCTGATGATCTGGCTGGTTGTATTCGGCGCCAAATGGGTGATCTTCGCGCCCGCGTCCTGATGCTGGCCATCGCCGGCGAAAGCGATTGACAGCACCTCGCCATGCGCCCCCTCGCCGCGTAATATCACGGCGGGGTATTTCATCGTCAGGCGGCTGCCCAGGTTGCCATCCACCCATTCCATCGTCGCGCCTTCTTCCGCCACCGCGCGCTTCGTCACCAGGTTGTACACATTGTTGGACCAATTCTGAATCGTGGTATATCGGCAGCGGCCGCCCTTCTTGACGATGATCTCGACCACGGCGCTGTGCAAACTGTCGGAGCTATAAATCGGCGCCGTGCAGCCCTCGACATAATGCACATAGGCGCCTTCATCAACGATGATCAGCGTCCGCTCGAACTGCCCCATGTTCTGCGTATTGATGCGGAAATAAGCCTGCAAGGGCATTTCCACATGGACGCCGGGCGGGACGTAGATGAAGCTTCCGCCAGACCACACGGCTGTGTTCAAGGCGGCAAACTTGTTGTCGTTTGATGGAATCACCGTGCCGAAGTATTCCTCAATGATCTCCGGATGCTCGCGCAATCCCGAATCCATATCGAGAAAGATGACGCCCTGCTCTTCGAGATTGTCCTGGATCTTGTGATAAACCGATTCGCTGTCGTATTGCGCCGACACCCCATGCAAGAACTTCTGCTCCGCCTCCGGTATGCCGAGTTTGTCGAAGGTGTCTTTGATGTCTTGCGGCACATCGTCCCAGTCGCCTTCGGTCTGATCCGTCGCCCGCACGTAATAGTAGATGTCATCGTAATCAATCTGGTTCAGGTCGCCGCCCCATTGCGGCGTCGGCTTGTCCATGAAGATCTGGTAAGCCTCAACCCGACGATCGGTCATCCACTGCGGCTCGTCTTTCATCGCGCTGATCTGTCGCACAATCTCTTCGTTGACGCCCTTCTGGCTCTTGAAGGTATACTCCACATCGGCATCGTGGAAGCCATACTTCTCGGCATAACTCAAGCCGACATCCTTCAGCGATTCCTCTTCGCGCGTAAGCTGCTTTTCGCTTTGAATTACTTCAACCATGTCTGTATCCCCCGGGAACGGCTAGTTACCGCGCTAAATGGACCACCAAGGCGGCCAAGGCTAGTTGTGTGCTGAGCAAAAACCCTATCACTGCCAGCTGAGTAGCGATCATCCACTTGATCAGGCGCGTTTCCATTTGCGACAGGTCATCTTTGATAGCGAGATGCTTGCGCTCAGTTTCTATGATCGCAACACGCTGTTCAAGGGAGACAGCGACCTGGCTGTCAATCTTCGCCTCGCTTGCCATGTCTGTACCCTCGTCTTCTCGCCTCAAGCCTGGGCTTGCTCCAGCGCCTCATGCCTTTCGCGTATCCACTCGTAACCTTTTTCTTCCAACTCCAGCGCCAATTCAGGACCGCCGCTCTCGACTATCCGGCCATCATAAAGCACATGCACATAATCCGGCTTGATATAATTCAGCATCCGCTGGTAATGCGTAATCACCAACGCGCCCATATCGGGTCCTGCCAAAGCATTGACGCCATCGGCGACAACGCGCAAGGCGTCGATGTCCAAGCCCGAATCAGTCTCGTCGAGCACAGCGATCTCCGGCGCCAGCACCGCCATCTGCAAGACTTCGGCCCGCTTCTTCTCGCCGCCGCTGAAGCCTTCGTTGAGATAGCGCCCGGCGAAGCTGTGATCAATTTGCAGCTGCGTCATCTTCTCTCGCATCAGCCGCGCGAACCTGGGAATCGGTATGCCCTTGCTTTCCGGGTCTTCCGCCTTCATGCGCGCGTTGATCGCATGGCGCAGGAAGTTGCCCAGCGTCACGCCGGGGATCGCCACCGGATACTGAAAAGCCAAAAACAGCCCAGCCCGGCTGCGTTCGTCAGGTTCCAGCTCCAGCAAGTTCTCGCCGTCCAGCAGCACTTCGCCCTCATGCACTTCGTATGCCGGGTTGCCCATCAATACATTGGCGAGCGTGCTCTTGCCCGAGCCATTCGGTCCCATTAGCGCGTGTATCTCGCCCTTCTTGACGGTCAAGTCCAATCCGCGCAGTATCATTTCGTCAACGCCATCCACACTCGCATGCAGATTCCGAATCTCCAATGTTGCGACCATTCGCGGCAGTTCTCCCCTTATGTCGGTTTAATGTCGGTTAAATTTACTCTGTAACCGGCTCGAATTCAGTGGCAGTATATCAGCGCGCCATACTCTTGTCAACAGCCGCAGCGGGGAACCGGCAGCGGAATCGACAAGACGAAAGGTTGACGCTTCACCTAAACTCATCATAGCGCCCAAGCGATAGAATCCTGTTTGAATTCCCAGCGAGCGGCAATGAATCGAAGCGGGTGGCTAGTCAAATGAGCCAAACTCGCCTTCACCGCTGACGCATTACGGACACTTAGAACAAAACATACGCCGCATTCTTTTCTCGGCGCCCTCGGTTTTTCTCGTTGTGCTCGGTGGTAAAGCCTTTGCGGTATCAACCGTAAAATACGCTGCCCCGCCAGCGCGCAAATTGACAGCGCTTCCACGCTGTACTATGCTTGTGTCAATGTCTATCTAGGCTAATGGCTCTCGCAGACTGCCACTGGAAATGACTGGAGTCCAAAGGACAACAATATGGATGAGAAAGAAGCCGGCTTGTACGAAGCGATGCGCACGGTGATCGATCCTGAAATCGGCATGAATATTATCGAACTCGGTTTGGTGCGCGGCGTGGAAATCGGCGAAGACAGCGCCCATGTCAATATGATCATGACCACACCCTTCTGCCCCTACGCGCCCCAACTTCTCGAGCAGACGCGCCGCGCCGCGCAGGATTTCCTGGGCGTCCCCACCACCATAGAGATGGGTATGGAAATGTGGGACCCCAGCATGATGGAAGAGGGCGCCGCCAGCGATTGGGGGCTTTTCTAGCCGCTGCGCCCTAACAGGCTACGGGCGATGTCGGCTGATCCAGTCCCGCGGGTCGATATAATGCTTCACCAATAGATCATAATCCAGCTTGGGCCAGTCGCCCGGTCGGGTCTCCAGCAGCGTTGTCGCGCTCAAGTCAAAATGCAGATGCGGCACATAGCGGCCAAAAGCATCGCTGATTTCGCATATTCGCTGCCCGCGCGCGACGCGTTCGCCAACCGTGACCCGCATATTCTGCACATGCGCGTAACGACTGAAAATCACCCGACCCGACGGCTCATATAGCGGATCATGCCGAATGACAACCAGATTGCCCCATTTGCCCAGGCGCGCGGCGAAGGTGATGATGCCGCTGGCGCAGGCGTAACAAGCCATGCCTTTGTCTTCATAAGGTCGGCCGAAGTTCAAATCAGCGCCTGTGTGATAAGCTTCGCTGGGCGTGCCAATGAAATACAGCTTGCCAAAGGGGGTCGCGTCCAGCCAGCCCTTCGGCCATACGCGCTCGCCTCGGCGCTGTTCGCTGGTGCCCACCGGCGAATCATAGCCGTCAGCCACCTTAACGCCGTCTATCTCGGTGGGCCGCGGTTCAGATGGCGCCGCCGGCGCCGGCGAATAACCAGGCGGCGTCGTGACAATGCGGCGGAAGCGCACCGCGTCAAAGGCGATCTTCTTATCCGTTTCGCCGGTGACGTCATTGAGAAAAACGCGACCGGCATTCTCCATATTCTTGTCCAGATCAAATATGCCCAGCGCGACCCAGACGTTGCGCGCCCGATGCTGGTTGATATCCAGCACCACCTCCGCCGTCGTGCCGACGATGCCATGCACCTTGTAACGCGCTCGCTTCGTCGTCGCGTTGCGATTGGGGATGAAGGCGGCGATCTCGTAGAGCCCGCTCTGGGGCAGATCTTCGCGCCATTCCGCCCATACCTTGCTGGTCCGCTCTTCTGTCGGGACGTATAGATAATCCCAGCCCCAGGTGTTTTGCCGCGCGCTGAATTCCGGACGGCCAGTATAAGTGCCACTGCGAAAGCCGGACTTGGTTGGCAAAATGATCACTTCATCGGCGAAATTCTCCACCGTTTCAGGCGCTTCATCGGCGGGCGACGACGTCAATTCGATCGCCTTGTTGACGCCGGACCAGTGTGAGATCACGCCATAGCGCCACCAGCTCAGTCCCTTCGCGCCATGCGCCTGCGTGGAAAGCGTATGCGCCTCGGTCTGCTCCGACGCCGGCGCATTGCCTTGCAAGACTGGTATAATCGGCTTGTTGTAGCCGCCCCAGACCGACCATACCGCTGAAAGCGCATCCTCGGGCGTCGCGCGGAAGGTCCGCCAGTAGGTCTGCGGGTGAATGCTATCCACGAAAGGATCCCATTCGCCCGGGAATACCGTGTGATAATGCTGCCGCCGCGGATCGACGCTCATGCCAATGTGGAATCGCGTGCCCAAGCCCCGGCGGAGCTCCAGCATGAACGGTCGCACGGCCTCGGCGCCGCCTTGCCAATAATCGGCATAAGGCTCGATATCCAGGATCAGCGATTGAACGCCGGGCCTGCTGCAGGCTTCAACGATGATGGCTGCTTCGTCCCGCACGTTCAGCCCCTTGGGCACACACCAGGCGTGGAATTCGAGGCCAGCCGCCTGGCATGCAGCCACCCATTGATCGACGCTGCCGGCGCCGCTGATCGCCATATCGCTATTGTCGTATTCGCTCATCCAATATAGGCCGTTGGTGATTTTCACCCAAACCTGGTTGACGTTGGGCGCCTTCGTCTTGATGTCATCGAGCGCTTCGCGAATGCTGTTCTGCGGTACAGCTGAGCCCTTCCAGTGCCAGACCGCCACTTTGCCGTCATAGGGCGTCGGTTTATGTCGCGAAGGCGCAGCGCCTATCGCGTGAATGAATTCGACAAAGCCGGCGTATATCCAGCCCTTTAAGCCGCCCTTCTCCACCCAAATCCAGTTGCTCGCCGTCTTCGTATCGGGAAAATAAACTACCAGCGCATTATTCAACAAATCGCCGATGTCTTGGTACATGACGCCGGGACCGTTCCTGATATTGCTCAAAGCCGAGCGCGTGTTGGCGACGGCGACCACACCTTTGCCGGCGTCGCTGGGTTTGGGGACAGAGGTCGAACTTGCCATCGGATGCGCCTCAATCATGTCGGAACACTCGCATACTAATACAACAGCAAGAATTGGGCAAAGCGTTTGCGCCCTTAGCGCGTCGTTTCAAAATAACACCGCCCGCAAGCGCCTCAGCGCAATACGAAAACAGCCACGATAATGACCGCCGTTTGCATAAAGTTTCCGAAAAGTCTGTAATGTGAGTAGAACAAAGTAAGTAATGCGAAAAGGGCGATGCTAATCTGATTCGAGATCTGTAGGGGCGAGACTTGTCTCGCCCACTGTGTCGCCATTGTACATGTGGGCGACTCAAGAGTCGCTCCTACGACGTTCCTTCATTTTGTTGCATGACTTACTTGGAATTACTTGTATGGGCGGGCGGCGGTAAATGTCTACTCGACCTGGGCGCCTGCGCGCGTTAGTGAGTCGCCCACTCGCAGCACACCATTGCAGGAAGGAGCTTTGGCACGCCCGACAGTTTGCAATCTCGCATTCGGGCGCCTCAGCAAGACGTCCCTACAAGTTTCTCAATTCTTGCTTGACTTACTTCCGCATGCTTGTGTTTTGTCTCAGATGCCAATGATTAAGCGCCTGCGTAAAGCCGCGCGGCTGGTCACAGCGACACAACCTCTAAACGACAAACTGGCCATTGCGGTAAAACAACTCGCCATCCACCAGGATTTCGCTATCCTCCCGCATATCGCAGATCATGTCCCAATGCACCGCGCTCTTGTTGCGGCTGCCAGTCTCGGGATAACCCATGCCAATCGCCATGTGAACAGTGCCGCCAATCTTTTCGTCATAAAGGATCATGCCGGTAAAGCGATCGATGCCGAAGTTGGTACCAATGGCGAATTCGCCGAGATAGCGCGCGCCGGCGTCGGTGTCCAATTGCGCCAGCAGCAGGTCTTGATTCATCTCGGCGCGGGCATCGCTTACCACCCCATCGACGAATTTGAGTTCTATGCCGCTCACCGCCCGCCCGCCAACGATCGCTGGATAACTGAAGCGCACCCAGCCCTTTACGCTGTCCTCAACCGGACCGGTGAAAATCTCGCCGCTGGGCATATTGCGCTTGCCATCGCTGTTGATGAAGGCGCGGCCCGCGATGCTCAACTCAAGGTCTATATTCGGTCCGCGCAGCTGGATTCGATCCTTGCCGCTCAAATAATCCACCTTGTGCTGCTGCATTTCGCTGAGCTTGCGCCATTCCGCCGCCGGGTCGTCCGCCTCGCAGAAGCAGGCGCCATACACAAAATCCTCGTATTCTTCGAAGCTCATATTGGCTTCTTGCGCGCTGGCTTGCGTTGGGTAAAGCGCGCCCACCCAGCGAAACTCGCCCCGCGCCGCCCGCTCAAGGCGCGTCTGCAAAATCTCGCTCTGCGCCGCCCGCCAGGCTTGCATTCGGCTCGCGCTGATATTGCTCATGGCGCGAGTATTTTCCGGCGCGCCTATGCGGATATACACATCGCCTTCGTCCGTGTAACGTTTCAGCCCCGGGTCGATCCACTTCATCTGCTCATCGCTGGCATGTCGCAAAAAGTGCCGCTGCATCTGCTCATCGCCGATCAGCAAGCTCGGATGCCCGCCCGCATCGATCACCGCTTCGTACACATCGCGCAGTATCGGCAGCGAACCGAACTCGCCCAGTATGCCGACCCAATCGCCCGGCTGCACCTCGGTTGAGTAGTTGACAAGCAACTCCGCCAGTTTGCGCCGCCGTTGATCGCTCATGCCCTGTCCTTGCGCTGCTATTCAGTATTAAGCCAGTTCTTGCGCCTTCGCCAGCGCCGCGTCGAAATCCACCTCATTCCCGATGACCGGCACATACTCCGCATGCCGAACCACATTGTCGCGATCGAGCACAAAGACCGCCCGCTGACAGATCCGCCAGTCGGTATCGTGCACGCCATAATCATCGGCGAATTGCATATCGCGCTGCGTCGACAGCGTTTCGCTATTCTCGATGCCTTCGCTGCCGCAGAATCTGCCCAACGCAAAAGGCATATCAGCGCTGACCGTCAGGACAACCGTATTGCCCAGCGCAGCCGCCTCCGCGTTGAAGCGCCGCGTCTGATCGGCGCAGACCCCGGTGTCGATCGACGGGACCACGCTGATAACCTTGACTTTCCCCGCGTAATCGGCCAGCGATTTACTGCTCAAATCGTTGGCAATCAAACTGAAATCGGGCGCCGCCGCGCCGACCTCCAGCATCTCGTTTTGCACATGATGTTCACTGTCGCCGACCATCAGTCCCTTGCGCGTCATTGCCTATCTCCTTCTTCTGTAAGGATTTTATACCCTCGAATCAATTATCATTAGAATTATAAGCGCAACACATTCACTATCAAGATGATAAAGTGGCGCCAGACTGATCCGAGATGTAAAGGAGAAATCCCGTATGAAGACCAAACTGCTGATCGCCGTCATTCTCATCGCGGTCGCCGCCGCCGGGCTGGCGATCACAGAACCGTGGCTCTATTTCGTCAACCGCGAAGTGAACGAAGCTTTCCCCGGCTTGACGGACGCGCAGCGAGAAGCGGTCGCCAACATGCCGGAAGACCAAAAGCAGGCGCTGATTGACATGGCAATGTCAACCCGCAAGATGGTGGAAGACACCGCAATTGCCCAGATCGGCGAAGACATGGTCGTGCCAGCCGCGGAGCAAGCGATGCCGCCCGACATGCCCGCCGAGCCGACGGCGCTGGCGATGGGGGCCTTCATCGATATCGACCCGATCCACGGCGCCGAAGGCAGCGCGACCATCTACCAATTGCCGGATGGCGCGCGCGTCTTGCGCTTTGAAGACTTCCGCTCCAAGAATGGACCGGACCTGCATATCTACCTGTCAACCGAAGCGCCGACAAGCACCTTTGCCGGCCTCGGCGCGAACGAGATTCATCTCGGCGCGCTGAAAGGCAATGTCGGCAATCAAAACTACGAAGTGCCCGCCGATGTTGACCTGAGCCAATACCGCAGCGTCGTCATTTACTGTGTGCCCTTCCGCGTGGTGTTCAGCACAGCCGCCTTCGTCTAAGCCGATTGTGACCGGAGCGCGATTTAGTCGAAGTCACGGAATCGCCACGCCCCATCAACCATCGTTCCCAAGACCTTGATCTCGAGGATTTCCTCGGGCTCGATGCTGTAGATGTCGCGATCAAGCACGATTAAGTCGGCGAGGCAGCCGGCAGCCAATTTCCCCAATCGGTCTTCCATACCCGCGGCGTAGGCTGCTCCCTGCGTGAAACCGAGAATCGACTCGTGAACGCTAAGCCGCGCTTCCGGGTGCCAACCGCCGACCGGCTCGCCATCGCGCTGGCGGGTCACTGCGGCGTGGATGCCAATCAGCGGGGCAAGCGGCTCCACTGGCGCGTCCGAGCCGAAGGCCACCCGCGCGCCCCGATCCAGTTGCAGGCGCGGGTTATAAGCGTGCGCCGTCCGCGCCCCCCAATACCGGTCCGCTGTGACCATGTCAGAGGTAGCGTGGATGGGCTGCATGGAGGCGATCACATCCAATTCCGCCAGCCGATTGGCATCGCTCGGATGGATGATCTGCACGTGCTCGACGCGATGCCTCCGGCTTGCTCTCGGCTCGCCGCGTTCCGCTTCTTCGCGGCGGACGCTTTCGAAAACATCCAGCGCGTCGTGCACCGCTTTGTCGCCGATGGCGTGGATGCTCGACGGCAAGCCGAACGCGCTTGCCCGGCTGACATATTCGATCATCTCTTCCTTGTCAACCAGCGCCATGCCGAAGTTGTCCGGCTCTCCCAGATAATGCTCAAACATCAGCGCGGTCTTTGGTCCCAGCGCGCCATCGGCAAACAGCTTCAGCGCCCCGATGCGAATCCAATCATCGCCGAATCCGCTGCGAATGCCCGAATCTATCGCCGCGTCCAGCCACTGCTGATTGACCTGCTTCAGCGCCCGCAGGGATAGCTCGCCCCGTTCACGAAGGATTTGCAGCGCCGCCAAACACGAGGGCTCGTCAAAATCATGGATCATGGTGATGCCGCAGCGAAGCGCCTGCGCCTGCGCCTCGCGCATCATGTCAGCCAGCGCGTCGCCCGCCGGGCTCGGTATGCGCGCGCTGACCAAATCCATCGCCGTTTCCAGCAGTATGCCAGTTGCCTCGCCGTCAGCATCGCGCAGGATCTGACCGCCCTCGGGGTCAGCTGTGCTCTCGCTGATGCCCGCGCGCCGCAAAGCCGCGGAATTGACCCAGGCGGCGTGCCCGCTCTTGGCGCTCAAATAAACCGGATGCGCCGGCGCCATCGCGTCAAGGTCGAGCCTGGTCGGGAAGGCGCGGTCGCCCCACAGATCCTGCGCCCAGCCCTGCCCCCGCACCCATTCGCCGGCCGGCGTTTCAAGCACCCGCTCTCGCACACGCTCGACCGCAATCGATTTGCCCGGAACCTCAAAGACATTGACCGAACGCAGGGCTTCGGACTGCGCCTGCCAGTGCAGATGCGCATCGGCAAAACCAGGCAGAACGGTCTTGCCATCCAGATTGACAACCGCCGAATCAGTGCTTGCCAGCCGCCGAATCTCGTCGTCGGCGCCAAGCGCGACGACCCGGCCGTAGCTGATGGCAAGCGCCTGAACGCTGGGCCTACCCTCGTCAAGCGTGATGATATTGCCATTGTAAAGTACGCTATCAATCATGCGCTAATCCTCATTCATGCGTCCAAGTTCCCGCGCGATCTCCGCCGGCTTTGGCGCGCTGTCCATTCCCCGGCGCGTCACCGAATAAGCCGCCAGTCTTCCAGCCATTCGCACCGCTCGTTTTACATCGCCGCCCACAGACGGCAGCGCGCCCAACAGCGATGCCGCAAAGATATCGCCCGCGCCCGTCAAATCCAGCGGCGCCACCGCGAGGCTGTCGTAACGCATTGACCCTCCATGGTGATAATAGGTCCCGCCTTCGCGTCCCTTGGTCACAACCAGATGTTGGCACACGCGCCTGATTTTGTCGGTTAATTGGGGAAACTTCTGCACATCTTCTTCGCTGAAGACGACGATATCGATGCGCCGCAACGCGTCTTGGTCAAACCAGGGCTTGAATTTCACCAAGCCCCCTTCGTCCCAGCGGCGCATCAAACCCTGCAAGGTGAGCATAATCACCGCCTCCGGGAACGCGCGCGCCATTTCCCCGGCCTCTATCTCCGCCGCCAAGGGTCCCAGATGCACATACGGCGCTGACCTCCACGCATCCGGAATATCCGCAACCGTAATTGGCGCGGCCGTGGCGCGCACAAATTGCCGACGCCCCCGCTCGTGATACACGTTTTCATAGGTTAGCGATTGCTCGCTTGGCAAAACGATGAGCTCGCCATAGCGCCGCAGCTCGTCCAGCAGCGGCTCACCGACGGCAGCGCTGGTCACGATGCCGACGCGGCGTCCAAACGCGGTGTAAGTCGGCGCGGCGTAAGCAACCGTCCCGCCAATCACGCGCGCGCCCGGCGCCAGGTCGACGGTCATGTGACCAATCAAGAGAACATCAATGTCTGTTGTCAAGGAAGCAACTCACAAGGCGACGGAGGATGGAAAATTGCAGAGCCTTCGGGCTCGGCATCATGCCAGCAGCGCGCCCGCCGCGATTATCGGGGAACGATCGTAACTTTCCGCGCGCGGCCCTCGCCAACGCTGCGAGTGCTGACATCTTGCCGGCCCCGCAGCGTCAAGTGAATGATGCGCCGTTCATTGGCGTGCATCGGCTCCAGCGTGATCGTGCGCCCCTGCTGCACCGCTTGCTTCGCCATGCGCTGCGCCAAACCCCGCAGCCGGTTCGATCGACCTGCCTTGTAACCGGCCACATCGACGATGACATTCGCCCGTCTCTCCAGCCGCCGACTGCAAATCAAGCGTACGATATGCTGCAAGCAAGACAAGGTTTCGCCCCGGCGCCCGATCAAACGGTTGATGTGTTTTCCCGTCACATTCAGCATCCAGTGCGGCGCATCTTCCTCGTCATCATCCGTTCGATGCACTTTAACGCTGGCGTCAATCCGCATTCGCTCCAGCAGCTCAATTAGCACTTGCCTCCCCACGATGGCGTCTTCATCAAGCTCTTCATCGGCGACTTCGGCCAGCTCCGGGCTTTCCCGCGGCTCGCTTTCGCCCGCTTTCGGCTCAACCTCGTCCTCGCGCGCCTCGCGCTGGCGCCGCCCGATTAGAACAATTCTGACGCGAGCCTCGCGCGCGCCGAATCCGAACAAGCCGGTGTTGGGCTCCTCCAGCACTTCGATCATGACATCGCCGGGAGTCGCGTTAAGTTCAGCCAAACCTTTGCTGATCGCCGCATCGACTGAATTGGCGGTTACTTCAATCATTTCCATGATTCAGGTCCTTTGTTGGTGACGCAACCGCGGCAGCAGGTCATTTCTTGCGCGGTTTCTTCTTTCTGCGTTTTCGAGTCTTCTTAACCGGTTCATCGTCCTCGAGCACAATCTCGACCGGCGCCTCGTCAACCTGCTTTTTCCTAAACAGCTTGTCCAAGACTTTCCGCCCTTGGGGGCTGTATTGCACAATGCCGATCAGATTGGAGGTCACAAAATAAATGGACAACCCTACCGAAAACGACAAGGAGAAAAAGCCAAACATAATCGGCATGATCGTCGTCATGCTCTGCATCATCTGCGCCTGGCCCCCGCGCGGCTTCTCGTCTTCATCATCATCGTCTTTGTCCGATTTCTGCTTCGTGGTCATCATCGTCAGCTTCTGCTGCGCCCAGGTGGTAACCAGCACCAGCAGCGGCAGAAGCAGCGAATAATGAGGATTCTCCGTTGGCGCCAGCGTCAAGTCCAACTCGGGCAATAAGGCGGCAAGCTGCGGAATCGGCGTCCACATTCTTTGCAGCGGTATCAGCGAATCCAAGCCTGGAATCAGCAATCGCTCGGAAAGGTCAACCAACTGAAAGGGAGTCGCCGCCAGCGCGAAAAAGATCGCCTGATACAAGCCAATCAATATGGGAAACTGAATCACCATCGGAAAGCAGCCGCCAACCGGATTGACCTTGTTCTCCCGGTAGAGCTTCATCTGCGCCTGCGACATTTTTTCTTTGTCGTTCTTGTACTTTTCCTGCAGCTTCTTCAACTGCGGCTGAATCTGCTGCATCTTGCGCGAAGACTCTTGCTGTTTCGCCAGCAGCGGATAAGTCAGAAAACGAATGATGACGGTCAATACAACAATCGCCAGAACAATGTCCTGATTCAAAGCCGCATACAGCCAAGCCAGAATGGTTACAAATGGATTGAGGATTAAGTCCCACATGCGATCATGCCCCCGTCGACGGATTACCGCGGATAGACCCAGGCTTGGCGCCCATCGACCTCAAAGGCGATTAACAGTCGGCCTTCATCAACCGAAGATACGATCAATAGCGGCACGTCAATGTTTAAGCTTTCGCTCGGTGCCAACAGCAGCATATCACCGAGCAATTCCGGGCGGTTGTCGATTTCCCGTGTGTTGATGAGCGCGCCATCTCGCCGGTCCAGCCAGTAAACCCGCCCATCGCGCGACGCCGTGATCACCCGGTCCCCATACACCAAAGGTCCCGATCTGATGCCCCGCTCCGCAATCGAATTTGACCACAGCGCTTGCAGGTGGTTCCCACTGTCGAGCGCGTGCACATATCCGCTTAAGTCGGCCAGGTAAATGATGCCGTACTCATCAATCGCGGGCGTGCCCCACACCCAATTCTCGGTCTCGTAGCTGCTGAGGATCGCCCCATCAAGCGAGATCTCGAAAAAGCTCTTGTTAAAACTGCCCACGTACAGGCGATCATTCGCCAGCAAAGGCGTCGACGCAACGCTCCCGCCCAAATCAACCGACCATATTTCTTGGCCCGTGCTGCGGTCGAGCGCGTAGACGTGATGATCAATCGAAGCGACAATAATCATGTCAGCCGCCTGCAGCGGCGTCGCCCAGATGCCTTGTTCCGTATGAAAGCGCCAAAGCTCGCGATAATCGACCAGCGATCGCGCGCTCAACCCGCCGTTTTGATAGGGCACATAAACGATGTCGTCGACCACAAGCACATTGGCGACAACCTTGTCATCAAGCGCTATCGTCCGCGTTACATCCACCAGGACCGAATCTACGCGCAAGAGGCTGCCGCTGTTCGCGGCGACCAGCATCGTTTCAGCGTCAACCACAATGGGCAGGCTGTAAAATTGCGCGCCGCCAAAGTCGGAACCGCGCAGGATCCAGCTGCGAGGATTATTCTCGCTGTCCAGCATCGCCGCCCCATTCAGCGGATTCACCAGGCGAAGCGGCGCGCCGTTTGCCGGGTTCAAAATGGCGACAGTGTTATTGTAGGCCAGCGCGATGTTCTGCTCGCCATTGATGCTGATCAAGCCAATCGAGGGCCAGCTGACGCCCATGCGCGCGCCCACGCATCCCGAAAGCAAAAATACAGACAGAGACAGTAACAGGCAGAACCAAATACGCGAGCGTCTCATTCTAAGCAACAATCCTTCGGCGGCACCGGATCATAGCCGCCCGGGTTCAATGGATGGCAGCGCATGATCCGTCTCAGTCCCATCCAGCTCCCGCGCGCCGGACCATAAGCATTGATGGCTTCATACGCATAGGTTGAGCATGTCGGCGTGAAGCGGCAGGCGCTTGGGAGCAGCGGCGAGATAAAGCGCTTATACACCCGTATCGAACTCAGCAGCGCCCACTTGACCATCTCAGTAGCTTCCCCAAACTTCCGCCTTAAGCAGCAACCGACACACTATACGTTTTAATTCGCCATAAGGTTGCTGGGCAATCGTGGGGCGCGCGACGACAACGATATCGAAGCCTTGACGCAAGCCATCGTGCAAGCCTAAGAGTATCGACCGCAAACGCCGCCGACACCTGTTGCGAACGACAGCCTTGCCAAGTCGCCTCGATGTCACGATGCCATAGCGGTTGTGAGTCGCTTCGCTACGGCAGACGCTGACCATTAAATCTGGATGACGGAAGACCGCTCCCGATCGCCTTACGCGAGCGAAGTCGGAAGACCGGCGCAATCTCAATGCGGCTCTCATCAATTAACTGGCGTTCCAGTTCGTCTTCTTCACATGGTTTGGCGTCACCGTCAATTTGTGACGGCCCCGCAGCCGGCGCGCCTTTAGCACACGCCGCCCGCCGCGCGTACTCATGCGCCTGCGATAGCCATGCACACGTTTACGCCGGCGAACCTTCGGCTGCCAGGTTCGTTTGGTTGACATTTATTCCGCCCTTTTCTCAAGTAGTCTTGCGCCACAAGCGATAAGTATAGTGCAGGGCGAGTAGCCGGTCAACCGCCGTTTGCCCAAGCCGGCGCCCCCAATCCTCCCCCAAAACACCACGCAAGGCTCTAAATGACCGGCGTCAATCAGCTCCTCTATATATGCCCGCCGTTTCGTCCAAGTGCCGCTTGACTGATTCCGCAACGATACAGTAGGATTGCTGTGATTAGAACCTTCTATCCAGTTGACGTCAGCATATCGGCGACATCGCGCAAGAAACCAGCAATTTAGGGAGGCGCCTCGCCTTGCTCCCGGCACAACATTGGGCATATGCCTTTTCAATCGGCGCTTCAGATATTGATGGCATCACCAACCTCCTGCTGGATAAAGAAACGCCCCTCTCCGCCGTCCAACTCGCGACAGAGATCATCAAAAAGCGGGAAGCCAACTTGCGCCAGCAGCTGCAAGAGCAGTATCAGGGCACAAAGCTCTATCGACCAGCCGACAGCTATGCCATTGGCGACCGGCTAACCTTTTCACAATTTGATTACGCCACCGCCACCATCGTCCGCTTGAGAACCGGGCTCAGCACAGACCAAAGGCCCATCAAGATCGCCGCCGTCAGATTCGACAAAGACAGCCGAAACCAGACTAACGGACAGCGTGAATTCGTAGTCGAGTACGCCTGCGAGCACCCGCTCAACGACCACGACTTGAACCGGCGCCCGAGTCAAGTGGACACCAATTATACGATTGACGACATCCTCAACGATCCCTTAACTACAATTGTTGAACAAGTGAATGACGCCCTCGAGCGCAACAGCGATCTGGTGCGCCTTGCCGGCGCCTGGTTTGTCCGCGAGTTGATGGTCGATGTTGATATCGGTCATTTGCATTTGGCTGAAGCCGTGCTGGATATGCATGAGGGCGGCCCCCTGCAGACCGAGAGGATACTCGACGAGATCGGCGGATTGGGCGTCGCGCCGACGCCGCTGCAGGTATTCTCGCTCAATTACGCCATGAACCAAGACGAACGATTCGACGAGGTGGGGCCAGCGGGCCAAGTCCTCTGGCATCTGACGCGCCTTCTGCCTCGACTGGTGCGGCAGGTGCCGGCTATCTTAGAGTACCAACCAATTAGCTATGATCGAGGGCTGCTCACCGGCGAAATGCGGCAAGTGGAATACGACCTCGATGACGAGCATTCGCCCATCACATCGCCGCCGCCAAAAGATGAAGTCATGCTGACTTTGACCTATCCCCACCGGCGCGTGGGAACGCTGCCAATCAACTCGGAAACCAAATACATCTTCCCCGACGCCAAAACCCCGCGCATAGCGATCACAATAGTTGACGCCATCGACAAACAAGAATTCCCCTGCTGGGTGGTGCACGAATTCAAATATGTATTCGGGCTGGCGCCGATCTTCCAGAAGCATCATCTGCCTGTGGGCGCCTACGTTTATTTGAACTCCACCAACGACGCCAGCCGCATCGAAATCGAATTCGATGATTACCGTCCCCGCACCGAATGGATCCCTTTGGTGGAGCGCGCGGAAGGCGATCGATTGCGCTTGAAAACAGCCAAACGCGCGATCGGCGCCGACTACGACGAACATATCATCGTCGGCGTCAGCAACTTGCCCGAGGTGGATAAGCTCGGCAAAGATATCCAGGTTAAGCAGGTAACACTGACTGAATTGCTGCGCAGCTTGGTCGCCGAACTGAGCCGACAGAACCCGCAGGGCGCCGTGCATTCCAAAGTCTTGTACAGCACCTTGAATATTATGCGCCGCTGCCCGCCGGGGCCGATGTTTGCCACACTCATGTCAACTCCTGAGTTTGAATACGTCGGCGGCAACTACTGGAGACCCGGCTCTTAGCCAGAAGGAAAGGCGAATGCCGCTTAACTATCTCATCAAACCAAGCGTCGAGACCAAGTTCTATATCGATTATGAATGGTGGGATCAGAGCCGCGATGACCTGCAGATTTACCTGCTTACGCATTTGACGCCCGATCAGAAGAAAGCCCTGGAACATGCCGACCTGGGGGAAGTCTTTGATTTTGTGGATCCGGCGACGGGCGAAGTGTTTCAAATGAATGCGCTCGGTTTGGCGATTCGCGAATCAGCAAAGCGCGATGACTTTATCACCGGTCAAATCGGATTGATCGACAGCGTTTTTCGCGCCTTGCTCGTCAAAGGCAACGACCCCCTTAATGCGGTTGAGCTGGCCCAGCTCACTGGTCGCAATGCCGCAACCATCCTGAAAACGATCGGCGGCGTCCGAATTTACCGCGGCATAAGACCGCATCTTCCAAATGACGGGATGGAAGGCTAAACCGTGGCTCGCGTGATCAACACCAACAGCCCTGGCAAGCGCCGCAACGCCCATATGCGCACCTGCGCCGAAATCCTGCGCCACCTCAGCCAGCAGCAGCAAGTCAATCAGCAGACGAAAGACATGGTCGCCATGCTGGTATACTGCTTGCGCGGCATCAACGACACGGTCGAAGAGTCCATAACCGCCTGGGAAAAGCGCGGCTACTGGAAGAAGGCGGACGACTTTCAACAAAAATGGTGGTGGGCATCGATGATGGCTGGGACAATTGAAGAGCTCTTGCGCAACGACAATTGGGACCGCTTGCCCGAGACGATGATGAAGCTCTATCCCCACTTCGCCGCCATCCAGATCAACAAGCTGACGCGCGATCCAGCAGACTGGGAAGGCGCCCACCGCAGGCTTATTGGCAACAGCAGCGCCTGACCAAGACGCCGCAACAGGCAGCCGGTCAGCCTCGGATTCTCGCCGAGCGCCCGTTCTGGCCCGCCCGCGCCTGCCTGCGATTCACATCTGCCGCCTTAGAGGTAGTGTATTGAAGTCGGTTGGAATTCACGTCAAGCGTAATATTCTTTCAGCGTCGACAACATCCTTTAGCGAAAATTGTAGGGGCGATTCTGTGAATCGCCCGCGGGAGATTATCAAGTGGGCGAGCCAAGGCTCGCCCCTACAGATGCTTGAATGATGATGTTTTCTATATTCAACCGAAATGGATACACCGCCGCCTTTGACGCCAAGTTGTGGGCAATTCGCAACAGACTTTGTATACTATGTCTAAATCCCTCTCTGGCAACATCAGCCGAGAGACCTATTCGCGGTCGCCCGCAAACAGACCGGCGGACTACAAGATGAGCATCGCCCGGACACAAGAACTGACGGTAGAAGAAATACGCAAACTCACGCTCCCTTTGAGCACCCACGTGCTCTCGGGCGAAGGCTTGCTGGAACGAACAGTATCCTGGACGACGGTCATCCACCCGGAAGATGACATCGTGTCAAAGGCGGTGCAAAAGCGCGAACTCATCCTGGTCGCGCCTGTGAGCAACCCGCCAAAAGCGCACAACGACACCGAACTTGTGCAATGGGCTGCCCGCGCCGGCGCGTCCGCCCTCGTATTATTTGGAGCCGTAAGCGCCACCGCGCTGGCTGAATCCAAATCGCGCGATCTGCCAATCCTGGCGCTGACGGGCGATGTTCGAATTCGTGAAGTCGAGAAATCAATCATTAGCCTGCTGGTGAATCGCAAAGGTCAAATCGAAAGGCGCGGCACCCAGATCTATCGTCAACTCACGCAGATTTCATCGCGCAACGAAGGCATGGACGGCCTGCTGGCCGCCATGGCGAGGCTGACAAAAAAGACCGTGATCGTGCACGACAAACGGCTGCATCCCCTGTCACACAAGCTGCAGGCGGAATTCGCCGGCATCTGGGACGACATCGAGTACTTCCTCAAAAAGCAGGACAACCTGCCGGTCGAGCTTCACGATCGGCATCGAGCCGTGGAAGTCGATCCGCCCGTGCTGATGCAAGCCCTGCCAGTCTCCGGCGTCGCCAGGTTGGTGGCGCCAATCATCGCCAAGAGCCTCGGGCGCGGATACTTGTCAATCATCGGGCGCGAAAGCGATCTCGACGAGATAGATCAGCTCGTCTGCGAACACGGCGCCGCCGCCTGCGCCTTGGAAATGGCGAAGCAGAAAGCGGTCAACGAGACCGAAAAGCGCCTGCGCGGCACCTTTCTCGATCGCCTGCTGCTTGGTGATGTCAGCCTGCAAGAAGCCATCCGCCAGGGCGAACGCTTCAATCACAACATGACGCAGACCCACGTCGCCTTTGTGCTCTCCTGGCGCGGCGAAAACCAACCCTCGCTGAGGCGCCTGGAAACGATTGTGAACGCCATCATTGCCCGGCAGCAGGCGGCGGCGCTGGTTTGGATGCGCGAGCGTGAAGGCGAAGTGGTTGTCTTCCACGCCACCGACTTTGAGGATCCAATCGATCACAGTCTGGCGCTCTCCGAGGCCTTCAGCGAGGAGATTAACCGGCAGTATCCGCTTAACCGCGTCGCAATCGGATTGGGCCAGGTGGCGCGCGAAGTAAATGTGTGGCGCTCCAGCTATCGCGACGCCGTGCAAGCGAAAGAATTGGCGGAGCGGCTGCAAACCGATATCCCCCTCTTCATCGGCGACCTGGGCGTCTATCAGTTGATCTTGAGTCTGTCCGATCGGGACAAGCTGGCTGATTTCTGCGAGCTTACCCTAGGTACGCTCAGCGAATATGACATGCGGCAAAACGCCGACTTGATCAGAACGCTGGAGGCTTTCTTCAATTGCCACGGCAATCTGTCCCAAACCGCCGAGTCCTTGATTGTGCATCGCAACACCCTGCTCTATCGCATGAATCGCATCAACGAAATCGCCGGCATAGACCTCAATCGCCCGGAGACGCGCCTGGCGCTGCACCTGGCGCTGACGATTCGCCGACTATTGACCCTCGCTTAACCTCCGCCCTTACCTGGTTCTTGGACGAACCGGGCTGGCGATCGCTGATTTTCTGCGCCACCGTAACGGATTAAGACCACGCCCCCTCCCCTTGTGACGCCCCCGACAAACGGGGAGATTTACGGGGGACCAGGAGCCAGGGGGTGTCGGGTGGAAAAGCGCTAAAGACGCTTGGGCGTTCCTTGTACAAACTGCCTAGACAATCGGGCATATTGTCCATAACATCTTTCAATGCCGCAGCCGCCTGAGTCTGCTAGACTAACCCAAGATTTTGGGGTAATATCACTGTTGTATCGTGCGGGACCAGGGAACGCCGCCTTGGCTTAACCTTCGCGACAGAGTTTATTGCGTGGACCGGCTCAACTTATTGTAAGGCTGAGATATGTCTCGTTTACGCCATCTTCAAAGCAACGATCCTTTCGCCGACCTTCACCCGATTGATCGCGACCATCGCGACGCCTGCGCGCTGATCTGTTCCGTGCGCAAAGGCGGGCAGGCGACCCACGGCAACGTCAAGCGCACCATAGAAGCGCTCACCCGAATGGGGCATCGCACCGGCTACGTCAATGGCGAGGGCGACGGCGTCGGCGTTATGACCGATATCCCGCGTCAGCTGTGGACGCGCTGGCTGGCTGAAGCCGGCTTGCGTTCGTCTTTGGCGACTGATCGCAGCTTTTGGGTCGCCCATGTGATGATCCCCGCGCATGACCGCACGCGCGCCCAATACATCGTCGATCAGATTTGCCGCCAAATCAGCGAGGTTGGCTTGCACATTCTGCTCGACCGCGCGGGCCGCGTGAACCCGACCGTGCTCGGCCCAAACGCTGAGGCGAATGAACCGGTCTTCTGGCAAATCGCCGGCATCAATGGCCAAGTCCCGGCTGATAAGCTGGATCGCACGCTCTTTGAGCTTCAGGTGCAATTGGAGAGCGAACTCGAAGTTCATTTTCCGTCAATCTCGGCGCACAGCGTCGTCTACAAAGTACAAGGCACAATTGAAATCCTGCGCCGCTATTATCCTGAGCTGCGCGATCCTGATTACGCGTCCTCAATCACCATGGGGCACGCGCGCTACAGCACCAACACCAACCCGATATTCGAGCGCGCCCAGCCCTTCAATCTCATTGAGCACAATGGCGAATTCAATACCATTTCGCGCTTTCGGCTGGAATCCGAAATGCTCGATATACCTATGGTGGATAACGGCTCCGATTCCCAGGATGTCGACCGGACGATTTACGCCCTGTGCATGCGCTACGGTCTCGATCTCATTGAGGCGATGGAGCATATCTTCCCGCCCTTTGAGCATGACCTGATTCAGAATGCGCCGGAAATACACGACATGTACGCCGAGCTGCGCCAAGCTTTTGGGCCCTTCGCCCAAGGCCCGGCGGCGGTTGTCGCCCGGCTGGGCAATGAAGCGGTCTTCAGCGTCGATGCTTTGGGCTTGCGTCCGCTCTGGTACGGCGAAACGGAAAAGGAATACTTCGTCACATCCGAGCGCGGCGTTTACGCCTTGGACTCGATGTCGGTCAGCCCGAAACCGATGGCGCCCGGCGAGAAAATCGCGATGAAAGTCAACACCGGCCAGCCGATCCAGGTGATGGATTACCCGGCGATTCAGCAATATGTCTACAGCAGATATCGCGATCGCCAGCCGCAGGGCTTGACCCTGGGCGATATATGGCGGTCCGGCGCGAATGAGCCGCCTGTGCCGCCAACAACGGGCTTCCCGCTCCACCCCGCGTCCAATGGCGGCGGGCAACTGCAAACGCAAGCGGCACCGGTGGCCGTATTGGAACGCGCCGCCGAGAAAGAAAACATCGCGGCTGCCCTGCCATGGTCTGATTCGCCCGTCAAAGTCAACGCCGCCGTCATGTCCGGCTTCGGTTGGGAACGCTATCACGTAGAGATTGTGAAAGCGCTTTCCGAGAGTGGCAAAGAGCAAATTGGGTCGCTGGGCTGGGATGGTCCCCTGGCGGCAATTAGCAATACGCGCGCGAATCTGGCGGATTACTTCAAAGAAACCATCGCCGTTGTGACCAATCCCTCAATTGACCGCGAGCGAGAACAAGCGCAGTTTTCCTCGCAGGTTCTGATCGGCTGCCGCCCCGAAATCGCAGCCGGGCGCGAAGAAGACGCAGCATTGATTCGGCTGGAAATCCCGCTATTGCTCGAAGCAATTCCCGAATTCGACGATATCGAGCGCATCCGCGACATCGCCAGCAAGCACGGGACCATGCTCATCCAAGACCTCGCTGGTGTTTTTGACGGCAAAGTCGCCTTCTTTTCAATGGGCTGCCCGATGGATACCACAGTCGATCTCGCGGTGGAGTCGCTGCAAAAGCGCGTCGTCGACGCCGTCCTAAAAGGCGCGCAATGCGTCATCCTCGACGACAGTCATATCGCGGCGGGCGAAGAACTTTATATTGACCCGCTGCTGGCGATCGCCGCGGTGGACAAAGCGCTGCGGCAAGCCGATCCCAACCCGAATCTGCGCCGCCGCGTCGGCTTGGTCGTGCGCACCGGCGCCTTGCGCGATCTGCATGACCTGGCAATTTGCCTGAGCCTGGGCGCCAATGCCATCCTCCCCTATGCGATGTATGCCGTCGCTTTGGGCACGGCGCCGCGCGGCAGCAGAAAACCACTGGTCGCCGAGCAGGTCGAAGCATCAATGAACAATGCCTTGACGGCGATTCATGCCGGCTTGCAGAAGATCACATCCACCGTCGGCTGCCACGAATTGCGCGGCTACGGGCATAGCTTCAGTTCCATCGGCTTGTCGCGGAAGATCACCGACTTGCTCGGCACGCCCAACTACTTTGGCTCGGCCGGGCGCGGGCTCACCTGGACCTCGGTCTATGAAGACGCGCAAGAGCGCGCCCAGGAATTCCGCGGCGAAGTGCGCGCCCGCCTAAAGAACCCGGAGCGCTTCTACCCCAAGATGTGGAAGAAAGCCGAAGCCGTCGCCCACGGGGAACTGGAATTCGACGAATACACCGAGACCCTGCTCAAGCTGGAAGACAACATGCCAGTGTCCTTGCGCCATGTTCTCGGCCTCAAAGAGAGCGCGACGCCGATTGAGCCTGACGATGTGGACATCAGCATCAAGGGCTATGACATGCCCGTTCTCATCAGCGCGATGTCCTTTGGCTCGCAGGGAGAGCTGGCCTATCGCTCATACGCCGAAGCCGCCCACCTGCTCAATATCATCTGCATGAATGGCGAAGGCGGCGAGATTCACGATCTGCTGGGCAAACACCCGCGCAATCGCGGTCAGCAAGTCGCATCCGGGCGCTTTGGCGTCAATATCGCCTTTCTCAACGCCGCCGATTATATCGAGATCAAAATTGGTCAAGGCGCGAAACCCGGCGAAGGCGGTCATCTACCCGGTTACAAAGTAACCGAGCAGATCGCCGCCGTCCGCAGCACAACGCCCGGCATCGGCTTGATTTCGCCCAGCAACAACCATGACCTCTATTCCATCGAAGACCTCGCCCAGTTGATTGACGAGCTCAAAACCGCCAATCCCCATGCCAAGGTCTCGGTCAAGCTGCCAGTTGTCCCCGGCATTGGCATCATCGCCGTCGGCGTCGCCAAAGCGGGCGCCGACATCATCACTATCACCGGCTACACCGGCGGCACCGGCGCCGCGCGCGCCCACGCTTTGCGGCACGTCGGCTTGCCAGCCGAGATCGGCGTTTGGCTGGCGCATCGCCACCTGATTGAAAGCGGTTTGAGAGACGATGTCGAGCTTTGGGTCGATGGCGGCATGAAAAGCGGGCGCGATGTCATCAAGATGGTCTGCCTCGGCGCCAACCGAGTCGGCTTCGCCACCCTGGCTATGGTGTCCCTCGGCTGCACCATCTGCCGCGGCTGCCAAGACGGCGACTGCCACGTCGGCATCACCACCCACGTGAAGACGAAAGAAGAAGCCGAAAAACGCAACTTCAAAGCCTTCCGTCCTTTTGAAGAGCGCGGCTCGCCCTATGGCATCGTTACCATGTTCGACGCGCTGGCGGACGATATTCGAAAGTGGGCCGCCAAGATGGGCGTCAGCAACTTGCAAGATATCGTCGGGCGCGCTGACTTGCTCTACCAGCGCTCACATCATGACCGCGTCGATCTGAGCCATTTGCTGAATCCGGTCCCGCGAGCGCAGTTGACCCCCGCTCAGCCGGGGGGCCGCCGCATCTCGCGCCCACGAAACACCGTAAGCAAGCAGATTACCGATATCGTTACCGAATACGTCGACAAGGGCGAATACGAACTCACCTACGACGACGAGCAAGTCATGGCGATGGACCGCGCCTTGGGCACGCATCTGGCTGGCGCCATTAAACGGCAGGCGCTGCCGCAAGCCAATCGCATTCGCGCCATCAACCTGTCATTCAGCAACTCCGCCATCCCCGGCAACGGCTTGGCCGCCTTCATTGATGATCCGGTCAATGTGCTGGTGGAGGGCGGCGCCCAAGATGGCGTCGGCAAGTGCGCCGCCGGCAGCAAAGTCTCGATCCTCAAGGGGCTCAACCACAATGGACGCCGGCTCGACGGCTCAGTCGGCAAGAGCTTCGCCTATGGCGCGCAAGGCGGTCTCTTCATCGTGCAGGGCGACGCCGACACCCGCGCCTGCATCAGAATGAGCGGCGCTGACGTCGTCTTCGGCGGAGAAATCGTCGAACCCTTGAACGACGCCTTGGGCGGGCTCGGCGCAAGAGCCAATCTAAAGGGCTACGCCTTTGAATACATGACCTCCGGGCGCGCGGTCGTTTTGGGCGATCCCGGTCCTTGGATGTGCGCAGGCATGACGGGCGGGGTCGTCTATCAACGCGTTCAGCCGGAGATGGGCTTGACGGTGGAAGCCATCCGCCACCGTATCGCAGCCGGCTCCGTCGTTGAGATTCAGCCGCTGGACGACGACGGGCACAATGACATCCGCGAACTCCTGAACAAGTACATCCGCACCCTGGAGGAAAACCACCAGTCGGGCGCCGCCGAGCCGCTGTATCCGCTGCTGAAACGACCGAGCGATCACTTTGTCAAGATCGCACCGCCGGTCGCGCGCAAGATCGTCAACGAGAGTTAATCCGCCCCGGGGCCCCTCGCATTCAAATTGCTGGGGCGATACTCCGTTCTAAACTGTAGGGGCGACCCTCGGGTCGCCCGCAAATCGTCATAGAATTCACATGTCTTGTGACGACTTCCTGTGATGGCCCCGCACCCCCTGCTTTCCCATTCATACGGCGGCTTTCTCCCTCGGTATCGTCGCCAAAACGCGCTGCGTCTTCAGCGCCAGATGCAATATCAAACGATTGTCCGAATCGTCCAGATCCAGTTCAGTCAGCTCGGCGATTCGTTCCAGCCGATAAACCAGGGTATTGCGGTGCACATCCAGTTCTTGCGCCGCCTTCGCGAGATTTCCATTGGCGGCGAAGAAGCCGCTTAAGGTACGAACCAGATCGCTCTGCTTGCGCTGGTCATGCTCAATGATAGGGCCAAGCGCATCGAGGCAGAAACGCTGCAAGTGTTCCAGATTGCGCTCCTTAAGCGCCAGCAGCAACTGGTAGAGTTTGAGGTCGCCATAATAGGTGGTGGCGTCGTGATTGCTTAATTCGTAAGCGATGCCGATGGCGTCCTTCGCCTCGCGATACGAATCGCGCAGCATGGACAACCCCAGCGCGGGCCGGCTGATGCCCGCTGAAACCAGACCATCAGGCGTACGCTGCGCCAACTGCGCGCGTACATCCTCAATGTTGGAGCGCGCGCGCGCCAAAGCCACCGCATCATCGTCATCAAGCGGATACAGCGCCACGATGACATCCACATATTGCCCGACCGCGCCCTTAATCCCGCGACGAGACATATCATCGCGCGCCAGTGAAATCGACGAATCCAGCGGAAGAGACTGGCTCAGCTTGTCAAGCGCGCGGTATACCGCCACGGCATATCGAGACCCCGCCTCAAAGCCGGCGCGGCTCGCGCGCGTTCTTAAGAGATCATCATCCGCGGGGGTGCCGCTCAGCCACATCTGAATCCAATCGCCGCGGGTTTGTTCAACCGCCGATGCGATTGCGCGGTTCTTCGCCATCTCTATTGCGCAAACATCAGCGCCGTAGGTCAAAACCAGCCGGTCAAATTCCGTCAGATTGTCGACGCTGTCCACCACCGACAGATAGCCGGCGACGCGCTTTTCCACCCGGAGCACGGTTGTATACCCTAGCGGACTGACGCTGATGGCGCCGAGCATCGACGGCGCCTCGTTGGCGAGCCAGCGCTGAAACTCATCGTGACGCGTGGGCGCCGCGCCGCCTCGTCCATTGAGACCGCGGCGCCCGGTATAAGGCAATGACTGCGCGATTAATGCGCCAACGTCATCATGAATCGCGATCGGCTTGCCGGTTGAACGCGACATCACCTGCAGCAAGCTGTTCAGATCGCGGTTCTCAGCCGCGAGCCGCGTCAACTGCCGCTGAATCTCGATCGCCCGCTCGGTAAGCCGCGCCGAATGATTGAGAATCAAGGCATTTACCGCGCGCTCTACAGTCGTGAGACTGGTATCCTCGGGAACCGAGAGCAGCGCAACGCCGCAGTCGTTGGCTGCCGCCACCGCATCCTGACCGACGGAACCGGTAGCCAAGACGCCGTTTACGCCAAAATCCGCCAATTGGCGCAAGACCTTCGAGAGCGTCAGCCGGCTGTCAAAGCTGCGCAAGACATCCATCGATACCAGCGCCAGCTCTCCGCCGTAAATGTCGGGAAAGACCGGCGGCTGCGCCCTTATCGTCACCGACCAATTGACCTCGGTATCCGGGTCGCCCGCGACTATGCTCGCTCCCAATGGCAATGAGTAACGAAGCAGGGATTGTATAGAGGCTGCGTTCTTATCTGACATGACCAGATTCCAGTTCGACTTGTCATCTCGCTGCGCCGGTAAAATGACGCAAGCCACAATAATGAACAAGAACTCTTGTATCTTTTGGTTGTTCTAACCAATTGTAGCAAGAAAGAGCGGAAATATAACAGGGCGAGTTTTCAATCTACCCTCGCCCTGCCAGGTTCGTTGGTTAACTTTACTAAATCAGCGGATGCGACTGACAGCAATTGTCAGTGATTCGCCTCTGATCTCGACAGATTCGCTGACGTAATCGTTCGAAATTTCGCCGGGCTGCAAATTATCCGCCAGCGTCTCGGCGCAGATGTATCCGCTGAAGAGCTGCATCACCGCGTCGATGGCGTCAGAGGCGTCGCAATAGACGATTTCAATTCGATCATCAAGCGCAAAGTCGGCCGTCTTGCGCAGATTCTGAATGCGGCGTATCAGCTCGCGCGCCAAACCCTCCGCCAGCAAATCCGAGGTCAAGCGCGTATTCAGCGCCACAACATAGCCGCTGTCTTCGACGGCGCCGGCCGGCGTCTGCACACTGACCTTCACCTCGCACTCCTCATTAAGGATCTCGAAGCGCGCTCCATTGAGCTCGAGCATGATGTCTTCGCCCGCGAGCAGCCGCTCGGCAAAGGGGCGCACGAAGTCCTGTTCAGCATCGCGAAGCGCAGCCTGAATCGCTTTGAAATCGGCGCCGTATTTGCGACCGAGAAATCGAGGCAGCGGGTTGAGGCTGTAAATCGTCGTCGACTCGAAGGCGTTCGCCTCATCAGCGCCCATGACACTCACCGACTTAAGGTTCAATTCGCTCTTAATCAGGTCGGCATAGCGCTCAACGACAGGCGCTTCCGAGACATCGCGCAAGGCGAACTGCGCATCAGCCAAGGGTTGACGCACGCCAATCTGCGCTTCGTTGCGCGCGGCCAAGCCCAGCCTGACAAGGCGCCGCACAAGCGCCATATCGCCAATTAGACTCTGGTCGGACAGCGACTCGTCCCAGGCGGGCCAGCGCGACAGGTGCACGCTCGCGGGCTGGGCGCTGTCTTGTTCGGCGACGAGATTGCGGTAAATCTCCTCGCTGAGGAAGGGCATCGTCGGCGCCAACAATTGCGCCACCGTGGTCAAAGCCTCGTAAAGCGTGGCATAAGCCGACAGTTTGTCGCTGTCAACTTCGCTCTTCCAAAAGCGATCGCGGCTCAAGCGCACATACCAGTTGCTCAAGCGCTCGACGAAGTCTTCGATTGGTCTGGTGGCGTTGACCGCGTCATATTGCTCAAAGGCGTCGGTCACTGTTCGCACCAAATTGTGCAGCTCCGCCACCAGCCAGCGATCCAGCGCTCCCCGGTCAGCGGGAGCGGGCGCGCTCCGCGCCGGCGTCCAGCCATCGATATTGGCGTAGGTGACGAAAAAGTTGTAGGTGTTCCACAAAGTGGACCAGAACTTTTTGATCACCTCATTGACCAAATTGATTGAGAAGCGCCGCGACTCGCCCGGGGGGCCGGAGGTATACATATACCAGCGGAAGGCATCCGCCCCCGCCTGCTCGACAACCATCCAGGGATCGACCGCATTGCCGAGGCTCTTCGACATCTTCTGACCATTTTCGTCAAGGATATGGCCCAGGCAGATGACGTTCTTGAAGGAGACGGTCTCAAAGAGCATCGCGGCGATGGCGTGCAGACTATAGAACCAGCCACGCGTCTGATCCACCGCTTCGCAGATGTAATCCGCTGGATGCTGCTCCTCCAGCATGTCCTGGTTATGCTTCGGATAGGCCCATTGCGCCACTTGCATCGCGCCGCTGTCGAACCAAACATCGATCACTTCCGGCACACGGCGCATCGTGCCGCCCTCGCCGTTCGGGTTCTCGAAGGTGATCTCATCGACATAGGGACGATGCAAATCAAGTTCGCTGAGATCGCGGCCCGCCAACTCGCTTAGCTCATCGACGCCGCCGACGCAAATCATCTCGCCCGTCTTATCGTCTACCCAAACGGGCAGCGGCGTGCCCCAATAGCGTTCTCTGCCCAGCGACCATTCTTTGAGATCGTCAAGCCAATTGCCGAAGCGACCGTCTCTGATATGCTGCGGCACCCAGTTCACCGTCTGGTTCAGGTCGATCATTAGCTGTTTGTACTTCAGGGTGTCGATGAACCAGGTCTCGCGGGCGAAATACATCAGCGGAGAGCCATCGCGCCAGTTATGCGGATAGCTATGCTCGTAAGTCTCATGACGATACATCAAACCGCGCTCAAGCAGATCGCCAATGATATGCCGATCGGCGTCTTTGAACCACATGCCGCGGAAGGTCGATACCGCATCGACGAAGCAGCCGGTTTCATCCACCGTGATCAACACCGGCAGGTCATGCTTGCGTCCGGTCGCCAGGTCATCAACGCCGTATGCGGGCGCCGTATGCACGATGCCGGCGCCATCTCCCGTGCTCACGTAATCCGCCGCCACAACGTACGCGTAGTCTTGCTCGACCGGCAAAAAGGTGTAGAGCGGCTGGTAGCGCCAGCCCACCAATTCGCTGCCCCGGATGCGCTTGACGATCCGGTATGCTTCGGGATCCGTCAACACCTTCTCCATCAGGGAAGCCGCCAGGATTAACTGTTCGCTTCCTTCACCGTCCGCGGCCGGTCCTTCGACCTGCACGTATTCGACATCAGCGCCGACAGCCAAAGCCGCGTTCGCCGGCAGCGTCCAGGGGGTCGTGGTCCACGCGAGCATATATACGCCCGGCTGATCTCGCAGCGGGAAGCGCACATAAATGCTCGGATCGACGATGGTTTTGTAACCCTGCGCCACCTCATGGCTGCTCAATGGCGTTCCCGAAGAGGGGCTGTATGGCACGACCTTGTAGCCGCGGTAGAGCAATTCCTTATCCCAGAATTGCTTGAGAATCCACCACACGCTCTCGATATAGTCGTTGGAAAAGGTCACGTAGGCATCGTCCAGGTCAACCCAGAAAGCGGTGCGTTCGGTCAGCTTCTCCCATTCATTGATATGCTGAAAGACATTCGCCCGGCATTTGGCATTGAACTCGGCCACGCCATATTCTTCAATCTGCTCTTTGCTCGCGAAGCCCAGCTCTTTCTCAACTTCAATCTCGACAGGCAAGCCATGGGTATCCCAGCCGCCGCGGCGCAGGCAATAGAAGCCCTGCATCACCTTGTAGCGCGGGAACATATCCTTGAAGGCGCGCGACAGCACGTGATGGCTGCCGGGTTTGCCATTCGCTGTGGGCGGGCCTTCATAAAACACGTAGCGAGGCGCATCCTCGCGGCCCTCGGTACTGCGCTCGAAAATTCGATTGAATCGCCAATAATCGAGCTGCTGCCGCTCGAGCCGGTTGATGGCTTCACTGTTGATCTTCGGGTTTACTGCTCTAAACATGAGTTATCATTGCTCCTTGCTTTGATGTCTACGCTGCTTTGCCAAGCGGCGCGCGCTTGCGCCTGAAGCCACTCAGCGAGCAATGACCCGCGGTGTGTGCACATCGCCATGCGACACCACGTAAGCACCTCCTCTTCGTGACGGCATCCTCTACGGCTATCCACCGGAATTATGACGTAATTTCATAAGCGGTAAAAGGGTTAAGTCAGCGGTCTAATCCACTGGGGATCTCAATGCGGATCAAGCCTTCAGTCTGCTATAGCGCCGCGCGCAGGTCCCGCTCAACCTTGGTCAAATGCGCGCCATAAGGCGTATCAGCGAACTTCCGCGCCTCCAGCCGCCAGTGCCCGATATGCTCGCGGATTAACTCGTTGGCTGGCATGTCGCCCGCAGACAAGACATGCAGGTAATACCGCAGTAAGAGCAACTGCGCCGGGTCTTCAGCCAGGGCGGGGAGGGCGATCTTCAGCTGCTCTCTTGCCTGCATATCATGACCGAGCAGAAAGCGCGCTTGGCCCAACTCAAATCTGACGATATCCGGCGCGCCTGCACCGAGAGCGCGCTCCAAAAACTCGGTTGCCGCGGCATAGGCGCCCCGCACGAGATTGAGTTTCCCCAGGCTGAAGAGCGCCAGATCGTGCTCCGACTTGAGTTCCAACGCGCGCCTTAAAGCGGCGCCGGCCGCATCCAGCCGCCCCAGATGACGGTAGCTATTGCCGAGCAAGACCAGCGCGTCTACCGATTCGCGTCCGCGTTCGGGCAGCGCCTCCAGCAGATCGCGCGCGGCTTGATAATCGCCAGCGATGAAACGCTGCTGCGCCTGATGATAAGGCGAGGCATCGCGCCGATTCGCCCACAGGAATACAAGCTGAATCGTGACCAGCGTTAAGAACGCGCCGATTCGCGCCGGGAACTGAATGGCAGCCGGCCCGGCAAAACCGACAGCAAGAAGGAGAAGCAGGATGGGGATAGCGATCGCGAGCGACAGCTTCGCCGATGCGTCCCACTCCGGCAGCCGCCGCGTCAAATCACGCGCGACCTGCCAAAGCATCATCAACTATTCTTCCTCTTGCCTTGCGTCTCGGCGATGGCTTCTTCAATCTTCTCAATCTCGTAATGCAGCAGGCTGCCATACGCGGTGCCTTCAAGCGCGCGCAAAGTGGACTTCCAGGCTTGCAGCCCATGCTCGGTGGCGACCATGCGCTCGCTGGCGCGCTCGGCGTTTTCGCGCTCGCCCTGCTTTAAGTAATGGCGCGACAGAAAATAGTTTACGCGAACAGCATACATCGACGGCATGGAATAAAGCGCCGCATGTTTGAAGGACTCCATCGCCGAATCGTGCTCGCCCGCCAGCTGCTGCACGAAGCCCAGCTCGGCCCAGATGATGGGCTGCGCCGGCGAAAGCTGCGCCGCCGTCTGCAGGGCGATGGCGGCCTCGCCATAACTCGCCTGCATGCGATACCCGTTGGCCAAGGTCATATAGGCGCCGGCATCACGGGGAAACATCCGCACCGCGCGATCAGCCGTCTCCTGCGCCTTTGCCAATTGACCGTTGTAGGCGTAGGCGCTGGTCAAAAGCATGAGCAGATCGGGCGTGATCTTGCCACGCGCCAGCACTCGCTCCAGCAGTTGAATCGCCTCGGGGAACTTCAGCTTCTGCAAAAGGCGATAAGCCTCGCCGTAACCTGCGCCATATTGACGCGATTGGCGCGCCAGCAAGACGCCCACCAAGAGAAATCCAAGCAAGATCATGCTGGCCGACAGGCAAAGCCCAGCCAGCGACATCTGCGCCACGGGTGAAATATAGGGGTCGAGCGGCTCGGTTATGCCGTCAGCCAATTCAATCAGCACGCCGAGCACAAAGACGATGAAGCCCAGTGCCGCCAGCGCAACCGAGACCAGCACCGCTATCCAGCCCAGCAGGCGGCGCAGAGACATGTCTGTTCTCCAATTACCCCGGTGCATGCGCCTCTCCGTCCGTGATTAGACGGCTCGCCTCTTTAATATCGGCGCTCAATACAGCGCGCAGCGCCTCAGCTTCATCGGCGCTCATAATGACCTGCCATTCTTCCAGACCGGCTTTCTCGCGTTTTAGCGCGGCCAGCGCCGCCTTTGCCGATTCAAGATCAGCGCGGCGCTGGTAGATTCGCCATAAGTATAGATGCGCCAACAGCCGATGTCGAGAATCTGGTATCTTCAGCGTTAGCGCATCGTTGAGATGGCGCAATGCCGCGTCGTCTTGATTTAACCTCTCTTCTATCATACCGAGATTATAAGCCGCCACCCACTCATCAGGCGCCAGCTCATGCGCCTTGAGCGCAGCCCGCCGCGCGTCTTCAAACCGGCGCGCCTGCAATTCGACTTCAGCCAAGCCGTTGAAAGCCACAGCCGACCGCGGATCGAGCGCCGCCATACGCTGATAATCCGCCCGCGCCGATTTGAGATCGCCCGCCAGCCGATGCAGCTCGGCGCGAAATCGAAAATGCTCAGGCTGCTGCGGCTTTTGTCGTATCTCGGCTGTCATGCTGGTAATTGCGGCCTGATAATCGCGCTTGCGCATCGCCTTGACCGCGGCGCGATAATTCTGTGGCCCCCGCGGGTCGCCAAAGATAAAGATGCCGGCGACGATCCAGCCCATGCCCGCCCCGAGGAACAAACCGGTTAAATGCGGCAGCGCGACCGAGCCGATAACGATCGCTAGCGCCGAAGGCAAAATGATTGCGAGCCAGCGAAGGCGCTCTTCACGCGGCAGCCGTCCGAGAAATAGGATCAGCGAGCCGAGCAGAAAAGCCACCAGCAGCAGGGACTGGGCGGCTGTGGCCAGGGGCGAAGCCTCGCCTAATACGCTTAATGCCAGGCTGGCGAGCCCGGTCGCGCCCAGCAGCGCCAACAAGGCGCGAAAGCGGCGCGGACCCAAGAATATCTGCAATCGCTTTATCATGATGCGCGCCCTAACAGTGCCAAGTTAGTTATGCGAAATACTATCCCGCTCAGTAAAGTCCCCTTCTCTAGCTCGCTGGGGAAGGGGCCGGGGGATGGGGTAGGATTGCGACCATTTCCCATCCCCGTCATCACGCTACGATACCGGCGCCGCATAATTGCTGATTGTCACCGCAATCTCATGCTGCTTGAAGCTGTTTAACCGCTTAACAATCAGGTCATGCTGGTCTATCCAGTACATCATCGCCCGGTCGCGGTAACGATAACGGCTGGCTGATATGACGCGATTGCCCAAAGACAAAACATCTTCGCCGGCCCGCTCAATCAGCGACTCGACCTGCTGCAATACACCGGGGCATAGCTGCGCGTGCTCAAACATGGGCACATAAATGGACAGCCCGCCGCCAGCCCGCGCCGCCATCGCCTTAATCACGCCGCCACGAAAAACCAGCAGCGGTATGTCCAGCAAAGCCTCGTCCGGCAGCCCAAGCTCGCGGTACTTGCGCTCGCCTTCATTCACACTGTAGCCGATCCGCAGGCTTCCGTCCGCCCGTTGGTAGGTCGCGCGGAGCTTCTTAATTCCGCCTTCAAACCTGTCGTTCTCATAGCGGACGTCGAAGCGAACGCAAGCCCGATCCCGGTCCAGCAGCGCTTCAGCAAGAATCGACTTGCCTTCTTCCTGCCGCGCGTCTACATCAACGCGAACAAATCGCTCCCCATCCGGATGCGCGTGCATCGTCCAGGATTCCGTCTTCGCCAGCGCCTCCCCATTCTTGGAAAAACGATAACATCCGCTCGCCACAAAGCGCTCATGAGCCTGGACCGGGTGCAAATAACGCATCAATCCGCGAGCTCCACATAAAGCCGTTTGTTGATGCCGCCCTTGCTCTTGTACTTGCTGATCTTAATCGCGCCAACTTCGCTCGTGTTGGCGACATGCGTGCCGCCATCCGCCTGCAGATCCAAACCAACGATCTCAACCGTCCGCACCACTTGAATGTTCTCCGGCAGAAGATTGATTTTGGTGCGAATCAGATCCGGTATCTCAAAAGCCGTTTCGCGCGGGAGGAGCTCGATCTTGACGGCGCGCGCCGCCTCAACTTCAAGATTGATCTTCCTTTCAATCTCCGCGATCACTTCCGGCGCCAGCCGTTCAAACTCGAAATCCATCCGCCCGCTGAGGATATCCATATTGCCGCCGGTGACGCTCGCCTGATAATCGCGCCAGATCACGCCGCACAGGATATGCATCGCCGTATGCGTGCGCATGATCTTGTAACGCCGATCCCAATCAAGCTCGCCCCGCACACAGCTGCCAATCCCGGGCAACTCGCCATCAATAACATGCCTGTTGCCCCGCCGCGTTTTGCTAACGCGAAATTGCGTGTCTCCTTGCCATAACGCGCCCTGATCGGGCAGTTGCCCGCCGCCCCCGGGATAAAATGCGGAACGGTCGAGCAGTACGCCGTTCCGCTCAACATCATGCCCAACGACCGTCGCCTCAAACGCCTTCAAATAGCTGTCTTTTAAGTAAAGCAGATCCGTCATCCATCCACCTCCGGTATCGACGCTCGCATCCGCAGCATCGTGGTTTCGCCGCCAATCGCCTTCCAAAACGCCAGCGCCTCGCGGTTTCCAGCGCTGACGTGCCATTCAAAGTGAAGCGCCCCGCGCGAGCGAAACCAAAGCGTCAAGCGTTCGACCAACTGTAGACCCAAACCGCGCCGGCGAAAATCCGCTTCCAGGTAAATATCCGCCAACAAGCCGCAGCGCAGCGGCAGAAACATTTCTGTTGTGATATCGGCGATGATGCCATTGACGTAGCCGACAACCACGCCATCAATCTCAGCCACAAGCACGCGCGCATCGTCATCAGACAGCCGATCCAAGATGCTGCGCGCATACAATTCGGCGCCCTTCGCCGCCGGCCGAAACGTCTGCGGATCAATCGCCGCGTGGTAGCGCGCCATCTCCGCCCATAATTCGCCGATGCGCTCGGCATCCTTCACTTCCGCCAGCCGAATCATAAAGGCAGCACCAGCCTTTCAGCACGCGGAACGCCACCCTGCGCGCGCCAGTATGCCGCTTCCACCTGATAGCGCGCCGGCGCCTCAATCTCAAGTTGGGTCGCGCCCATCTCCGCCAGCCAGCGCTTCACCCGCTCCAGCAATTGCTCGCTCAAGCCGCGATGCGTTTCATGCAAGTCCAGCGCCATCTCAAGCATGATGCCCCGGCATGGCGGCTTTAAGCCCGGGCGTCCAGCGGCAATGCGCACGACGCTGAAACCTATCAGCCGCCCCTTATCTTCCGCCACCAGAAACCGCGTACGCTCATCGCTAATCCAGCTCGCGGCGGCGGCGGACCATTGCGCCCGCGCATCAGGCAGAAGCTGAATGCCCGGGTCAGTCTGCTGCAGCAAAGTAACGCGATCAAACCAAAGCTGGGCGGCGGCGCGCATGTCCGATGCTTCCGCCAGTCGAATCCGCATAACGTATCAAGATTTAGCTTGCAAACAAACGAAGCATATCACCAGGCAAAATAGCCAACAAGACGCTATCCCACTATGAAGCCAAGAGTCCCGATCGCGCTGCCTCCGTGTCCTCAGTAGATACAAGCTGGAATGCAAATGATGACGGTGATTTTTATACTCGGAATCTGTAGAGCCTGTCCGCAACTAAAAGTCATAGGCAGAGGCAAAAGATCGATATCGAATTACTAAGAAAAGGCGCGTTTCGCATAGGTCTCGGCCACAGTTTAATCGAATGCTGTAGGGTCGTTTGACCCGCTGTGTCTGCGCGCGGCGCTGAAACGCCCCTACAAGGCTTGTTCCGTACTGTATTTTTCGCCGCCGCCGCACAGCCTCTGTGTTGCCTCAGTAGTTCCAAGTTAGTCGTGCGAAAAAATGCGTGTGCTGTAGGGGCGGCACGCTGAGCCGCCCGTCGGCATATTTTCTGTCCGCTGATGTGCTCATGCGTTGCTTTTCGGGCGTTTCAGCGAAACGCCCCTACAGTTTTCGATTACGATTTGTCCGTCCATATCTGATCGACCTTTTCTCATTACTTACTTTGTTCTATTTCTGTGTTGCCTCCCGTCTTCTGCGGTGCAAATATCTGCCCAGCGTTCGGCACATCCGCTTACACGCAAATCTACCGCCCCCTCCAACTTATGTCGCTAGCGGAACAAGGACTTTTCGGTAAAATACAGTTGAATTCCCGCCTGCCCTAATGTCGCCGCTAGCGATTTCAAGACGCTCATTTGATTACCGGAAGGAAAACGCATGTCTACCTTACCCTCAGCCGAGAAGATTGGCAGAGCCTGGCGGTTGCACCGCGATGGCGATAACCCGGGCGCGCTGCGGCTCTTCAAAGAGGTGATCGCCTCCAGCCCGGAAAGCGTTGACGCCCACTACGGGATGGGCTTGACCTACAAAGCCAATGGCGATATGACCGCCGCCGCCGCTTCTTTTCAGCAGGCGCTCTCGATCACCGAGCAGGCGCTTTCGGCGGTGCGGGTGACCTCCCACGCGGAAGGACAGCACGGCGCTAACGACCTCGAATCCAGCTTCGATGATCGTTATATGATGCTGACAAGAATGCTCAAGCAGCGCATCGAGGATGTTGGCGGCGCTACGCCATAAGCACGCTGTCGCACGGGCGCGATCCGGCGGCGCAACCGCGGCGCGCGTCTCCAATTCTAGCGCCAAACGCCTAATGCTTGAGCGATAGGACTAACGGTGTCCCTGCGCGTTATCGCTGGCACTGCCCGCGGCATGAAACTGAAACCCGTGCCCGGCGAGGGCACACGCCCGATAATGGACCGGGTGAAAGAGGCGCTGTTCAATATCATTGGCAGCGACATCCCCAAAGCGAACTTCCTTGATCTCTTCGCCGGCACCGGCAGCGTCGGCATTGAAGCGCTGAGCCGCGGCGCCACCTTCGCCCGCTTCAATGAGCTGGACCGGCGCGCGGTCAAAACCATCCATCAGAATCTTGGCATAACCGGCCTCGGGGCGAGAGCCCGCGTGACAAGACGCGACGCCTTTGACTTGATCGCTCGCCGCCCCGATCGGCACTATCACTTCATTTACGTGGCGCCGCCTCAATACCATGGCATCTGGCTCAAAACCCTCGCGGCTTTCGATGCGAACCTTACCTGGCGCTTGCCCGACAGCCGCGTCATCGTTCAGATCGATCCGCATGAATACGCTGCGCTGCCGACCTTCGCCCATCTCGAAGCGATCCAACAGCGCAAATACGGGCGCACACTGCTGCTCTTTTTCCAGTTTCGCGCAACTGCGGGCGCCGGGCAAGAATGAACATTTCCGGCGCGGCGCTAATTCTTGAAGTCATTAACACGCCGCACCAAAAAATCTCAGTAAGTCCAATAAAGTGATGCAACAAAATGAAGGAACGTGGTAGGGGCGACTCTTGAGTCGCCCACATGTACAATAGCGACATAGTGGGCGAGACAAGTCTCGCCCCTACAGCTCTCCAATCAGATTAGCATCGCCCTTTTCGAATTACTTACTTTGTTCTACTTCTGTGTTCTCTGAATCCTCTCTTGTCGCTGCGGTGAAAATTGCATGTACAACACCCGCCAATGGCGCTTACCTACCCCCTCCCGCCCACCGCAAGGCAAACTCGCGCGCTTCCTCAATTGACCTGATCTCGCCCGTCGCTTGCGCCTCGCGTAAAGCCGTCAAAACGCCCCCGACCTTTGGTCCTGAACCGATGCCCAGCAAGTCCTGTACATCCCTGCCGTC
The DNA here is from genome assembly GCA_022820125.1 of Anaerolineae bacterium. Lineage (GTDB taxonomy): Bacteria > Chloroflexota > Anaerolineae > Aggregatilineales > Phototrophicaceae > UBA6055. The sequence continues at coordinate 34,712 of JAJEGA010000057.1, read as the reverse complement.
AAGCAAGGGCTCCGGATTCACGATCTCATCGTAACGGTTGAAGTAGGCATCAAGCAGACGCCTTGTCCCCTCGACAGTTCTCAGCCATTCCGCCTGCTGGAGCCGACTGCCCTCCGTGCCCAGCACAATCGCCGCGCCCAGCAGGATGGCGTCAATCCCGCTCTCCTTCAGCCGATGCCAGAAGCGGTGCAGGTCCAGCGCCGTCCAGTTTATGCGCTCAAGAATGACGCCGCAATTGGCTACCGCCGCTGGGAGTTTTCGTCTCTCATCTTTAGTCAATCGCAGAGAACGCGCAGCCGCCTCAGCCCGCCGAGACGAAACCCTGTCGCGCCCCTGCAACGTCCTCGCGCCATCCTGATGAAGCAATGCCGCCAGCATCAGCAACTGCGCATGGCTGCGACCGTTGCCGTAAACCTGATCGAGATGCGCTTGCAGCGACGGGCGAAATCGGTCCAGCTGAATGACCAACATGCCTAGATCAAAAGCCGCCGCCGTATTGTCCGTTCGCCGGCTGCTGATGGCAGTGAGTATCGCCCTCATGCGCTCAACCACAGCCAGAGCAGCATCCAACTCGCCGCTCTCAAGAGGAAGCGCCTGCCCCAGCGCGCCTATATGCGCCAGAACGCGCAGCCCGCGCGCCGCCTGCTCCAGCCCCAGCAGCTTGAAAAACTCATCACGGACGCGTTCCGGCGACGACATTCGCAACTTGCCGACGGCTCCTCGCATATCTTTCGCCGTGAGCGGGTGAATCTTCAGCTCAAATTGCGCGCTCAGCCTGACCGCTCTCAAGACCCGTAGCGGATCATTCGCGATCGAGCGCGGCGAGCAGCGGCGCAGAATCTTCATGCGCAGGTCAGCCAAGCCCTCGAGCGGATCAATCAGGACGCCCGGATCGCCAAGCAGATCAGCCGCCATCGCGTTCACGGTGAAGTCGCGATCGCGCAGGTCGTCCGCCAGTGTCGCGCCGCGGAACTTGGCGAAGTCAATCGTGAAAGCGCGGTCGTCACGGCTGACGAACACCCGCGCCACATCACGCTCGCGATCCATGATGTAAATGTCAGCCTTCCAGGCATCGGCGACGAGGCGCGCTAACATGATGGCATCGCCATCGACCGCCACATCAATATCGCCTATCGCCCGCCGCAAATAAGCATCGCGCACCGCGCCCCCGACCAGATACAGCGGCGGCGCATCGGAAATGGATTTGATCAGTTCAGCGAGCTCGTAGACGAAAGCGGGCCACGGCAATCTGATGACGGGGTCATTCATCCGCTAGCGCATCCGCCCTCGCCACGCCGACGAAGCGAAGATTGCGGAAGCGCTCGTCAAGATCGAGTCCGTAGCCGAAGACAAACTTATTCTCGATATTGAATCCGATGTAATCCACATCAATATCGACTTCGCGGCGCGACTGTTTGTTGAGCAGCGCGCAGAGTTTCAGGCTGGCTGGCTCGCGATTGCGCAAGGTCTTCAAGACAAAAGCCAAGGTATAACCGCTGTCGATGATGTCCTCGACAACCAGCACGTGCTTGTCCTTCACATCCATGCGCATGTCCATGTCGATGCGCACCGAACCAGCCGACTGTCGAGCGCCAAAGCCATAACTGCTCGCCGCCATAAAGTCAATGACGTGCGGCACATTGACATGGCGCGACAAATCCGACAAGAACATCACGCCGCCTTTTAATATGCAGAGCAGCAGCAGATCGCTGCAGCCGGCATAATCCAGATTGATCTGCGCGCCCAGTTGCGCGATCCGGCTCTGCAATGTGGCTTCATCAATGAGGATTTCTTCGAGATGCTTCTCGTATGCCAGCGCCATTCGCTCGCCCTCGCCAACGTTTCTTTACAGCACCGCCCCGTAATGCGACTGCAAACTGCGCACGCTCAGCGGTCGCTCGCGCATGCGCTTGATGCCTTGCACCGCGGCCGCCGCCGCGCTCATCGTCGTAATGATTGGGATCCCCAGCGCATAAGCCTGGCTGCGGATGGTGACGCCTTCGGCATGCGCCTGGCTGCCCCGCGGCGTATTGATGAGGAGACCGACCTGCCCCTCTTGCATGGCGTCAAGGATATGCGGGCTGCCCTGCGAAAGCTTGTTGATGCGCCCCGTCTTGATGCCCGTCTGCTTGAGCCAGCCCGCCGTGCCATCGGTGGCGATAATTTCAAAACCGAGCTTCTCCAAGTCGCGCGCGATCTTCGCCACTGCCGCTTTGTCGAAGTCGTTGACGCTGATGAACACCCGGCCGCTCTCCGGCAACGACACACCCGCTGAGGCTTGAGACTTGATAAAGGCGTGGCCGAAGCTCGACGCATGCCCCATCACTTCGCCGGTGGAGCGCATCTCCGGACCCAGCCGCGTGTCGACACCCGGAAACTTCTGAAAGGGAAACACCGCTTCTTTGACGAAAAAACCGGTCACCGCCGGCTCCGATAGAAATCCCAGCCCCGCGAGCGTCGCCCCGGCTGCGATCTGCGCCGCATATCGCGCCAGCGGATGACCCGTCGCCTTGCTGATAAATGGCACCGTCCGGCTCGCCCGCGGATTGACTTCCAAGACGTAGACCTCGTCATCCTTGACCGCAAACTGAATGTTGAACAAACCCTTTACGCCAAGCGCCAGACCGATCCGCCGCGTGTGATCGCGAATGATATCCAGGTGAAAATAGCTGATCCTGTACGGCGGCACAACACAAGCCGAATCCCCACTATGCACGCCGGCTTGTTCAATATGCTGCATGATGCCGCCGATAGTCACGTCCCTGCCGTCGCAGAGCGCATCGACATCGACTTCATAGGCATCATCCAGGAACTGATCAATCAATACCGGATGCCCGCCCCAATCGACATTGGCATCCAGCCAATCCAGCAGCTGCCCTTCATCAAAAACGATAGCCATGCCGCGTCCGCCTAAAACATAACTCGGGCGCACCAGCACCGGGTAGCCGATGGCGGAAGCCGCCGCAGCCGCTTCGTGCCGATTCATGATCGTCGCGCCGGCCGGCTGCGCGATATTCAGCCGCCGCATCAAAGCGTTGAAGCGCTCGCGGTCTTCCGCCAGATCAATCGTATCAACCGGCGTCCCCCAAATCGGCGCCCCCATGCGCTCCAGATCGCGCGCGATATTGAGCGGCGTCTGCCCCCCGAATTGCGCCAGCACGCCATCGGGCTTTTCCCGGTCGACGATGTTCATCACATCCTCAGCGGTCAGCGGCTCAAAATACAGCCGATCAGCCGTGTCATAATCAGTGCTGACCGTCTCCGGATTGCAGTTGACCATGATGGTCTCGTAACCCGATTCCTTCAAGGCGAAACAAGCATGCACACAGCAATAATCAAACTCAATGCCTTGTCCGATCCGGTTGGGCCCGCCGCCGAGGATCATCACCTTGGGCGCATCGCTCGGCGCAGCCTCGTCTTCCATCTCGTAAGTTGAATAGAGATACGGCGTCATCGCTTCAAACTCGGCCGCGCAGGTATCAACGCGGTAGAAATTCGCCTCGACGCCGAGCCGCTTGCGCTGTTCGCGCACCGCCAACCCGTCCACGCCAACCAGGTCCCCGATATACGCGTCGCTGAAACCGGACTGCTTCAGCCGCCGCAAATCCGCCGCATCCAGATCGTCCAGCCGCAAAGCTTTATCCGCGACCGTATGGTGAATCCCCATCAGCGCGCTCATCTGCTGCACGAACCAGGGGTCAAAATGCGTCTGCGCCACGATTTCCTCGAAGCCAATACCCTTCGCGATTAAACTGGCCACTTGAAACAGACGCTGCGCCGTCGGCACACTCAGCACTTCGGGCGATAAATCATCATCGACCTGGCTGCCAAATCCATCCATGCCGATATCCAGCGAGCGCACGCCTTTCTGCAGCGCTTCCGCGAAGGTGCGGCCAATCGCCATGACTTCCCCAACCGCCTTCATCTGCGGTCCCAGCACCGGATCGGCGCCGGCGAACTTCTTGAAATCCCAGCGCGGAATCTTGACGACGATATAATCCAGCGACGGCTCGAAACTGGCGGGCGTCTCCAAGGTGATATCGTTGGGAATCTCATCCAGCGTGAATCCAACCGCAACCAGCGCCGCAATCTTGGCGATGGGGAAGCCGGTCGCCTTGCTCGCCAGCGCCGATGAGCGCGAAACCCGCGGATTCATCTCAATCACATAAACTTCGCCATCCTCAGGATTAATCGCGAATTGCACATTCGCCCCGCCGGTGCTGATGCCGACGCGGTCGAATATCTTCCGCGACATATTCCGCAGCCGCTGAACCTCCTTGTCCGTCAAGGTCTGCGCTGGCGCGATCGTGATGCTGTCGCCCGTATGCACACCCATCGGATCCAGGTTCTCAATCGAGCAAACGACTACAAAATTGCCGCGCGCGTCCCGCATCAACTCAAGCTCGTATTCCTTCCAGCCGAGCAGACTCCTGTCGACCAGCACCTCGCCCACCGGGCTCTGATGAATGCCGTTAGCCGCGACCCGCCGCAATTCCTCGCTGTCGTAAGCGACGCCGCCGCCAGCGCCGCCCATCGTGAATGACGGTCGAATCAAAATCGGATAACCGATCTCATCGGCGAAAGCGAGCGCATCATCTACACAGGCGACCACTTTGCTGTCCGGCACCTTAAGACCAATTTCTCGCATGGTGTCATTGAAGAGTTGCCGGTCTTCCGCCAATTGAATGCTGCTCAAGGTGGCGCCGATCAGTTCGACGCCATGGCGATCCAGCGCGCCCGATTCCTTCAGCGCCACCGCCAGATTGAGCGCCGTCTGGCCACCCACCGTCGGCAGCAAGGCATCAGGCGCCTCCTGCGCGATGATCTTCTCGCAAATATCCGGCGTCAGCGGTTCGACATAAGTCGCATCGGCGAATTGCGGGTCAGTCATGATCGTCGCCGGATTGGAATTGACGAGAATGACGTGATAGCCCTGCGCCTTCAGCGCCTTGCAAGCTTGCACGCCGCTGTAATCGAACTCGCAAGCCTGGCCGATGACGATCGGACCCGAGCCGATAATCATGATGCGCTCAATGTCTGTTCGCTTGGGCATGAATATCCTTCTATAGAGCGTCTAATTTAATCAACAATTCCTGTGTTGGCGGTCAGCGTCGCCCAAACGCGTGTACGGGCGAGCCCGTCGCTCGTCCACTCGCGCATAATATTCTCAATAAGATCGCCGCTCGCCGCGAACCGCCGCAACAAACTCATCAAATAGATAAAACGAATCATGCGGCCCCGGCGACGCCTCCGGATGATACTGCACGCTGAAGGCGCGCAACTCCCGGTGACGCAAGCCGGCGACCGTGTCATCGTTCAAGTTGACGTGCGTCACCTCGCCGCCCTTTAAGCCGCTGCCCGCCGAAACCGCGAAGCCGTGATTGTGCGTCGCGATCTCCACTTCGCCGCTCGCGAGGTGTTTCACCGGCTGATTGCCGCCCCGGTGCCCAAAACGCATCTTTTCCGTTTCGCCGCCCAGCGCCAATGCCAGGATCTGATGACCGAGGCAGATGCCAAAAATCGGCGCCGCGCCCAGCAGCGATTTCACGTTGGCAATGGCGTAGTCGACCGCCGCCGGGTCACCGGGCCCATTGCTCAGGAAGAGGCCCGCCGGCTTCATATCGAGCACATCCGCCGGCGCCGTCCAGGCTGGCACCACCCTGACGCGCAAGCCGCGGTCGGTCATCATCCGCAGGATATTCCGCTTGATGCCATAATCATAAGCCACAACGAGCGGACGCTCCGCCGCCTCGCGATGATCACCGTACCATTGCGCGTCGCTGCCCTCGTCCCAGTCGTAGGCTTCCTGCGCCGTTACATCATCAACCAAATTCGCGCCCGTCATATCCAGCGACGCCCGCGCCATATCAATCAGCCCATCGGCATCGTCCGCTTCTCGTCCATGCGCAACCGCCGCCCGCATCACGCCAATCTCGCGGATATGACGCACAAGCGCACGCGTCGCCACCGCCGATACGCCAATGATGCCGCTGTCCTTTAGATAGCTGCCGAGGTCGCCGCGATTGCGCCAGTTGCTGACGATCGGGCTTAGCGATCGCACAACGAATCCGGCGACCCAAACCTTGCCCGATTCCGGATCTTCCAGGTTGACGCCAGTGTTGCCGACATGTGGCACGGTCATGGTGACGATCTGACGATGATACGACGGGTCGGTCAGAATCTCCTGATAACCCGTCATCGATGTGTTGAAGACAATCTCGCCGGTGGAAACGCCTTCCGCCCCAAAGCCCTCGCCCGGGAAGACCCGCCCATCCTCCAGCGCCAACACCGCATTCATAACCCGACCAACCTCGTCAATGTGTCATTCCAGCAATTCCAAGAACCTAATGAGAATAATTGCCCATAAAATTCAGCCTAAATAATCGAAAGGCTGTGTAACTTAACGGTGTCTACCGCGAAACAGGCATATTTCACTTACGATTCTCGGTGCACTCTATTTTCTCGGTGCACTCGGTGGTGAAGGTCCTCGCTCTTTCAGCATACAAGAATACACTGCCCGCCCTAGGCCCCCTATGAGCGATAATCCCCGTTGATCGAGATGTAGTCGTGGCTGATATCGCAGGTCCAAATCGTCGCGTCCCCAGCGCCCATGCCGCAATCCAACGTAAACGCGATCGACGCTTCCGCCATGATCGCGGCCGCGTCTTCTTCGCGATAATCAGTCGGCATGCCCCCACTGAATATCTGCAAGCCCGGCGCATCGCTTGAGACCGACTCACCCGCCGCCACCCAAAGCGACGCGCTGTCCGGCTCCAGTGGCACATCCGCGCGACCCGCCGCCGCCATAATCCGCCCCCAATTGGCATCGCTGCCGTAGAAAGCCGACTTCGTCAAGACCGACGCGCCAATCGTCTGCCCGATCCGCTCCGCATCCGCTTCCGATTCGGCGTTCACAATCTTGAGCGTGATGAATTTCGTCACCCCCTCGCCATCGCGCACCACCTCCTGCGCCAAATATCGCGTGAGCGCGTTTAACGCGTCTTGAAACGCCTCAAGCTCCTCCACGCTTGAGACCGTCACGCCGCTCATCCCATTGGCCAGCAGCAAAACCGTATCGTTGGTGCTGGTATCGCCGTCAACAACAATCCGGTTGTAGCTCTGCCGCGCCGCCGCCGATAGCGATGAATTTAAGTCGAGCAGTTGCGCTTCGGCATCGGTAACCAGCACGCTTAGCATCGTCGCCATATTCGGCGCGATCATGCCCGCCCCCTTCACCATGCCCGCAATCGTGTAGCTGCCAGCGGCAGTGTCCACCCTTATCGACCCGAGCTTCGGGCGCGTGTCGGTCGTCATGATGCCGGCCGCCGCCGCGCGCCAATCCGAGCCCAGACTCGCGCTCGCCAACTCAACGCCGCGCGCAATTTTTTCCATCGGCAAATGCGTGCCGATGACGCCGGTGGACATCACCAACACCTGCTCCGATACAACCGAAAGCGCATCCGCGACCAGGTTGGCGGTCGCCCGCGCGTTCTTCAAGCCTATTGCGCCCGTACACGCGTTCGCGCTGATGGTATTAGAGGCCACCGCCCGTATCGACTGCGGGTTCTCTTCCAATCGCTGCATATCGAGCAATACCGGCGCCGCCTTAACCTTGTTCCGCGTGAAGACGCCAGCCGCAGCGCAATCGACTTCGCTGACCACCAGCGAGAAATCCAGCGCCCCGTCTTTCTTCAAACCGGCATGGACGCCGGCGACCTGGAAACCGCGTACTGACTCAACCGTCGAGCTAACCTTCGACATCTATGCCCTCCAGGATCAGCGTCAGCTTTTCGATCAGCTCGTCGACATGCCGCTTTTCGACGATCAGCGGCGGAATAAAACGGATGGCGTCGGGTCCCGAGTTCACCAGCAGCAAGCCATGCTCATAACCCTGCGCCACAATGTCGCCCGGGGGGATGCTCAATTCAATCGCCGCCATCAATCCCCGGCCCCGCACATCAGTGATATGCGGACTGTTGATTTCCGCCAGCCGCTCCAGCAAATACTCGCCTGTTTCCCGCACATGCTCCAGGAAACCGGGGCTGAGCACGCGCTTCACAACCATCTCGCCCGCCCGCATGACCACCGCGCCGCCGGAGAAAGTCGAGCCGTGGTCGCCCGGCTGCATCGCGCCCGCCACTTCATCGGTGACCAGAATCGCGCCGATCGGCAGCCCGCCAGCCAGCGGCTTGGCCAGGGTCATAATATCGGGCGTCACGCCACTGCAAGTATGCGCCCAGAGATCGCCCGTCCGCCCCAAGCCACATTGAATCTCATCGAAAATCAGAACCGCGTCTTGCTCATCACAGAGCTGGCGCAGCGCCCGCAAGAATTCGGCGCTCGCCAGATTGATGCCGCCTTCGCCTTGAATCGGCTCGACGATCACCGCAGCCGTATCCTGATCGATCAAGGCTTTCGCGCTCTCGATATCATCGAACTCGCCCACAAGCGCGCCCGGCACCATCGGCTTGAATGGCGCTTGATACTTTTCCGTCGGCGTAACCGACAGCGCGCCCAACGTGCGGCCGTGGAAGGCTTTGCTGAAACTGACCACATTCATCTTGTTTTTGCGGCCGTTGACGTATGCCAGTTTGCGCGCGAACTTCAACGCGCCTTCGTTGGCTTCCGCCCCGCTGTTGCAGAAGTAAACCTTGTCGGCAAATGAATTGGCGCAGAGCAATTCGGCTAAATCGGTCAATGCCCGCGTATGATACAAACCACTAACATGAACCAAGCCGGTGCTCATCTGCCGGGCGATCACATCCATCAACTCCCGGTCGCCATATCCCAGCGAGTTGACAGCGATGCCCGCTACCCAATCGGTATAGGCTTTGCCATCGGTATCATAGACCGTCACGCCTTCGCCCCGCTCCAACACAAAATCCGGCCGCCCCGCCACCGGCACGCTAAACTGCTTGTCCTTCTCAATGACATCCGCTGTTATTGACATTTTCCCTCGCTAACTCTCGATTCCGCGTCAGTTGCAATAAAGGTTGTGCCGCCGCGATTCGCCCAGCCAGCCAAATCGGTGATCACCGCCTGCGGCACACCCGATGATAGCACATCCAATGCGCTTTCCACCTTGGGTATCATGCCGCCATGTATCACCCCGCGCTCAATCAATTCAAGCGCCTGCGGCCTCGTTAGACAGGCAACCAACTGTCCGTCCGCCAGCACCCCGGGGACATTCGAAATAAAGATCACGCTCCGCGCGCCAATCGCGGACGCAATTGCCCCGGCAACTGGATCGGCATTGAGATTGAAATTGCTGCCCTCGCCCACGCTGACGGGCGCGACCACCGGCGTCGCCCCGCGCTCGAGCAATTCGTTGATAACCTCGCCCCGCACCGATGCCACCTCGCCGGTAAAGGCCATGTCCAGCGCCTCATGCCGCATCTTGCGCGCCCGCACCAAACCGCGATCGACGCCCGACATGCCCTGCGCGTCCACGCCCGCCGCCAGCAAGTATCGCACAAGTCGCTTGTTGACGCTGCCGCATAACACCATCTCCACCAGCGCCAGCGAATCCGCGTCCGTCACCCGCAAGCCATCAACATACCTCGGTTTTATCCCCAGCCTCCGCTGCAGCTGCGAGATCTCCAGGCCCCCGCCGTGCACGATCACCAAGCGCTCGTCCGACTGCGCCACGACGCTCGCGAATTGCTTGATCAGTTCCGGGTCGTCCAGGCAATGGCCCGAGACCTTCACCACGCTGACAGCCTTCGGCACTAAATCAACCCCGTTGTCTCATCCAGCCCGAACATCAAATTCATATTCTGCACCGCCTGGCTCGCGGCGCCCTTGCGCAGATTGTCCGTCACACTGGTGATATGCGCGTGGCGCGGCAAAACAGGCGTGATGCTGATGACGCACCTGTTCGTCTTCACCGCGTGCCGCAGCGTCGCCTGTTCGCCCAAGGGCAAGACATCCACCAGCGCTTCCCCGCCATACATCTCGGCGTACAGGTCCTGCAGCTGATCGCTCTCCAAGCTCTCGTTTAGCGTGACATAAATGCTCGACATCAACCCGCGGTCGACCGGCAAAAGATGCGGGCAGAATATAATGGGTCCGATCCTTTCGCTGATCTTATGCGCTTCCTGCTCCATCTCGCCGATGTGCCGATGCGCGCGCCCCGTCTTGTACGGAATGAGATTGCCGAAAACCTCGGCGAAATGCGTCGTCAGCGACGGCTTCCGCCCTGCGCCCGTCACACCAGATTTGGCATCCACGATGACGGGCGCGTCAGCGCAAAGCGCCCCGGTTGCCAGCAAAGGATAAATGCCCAGCAAGGTAGTCGTCGGGTAGCAGCCAGGCGTCGCCACCACATCAGCGCCCACAATCTTCTCGCGATTGATTTCCGGCAATCCGTATGGCGTCGGCAGCAATTCCGGGTGCGGATGCGGGCTGTCGTACGAGCGCTCATAAGCTTCCGGCGTATCGATTCGCAGATCAGCAGACAAATCCACCACCTTGACGCCCGCTTCAATGCCAATCTTCGCCGTCTTCGCCGAGGTCCTGTGCGGCAAAGCCAGCAAGATCACATCAACCCCCTCGAGCAAAGCGGCATCGGCGGGCACATACCGCAACCCGGTACCCGGCGCCTCATCGCCGGCATAAGTGTTCGATGTGGCGAATGCCAAATCAACCTGCGGATGGCGCGAAAGGATCTCAACCAAGTCAAGCCCCGCATAACCAGAGCCGCCATAGACACCTGCGCGAATCTTGCTTATCATCATCCTCTCCATTGTCGTGACGCGTCGCCCGCGACGCTCGGTCAAATAAAAGAAAACGCCCTGACCTTGTCTCGAGATCAGGGCATGTCGCTGCGCATGAATGGACGTCTCGTCACAAATGCAAACCGCGCGCGCAGAACCCGACCCCAGCGCTGCGGCGGCGCCTTTCGATTTCGTTTGCGGAAAATGCGTCGGCCAACATAACAACACCCATCTTTATTCGAAACAGATTGTAATTTCAGCAAGACAGTTAGTCAACGTGTGGCGGCATTTCTATGCAAAATTGCATTTCCCTTGTGCAACCTGTACGAAGATTCTGGGGCGCCCCGCCTGGCGCCGGGCAAGCGGCAAATCGAATATCGCGAAATTCAGGAACAACTTTGTGAAAAACTTGACAAGCAATCAAATACAAGTTAAATTGTTGCTTGCATAGGCGAAACACAGGTCACGCTGTCGGATTAACCTGATTATTTCAAGCGACCGACAGGTGACTGGGAGCAAGACCAGCGCCGCTGGCGACTGTATATAATAGTGAATGGCGGCAGTTGGACATTCGAGATTCCCTGGCGCGGTCTCATTTGCCCGAAAATGGGATTCGGTTTAGATTGTGTCTCAACGGGCGTCAGTCAATTGACCACTAGCGGTGGAAAGGCATGTCTGTGGTAGCGGTATTGGACAAGGTTAGCAATTTGACGCGGCGCGAAGAATTGCAAAAGCAGCTAATAGTAAAGTCAAACACGCAGGGCTTTGTCACCTATGGCGACATCCTCGAGCTGATGCCGGATGTTGAAAGCGATGTCGCCTTGCTCGACGACCTCATGGACAGCCTGCTTGAAGCCGGGATTGAAGTCGTTCCCGCGCCGAGCAAGCCGGATGAGGCTCAAGCCGAGGGCGATGAACCGGAAGCGGCAAAGCCACATCCCGATACCCTGACTGCCGACGAAGACGAGCACGACGAGCGCGACGCCCTGCTCCAGGTCTTGAAGAAGGACCTCACCGCCGATGCCGGTTATCAAGCCGCGCTCGATACCGACGATGTGGTCGGCCTCTACCTGAAAGAAGCGGGACGCGTTCCTCTATTGACCGCGCAAGAAGAAGTCATGTTGGCAAAGCGCATGGAGGCTGCCGAGTTCGCCCGCGTTCAGCTGGAACACTGCCAAGAAACACAAGTGATCGAGCTCAGCTGGAGCGAAGAGCAGAGCTTGCGCGCAACAATGATGGACGGAGAAAAGGCGCAGGAACACCTGATCCGCGCCAACGCCCGGCTTGTCATCAGCGTCGCCAAGAAATACATCGGCCGCGGCGTTCCCTTCCTTGATCTCATTCAAGAAGGCAATATCGGGCTAATTCGCGCCACCAACAAATTCGAATATCAGCGCGGCCACAAATTCAGCACCTACGCCACCTGGTGGATCCGGCAAGCCGTGAGCCGCGCGGTCGCCGACCAGGGCCGGACGATTCGCGTGCCCGTCCACATGGGCGATCAACTGAACCGTATGCGCCGCGTCCAACTGCAGCTGCTGCAAGAATTAGGCCGCGAGCCCAAAATCGACGAACTGGCGCTTGGCATGGATACCACGCCCGACAAGGTGGAAAACCTGCTGGAGATCTCGCGGCGGCCCGTAAGCCTGGAGACACCTATTGACGATGAGGGCGATTCGACCTTTGGCGACTTCGTCGAAGACAGCAACAGCCCAGCGCCATCGGAAGAAGTCGCCACCCATCTGCTGCACACGCAGCTGCAGCAGGCGCTGGACAAGCTGCCCGACCGCGAGGCGCAAATCTTGCGCTTGCGCTACGGGCTGGCTGATGGACGCGTGTATACGCTGGAGGAAGTCGGTCAGACGATCGGCGTCACCCGCGAGCGCGTTCGCCAATTGGAAGCGCAGGCGCTGAACCGGCTGCGCCAATCCTCAGCCCATGTAATCCTCAAGGATTATCTCTACGAGGTATAACGTCCTGTCTGTAGGCGCGAGCCTTGGCTCCCGCGCGATAACGCAAACTGTAGGGGCGGCCTATATGGTCGCCCGCCACAATGCAATCTGCAGGGGCGAGCGTGTGCCTCCCTCGCCGCGTAGCAAAATTCTAGGGGCGCCCTCTCACAATGCAAACCGCCGGATTCGACCCCTCTCAACTGCTGTTCCGCGATGGCGTAGACTCCGATATCCCCTACTGCCTCGCGCTGGACAGCGACTTTCAAAGCGACCATGTTTGGCAAATGACCGTGCAAGAAAACGGCGACGATGTGCAAATCACCTGCCGCAAGCAGCGCCTTCCGCGCGGGCTGGCTTCGCGGCATGAGACTGACCCGCAGCAGCTTGAACTGACCCTGCGCTGGCAACACTGCTTCGTTGTCGCGCAAGACAAGCGCAGCAACCACATTCTAGGCTTCGTCTCCATGCGCGTTGACGAGACCAGCCAGGTCGCCTATCTGCAAAATATCGTAATCGACCGTCCCTGCCGCCGCCGCAGCCTTGGTTCACGGCTGGTTCATATCGCGCGCATTTGGGCGAGCGAATACAGCCTCCGCCAAATCCTGTTCGAAATTCCCACAACCAATTTTCCCTGCATCCTCTTCGCCAAATCGCTCGGCTTCAGCTTCTGCGGCTTTAACGACCACCACTTCGCCAACCGCGAGATCGCCCTCTTCTTCAGCCTGTCCATCTAGCTGATTCCGCGTCAGCAATTGCTAAGACTGCCGCGTGAGTGAAGACTCTCAAATAGCGAAAACCTTCTACGGGCGAGCCGGTGACGCGCCCACTCGCACCATACATTTCCAGTCACTTTTCGCCTGAGGAACTCGGAACCGCCGAGCCTCATCGCAATATCCAATTTTTGCTAAACTAAGATCAAGTTCCACAGCGCCTAGGGACCAGATTTGAGCATCCTCACAACCTTGCTTCTCACTGTCAACGAGACCTTGACCGCCGGCAACGCCATCATTGCCGTTTCCCTTCTGCTGTTTAACCTGACGCGAAACCTCAACAATCGCGTCGCGAAGACTTCGGCGGTCGTGCTCGCCTGCGTCGCCGTCGCCTATGTCGCCGACGCCTTCATCTCGCTTGAACCCGATAATCCCGCGCATGAAATCGCCTCCAGGCTGCAATGGATTGGCATCGCCTTCATCCCGGCGGCCATGTATCACCTCTCTGACGCCCTGCTCGCCACCACCGGCTTGCCCTCTCGCGGGCGGCGCAAACGGGCGATCCGCCTGCTCTACGTCCTTGGCGCCGCTTTCCTGCTCTCCGCCGCCTTTACCGATGCGTTGATTCAATTTGTCGCCGCGCCCGTTTCGGTCAGCATTCAAGCCGGCCCCGCATTCAGCCTATACTCGGTCTACTTCTTGCTGGCAAACGCTTTCGCCTTCTTAAACCTGCAGCGCGCCCGCAAACGCTGCCTGACGCCCGCCAGCGCCCGCCGCATGGCTTATTTGCAGATCGCCTTCTTGACGCCCGCGCTTGGGATATTCCCCTATTCGGTCTTGCTCATGCCTGGCGACGAGTCGTCCCTCTTCGGCTTGCTCGTCGTCAATACAGCCAACATCATCATCATCCTGATGCTTTTCTTCTTGTCTTATCCGCTATACTTCTTCGGCTCAGACAGACCTGATCGCCTCGTCAAAAAACAGTTGCTGGATTTCCTCCTGCGCGGTCCCGCCACTGGTCTGATCGCTTTGGCGGTGGTCAATTTCACAGCGCAAGCCACGCGCATTCTCAGCTTGCCCGGCGAAGCGGTGACGCCGCCCGCCCTCGTCGCCGCCGTCTTGCTGTGGCAATGGTTTGTTTCGCTCGCGCTGCCCTACTTCGAGAAATTTTTCATCTACCGCGACGAAGATGACGAACAGATCACCAAGCTGCAGGCGCTCAGCGACCGTGTGCTGACACACAACGACCTTTCCCAACTTATCATGGCGACGACCGAATCGATCTGCGATTACCTGCGCATCGATACCGCCTTTGTCATCAGTCTCGCCGGCGCCAAGCCCGAGTTTGTCAGCCAGGTCGGTTCCTCCGGTTATGACGAAAACAGCCTGTTGCATGACGGCGAAGTTATTCAAAAGGCGTCTCAACTGCCAGCGGACCGGATTAAGCATCCCTATCTGACTTGGGGCGACATGGCGCTGGTACCGCTGCGCAGCAGTCGCGCGGGCGGCAATGGCAAGGAAGCGCTTACCATCGGCTTGCTGGGATTATTAAACAACGACGCCAAAATCCGCGCTGAATTGACCGCGCCCGGCGGCTATCTGGAGGCTTATGTCAATCGAGTGGAAACCAGCCTTGATGATATGCACCTCCAAGCGGAAATGTATCACCTGCTGGAAGGACTGCTGCCCCAATTTCAAATGACCCGATCGCGCGCCCTGCAGGTCGAATACAGACAATCCGACGCTTTTCCGCCGCGTATCAACGCCCTGCCCGATCGCGGCGAGCTCTTTGAGCAAGTGCGCGCCGCCTTGCGCCATTACTGGGGTGGTTCAGGCATCACGCAAAGCAATATGATCATGCTGCGCTCGGTGCAAAGCCGCATCCAAAATGGAGAAGAGACGCCGGTCAACGCCCTGCGAAAGCTGCTCAAAGAAGCCATAGATTCGCTCCAGCCCGAAGGCGAACGCAATCTGATGAGCCCCGAGTGGACCCTTTACAACATTCTACAAATGCGTTTTCTCGAAAATCGAAAAGTCCGCGAAGTCGCCCGCCGCCTGAGCATGAGCGAAGCCGATCTCTATCGCAAGCAGCGTATCGCCATTCTGGCCGTAACCGATCTGATTTTGAAACAAGAACAGACCCATCAAGCCTAGCATCCGATTCCGCAAATCCCATTCTTCCTCCCATCACCAACTCTGCAGGGGCGAGCACGTGGCTCGCCCGTCGCCACCACCCCAACCTGTGTATGCCGCCCACTCCAATTCGCCGCCCCCCCCCTCCCCCAATCTGTGCGAACGAACCGATGGATCGCCCGTCGCCTGCCAAAACCACCTCCCCAATCCCGCCGTTTTGACCCCAAAAAACAACATTGCTTTCACCGAATTTGACTATACTGATGAGGGAATTGACCGGGCAGCTCTGCGGGAACCATAGTGGAACATCAGATAGCCGAGCCGCAGGCGCAGCGCCCTGCCGACATCGAGGCTGAGTTGCGGTCGCCGGCGGCGCATGATGTCATAAAACCCCTGGAAGACGCGACGCCGGACTTCGACTTCTGGGAGGACCTCAAAGAGAGCATGCCTCCTTGGATGAACGAAGTAGTCGGCTTCGCCCTCTTCGTATTTGGCATTCTGTCTTTCATCTCGCTTTACATCGCGTCCGACGCCCTGGTCGCCGTGACTTGGGCGGACATGTTAACGGCGCTCTTCGGCGATGGCGCCATCTTTGTCGCTGGCGCCCTGTCCGCCTTTGGCGTCGCCCTTTGGCTGCCCAAGGTCGGCATCCGCTTCCGCTTCAGTTCCGCCCGCATGCTCGCTTTGGAGATCATCTTTCTTGCCTTCCTTGCCAGCCTGCATTTGAGCCACAGCGACAGTGAACTGCGCGCGCTGGCTCGCGCCGGGCAAGGCGGCGGCTTAATTGGCTGGGGCTTGAGCTATCCCTTTTTCTGGATCCTGGGGCGACAGGCCGCTCTGGCTTTCTTTGCCCTGCTGATTGCCGCATGCGCCGTGGTCGCTCTCGGATTGCGCCGCCAACGCGTGGCATCCTTCTTGACGAGCTTCGGCGGCAAGTTGCAGCTCTTTAGCGAGCTCTCGACAAAGGCGACCAGGCCCCCGCCAGAAGATGACGAATCAGGCGCCATCTACCAGCGTCTCGCCGAAGGGCCCGCCTACCGAGCGCAGATTATGCGCATCCGGCCGAATCCTGCGCGCGCGGAAAAGCGTTCAGACCTTCAACCCGCGCATGAATCAGAAAACGGCGTCGCAAGAGTGCGATCGGCGCGTTCGACTTCAAGCGCATCGAATGGCGCGGCTGACACGCGTGGCGATGAGCAGTCGCCGGCTGAAGCGTCTCCCAGCCCCCAAATCAAGTTGGCGGAGACCGACGCCCAAGCAGCGCCGGGGCCGCTTGACGAGCTTGTTCACGCTGACGCGCCAGCGGATTCTCCACCGGTCCGCAGCCAACAAGAATGGCTTAACGCATTGCCAAGCATAGATTGCCTGACCGCGCAGGACCTAATCCTGCCGGCTGAAGACGAGGTCAATCACAAGGCGATGCTGATTCAAAATACGCTGCTGGAGTTCGATCTCGAGACGACCGTGCTTGATGTCCAGGTCGGCCCCACAGTGACCCGCTTCGCCCTGCAGCCGCACAAAGAAGACGGCAGCGACCGCATCAGAATGAGCCGTATCGCCGCCTACTCCCGCGACCTCTGTCTGGCGCTGGCTGCCAAGCGCCTGCGCATGGAGACGCCGGTTCCCGGGACCAACTATATGGGCATTGAAGTGCCAAATAGCGAGCCGGGCATTGTGGCGCTGCGCAACGTGATGGAAAGCGACGAGTACCGCAGCGATAAGGCGAGCGCCCGCGCGCCGCTGCTGATTCCGCTCGGCAGAACCGTCGCCGGAGAGCCCGTGTCCATCGACCTGGCGCAAATGCCGCATCTGCTGATCGCCGGCGCGACGGGCGCTGGCAAATCCGTCTGTATGGGCGCGATCGCCAGTGCGCTGCTGATGCAATGCTCGCCTGTCGAATTGCGGCTGGTCATGCTCGATCCCAAAATGGTGGAGCTCTCGCGCTTCGACGGCATCCCCCACCTGCTTGGTCCAGTGGAGATTGACCACAATCGCATCATCGGCGTGCTGCGCTGGTGCGCCAACGAGATGGATCGCCGTTACAAATTGCTGGAAGCCAACCGCGCGCGCAACATTACCGCCTTCAACGAGGCGCAGTTGACGAAGGGCGCCGCCGCCCAGCCGCTGCCCTACATCGTCATTCTCATAGATGAAATCGGCGATCTCATGCTCAGCAATCCCGATGAGACCGAACGCTCCATCACCCGCCTGGCGCAGATGGCGCGCGCCGTCGGCATGCACCTGGTGATCGCAACTCAGCGTCCAAGCGTCGATGTCATCACCGGCCTCATCAAAGCGAACTTCCCTTCTCGCATCGCCTTCTCCGTCGCATCCAGCGCCGATTCGCGCGTCATTATCGACCGGAGCGGCGCCGAGCAGCTGCTTGGCAGCGGCGATATGCTCTTCCAGTCAGCCGACGCAGCCGAGCCGCAGCGCATTCAAGGCTGCTTCGTCTCCGAAGAAGATGTCCGCGTCGTCGTCAATCATTGGCGCGATGAGCATGCCAAGCTGCAAAGCGCCGGCTTGATTCACGCGGACGAGCCAGCCCCCTGGGAGCAAGACTTAAGGCGGCGGCAGTTCATCGCCGATACCGATCCGATGCTTGAAGACGCGCTCAATCTCTTGACGCCAGACGGCGAAGCATCGGCATCGCTGATCCAGCGGCGCCTCGGCTTGGGCTACCCCCGCGCGGCTCGCATCATGGACCTGCTTGAAGACTTGGGCGTCGTGGGCGAAGAAATCGGCGGCGGGCGCAGCCGCAAAGTTATCATTCCGCCAAACGTTAACGCGCTTGCATTCGTCTTTGAACGCTACATGAAATCCCGTTCGTAACCCAGCGCCTCAAGCCGCAGATGACCGATTCCAATTCAGCGCCCCGCCGCAGCATCGCCCAGGTCAGCCGCATGCTGCGCAGCATTATTGAAGCGGAAACGCTGGAGCGCTGCTTCTGGGTCGCTGGCAAAATTGACCGATTCCACAAATCTGATTTGGGCCACATCTACTTCGATCTTGTCGCTGACCGGTCGCGCATCAAATGTATGCTCCGTGAAGAACGGGCGGGCGCCTTGCCGATTGAGCTCCGCAATCATCTCGATATCGAAGTTTACGGAGACATCCACTTTTACGAAGAACGCGCGGAAACGCAAATCAATGTATTGGACTTGCGCTCTGCCGCGAAAGCAGCCGATACCAGATCCGCTATCGACCGTCTGCGCGCGGACGGGCTTTATCCCCCCAACAAAAGAAAGCCGCCCCCGCGCATTCGACGCATAGGCGTCATTACCAGCCGAAGCAGCCGCGCCATTGGAGATTTCGAAAACGCCTATCAGAGCGCCGGCGAACGCGCGGTATTGGCACCAGTTGTATGGAAGTACGTGATCCTGGAAGGCGGCAGAGCGATTCAATCGATCCTTGATGCGATAATTGTCTTGGGCGAGGACTCGGACATCGACGTGATCGCGCTAATCCGCGGCGGCGGCCGCCCGGAGAATCTCGCCGTATTTGATACTTATGAACTTGCCCTCGCGCTTGCCCAGTGCAAAACCTACATTGTCACCGGCATCGGTCACCACAAAGACAGTACGCTGGCGGACGATGTAGCCGATTACGCCGCGTCTACGCCTACCGCAGTCGCCCACTACCTGGCGGATCTATGTCTTCGCCCGTCGCCGTCCACAAAAGCGCCTCTAAATCGACATGCGGGGTTACAAGTTGGCGCCAGCGCGACTCAGCAGACGTATGAAAGCCGAAATTCGCAGACGCAAGCGGACGAGACTGAATCGCGAGGTCGCGCCGCCAGCCCGTCGCCTTGGTCCAATGTACTAATCTTGATTCTGCTGGTGTTGGCGGCGACTTCGGTTGCGCTCTTGATCGCCGCAATAATCGCGCAAACTCAATGACCGGTCAAAACAACGAACCCTGCGCCGGCGCGCCAACTCGCTCCACCAACCTGGGGTTGTCATTCGCCGGACTGTTGACCGCCGTCGATACCTCGCGGAAAGTCAGTTGCTCTGGTCGCGGTCCTATCATCAGAGGCTGCCACTCCGGCGGCGCCAATTCGCGCGGCGCCAGCCAGGCGCCATAGTCTTCCGGCTCGATAATCACCGCCATCCGATGATGAATCGGTCGAACTTTTTCGTTCGCCTCGGTGGTCAATATCGCGCATGTCTGCAGCCGGGTTTCGTCCGCGCCCTTCCAACTCTCCCACAGACCAGCTAGCGCAAAAAGCTCGCGCTCGGCATGCTGGATATACATCGGAATCTTCTGCTTGCCCCGCTTCGTCCACTCGTAATAGCCGTCCGCCGGGATCAAGCAGCGCCGCCGCTTAAAGGCCCTGCGAAACGACGGCTTCTCCGCCGCCGTCTCCGAACGCGCGTTGATCATGCGGCTGCCGATCTTGGGATCCTTCGCCCAAGACGGGACCAGCCCCCACTTCATGAAAGAAAGGCGTTTAGGCTCGCGGTCAGTGATGACCGGCACGAGCTGCGTCGGCGCAATGTTGAAGCGCGGCATGCCCCAGCCATCGACTTCGTCCAGATGAAAAGCCTGCTGAATCGATTCGGCGTCTGCCGTCAGGGTGTATCGTCCGCACACAGCCCGTCATTTCCCCGGCTTATCATCTTTTTTCGCTTTGCCCAATTCCGCAATCTGGCGCACGAGGCCCAGGATCGCCAATAGCAAAGCCAGCGCCTGCCCGGTCGATACGGAGCCCGGCGCGCCAGCCTCCGCATTCCCGTTCTCTTCCGCCGAGCGCGCGTAAAGGTAGCTCGATAACGCGCCCAGCGCCGCGCCTATGATCGCCCCCGAGACGATAATTCGACTCTTACGCGCCTGCAAGCTGTCTTGTGACTGAACGCCATCTGGTCCGCTCATTCGATTTCCTCATCTTTTGGCTCGGCTGCGGGCGCGTCAAAGGTCGTCAGCAGCTCTCGAAACGGCGCCAGGCGCACTGCCCAATCCAAAACGCGCTCGTCCACATTGGCCAGCCATCCTTCAACGTTTTGCTCCATTGACGCCGTCCAGGCCTCCAAGCGCCGCAAAGGCGAGCGCGACCTCGGATGCCACCGGCTCATCAGAGACAACAAAACCAAGCTCAGAATCACCAGGGGAAACATGCAAAGCGCCAGCGGACACAGCACAAGCACGGTCAGCATCGAGTCGGAAAGCAGCGCAACTTGCGCCGGCGACCGCAAAGACAATATCGCCCCGATAATGGCGATCACCGCTGCCAACACCAAGGTGAAAGGCAGCAAGACGTTGACCCTTAAGCCGCGCCGTTCCGCGCGCCCCGGCTCAAGATGTCGTTGAGCCGGCGATTCGTCCCGCATTTCGCTTTGCTCTATCGTCCACCTTCCATCACTTGAATCCCCCGCATAAAATAGTGTACCGTAACGCTCAGCGAGTTTCCAGACGGGCGGGAACGCTAAATTGCAAAAACAGGTTATCTCCGAGCAGTCAAGAACTGAGTGTCAGTATACTCGCTGCGTCCTCTTTGGAGAAGAAACCTGTCACATCCCGCGTCAAAAAAGATTACCCGCGGCAGCCGCCATGCCAGGTGAGCGCTCAAAGATATGAGTCACATTTCGCCGGTCGCCCAGCGTCTTCGCCTCACATTTGGCAAGTCGGGCCCCTTGATATACACGAGCAATCTCGACACAGCCAAGTTATGGGAGCGCGTTCTGAGGCGCGCCAACTTGCCTATTCTTTACACCAAGGGCTTCAACACCCGTCCGCGCATTTCGCTGGCGATGCCGCTGCCGCTCGGCATTTCAAGCGAATGCGAGATACTCGAGATTTCACTGCGCGAGCGAATCGCATTGCGCCAAGATGATTTGCGGGAACGGTTGTTGTCCGTGTCGCCGCATGGTCTGACGATCAGCGCCATTGTCGAAGTTGATACGCGCGCGCCCACCCTGCATTCACTGGTCAATAGCGCCGAATACCGCATTCAGTTTCTGGATGCTGTCAACAGCGGTGAATTGCGGCGGAAAATCGACGAGTTGCTCAGCCACAAGTCAATCATTGTAGACCGCGTGCGCCGGCGCAAACGCAGCGTCATGGACATCCGCCCCTTGATCCTGGCGCTAAAACTCGACGGCTGCGACAATCTGATCGCCCACCTTTCCGTCGGCGAGCGCGGCAATCTGCGTCCCGATCAACTACTCGAGCACCTCGGCTTATCCGATTTCCATTACAAGGTCCATCGCTACAAGCTGCACATGCTGGATGAATAATTGCTCGCCCGCCCGCCACAGGCCCCAATCCGTAGGGACGACTTGCCTAAGTCGCCCGCCAAACACAAATCGTAGGGGCGACTCTGTGAGCCACCCAAATGAACACACACGAAGGACAGCGCCATGACTTTGCCCCTGACCATCAATGAAGACGTGAAGGCCGCCCTAAACTGCGGGAAGCCCATCGTTGCCCTCGAGTCAACCCTCATCACGCATGGCTTGCCCTACCCAACCAATGTCGAGACCGCGCTCGCCATGGAAGCCGCCGTCCGCGAATCGGCAGCCGCCCCGGCGACCATCGCCATTCTCAAAGGCGCGATCACCATCGGCATCACCGCTGAAGACATTGAAGCGCTGGCGCGGATGCCCGCCGATAGCGTACGAAAATGCAGCCGGCGAGACCTGGCGATTGCGATTGCGATGGGGCAGTACGGCGCCACTACCGTCGCCGGCACGATGGTCGTCGCCAACATGGCCCGCATCAAAGTATTCGCCACCGGCGGAATCGGTGGCGTGCATCGGGGCCAGCCGCATGACGTCTCCGCCGATCTTACCGAATTCGGACGCACGCCCGTGACCGTCGTCTCATCGGGGGCGAAGTCGATTCTGGATCTGCCGCTGACGCTCGAGGTGCTGGAAACAAACGGCGTACCCATACTCGGTTATCAAACCGACGTATTGCCAGCCTTCTATTCGGCGCAGACAGACCTGCCGATAGACCAGCGGATCGACTCCGCCACCGAAGCCGCCAGCATCATACGCGCATCCGAGGCGCTCGGCGCGCAAAACGGCATCCTGGTAGCGGCGCCGGTCCCGGCGGACAAAGCGCTCGATCGAGAAACAGCCGAAACCGCCATCGCCAAAGCCACGGGCGAAGCGCAAGCCGCCGGCATCGCTGGCAAAGACATCACGCCCTTTGTCCTGAGCCGCGTCAGCGAACTGACGAAGGGCGCCTCCATGGCTGCCAATATCGCCCTGCTCATCAACAACGCTCGCATCGCTGGACAGATCGCGCTAGAGCTCAGCCGCATCTAGCTTATCGCTCCCGTAGCGCGGCGGCGCAAGCAACATATAACAAACCAGAAGGCGCCTGAAAGGCTTGTCCGCTGCTGGGGAGTGGCTAATTCTGTGGACGTGAAAACTCCGCCAAGCATAGAAAAAATCTCAGTAATTCCAAGTAAGTCATGCAAAAAATTAGAAGTCTGTAGGGGCGGCTCGCTGAGCCGCCCGCTGTACCGACCACATGCGCTTCGGGCGTTTCGGCGAAACGCCCCTACAGCTTCTTATTTTCGCGGGCTTGTTATTTTGTGTGAGCCAAGTCGTGATTTGCGAGGGACTGTGGTGAAAAAACCTGTGTCGTATTCGCAAAGAGAATTATATCCACGATAATCGCAAGTCCACAGGCTGTGAATGACGCGGTGCTGTGGTGAAGGGATTCACTGCGGTTCTCGTAAAAGAGCGTTAACGCGGAAATTCATCACCCCAAATTCGATTCGCGCAAGGAGGCGTCAATTGAATCGCGGTCGCGCGCCTCTCAACCAGCGACCACCGGCACACGGCTGCAATCACCGTATTCAGTCGTGAAATCACCGCTGACCCAACCGACCCGACCGTCAACATTGAGACGCCACCAGCTATGCGCGCTGTTGCGACCGGTGACCGGCGCCAATGCGCCGCTGCTGAGCACCGTAATGATCTCGAAGCCAGTGCTGGGACCGGTGCGGAAGTTTAAGCCGACATTGACCAGCGCGCGACAGACGCCGTCATTTGGTATGAAGGGGACATTGGACTGCCGCACTGGCGTCGCGATGACCTGAGATGGTGATTCGCGCACGACAACGGTGATCTCGTCCGCTTCGCTAACGACGCGCCCGCGGTAAGCCACCGCCCGCAGTTGAACCGAGCCGAGGTCGGCGCGCCGCGGCACATAATTGAGGATGGCTTGCATCGCCCGGTCGCCTTGCAGCGACTCCGATGAAACGGTGCGGACGATCTGGTTGCCAACGAAGAGCTGCACGCGATTGACACCAATGCTGTCGGCGGCATGCACCGACACCAGAATCTCATCCCCTAGGACATACTCGGCGCCTTCATTAGGCGATGCGATCTCAATCGTCGGCGGACCGGCGGGAGACGCGGTTGGCTCGCCTCGGCTTGCCTCGCTCTGCGATTCTTGAAGGTTGCATGCCGCCAAAGCAAGGCAAATGACGCCCAGCAGCAGGCGTTTGAAAAATGGGCAGTGCCTTCGACGAAAGAGCTGCGACATCAACCGGCGAGGACGAGCGGAGGCTCAGCCACGGGCTGCTCCTGCGGCAGACGCGCTTGCATGCTCCAGGGACCAGTCCATGTGATTTCGACCGTCGCCAGCCTGCCCTTCCAATCGCCCTCCGCTTCAAAGAAGACCAGCTTGTTCTGCGGATTGCGCGCGCGCCACCTGTTCTTGTGTTTATCTTCGACCAGGACCTCCACCCGCTGCCCCAGATATTGCGCGTTGATCCGCGCGACGACCCGCGCTTGCAAGTCCTCCAGCATTCGGTGGCGCTCGCGCTTTTCCCCATCCGGCACATCGTCATCCATGCGCCGATCGCTAACCGTCTGCGGACGCGGACTGTAACGCGCCAGATGCGCCTTGTCGAGCTTCAGCTCTTCCAGTATTCGGTAAGTCTCCATGAACTGCGCGCGCGTCTCGCCCGGGAAGCCAACGATGATATCGGTGTGAATGGCGACCTGCGGGATAATCTTGCGGATTCTTGCCACCAGTTTGCGGTATTGATCGGCGGTATAGCCGCGCCGCATCCGCGCCAGGACGCTGTCGTCGCCGGCTTGAATCGGCACTTCGATATGGGGCATAACGCGCGGCAGGTCGGCTACAGTCTTCAGCAGCTTGTCCGTCATCCAGTTGGGATGGCTCGTGAGAAAGCGGATGCGCTCAATGCCGACATCTTCCGCCACCCTGTGAACGACGCGCAGCAAATCAGCCAAGTCAGGACCGTCCGGAATGTCTTTGCCATAACGGTCGACAATTTGACCCAGCAGCGTCACTTCCTTCACGCCTTGCAGCGCCAGGCTGCGGATATGCGCGACAATCTCGCCGACGCGCCGGCTGCGCTCGACGCCGCGGCGGAAGGGGATGATGCAAAATGTACAGGCATGCGAACAGCCGTAGACAATCGGCACCTGCGCGCTCACCAGCTGACCGCGCTCGTGCAGCGGCAATATGAGTTCGCCGTCTTGCAAAGCGTCTCGCCGCGTCCGCGCTTCAGCCTCCAGCGCCAGGGCGCGCGTCTCGTTCTGCCGCTCCTTGAGAAAACTCACCATCGGCGCCGGATCCGATGGCGGCATGAAGACATCGACATAAGGCAGGCGCTGGCGCATCCATAGCGGATCGCGAACGCCAACCATGCAGCCCATGACGCCGATGACCTTTTGCGGCTGCGTCTCTTTGATTTTGCTCAAGAGTTGCAGCCGCCCCAAGCCTTTGTCCTCGGCGCTCTGACGCACAACGCAAGTATTGACCACCATGATGTCAGCGTCGCCGCCGTCGCCCGGGGCGGCGTTATGCCCCATTTTCTCCAGCTCGGAGGCCAGCAACTGCGAATCCGCAACGTTCATCTGACAGCCCAGCGTCCAGATATGATACCGCATGGCTTAGACCTTCAATCGTCTCTTGCGCTCGTGCGTATTCTAGTCGATGCCGCCCACGCGGTCAATTCACGGCAAGAGGCGAGTGGGGAATCTGTGATGCTTGCTTCACGATCAACGATGAGCGACATTGAAACAATCCGGCGTCTCAAGCCCATACGATCTTTTGCGGCACGATGGAGCTATGCAGATACTCGTGATAGGGCAGCACGCGCACTGAAAAGCCGACGTGACCCGTTTTCAGATAGACGTGATCGGCAGCATAAGTGTAATCGCCGCCGCCGTTTTCGCGCTCCAGCCGCATGTCTATGGCTTCGCCTTCGCGAATGTTGCCGCCCGAATCCAGCATGCCGAAATAGAGTTGAACCCGCACATCGCAAGCGCGCAGCCGCCCGAGCGCGACGCGCGCGTGGATGGTTGTCGAGCTGCCAATCTCGACATCGCCATCGCGGATATCCACATCGAGAACCGCCACCTCGCGCCAGACTTGATCGAGCTGGCGCCGCCATTCGACAAATGCGGCTGTGCCCGCGAAATTTGAAGATCTCATCGCCAGGCTTACGTCAAAGCGCGGCATATAGAATTCTTCCGTGTACTGCTGCACCATGCGGTGCGTATTGAAGCGGGGCGCGAGTTCTTTCATGCTGCGCTTGACCCGGCGGATCCATTCACGCGGCAATCCGTCGCGCGCTTGGCGATAAAAGAGCGGCACAATATCTTGCTCGAGCACGTTATAAAGCGCCTGGCTTTCGACATAATCCTGATGCGCCCATTCGTCCTCGCGGTATTCTTCGCCGTGCCCGATCGACCAGCCAATATCGCCGCGATAAGCCTCCGCCCACCAGCCGTCGGGGATGCTGCAATTCAGCCCGCCGTTGTAGATGACCTTCATGCCGCTGGTCCCGCTCGCTTCTTTGGGCCGGCGCGGATTATTCAGCCAGACATCGACGCCTTGCACCATATAGCGGGCGACATTCATGTCGTAGTTTTCCAGAAACACAATGGAATTGCGGAAATCTGGATCCCGCGCCACATTGACGATTGTGCGGATCAATTCCTTGCCTTCGTTGTCGTGCGGGTGCGCCTTGCCGGCGAAGATGAACTGCACCGGGCGGTCGACAGCGGTCACAAGCCGGCGCAGGCGGCCCAGATCGCGGAAGATCAGCGTGGCGCGTTTATAGGTCGCAAAGCGGCGGGCGAAACCAATCGTTAGCGCATCGGGGTTTAGGACCTCGTCCGCTTCTTCAATCTCCGTCTGCGAGAGGCCCCGGCGCTTTAATTGCTCGCGCAGGCGGTCGCGCGCAAAGGCGACCAAACGCTCGCGCCGCCGGACGTGCGTGCGCCAAAGCTCGGCATCGGGGATGCTCGCCACGCCATGCCACACTGCGGGCCGCGATTCTTCCGAGCGCCAGCCCGGGTCCAAGTAACGGTCAAAAAGCTGCGCCATTTCTTGGCTGACCCAGGTCTGCACATGCACGCCATTGGTGATGGCGCGGATCGGCACCTCATGCACTGGCACATTGGGGTAGACCCACTGCCACATCCGCCGCGAGACGTCGCCGTGCAGCCGCGCGACGCCATTGGTGCCCGACGACAGATTCAAAGCCATAACGGACATTGAAAAAAGCTGGTAATACCCCATGTCCTCGCGCCCCAGATCGAAAAACCGCTCGCGCGATAATTCCAACTCCGTCATCAGGTCGGTGAAATGCTCGTCAATCAGGTCAAATTCGAAGCGCTCCAAGCCCGCTGGCACCGGCGTGTGCACCGTGAAGACGCTGCTCGCCGCGGTCAACGCTTTGGCTTCGTCATAAGACAGCTGGCAATCGCGCATATAGTTGCGGATGCGTTCCAACAGCAGGAATGCCGAATGCCCTTCGTTCATGTGGAAGACATCCGCCTCTATCCCCAGCGCGCGCAGCGCCCGAACGCCGCCTATGCCCAGCAGCATTTCTTGCCGGATGCGGGTGCGCCGGTCGCCGCCGTAGAGCCGGTCGGTCAGATTGCGATCTTCTTCCAGCAGATTGTCGTCGATATTGGCGTCAAGAAGATAAATCGAGGCGCGCCCCACTTGCACCTTCCAGATCTGGGCGTAGAGCTCGCGCCCGGGCAAGGGCGTCGATATTTTGATTGGACGACCGGCGCTGTCCGTTTGCAGCTGCACCGGCTGGTTGACATAGTCGTTTAGCGGATACGATTCTAACTGAAAGCCATCAGCGTTGAGATACTGCTGAAAATAACCTTCTTGGTAAAGGATGCCCACGCCGACCAGCGGGACGCCCAAATCGCTGGCGCTCTTGAGATGGTCGCCGCTGAGCACGCCCAAGCCGCCGGAGTAATTTTGCAGGCACTCGGTCAAGCCGAATTCCATCGAGAAGTAAGCGATGATCGGCTGCCTCGCGTCGGAACCAAATTTGTCCGTGAACCAAGAGTGCTCGGCGCTCATATACTCATCGAAGGAACGGCAGACGCGGGCGTAATGCGCCATGAAGGAGGTATCATGAACCAGGGCGTTAAGCCGCTCCTGGCTCATCCGCCCCAGCATCCATTCCGGGTTGTGCCCGGTCTCCTCCCAAAGGTCTGGATCCAACCGGCGAAACAAGGCGATCGATTCGTGATCCCAAGTCCAGCGGAGATTGTAAGTGAGTTCGTGCAAGCGCCCCAGCTGAGGCGGCAGCTTTGGCGCTACATTGACGCGAGCGACTGGTTGCACCACTGTATCCTGCTCCCTTGCTGACGATGATAAGTTCAGGTTTCAAGCGGCTAATTCTACTGCTGTTTACGTTCAATTCCACCTCGACTGTGATATGAAATCCAGGGCGGCATAGAGCGCTTTCAAGTTCATCGGCTGACCGCCCGATTCGCTATGCCGCCAGCGCGAGGCTCTGCGTTACTGACAAGTGTTGCCCCGGACAATTTGGCGAAAAATGGCATTCTGTTTCTATCTGAATGCCACTTATGATAGGATAGGTATATTATTGCTTTACGCTTGATGTTTGCTCAAAGCAAAGAGAGGACTCGTGCTGGAGAAACAGTACCTGAAAAGCAAGGTCATTTGCAAAGTCACGTTCTATACCGCGCCCGAGCTGGAAGCGGAGACAATTCAGTAGTTGAGGCCTTACGATGATTACGAAGAAATTGACCAAAGACGGCAGAGTTGCTCTAGGCTTCTATACAGAGGCGATGCCGGATGCCGAGTCCGTTCATATTGCGGGCAGCTTTGATGATTGGGAAACGTATCCCATGCGGCGGCTCAAAGATGGCCGCTTTATGATAATGCGCTATTTGCCAGCCGGCGAGCGCTATGAATACCGCTACCTGGTAAATCGCGAAGACTGGATCAACGACGCCGAAGCCGAGAGTTATACGCCAAACCCTTATGGAAGCGACAATTGCGTCGTTAGCACTATCGTTGACGAATCGTCTTGAGCCGACCCGCCGCTTCGTCTAACGGTTCGCCTTATCGCGCCATTTGACCAGCGCTTCAACCCGCTCGTAATCGGGCGGCGCCGCCGACATCAAAATGAAATGCGCGCAGCCCGCTTCGGCATAAGCGTCCAGGCTATCGTCAATGTCTTCCTCACGCGTGATCGACACGGTCCGCTCGATTTCTGCCGGGTCCCGCCCCAGCTCCGCGCACCAGTTGTCGAGGACGCGATTCTTATGCGCCCACGCGTCCGGCGGACCGAAGCCATTCCACAGGTCGGCGTGCATCGCGGTCAGTTTGAGGGTTACTTTCTCGCCGCCGCCGCCGATCATAATCGGGATGGGATTGCGGGCCGGGGGCGGCAATTCCACCCTCATACGCTCCTTGATGATGGGCAGCGCCGCGCCCAGATCTCGCAGCCGGCTGGCCGCCGTGCCGAATTCATAACCGAACTCGACATAATCTTTTTCAAACCAGCCCGCGCCAATGCCAAGGATCAGGCGGCCGCCGCTGATATGGTCTACGGTGTTGGCCATCTGCGTCAGAAGCGCCGGATTGCGATAGCTGTTGCAAGTGACCAAAGTGCCGATCTCGGCGCGCGACGTCAACATGGCGATTGCGGTCAATAGCGTCCAGCCTTCAAAGTGCTCGCCATCGCCCTCGCCATAAAGCGGGAAGAAATGATCCCAGTTCCAAATCGTGTCGACGCCGAGCGCTTCCGTCGCCTTAACCGCCTCGGCGTACGTCGCGTAACTCACTCGCTGCGGGTGCAATTGCACGCCTACCTTTATCCTGGCCATTTGCCTGCCCCTTTTCTCCGATTCAATAACTTGTCGTAACCCTTCGCCGCCTCCAAATTTGATAGAGCGGCGCGCCTTGTTCACAGTCGGGCAACCTGCTTACCGGCCCACGCGCGAGGAGAACCCTACATCGCTGCCTTCGGGCACCAGCATATCGCCGAAGCGGTCGAAGCTCTGATGCGTACAGTCCGAGCCGACCACGGTGCCCGCGCCGATCGTGAAGCCCGGCGGTATGCGCGCGTTCTTGCCGATGCTGGTTATCTTGAGATCGCCCATATCCTGCCAGGAGCCAATGCGGGCGTCGCGGCCGATCACGGCGATCTTGTCCACCAACGCGCGTTCAACACGCGCGCAGGTCTCGATGTAAGCGTCATTCAAGATGACCGACTCGCGGATGACGGCGCCCGGGCCAATGAAGACGCCGGGCGAAAGGATAGACCGCTCGATGACAGCGCCCGCGCCAATCACGGAGCCATCAGTGATCATGCTGTCGACGATGTTGGCATCGGCACCGACGCGCACCGGCGGCCGCTCCTCGCTTCGCGTATGGATCACCCAGGTGCGGTCGTTGAGATTCAAGGACGGCGGGCTTGAAAGCAGGTCCATGTGGGCTTCCCAATAAGCGTCCACCGTGCCGACGTCAATCCAGTAACCGCCATAAGGATATGCAAAGATATTCATCTTGTCGGCGACCATTTTCGGCAGGATGTCCTTGCCGAAGTCATTGTCCGACTCAGGATCGTCTTGGTCCTCATGCAGCACGCGTTCCAGCACCTCGTAATCAAATACGTATACGCCCATATTCGCCAGGTTGCCGGGCGGCGCCGCCGGCTTCTCGATGAAAGCGGTGACGCGATAATCGCCATCGGTATCGACGATGCCGAAGCGGCTCGCCTCGTCCAGCGGAACGCGAATGGTGCAAACGGTGGCGGCTGCGCCTTTGTCGCGATGATATTGCACCAGCATATCGTAATCCATCTCGTAGATATGGTCGCCAGACAGAATGAGCACATATTCGGGTCTGCCCTGGCGCACGAAATTAAGATTCTGCATCACAGCGTCAGCTGTGCCCGCGTACCAGCCGGTGTCAAAACTGCCCTGGTAGGGCTGCAGCATGCGCACGCCACCGGTGAAAGACCGATCGAGATCCCAAGGGCGCCCCTTCCCGATATGATCGTTCAGGCTATGGGGCCGGTACTGCGTCAGGATCAACACATCAAAGACATTGGAGTTGACGCAATTGCTCAGCGCAAAATCTATGATTCGATACTTCCCGCCGAAGGGCACAGCCGGTTTGGAGCGCTTGATTGTCAATACGCCCAGCCGCGTCCCTTTGCCGCCCGCGAGGATCACCGCCTTTATTTTCACCGTCCGCTCCCGTACTTATCGCTCGATTTTCTGCGAAAGCCAATTCAACCTATCGGCTGCGTTCGCGCTTTGGCGCAAGCCTGCTCATAAAGGTCAATATATTCAATTGCGCTTTTGGACCAACTGAAATCAGCCCGCATCGCGCGTTCCTGCATTCGGCGCCAGGCATCGGGTCGTTTGGTGTAGACATCAAGCGCCCAATCCAAAGTGCCTTCCACCGCTTGCGCCTCCTGCCAGTTGAAGACAAATCCCGTGCCGATATCGGCGTCGCCATTGTCGTAGTTGATGACCGTATCCGCCAGCCCGCCCGTCTCACGCGCCAGCGGCAGCGCGCCATAACGCATCGCCATCATTTGCCCCATTCCGCAGGGTTCAAAGTGACTCGGCATCAAAAAGATATCACAGCCGGCGTAGATTTGCTGCGCCAAGGCGGCATCGAACTGCAAGAAAGCTCTGGCTTTATCGCCAAAATCTTGATCGAGCTGCCAGAACGCACGCTCCAAGCGGGCTTCGCCAGTGCCCAGCGCGACCACCTGCAAATCTCGCCGCGCCAAGAGATTTCTTAATGCCGGCAGCGCAAGATCAAAACCTTTTTGCGCGGCAAGTCGGCTCACAATGCCGATCAGAGGCGTCTCGTCTCGCAGGGGCAAGCGGGCAAGGGATTGCAAGTGCCGCTTGTTAAGCGGACGCAATCCTTCGAAATTATCCGCGTCAAACCTGGCCACCAGCGTCGGATCGCTCGCCGGATCCCACTTGTCAACATCCAGCCCGTTGAGGATGCCGCGCAAATCGGCGGCGCGTTTGCCAATCAGCGGCGCCAGCTCATAGCCGGCGTAGGGGTATTGAATCTCCACAGCATAGCGCGGGCTGACCGTCGACACCATATCGCTGTAGGCGATGCCGATGCCGAGCAAATTGTCAGTGAGACCAAAAGAAGTCAAGTCCGGATGGTGGCGGCCCCGTATCCCCGCATGCCACAAGAAGCCACCGGCGTCTTTGCCCTGGTAGGCGATATTGTGAATGCTGATCACCGTCGCCAACTCATGCCAGCGATCGCCGTGATCGCGTAATAGAAAGGGCAGCAGGCTCGTATGCCAGTCGTTGACATGCAGGACATCCGGCCGCCAACCCGCCCGCGCATCCAAATGATAAAGCGCAGCCATCAGCGCCTGATTGAGATAGATGAAGCGCTCCATATCCCAATCCCAACGGCTGTAGACATCGCCTTCCAATCCGAAATATGGAGGCGACTGCAGCAGATAATACGGGATTTCATCAAATTGGCAGCAAAAAAGCTGTACCTCATTGACGCCCAGGCGATGGTGAAGATCGAAGTTGAGCACTGGCTCGATACCGAATTCGAGGTGGTCTATGAAACCGTAACCGGGGATGATGACGCGGGTATCCACGCCCTTTCGCCGCAGGGCAGCGGGCAAAGACCCAACCACATCAGCCAAGCCGCCAACCTTGGCAAAAGGAACCGCCTCGGCGCTCGCCAGCAAAACTCTCATCAAGCCGCTTCCATCTACAATCTATCCAAGATAGCCATAAGAATGGCTGCGTTACAAAAGAAGTTGCTAAATTATTCGCAACCTTGTACAGGCGAGCTAGCGGCTCGCCCACTCTTGCTTAATATTTCTTTTCCGTTTTCGCATGATTAACTTGGTAAAGCTTGCATTGCATTGACTAAAGCGCGATTGTAGCCCATCGTCCGCGCTTTACAAGCAATCACTTAAGCAGCCTAATTGCCAGACTAGTACGCCTGTGCTAGGATTCCAATGTCGCATCCCGACGGCAAAGGCAACCTTATGATTGAACGCAGCAACGCATCGCGGCGCAAAAATATCATTCCCCAGCTTATGTTTCTCGCCCTTACGTTTTTGGCCGCCGCCAGTGGAACCTACGTTGCGCTGCAGCTATTCGGCGACGACGCGGAACAGTCGGATATCCCTGAAATCATAACCGTCGAGATAATCATTACCGCCACCCCGCTGCCGCCCAAGCTGGTAACCGCCTTGCCGACAGGCGCTCAACGGCCGCAGGTGGATTTGCCCCTCAGCCTCGCCGAAGAAGCGGCGACCGAAGCAGCGGCAACCATTGACGCCGAAGACTTGGGAGCGCGCCAAGTTGTAATCAGCACACCCACCGCTGCGGGCGCCAGCGCGGCGATCCAGCCGCAGAACTGCGTCTATCACTCTGTGCTCAGCGGCGACACGCCCTATGGCGTCGCCTTGCGTTATGGCGCCGATTTTCAAGAACTGCTGGATGTCAACGACTTGACAGTCGAAACATCGCAGAATCTGCAAATTGGCGATATCCTCGTCGTGCCGCTGGAGGGCTGCCTGGACGAAGCCGCCGCTAGCGACGCGCAGGCGCAGGATTCTGGCGCGCCGCCCGCGCCCACAGTTGAAGCCACCAGCACACCAGTGAACGCGCAATTCGAGATCGTCGCCGTCGAGGGCTTGGGAGATATCACCGCCGAGGGCATCCGCCTGCGCAATGCTGGCGAACGCGTCGAGATTAGCAACTGGACCTTGTCCGATGAAGACGGCAACAGCTTCACCTTTCCCGTTTCGATGCTCTTCCCCCAAGGCGAGGTGGTGATCTACACCCGCAGCGGCACCAGCACCGGCGACGCGCGCTTCTGGGGCAAAGATGAAAGCGTATGGGAAGCTGGCGAGGCGCTGACGCTGAGCGATGAAGCGGGGCGCGCCTTGCAGGTCCTGCAACTTCCAGCGGCGGAAAGCGAATAAAGCCGGCTCGCCAAAATCGAAAAGGAGTGGCGGCGAATGCAGAAGTGGGAGCGCATTGTCGATCGGCTCATCGCGGACAGCATCGGCGACGGCGATGTTTCGCATCTTCCCGGCGCCGGCAAAAGGCTGCCGCTAAACGACGACCCAAACACGCCGAACGACTTGCGCGCCGCATTTAAGATTATGGATGATCACAATGTAGCGCCGGAATGGATTGAGGCGAGCCGGCGTCTGGCAGAAAAAGAGGCGGCGCTCCGCAGCCAACTTGCGACGCGCGCGCAAAAGCACAAGCGTGACTTGCGCCGCGCCCGCCAAGAAGCCTCAGCCACGCGCGCCCAAGCGGTTGATTCAAAATGGCGTCGCTATCAAAGGCAATTCCTGGAGCGCGTCGAGCGCTACAATCGCGAGGCGCTGGTCTACAATCTCAATTTGCCCAAAGGCATCCCGCACCGGCAAACGCTGCGAGGCGAACTGCTGATTGAACAGGCTTTACAGCGCAAAAGCCCGAATTAACTTGTCCTAATCGCTATACCGTTTCCGGCTGCTCGGCCTCTTCAGTCTTGCCCTTGGCGCCTTCCTGCAAACCTTTGCGGAAATTCGCCACGGCCGAGCCGAGCTCGCCGCCAATTCGCGAGACGCGGCCAACGCCAAAGAGCAAAACAACAATGATAAGAACGATGAAGAGTTCGGTTGGTCCAAGATTTGGCATCGTATTTCAGTTCCCCCGCTCATTCCATTCGAGTTGATTATATCACGCTTTGCCAGAATAACGAGCGCCCACTGTTGGTAGTGTATTGAAGTCGGTTGAAATTCACGCCAAGCGTAATATCCTTTCAGCGTCGACATCATCCTTTAGCGAAAATTGTAGGGGCGATTCTGTGAATCGCCCGCCGGAGATTATCAAGTGGGCGAGCCAAGGCTCGCCCCTACAGATGCTTGAATGATGATGATTTCTAAATTCAACCGAAATGGATACACT
>JAJEGA010000073.1 GCA_022820125.1 Anaerolineae bacterium | reverse complement strand
ATGCTAATCTGATTCGAGATCTGTAGGGGCGAGACTTGTCTCGCCCACTATGTCGCCATTGTACATGTGGGCGACTCAAGAGTCGCCCCTACGACGTTCCTTCATTTTGTTGCATTACTTTATTGGACTTACTTCTGTGTTTCCTCGTTTCCTCTGCGGTGAATAAATTCTGGGCGGTTGCGGCGCAAGCCTAAAACTTCGTGCCGTATGCAGGAATCAGCGCGCCTTGGATGATCGCGCCCGCGTCAGAACAGAGGAAGGCGATCACGGATCCCAACTGCGCCGGCGTTACGCCGCTATGCGGGTCCTGCGCGTATTGCGCCGCCGGCACAATGGCTGACGGCAAGATGGCGTTGACGCGAATCCCGCGCCGCTTGTATTCTTCCGAGAGGCTCTCGGTCAGGCGCAGCACTGCCGCTTTCGATGCGGCGTAGGCGGCATCGTTGCCGCTCGAGCGCAGACCGGGCTTGGCGCCGATATTGACGATCGCCCCGCCCCCGCCTTCGAGCATCGCCGGGATCACCGCCCGGCACATCAAAAACGTAATTGTTGAATTCAGCCGAAGCATCGTCTGCCAGGCGTCGACCGTCATTTCATGCACCGGCGCCCCCGCGTCCCAGCCGCCGACGATATTGACCAGTATGTCGATTCGCCCGTATGCGCCCAGGACGCGGCTCGCCAGCGAGTCAACCGCGGCCGGATCTGAGAGATCGGTACTTTGCAAACACAGATGATTCGGATCATCGCGCAGCTCGGGCAGCCGCTCATAAAGTCGATCATCGCCACAAGTCAGCGCCAGCTTGGCGCCGCCCGCGCGGAACACCGGTATCACGCCCGAAGCCAGCAAGCCAGACGCGCCTGTGATTATCGCCACCTGTCCACTGAATTGAGTCATTGAATTCGCTCCACCTGCCTTTCCATGTATCCTAACGATACCATACCTCGTCGGTTATTCGCTGAAACCGGCGCGGGGCGCAGGAGTCCAAAACGGTTGTTCGCATTTGCAAAACCTGAGCCTAACCAGTAAATTATAGGTATCTTGAAGATGTAGGCGTATGATGAACGAACAAGATCATCTTTACGAGATACACGGTTTAGAAGCCGACACTCTTGTTGCCCCCGATCGTCAGCCACGCCTTTTCCACATCCCTACAAGCGATCGCGCCGCGCCGAAGCAGCAGGCACTGGAAATTCAAAACGCTGATGTTGAACAGCGCCAAATCGCGATACTTGAGTGCCAAGATAATTTGGAGTTTCTGCGGGGGCAGCCGAACGATAAATTCAAACTCATCGTGACCTCGCCGCCCTACAACATCGGCAAGAGCTATGAGGCGCGGTCTCCTTTGGATCTTTATTTGGCGGACCAGAAACAGGTGATTCGAGAATGTGCGCGCGTCTTGCATCCCAAAGGGTCAATCTGCTGGCAGGTCGGCAATTACACGGCAAAGGGCGAGATTTTGCCTTTGGACTGTCTGCTCTTCCCGATGTTTCGTGAATTCGGATTAAAGCTCCGCAACCGCATCATCTGGCATTTTGGTCACGGTTTGCACTCCAGCAAGCGGCTGTCCGGTCGTTACGAGACAATCAATTGGTGGACCAAAGGCGATGACTATACCTGGCATTTGGATCCAATTCGCGTGCCCTCAAAGTACCCGGGCAAACGGCACTTCAAAGGTCCGCGCAAAGGAGAATTGTCTGGCAATCCAAAGGGCAAGAACCCGAGCGATGTCTGGGAATTCCCAAATGTCAAGTTCAATCACCCGGAGAAAACCATTCACCCTTGTCAGTTTCCGGTTGAACTGGTCGAGCGCCTGGTGCTGTCTATGACTGAGGAAAACGACGATGTGCTGGATCCCTACGTGGGCGTTGGTTCGTCGGTCGTTGCCGCCCTCAAGCACAAGCGCAACGGCTATGGCTGCGACATCGTCGAGGAATACATTTCCGTCGCGCGAAACCGAGTCCGCGACTTGCAGGCGGGCCGCCTGAAAACACGACCGATGGGCAAACCGGTCTATGATCCCACGCTGCCCAATGGCGGACATTGATGCGCATCGCCGCACAATACTCTCACTTAAATGGATGGGAGTATATGCTCGTCCACCACAGCAATCTGTGGGACGAGATTCAATCGGTCATTGCGAACGTCGATGCTGAGGCCTGCAAGACCAAGAAATCCAAAGAAAAGACGATGCCGGGCAGATTGCTATACTCCCCAAGAGGTATGAACGACGAGTTCAAGGTCCGTTTTGAAGAGTTGGGCTGGAAGCAGCGGAGGCAGACCTTCTACGTGACAGACGACGAACGTCTGATGCGAAACATTTACAGCCGCCCGGAGGAGGAGCAAAAAAAAGGCAATTGGCGAGGCCGGTCGCGAGCCGATCATGTCCTACAACCAAACCGACTTCGTGAAGAATCGCATAGCGGTCGAGGTTCAGTTCGGCAAATATTCCTTCGTCGCACACGATCTTTTCGTAAAGCACTTGAGTTTTTTCGTCGCCGACATCATCGACGTCGGTATTGAGATTCTGCCGATGAAACAGATGGAGCGGGATATGTCCTCCGGTGTTCCGTACTATGAGCGCGATTTAGTAAATGTTATTCGACAGGGTCGGGGCGTTCCCGCAGTTCCTTTGATACTGCTCGGCGTCTTACCCTAGCGAAAGTCCTTAGCTTCTCACAGAGATTTGTAAACTCCCGCATGTGCCGAGGCAAATGCCCATGACCCAATACGATTTTCTGCTCAAAGGCGGCCAGGTCATCGACCCAGCCAACGACATCGACGCGCCGCTGGACGTGGCGGTCAGCGGCGATCGCATCGCCCAGCTCGCGCCAGACATCCCCAGCGCCCGGGCGGCGCGGACCATTGACGTGTCCGGCTTATACGTCACGCCCGGGCTGATCGACATCCACGTTCACGTTTACCATACGCGCGAGCCGGAGACGCTGAGCATCATCGCCGATCATCACACCTTCCGCTCCGGCGTCACTACCGTGGTCGATACCGGCACCGCCGGCGCCAGGCACTTTCTGCACTTCAAGCGCACCGTCATCGACCGTTGGAAGACGCGCATCTTCGCCTTCATCAACATCGTCCAATCGGGCATGCTCGGTCCCTTCGAGCAAGATGTGGCGGAGATGGATCCCGCGCTCGCCGCCTCAATCGTCCTCGCCTACCCTGACGACTGCGTCGGCATCAAGACTGCGCATTACTGGGTATCGCAACCCTTTGACGAGGCGCATCCGCCTTGGGCCGCCGTCGATCGCGCGCTGGAAGCGTCCGATATCTGCAAGAAACCGCTGATGGTCGATTTCTGGCATCGCGAAGGCAGGACCTATCAAGAACTCCTAAAAAAGATGCAGCCCGGCGACATCCACACCCATGTCTACGCCCAGCAATTCCCCATCCTGGACGCCGAAAACAGACCAGCCGACTTCATGTTTGAGGCGCGCGAACGCGGCATCATTTTCGACCTCGGGCATGGCGCCGGCAGCTTCTGGTTCCGCCAGGCGATCCCGGCATTCAAGGGCGGCTTCGCTCCCGATTCCATCAGCACCGATCTGCACATCGGCAATGTCAACGGCGTCGTGCACGATATGCTAAATACCATGTCCAAGCTGCTTTGCATGGGCATGAGCCTGAACGAAGTCATCGCCCGCTCCACCAGCGCGCCGGCGCGGGAGATTGGCCATCCCGAGCTGGGCGCGCTGAGCATCGGCGCCGAAGCCGATATCGCCGTCTTGCGCGAAGAAAGGGGCGACTTCGGTTATGTCGATTGCGGTTACGCCCGTATGATGGGCGATCGCAAACTGAGCTGCGAGATGACCGTCCGCGCCGGGGAAATCGTCTACGATCTCAACGGCCGCTCAAAGCCGCATTGGGAAGACGCGCCGCCGGATTACTGGCAGATCCGCTACCCGACAGGAGCCATCGAACCATGACCGACTATCAGTCGCTCGGCCTCCGCCCGCTGATCAACGCCTACGCCACCATGACCAAGTTTGGCGGTTCGCTCATGCCGCCGGAAGTGCTCGAGGCGATGAACGAAGCGGCTACTGCATTTGTCGATCTCCAGCAATTGCAGCGCCGCGTCGGTGAACGCATCGCCGAATTGACGCGCAACGACGCCGCTTACGTCACCTCGGGCGCCGCCGCTGGCATCGTGCTGGCTTCCGCCGCCGCCGTCCTCTATAAACGCCCGGAAGCGCTCAAGCGTTTCCCGGATATCGCCGATCTCAATCACGAAGCGATCATCTTCAAAAGCCAACGCAACCCCTACGACTACGCCATTTATCAGACCGGCTTGAAGTACCGCGAAATCGACGCGGCGCCGGCCGCCCTGCGCGCCGCCATCAGTGAGCAGACCGCCTGCATATTCTGGTTTCATGGCGCCCTCGTCCGCGCCGATGACATGCCACTCGCGCAGCTGATTGACATCGCCGCCGAACACGACATCCCCGTGATTGTCGATGCCGCCGCCCAGCTGCCGCCGGTCGAGAATTTGTGGCGCTTCACCGAGATGGGCGCCGCCCTCGCGCTATTCAGCGGCGGGAAAGACCTGCGCGGGCCGCAGTCTTCGGGCTTGATGCTCGGCCGCCGCGACCTGATCGAAGCCATCCGCCCGATCAGCAATCCCAATCACGGCTTGGGGCGCCCGTTAAAAGTCGGCAAGGAAGAGATGATGGGCGCCCTCGCCGCCGTCGAGCGCTACCTCTCGCTCGATCACAGCGCCCGCGAGCGATACTGTGAAGAGACGGTGCGGCTGTTTTGCGCCGCGTTAGAGCCGCTGCCGGGCGTCCGCGCTGAACGCGCCTTCCCCAACGAAGCCGGTCAACCGCTGCCGCGCTGCCGCGTCATTATCGATTCTGCTGTCCTCGGCAAATCGGCGGATGATTTTGTGGCGGCTTTCCTCGCGCGCGAGCCCGCCATCGCCGTCGCGCCCGACAGCGATGCCAGCTTTTACCTCAATCCGATGACGCTGAACCCCGGCGAGGAGCTTATCGTCCGCGATGCTTGCCTGCGCCTGCTGAGGATCCCGTGAACCGCCCCTTTGAACTTTACGATCTGCGCGTCACCGTCGAACGCATTGAGGGGCGCTCCGTCTGCGGCTTGGCAGTGGGCGATTATTTTGAACTGACCGAAAGCGCCAAGCTGCGCATCCCCGCTGGCAAGCATTTCTGCATCTACGCTCTCTCCGCCGTCTTGCCCCTGCTCGCCGCCAAACAGCGCGAGCTCAGCGAAAACGACTGGATGACCCGCGATACCATCGCCGCCTGCCCCGATGTCGACGAGCGCCTCATCATGCGCATCAAACGCATCAACAAGCGCCGGATGGACAGCGACGATTTGACCTGAGGCAGCCAGCTCGACGGACCGCAAACGCGTTCATCGGACGCCCGCAATCGAGTAGAATATGTTATATGCTCAACAACTTGCATTGTGAAATGAGGCGTCCCATGGCAAAGAAACGCAAGCGCATCAAAGTCACCTACTCCACGCTCGGCAGCCCGGACCCGCTGCTGCACGAATACTTCGAAGAAGATGTCGCCGCCCTGAAGAACAATCTGGGGCAGCGCTACCAGATGTTGATCAACGGCGAATGGGTCGATGGCGCCGGCAGCTTCGAGAACCGCTCGCCCATCAACACCGACTGGCTGCTGGGCGTTTTCGCGCGCGCCTCAGCCGATCAGGTCGATCAAGCGGTCGCCGCTGCCACAGCCGCCTTCCCCGCCTGGCGCGATACGCCCTGGCAGGAACGCTGCGCCCTGCTCAATCGAGTCGCCGACTTGATCAGCGAACGCCTTTTCGAAATATCAGCCGCCGTCAGCATGGAGATCGGCAAGAACCGCCTGGAAGCGATTGGCGATGTTGAAGAAACCGCTGACCTGATCCGCTATTGCGTCGATGCCATGCGCGACAATGCCGGCTTCGACCGGCAGTTGCTCAGCGAAAGCGACCAGCACTTCAACCGCAGCGTGCTCAAACCTTACGGCGTCTGGGGCGTCATCGGTCCCTTCAACTTCCCGGCCGCCCTCACCGGCGGACCCACTGGCGCCGCCCTCATCGCTGGCAATACTGTGGTGCTAAAGCCAGCGGCTGAGGGCTCGCTCAGCGCCTGCCTTATCGCCCAATGCATCGTCGACGCGGGCGTCCCCGCCGGCGTCTTCAACCTGGCACTCGGCGGCGACGAACCGGGCATTGCGCTGACTGCCAACGCCGATCTCGCTGGCTTGACTTTCACCGGCAGCTACGAGGTCGGCATGAGCATCATCAAGCGCTTCCCCACCGCCGCCGGTTATTATCGCCCGGTCATCGCCGAGATGGGCGGCAAGAACCCGACCATCGTCAGCGCCAAAGCCGATCTCGATAAAGCGGCGCTCGGCGTTATGCGCTCGGCTTTTGGCTTGACGGGCCAGAAGTGCTCAGCCTGTTCGCGCGTTTATGTCGATGCCGCGGTCAAAGACGAATTCGTAGAAAAGCTGGTCGACCTGGCGGCTGAGGTCAAAGTCGGCGACCCCACCGATGCCGATACCTATATGGGGCCGATCATCAGCGAAGCCGCCTACCAAGCCTACCAGCGTTACATCGACGAGCTGAGCGGGAGCCAAATCCTCAGCGGCGGCGAAACGCT
Source organism: Anaerolineae bacterium (assembly GCA_022820125.1). Classification (GTDB taxonomy): domain Bacteria; phylum Chloroflexota; class Anaerolineae; order Aggregatilineales; family Phototrophicaceae; genus UBA6055. The sequence goes on along the minus strand of JAJEGA010000073.1, from coordinate 4,706 downwards.
TGATCTGGGCAAGGGCTATTTCGTCGCGCCAACAGTGGTGAGCGAACTGCCCGATGATCACCGCCTGTGGCAGCACGAGATGTTCGCGCCCATCGTCGCTGTGCGCGGGGTCGAGGGGCCCGATGAGGCGATGCGGCTGGCCAACGGCGTCGCCCTCGGCTTGACCGCCGGCTTCTACAGCGAAGACGCAGCCGAGGTCGAGTGGTTCCTGGATAATATCGAAGCGGGCGTGCTCTACGTCAATCGCGCGACCGGGGCGACCACCGGCGCCTGGCCCGGTTATCAGTCCTTCGGCGGCTGGAAAGGCAGCACCGGCAGCAATAAGGCGGCCGGCAGTTTGTATTACTTGCAGCAGTACATGCGCGAGCAGTCGCATACGATTGTGGGGGGAAATTAAACTACAGAGGGCGCAGAGGGCTACGCGGCGGAGGCGAAAAATACAATACGGAACAAGCCTTGTAGGGGCGTCTCGCCGAGACGCCCGCATCCTTGCCACCATTAAACGAGGGCGTTTCAGCGAAACGCCCCTACAGCCTTCGAGGAAATTGTGGTCGAGACGTTCGCGGAACGCGTCTTTTAGTCAGTAATTCGGTTTCGATTTTTTGCCTCTGCGTATGACTTATAGTACCGGACAAACCTTACAGGTCCTGTTGTGAGACCTACCCCTTCACCGCCCCGAAGGTCAGCCCGCGCACGATGAAGCGCTGCACCATCAGCGACAGAATCACCGGCGCCGTCACCGCGATCAGCATCCGCGTGGTCACGAAGCCGAAGTCGATGCCGCGCACCGTATCCGAGCCAGCCACCAGCATCGGGTAGGGCTTCCAATCGCGGTTGGCGAGCACGCTGGCGAAGAGGAATTCGTTCCAGGCGAAGGCGAAGCAGATCAAGGTCGAGGCCACCAGCGCCGGGCGCGCCAAGGGCAAGGCGATGCGCAAGAACGTCGTGAACTCGCTCGCGCCATCCACCAGCGCCGCCTCGCGCATTTCCGGCGGCAAGTCGGCAAAATAATCGCGCATGATCAAGACGGCGAAGGGCAACGTGAAAGTCGCGTTGACGATGACCATGCCCGGCAAGGTGTCGAGCAGTTTCAAATCGCGGAACATCAAGACGAAGGGGATAAGCGTCGCCACTGGCGGCAAGAAACGCTGCGACAAAAACCAGGAGACCAGATTGCGATTGCCGATGCCATACTTGAAACGCGCCAAACCGTAGCCGGCCAGCGTGCCCAACGTGGTCGCCACCAGCGTCGCGCCCAGCGAAATCAGCGTGCTGTTGCGCAGCGCCTTGAATGTCTCGGGCCCGCCCGAGCCGAATTCCGTCTGCCAATTCTGCAAGTTCGGCTCGAATTGCACGAAGGGAATGATCGAGCCGTCTTTCCATTGCGACTTGAACGAGGTCAATATCGCATAACCGAAGGGCGAGAAGGCGATGAATGTGCAGATGATCGCCAGCGCGATGATTAGGCGGTCGCCCAATGACGCTCGCGCCCCGGGGCTGCGTGGCTCGGTCAGCGGGAGTGAATTGGTTTGTGCTGCCATTGCACTTTTCCTGGCGGCGGGCGGGCGAGCCAAGGCTCGCCCCTACAAGGCCGGTCTAGTTCACTGTTACTCGAAGCGCTCGCGCACGCGGTAGAAATAAATCGATGAGACCACAATCGCCACCACGACCAGCAGATAAGCCAGGGCGGCCGCTTCCCCTAATTGGAAACTGCCGACCAGCCCGGTTTCATAGGCGTAATAGACGTATGTCTGCGTCACCGAGCCGGGACCGCCGCGCGTCAAACTATAGGGGATGTCGATAATCTTCAGCGATTCCACCATGCGCAGCAGCATGACCGTGCCCAGCGCTGGCGCGATCATGGGGAATGTGATCCAGCGGAAGAGCTGCCAGTTCGACTTGGTATCCAACTGCGCCGACTCGTACAGGTCGTCCGGCACCGATTGCATCGCCGCCAAGACGACAATGAAGACGAAGGGCGTCCACTGCCAGACATCGGTGAACATCACGGCGAAGCGCGCCGGCATCGGTTCAATGAACCAGTTCACGCGCCCCAAGCCCAAGCCTTCCAAGACGTTGTTGATCGGTCCCGATTGCTCGTTAAAGAGCACCACGCCCAGCCAGCCAAGGGCAATAGGCGCGGCGAACAAAGGCATGGTAATAATTGCTCGCATTTGTCGCAAAAATGGCAAATTATGATTGAAGACCCAGGCGACAAAGGTGCCGAATATCAAGGTCGCCGCGGTGCTGCCAAGGAAGAGAAAGGCGCTGAAACTGGCTGTGCTCACCGCCTTCTTGTCAATTTTCTCATCGCCGATGCCCAGGATCTCGGCGTAATTCTCAAAGCCGATGTACTTGGGGTTCTTGCCCAGGCGATAATTGGTCAGGCTCAAACCGAAGGAATACAAAAGCGGGAAGAGCGTGAACGCCAAGATCCAGCAGACGCCTGGCATCAAGAAGAGATATTTTGCGCGGCTGTTGGTCATGGAGCTAGCCTTTTTCCCTCCACGACTAATTTGTAGGGGCGACTTATCAAGTCGCCCATAACCGCATACTTTCGCTGCGGCGGGCGACCCAATGGGTCGCGTGGACACTGACCGCCGCTCGCCCCTACAAATAGATGGTAGTGCAGTGGGCGAGCCAAGGCTCGCCCCTACGGTTCAACGTTGGTTGCGGGCAATGCAGACTGGCTGTCCTACATCCCGCTGTAACCGATAGCCTGTTGATAAATCTCCAACTGGCTGTCGATATCAAGATCGTCGGTGACTTCTTCCCAGTCCTCAGCCGTGTTGTCCAGCGCTTCCTGCGCCGACGACTGCCCGGTCATCGCTTCCGACAGACGGATATCGAGCGTCTCCTGGATGTATTCCAGCGTGCCCGGAATGCGCAGGTAGGTGACCGAAGTCGGCTTGTCATAGACGTTCGAGCCATAGGCGTTGATGTAGCGCTCCATGTCGGAAGCGTCAAAGCCAACGGCGGTGTAATCTTCCGATACCGCCGTCCCGCGCGGCGCATAAAGCTGATAGGTGCAGCAGGGATCGACGCCTTGCCAGCCGGTGGTCGCGTTGTAGAAGTTGATCGACGGGTTCGCGATCAGCGCCATGTAGAAGTAGGTCAGCTCCGGATTCTCGGTGAATGCCGACATAGTCGGGTGCCAAGAGCCGCCGGTCGTGTTGCCGACGCAATTGGGATTCTCAGTGTCGGTGACAAATTCGCCGATCTCGCGATCGTACCATTCGCTAGAGCAGGGCGTGACATCGGCGCCCAGGCTGCCGCGGATGGCGGAGCGCTCGACGTTCTGCGAAAGCGAGCCGACATCGCCCCAGCTGAAGGTGGCGATGGCGTTGCCGCCGAGGAAGTTATCCCAAGCTTCGCCCAACTGCCAGCCGAACTGCGCTTCTTGGCCAGTCGCGGCCAATTCTTGCAGGAATTCCAGCGCCATGACGTGGCCCGGCTCGTTGATCAGCGGGGTCATATCGTCCGGATCGAACCAGAAGACGTTGTCGTACTTGCTGACGGCGCGCGGGTCATCGCCCTCGGCCGGCGTCACGGCGAAGGAAGCAGCCAGCGTGGCGAAGTGGAAGTGCCCCTGCCCGCCAGGCGCGAGGTGGAGGCTGATGCCGTCATCGGGATCGCCATCGCCGTTCCAGTCCTTGCCGTTGAAGAAGCTGGTGATCGCCAGCAGGTCCTGCCAGGTCACGATGGGATAAGGCATCGGCTCGCCAACTTCGGCTTCGTAGGCGGCTTGCCATTCGGGGTCGCTCAGGATGTCATGGCGATAATAGAGCAGTTGCGCATCGCCGTCCATCTGTGTGCCATAAGTCTCGCCGCCCCATTGCAGCAAAGCGCGGAAAGCGGGGGCTGTATCTTCCGGCGACCAGTGGGCGAAGCGTTCATCGCCGATCCATTGGTCGACCGGTTGGATCCAGCCATTGCTGATCCAGTCGCCATACTGCCAGGCGGCGCCGATGAAGACATCGTAGGTGTACTGACCGGTCAAGAAGTCGGCCGGAATCGTCGTGCCCAGCTGATTGTAGGGAATCTCGACGATTTCCAGCTCGGTGCCGGTGGCCGCTTCAAAGGCGTTCCGCCAGAAGTATATGGTGCCGGAGATGCCGCCGCGCGAACCCTGCCCCAGAACGCCGAAGGTGATCGTCTTGCCTTCGCCGAGGGCGTGGCCATCGGGGATATCGGCATTCATCAGCGCCTCAAAGGCGAGCGTCTGCTCGAGCTCGGTCTCGGCAACTTCGGGAATCGGAAAGAGATCTTCAGCCGTCTTGCCAAAGAAGGTGTCCTGCGCCGCGACGCCGAAAGCGCCGAATAGCAGAACAAGAATTGAAACGAGAATAGCGAGTCTGACTTTCATGGAAGGCTCCCGTACTGAATAAACGATAGATGCGCCCGAAGGCGCCAGCGGAGAATCGCAGAATTCCCCGCCGAAGCAGAAGCATTATATCAGCTATGGTGGCGGATGGCGAGTGCGGCTGAAACCGGGCCGGAGCAATCGCACCAGAAACATGACATCTGAAATGGCGCCGTTTCGAGTTAAAAATTAACCAAAGAGAACACAGAAGTAGAACAAAGTAAGTAATGCGAAAAAAGGCGATGCTAATCTGATTCGAGATCTGTAGGGGCGAGACTTGTCTCGCCCACTATGTCGCCATTGTACATGTGGGCGACTCAAGAGTCGCCCCTACGACGTTCCT
>JAJEGA010000035.1 GCA_022820125.1 Anaerolineae bacterium | reverse complement strand
AGTAAGTAATGCGAAAAGGGCAATGCTAATCTGATTCGAGATCTGTAGGGGCGAGACTTGTCTCGCCCACTATGTCGCCATTGTACATGTGGGCGACTCAAGAGTCGCCCCTACGACGTTCCTTCATTTTGTTGCATTACTTTATTGGACTTACTGAGAACACAGAGAGCACAGAGAAAAACGGCGCCGGGCTAATCCTGCAAAGTAGAGTTGCGCGCCATCGGATCGCCCGTCCGCAATTCATAATATAATCAGAATCATGAAAAGGACGACCAAGCAATGCTCGCGCGCTGGCGGCGACGGCAAGACGAAACTGTGGCGCGACAATTACGCCATTTTGATGCCGACGGCGCCCAGCAAAGATCATAAGTCGCGTCTTGGCTTCTATATCGACTGGCTCTCCAAGAACGGCCGCGAGTGGTACAATCCCGATTTGCGCGCCTATCGCGACTATATGTTGAATGAACGCGCACGCATGGACAAGGACGGGAATGCGCGCGCGGCGACGCTCTCGCCTCGAACCGTGACGGCGCATTTGGCGACGATCCGCGCTCGCTATTCCGAACTGATGCTCAGCAGCGAAGTTCTTGACGACCTGATTGATTTGGGCGATCTTGCCCCGCCTGACGATATTGATGGGCGGAAAGCCAGAGAAATGGCTGACATATTCTTGGTTCGTCTGCAGAAGGATATTCACCCAGCCGCGTCGCCGGTCAAAATCATCGAGTCGCAAGACATCGCCGATAGCGAACACCTGCGCCTCAAGCCTTATCAGGTCAGCGCTTTGGTGCGCGCGCCTGGCATCGGCAGCCTGCGCGGGCTGCGCGATACCGCCTTGGTGACCCTGATGGTTTGCAGCGGGATTCGGGCGGCTGAGGCGGCGGCGCTGCATGTGGACGACCTGCGGCAGCATCTCGGCGGCGAGTTATCCCTGCGGGTGCGGGAGGGGAAAGGCGCGAAGCAGCGGCTGATCCCCTACGGTCCGCTCGATTGGTGCCTGATGTACATCGATGCCTGGCTGCGCGAAGCCGACATCAAAGCGGGACCCGTCTTTCGCGGCATCCGGCGCGGCGGCAAAAGCCTGCGCGTGAAAGGCATCGGGACCTGGACCGTCAACGACATCATGAATGCCTATCCCATCAGCATAGACGGCGCGCTCCGTCTGGTCAAGCCGCACGACCTGCGCCGCACCTACGCCCGCAACGCCTACGACTTCGGCATGGATCTCGAGCGCATCCGCCAAAACCTCGGGCATACCAGCCTGCAAACCACGCAGACCTACATCGGCGAGCTCGACGGGCGCGACCGTCACCCGCCCAATATGTTCTCGCCCCCGCATGATCCGCAGAGCCTTGCGCTTTTGACCGGCGCGGCTATTGGCTGATTATTCAGTTCATTCTGTGCGATGAATTACGCGCTTGCGGCCGCCTCGTCCGCCGGAATCTCCAACTCAATCGCCTGCTTGATCAGCTCGCGGAACGATGGCTCCGGCAGCGCGCCCGGCTGCATGAAGATCAGCTTGCCCTGCTTGAAGACGGCGATTGTGGGGATGCTGCGAATTTGAAAGGCTTGGCTCAGCCCGGGGTTGGCGTCCGTATCGACCTTGACCACGCGGATCTGCCCGGCGTATTCGCCCGCCAGCTTCTCCAGAATCGGGCTCACTTGACGGCAAGGTCCACACCATTCCGCCCAGAAGTCGACCAACACCGGCAGCTCGTGCGAAGCCAGAATCGCTTCCTGCTCAAAGGTGGCGTCGGTGATATCCAGGGGCTTGTCGAGCGCTGGCGCCGCTTGCTCTTCTTCAACTTCAGCCTCGCGTTCTTCGGGCGGCAAATCGGCGGCAATGGCGTCCTTCAACTGGCTGAGATAATCGGGCAGGTCGCTCGCCCAGGGGCGGGAACGCCGAAAGCGGATTTCAGCGCGGTATAAGCCGATCAGGAGAGCGCGATTTTGGTAATCAAAGTGATCAGCCAATTTAGTGTAGACTGAGGGATCCACCTTAGCAAAGACGATGCCGTCTTCTTCGTCGGCGGCTTTATCGAAGGCGGTCTTGAAGTCGCTTCGCAGCTTGTCACTGCCATCGGAGATGAGAATCAGCGCGGCGGCATCGGCGATGTAGGATTTGAAGTTGCTGTCGGTCAGGTTTTGGATTGGCATCTATTATCTTTCTACATTTAATCGGAATGGCGCATGCTACGATTGGACTGCTCGGTAAGAAGCTGCTTACACCAGTCTGAGATATTCTACACGATTCTTCATGTCGTCTTGGCTATAGGTTTCGTGCATCCAGATGAGAAAACGCACCCATGTTCCGATGGCTTTGCGATCCTTTCGCACCCCGATGACGATACCTGTGTGTTGAAAACCGGATTTTGCAAGCTCGACATAGTCGTCGTCCATCGTGCAGAGGACCCAGCCGGCAGTAGACGCGCGCCCAAGGTGGCTGTCATCCGACCGGCCTCGCAACTCCAATTCTTTTCTGTAGTAGCGTCAATGTTTCGGCGTCGTAACTCCTTTGCGATAACTATGGGCATCTGCTCATCAAGATAATATCTTAACTTCTGGTCGCCCATAGCCGGCCTTCGCTAACCTGTCGAAGTTGTCGAATTGCCGCTGGATATCGGCGTCTATATTGGCGGTGTTGTTTTCGTAGTAATTGAAGGCGGCGGCAACTTGCTCGCGGGTAATGCCGAATTCGTCGGGTATTTCATCGCGAGCGCATTCACCAAAGCGTTCTGCGATTACGATATCAGTAACGCGGATGCCCGTGCCTTCTATGCAGGGACGGCCGCTGCGGAGTCCCGGCTTCCGCGTGATGCCCGGCGTGGCTATTTCTTCCATTGCTGCAACCTTTCCGACTTAAAAGGCAGCGAGTCTCCTTAACATTGACATGCGCGATGCCCGGTTCACAATGGGTATCGGCTTCCCAGTAAGTCAGGCAATGATCATGGCGCAAGCCTTTAGTTGCCAGCTTGCTTCTGAATTGGCGCGCGCTCTCCAGTCTGCGATGGCGCGACTGCCAGCGCTTCCGCCTGTTTCGCCTCAGCCTCTTCCGCGGCGATCTCGGCGTCAATCTGCGCCAGAAACTCTTCGCTGAAATCGGCGATGACCGTGGGCTTGCCGTCGTCATCATAGGTGGTGACGCGATAGGTGCCCGGCTTGGCTTTGCCTTGGGCGAATTCAAGTGCCTGCTTTGCGCTTTTAATGAGTCTTTCACCAAACTCGGTCATGACAGCTACTCCATATACTCCCGTGAAATCGCGTCGATGATCGTCCGCAGCCGGTTGACTTCGCCGCGCGTCATGTTTGCTTTTTCGCTCTTGGCGTAGATATCCAATAGAAACACAGGAAGCGCTACCCCAGTATAGAATGTGATGACGCGATAGCCGCCGCTCTTACCTCTCCCTTTCGAGCGAATACGAACCTTTCTGGCGCCACCTGAGGCTGGGATAACATCTCCAGCAGAGGGCTGCCGGGCAACGATTGTTTTTATCGCATCCAGTTCGTCCTCGGTGAGACGCAGCCGTCCCGCTTGTCGAAGATATGACGGCATTTCGACAATAGATTGCAATCCATTCGTCCCCAATATAACCTACTGGCCGTCTAGAAGCAATTCGTCGTCAATAGACTTAGCCCGCCATGCGCTCGATGTACTCCAGGCTTTGGTGCCGGAAGTAAGAATCGTAGAGTGTGGCGTAATGCCCGCCATCAGCCATCAGCGTATCGTGCGTGCCGGACTCAATGATCTCGCCTTGCTCGAGCACGATGATGCGGTCGGCATGCTGAATCGTCGAGAGCCGATGCGCGATCACGATCGACGTGCGGTCGCCCAGGAGCGTATCGAGCCCCTCTTGAATCAGCGTCTCGGTCAACGGATCAACGCTCGCCGTCGCTTCGTCCAGGATGAAGATCGCCGGGTCTTGCAGCAGCACGCGCGCGATCGCCACCAATTGCCGCTGCCCCATAGACAGGTTGTTGCCGCGCTCGCCGACTTGCGTCTCCAGCCCCTCTTGCAGGCTGACCAGCCAATCTCCGCGCCCGACCTGATGCGCCACTTCGATCACTTCTTCGTCGCTGGCTTCCGGCTTGCCATAGCGGATGTTGTCCATCACCGTGCCATCAAAGAGGAAGGGCGTCTGCGTCACCACGCCCAACTGCGAGCGGTAACTGGACAGATTAAAATAGCGGATGTCCACCCCGTCAATCAGCAGATCGCCACCTTGATACTCGTAGAAGCGGTTGATTAGCTTGGCGATGCTCGACTTGCCCGAGCCGGTATGGCCGACCAGCGCCAGCGTCTCGCCTGGGCGGATGCGCAGGCTGAAATCCTTCAGCACCTGCTCGCCTTCGTTGTAATGAAAGTCCATGTTGACGAATTCAATCTCGCCCTCCAGGTGGTCTACCGAGTCATCGGCTTTCTGCTTGACCAGGGCTTCAGCGTCAATCAGGGCGAAGACGCGCTCGCCAGCGGCCAAACCCAACTGAAACTGGCTCCAGAAGGACGAGATGCTCGTCAGCGGGAACCAGATCATGCCCATGCCCTGGATGAACAGGAACCACTCGCCGGCTGTCAGAATGCCCTGCTGCGCCATATTGATGCCGAACCAGACCACCGCCGCCACGCCGACGCCGGCGATCGTGACCAGGATAGGGAAGATGCTGCCGAAGACGAATCCGTTGATCTTCTCGACCTCGTAGGATTCTTGATTGACCGTCTTAAACTCGTCGTAGATCATCTGCTCGCGGCGGAAAGCCTTGGCGACGCCGATGCCGCTGATCGACTCCTGAATATGGGCGTTCACCGTCGCCAGCTGCCGGCGCGAATTGGTCACCGTCCGCCGCGCGACGGTGCGGAACTTCAGCGCGGTGTAGACGATGAAGGGCATGATCGCCATCAGCACCAAGGTCATATTCACGTTGACGGTGAAGAGGTAGATGATAAGCAGCAGCACCAGCAGCAGGCGGCTCATCAGGTTGATGCTCAGGCGCACGGTTTCGGAGAAAGCCTGCGTATCGGAGAGCACGCGGCTGACCACTTTGCCGGTTGGGTATTGATCATAGAAGGACATGTCGCGCTCGGTCACGGCGTTGAAGGCGTCTTCGCGCAGATCAAAAGTGACATCGCCCACCGCTTCAGCCGAGAGCCACTGCCGGATCATATTCGCCACCCAGCCGGCGCTCGCGGCCAAGCCCAGTATGATCGACGCCCCGACGGGGTCGAAGGTCTCGGGCGTGAACTGCAATTGATCCAGCGCTTGCGAGACGACCACCGGCAGGATCAAGTCCATGACCGAGCTGAGGAAGACGACGCCGCCGACAACGAGCATCTTCCACAGATGCGGCTTGAAGTAAAGCAATATGCGTTTGACCAGCCCCCAATCCGAGTATTGGCGGTCGTATTCTTCGGCGTCCAAGCCGTCCATAATGAAACCCATTAGGAACCCCCTCCCGCCGCCAGTTGCCCAATTGGCGTTTCCACCGTGCCGTAGCGGGCGAATATCCGGCGATAGTGTTCTGAGCGAATCAGAAGCTCGTCGTGCGAGCCGTTGGCGATAGCGCGGCCGTTTTCGAGAACGATGATGCGGTCCGCCCAGCGGATCTGCGAGAGCCGATGCGTGATTAGAATAGTCGTCCGCCCCTCTTGCGCCCGCCGCATCGCCTTCTGAATCTCGTCTTCGGTGGCGCTGTCGATCGCGCTGGTCGAGTCGTCCAGGATCAGGATCCGCGGCTGCCGCAAAAACGCCCGCGCCAATGCCAGGCGCTGCCGCTGCCCGCCCGACAAGGTGACGCCGCGCTCGCCGATTTCGCTATCGTAGCCCTCGTTGAAGGACGTGATGAATTCGTGCGCCTGCGCTTCTTTTGCCGCGTATTCAATCTCTTCCTGCGTCGCGTTCTGCACACCGAAAGAAATGTTTTCGGCGATGGAGCGTGAGAACAGGAAGATGTCCTGCTCGATCTTGCCCATCTGCGAGCGCAGCCGATCCAGATTCCAGTCGCGCACATCGACGCCATCGATCAAGACGCGGCCTTCGTTAACGTCATAGGTGCGGCTGACCAGTTGTGTCAGCGTGGATTTGCCGGAGCCTGTCTGCCCGACGATGGCGACCGTCTGCCCCGGCTCTACCGTGAAGGAAACATCCTCCAGCACCGTGCTGCCGTGGAACTTGAAGGTCACATTATCGAATTCAATCGCGCCAACGACATCGGCGCTGTGGCCCCCCAGGTTTTCATCGATATCCGAGTGCTGCTCGATGAGTTCCAGGATGCGGCGCGCGCCGGCGATGCCTAGCTGAATCATGCTGATCGAAAACAGCGAGATGAAGACCGGGAAGGAGAGCACTTGCATCAAGCCGGCGACCGCGATGATGTCGCCGATGCCGAGGATGCCGCGCGCATACAGGTTCAGGCAATGCAGGAAGAAGAAGCCGAAGGCGACGCCGAACATCAGCAGGGGCAGATAAGCCGCTTCAATCTTGCCCTGCTGCACGAAGAAATCACGGAATTTCCAGGCGTTGCGTTTGAATTTCTTGCGCTCTTCAATCTCTTGCGCCGCCACCTTCACGATCTCAATGCCGCTGATCGTCTCTTCCAGGCGGGCGCTGAGCGTGCCGTGTTGCATGCGCTGCTGCATCATCACCGGTTCCAGCCGCCGCATATAACGGTGAACGACGATGACATAGGCGATGACAAAGATTATCGGCACCAACAGCAATTCCAGATTGAAGGTGGCGATGTAGATCATGGGCACCGCGAAACCCAGCACCATATCAAACATGAACATGATGCCCGGATGGATCACGTGGTTGAGTTGCCGCACGTCATCGGTGGCGCGCGCCATGATATCGCCCACCCGCTGCTGGTCGTGGAAGGTTTGGCTCTTGCCCAGCAGGCTGGCGTAGAGCTCGTGCCGCGAATCGCGCTCGACCCGCGTCGACAGGATCACCATCGCCATCGAGCCCATCAGCGAAAACAGACCATCCGACACCGACAAGATCAAGACGGCGAGGCTGACCGCAATCACCGCTTGGGCGCCGCCGCCGTTGATGATGATCTCCGCGCCGCGGCCGAACATCACCCGCGCGCCGGAAAAGGCGATGTAAGTCAGGGCAAAGCCCACCAAGCCCACGAAGAAATAGAGTTTGTGTTCGAAGCAATGCGAGATGATCCAACGTGCGGGACCGCTGCGGTTGTACTCGCGCAAGCCGTCTATTGAGAACTCGCTCTTCCGGTTCAACGTAATCTCCTGTAAAGCTATAAGCTCGAACATTCGTTCAAGGGTAGAGGAATGTACACAAGTTGCGGGCGAAGCGCAAGGGTGGTCTTGCAGCCGCCCGGTCATTTTGGTTGTTTTGCCTCAGAAATGAAGCTGGCGAGGGTGGAGATTTTGGATCACTCACCCCTCCCCCCAACTCCCGTACACGTTTTTCGTTCTGGCGGGCGAATCACAGCCGCGCGTAGACACAGCGGGTCAGCCGCCCCTACAAGTTTCGCCGATTAAGACACTTGTGATTGTTACCCTGTCGAATCACATCCAATCGGATGAAACCGGTCCAGTCCTCAGCAGCAACCCAGGGCCGCTCAGCTAGCTTGGATGTGCTGGGATGCAGCGCTTGGCACATTAAACGTGAACATTGTATTTGGGTAAAACATACAGACAAAACTTTATATCCCATGTATACATTGTATAGGAGTAGGATGATAGTGAAAGGGCGAATTGGCATGACATCCTTTGGTCCAGGTTTTGCTGGCCTATGTATCGTCATGATGCTGACGCTGACGATGGTCAGTATATTTCTTGTCACTATCTGGTCTTTAGGACCTTATCGCTTCAAACGAGCGGACAAGGAGCAAGCCCAGCTCGGTATTGAGACCTAACGACGCTCTAGGCGCCATCAGATGTGGCGCGCCCGGGCATGTCGCCGGCGTGATTGCACGCGTCTGCGCTGCGGACGGGACGTAGGCTCGTCCCCTTGCCAAACTGCAAAACAGCGCATGTCAAAATTGAGCGCGGCGGTTTATCCTCCTCCGGGCAAGGGACAAATATCAAAGGCTAAACCATGCGAGCGCTACTAGCCGCCTTGCGCGACGCCGCGAAGCTCTGCCGCCTCGTGCAGGGCAACTTCCTCAGCGCCAGCGCCAAAGCCGACGGCGACCACAGCGAACCGGTGACCATCGCCGACTACGGCTCGCAGGCGATCATCTGCCGCGCCTTGAAACAGCTCTATCCCGACGATGCCGTCGTCGCCGAAGAATCGGGCGCGCAATTCAGCCAGCTTGTTTCAGCCGAGGGGCTCGCCCAAATCGTGCAGCTTTTGTCGCAGGTCTTGCGGCAAGACGTCAGCGAAGCGGAGTTGATCGCCTGGCTCGATTTCGGCGCTGGACGCGCAGCCGCCCGCACCTGGGTCATCGACCCGATAGACGGCACCAAAGGCTTCCTCGCCCGGCGCCACTACGCCATCGCCTGCGGTCTGCTGCTGGACGGGCGGGTGGCTGGGGGCATGGTGGCGGCGCCCGGCTACAACGATGGCGAAGGCGCGCTCTTCTATACCAGCGACGGCGCCACCTTCAAAGCGCCTTTCGCCGCCGGAGAAGGCGCCCGCGTGACCGTTTCGTCGCGCCACAAACCGGAAGACATCATCGCCGCGCAAAGCTTTGAACGCGCCCACGCCAGCAAATCGCGGATGGCTCGCGCCCGCGAAATCGCCGGACTGGGCGGCGCGCGCATCCTCGAATTGGACAGCATGGAGAAATACGCGCTGGTGGCTTGCGGCGATGCCGATCTCTATATGCGCCTGCCGCGCGAAGGCAGCAGTTACGCTCACAAAATCTGGGATCATGTCGCCGGGGTCGCCTTGGTGCAGGGCGCCGGCGGAACGGTCACTGATCTTGATGGCGGCCCGCTCGATTTCTCTCAAGGCGAGACGCTGCCCAACCCGGGCATGATCATCAGCAACGGCGCGCATCACGGGCGCGTGGTCGAGGCGGTGGGGCGGGTGATGGCGGAATGAGTTCGCTTCACTGCACGAGATATAGTACGCTTTATGTGAAATAGATTTGCCAAAAATGGGCTGATCGCCAAAATGGAGTAGCACACAACCATGATGGAGAGCCAGCCCAATGACCAGTATAGACCTTAGGACTTTGTTTACCATCCTTTTTGTTATCGTTGACGAT
>JAJEGA010000038.1 GCA_022820125.1 Anaerolineae bacterium | reverse complement strand
GTAGGGGCGAGACTTGTCTCGCCCACTATGTAGCCATTGTACATGTGGGCGATTCAAGAGTCGCCCCTACGACGTTCCTTCATTTTGTTGCATTACTTTATTGGACTTACTTCTGTGTACTCGGTGGTAAAAGAAAAATTTGAAGCGATTGCCCTGTAGGGCGCGCGAGCCAGACTTGCCAGCGTCTTTTCTTTTTGGGACAATGGGAACGGCAGGCGATTGTGGGACAGCGAATCTCATGGCCAAGCGCAGACGCAGAAAACCCAATATCTCTCAGACCGTGCTTGAGCAAGCGCGTCAGGGCGTCGTCGATCAAGGCAGCGCTGATGCCGCGCCAACGCGCGAATCCAGTGGTCCCGCCCCAGCCGCTGGGACCGCCGCGGCCGGGCAGCCGCCGCGCCGCCGCCGCGCCTTGCAGGCAGCCCAGCTCGAAAGGCGCAAAGACGAGGGCGCGCTTGATGCCGAATACGTGGCCGAGCTGCTGGCTAACCCGACCAAGCTTGTCACCGAAGACGATCTGCGCGCCGATTACGGCTTTGTGATCAAAGACTTGCGCAACATGGGCATATTGGCGGCCGGCTTATTCATCGCCTTGATCATCGTCTCGCTCGTCCTGCTTTGATCCCGGCGGCAGCGACATGCCCTGGTCATCTCTGCAAGCCAGCCTCCGCCGCATATCCACCCCGATTCGCCATCTGATCTCCTTTTACGCGCTGCTGGTCTCCGTATTCACGCTGCTCAGAATTCTGCGCCTTAGCGGTCTTCCAGTGATCGACCTTGCCAACACCTTCGCGCCCTATTGGTTTATGCCGCTGGTCGTCACCTTTCCGCTGTCGATCATCGTCACGCGCGGCGGCGCGCTGAACGCCGAGCATTCCCGCGACCGTCTCAAGCGCTTGAGCAAGACGGTTGCGGCCGATCAAACCCAGACCTATCCGCCGCGCTGGAGCGTGCTGCTGCAGATCTGCCTTATCGCCATTGGCTTGTACGCCTTCGCCGCGCCCAATATGTTTCGCCCGGTTGAGCCGCCGCAGGGCGAGACATTCTCTGTCGTGACCTTCAACGTGCAGGGCGGCAACCGCGAGCTCAGCCAGGCGACCGACTGGCTTTTGCGGGCGGCGCCCGATCTGATCGTGCTGCAAGAGACGGCGGAGGGTTACGATCAGCGCCTCGCCCCGCTCTATGAGGTGTATGCCCACGAGGATCATATTGAGGGCAGCGCGCGTGTCTTCTCGCGTTATGCCATCCTCGAGCGCGAGATTCTCATCGTGGAAGATGACCCGGGGCGCGAAGCGCTGCGTCTGCTGCTCGATCAAGACGGACGCGAGCTGGCGGTCTACGCGGCGCATTTCACGCTGCCCTTGAAGCCGCGCGCCCAATTCGACCCCAATGCCGATATCGGGCTTGAAGCGCTGCTGCGGTATGACGAGCGCCGCCGCAACGCGCAGATCCGCCGTTTCCTCGCGATCGTTGGCGGCGAATCCAAGCCCTTCATCGTCGCCGGCGATTTCAACATGAGCGACGCGTCGCTGATTTACGACGAAGCGGCGGCGCGGATGCAAGATGCCTGGCGCACTGCCGGGGTCGGCGCCGGGCGGACCTGGCCCGTCGCCGCGGCGATCGGTTTGCCCCGCGTCATTCAGCCCTTGCTCCGCATCGACTACATTTGGCACAGCGCGGCGCTGCGCCCGGTCATGGCGGCGGTCGGCGAAGCAATCGGCTCCGACCACCTGCCGGTCACAGTTGAGTTCGAGTGGTCTCAGAATTAGGCGTCTGCGCGCGCAAAGATTGTTTGGCGTCGCTTTTTCGGGCGACCTGATAGGCCGCCCCTACAGTTATCGCGCTTGCGGGCGAGCCTTCCGCCCTGCCGCATTCCAATTTATACTGTGGGTATGGACGCGCGGCTGCAATTCATTCCGGTCATGATCGTCGGCTTTGGCGCCGCCCTTTGCTTGACGCCGCTGACGCGCCAGATCGCCATGCGCCTCGGCGTCACCGCCGCCCCCAACCGGCGCGGCATCCACAGCCGGCATGTGCCGCTTATGGGCGGCGCCGCCATCTATTTCGCTTTCGTTCTCTCGGCGCTGCTCTTCAGCCCGCCGGATTATCTGATTGAACTGGGCGCCATCGTCGCCGGCGCCACGCTGCTGGCGCTGATCGGCTATCTCGATGATCGGCGCCATCTCAGCCCGCGCATACGCCTCGTTGTGATGACGGTCGCCGCCGCCGTTGCCGCGCTTTCCGGCGTGCAGATCGACCTCGTCGGCAGCCCGCTGATAGATATTCCGCTGACTCTGTTCTGGATCGTCGCTTTGATCAACGCCATCAACTGGATCGACAATATGGACGGTCTGGCTGCTGGCACTGCCGCAATCACATCGGCGTTTTTCTTGCTGCTGGCGCTGTCTCAAGGGCAGATTCTGGTGAGTATGCTGGCGGCGGCGATCTTCGGCAGCGCGGTCGGCTTCTTGATTTACAACTTCAATCCCTCAAGCACCTTCATGGGCGATATGGGCGCTTATACGCTAGGATTTGTGCTGGCGATTCTGGCGATCAAACTGAAATTCACCGCGCAGCCGCTGAACGTCACCTGGATGGTGCCGGTATTTGTGCTCGCTTTGCCCATCATTGATATCAACCTGGCGATCGTCACCCGGCTGCTGGAGCGGCGTCCGCTCATGCTGGCGGCGAGGGATCACATCTCGCATCGTTTGCTGCGCCTCGGCTTGACGCAGCGGCAGACGCTCGCGCTGCTTTATCTCTTATCCGTCATTTACGGCTTGATCGCCTTGGGCATCAGCCAGGCGGAGCGCGACCAGGCGCTGGCGGTCGGCGGCGTCGCCTTATTGTCCTTGGGCTTCATCTTCTGCCTCTTGATCTTGATGCGCTGGCGTATAACGCGCTCGAGCGAATGATGGGGCTTGGCTGACCGCAGAGCCGCGCTTCGCAGGGCTTTCGCCGAAACCCCCTGCAGATTGCATTTGCGCGGCTGACT
The DNA here is from genome assembly GCA_022820125.1 of Anaerolineae bacterium. GTDB lineage: Bacteria > Chloroflexota > Anaerolineae > Aggregatilineales > Phototrophicaceae > UBA6055. The sequence goes on along the minus strand of JAJEGA010000038.1, from coordinate 24,567 downwards.
TGCTGCTGATTTTATACCCTCGGTGTTGATGCAATCCTTTCCTCGCTCGGCATTAGCGCTTACTCCCAAATTCACCGCGCCCTCATAAAAATCACGTCTGCAAATTGCCGTCGAAGTCTGACATAATGTGAAGCTGCAATTAGGATTTTGAGCCAACTGACACATGCCCAGAATCGCCGTATCCGCAAACGCGCTTGTCGACTACAGCCCGGATCGCTGGCGCTTGATTCAAGTGGACGACCTGGCTGAGCCCAAACTGCTTATCGAAGCCAAAGCCGGCTTGCCATTTCGCTATAACGGCTACTTCGCCGTAAGCCGAGACTTGCCGGAATCGGGCGAAATCCAGCGCGCGGATTTGGGTCAGGTCGTGTTGGGCTGGTCCAATGAGTCGAGCTCTTGGCAGCTTGGCTTGACCCTGTCGCCGGAGATATCGCTGGCCCGCTCCAGCCGCTGGTTTGAATTGCTGCGATTCACCAACCCGGATGCCAGCGCGCATGAAGCCACTGCCATCGAGCTTGGCGCCGCGCTCGCTAATACCCTCGATATTCCTTTCTCCTCGACCTCGTCGCTGGCAATCAAGCCTTTGCCCGAGCCTGAGCCGACGCCGCTCGAAGCGCTGCCGCTTGATTTGGGATTGTGGCGGCTGGATCATGGAGTCGATGGCGAGCTCCGCCTGCTGCGGGATAAACGCTGGCTGCGCGCCAAGCAGCGTCAAATCGCCTGGTATGGCGCCCTGATTTTTGTCTACCTCTGGGTGTCCATCGCGACATTGACTAGCGAGTTGGGCTTGCCCGTCGCCGGCACGCTGATCCCGGATCCAGCGCTGCTGCCCTATCTAGGCATCGCCGTCGCCGTTTTGCTGCTGCTCGCCATCGCGCGCTTGCTATTGATCATGCTGCGCGAGCCCAATGCTATCGTCATGAATCCATACGAGAAGACGATCAGCGCCAACAGGGGCGACCGACAGCTATGGAAAGCGAGCGCGGGCGGCATCCAGTCTATCTACGTCAGCGAGCTGGTCAAGAAACGAGGACGCAAGCCGACGGTTTTGCACGGCGAGATCAACCTTCACCTGCTTGACGGGCGTTTCTCGCCGATTCTGGTTGACAAAGAGAAGATTGTTGATGCGCTGCTGCCCGGGTGCGACCCGCTGACGGAAAAGCAGAAGCCCGGCGAAGTGCATGTGCTGAAGCCGGAAGCCGTCAGCACCGCCTTGCAAGCAGCCGCCCTTCATATCGGCGTCTGCCTGGGCGAGCTGCCTGTCTGGTACGACCGGCGGCTGAAATGACTAAATCAGATAGCCGTGAAAATCTTAGGGGCGACATATCATGCCGCCCGCCGTATCACAAAACTGTAGGGGCGACCCTTGGGTCGCCCGCCGCAACGCAAACAATGTATGGGCGACTTATCGTGTCGCCCGCAGCGAGGCAGCGATGAAGAGCAAAGTGATCGTCAATCCAAGTTTTCGGCGAATGGACGAGATATTTTCGCCCGCGGACCAGCGGCGGATGCATGAGCTCGTCGATGTGATCTGGGGCAAGGACGAGCGCATGCCGCAAGAGGATTTTTTGCGCGCCTTGCCTTCCGCCGAAGTCGTGGTCACATCCGGCTGGCATTATGGCGATGCGCTGGACCAAGCGCAAAGCCTGAAAGCGATCATGGATGTATCGGGCAGTTTCCCGCTCAACCTGGATTACGAAGCTTGTCATCAACGGCGCATCCGCGTCTTGAGCGCGGCGCCCGGCTTCGGGCGGCAGGTGGCTGAGTTTTCGCTCGGCTTGGCGATTGACGCGGCGCGTCAGATTTCTTACGGCGACCGCCTGATGCGCCGGGGCGAAGAACAGTATCTCTGGCATGGCAATGTTGATACCTTCCTGCTCTACGATCAACCGGTTGGCATCATCGGTTACGGCGGGCTCGCCCGCGCCTTGCACCCGCTGCTGATTCCCTTCGGCGTCAGCATTTCCGTTTATGATCCCTGGCTCGGCGATGGCTATTTGACGCGGCAGGGCTTAGAGCCGGTTTCGCTGGAAGCGTTGCTGAAGACATCGAAGTTCATCTTCGTGATGGCGGTCCCGTCGAGCGACAACCGGGCGATGCTCTCGCGCGAGCTGCTGGAATTGATTCAGCCAAATGCTGTTGTGATCTTGGCTTCTCGCGCCCACGTCATCGACTTTGACGCGGCGACCGAGATGGTGCTGGCGGGGCGTTTCAAGCTGGCGACCGATGTCTTCCCGATTGAACCGTTGCCGGCCGATCATCCGATCCGCTCGGCTGAGGGCGCCATTCTGTCCGCGCATCGGGCTGGCTCGGTGGCGCAGGGCATGGTCGAGCTGGGCGAGATGGTGGTGGACGACCTGGAGGCGATTGTGGCTGGGCTGCCGCCGCGCCGCCTGCAAATGGCGGAGCCGGAACTCAGCATGCGCTACGCCAGCACGAGGGCGAAGCGGGGATTATAGGACGCAAATATGTTTATGGTCTAAAGCAACTTTAACGGATCGTTATTGCGTTCTCGATTTGGATATACTTCTTTTACTGACTTTTCAAATTCCTTAATATGGTCCTTGTGGTTATTCAAAAACCATTGTTTGTGATTTTCCAAGTACGCATGTCTAATTGATTCCTTGCGTAAGTCAAGAGGGACGCGTTTCATTCTTGGATCTACGCTATCAAAGCCATTAAACTCATGCTTCAGTCTTTCATAAGACAATTCTACGTAAGTTGGATTCAACTCAATTCCTGTGCAAAATCGCTTGAGTTGTTGACACACGCGAAGAGTAGTTCCGCTTCCAGAAAATGGGTCGAGAACGGCTCCTCCGACGTCACTTGATGCCAGAACCATTCGCTCGACTAACCCTTCAGGTTTCTGCGTAGGGTGATTCTGCCTGTTCTCGTTGCAGTAGTGGACGTGAGAAAACTCCCACACATCTCCCGGATTGGCTCCACGCATATTATTACGCTCCCGAAAATATTTCTGTGGAACTCGAACGTCATCAAGGTTGAAGACATATTCTCGGGACTTTGTAAACATCAGAATGTCGTCGTGCCGTGCAGAGAATCCCTTGGTCCTTCCAATGCCTTGCGTGTAGTGCCACACAATCCAACTGTTGAAGAACATCCCCAATTCGCGTTCCAAAATACGAAAAACGTAAGCGATGAAACGAAATCCCATGAACACGTAAATGGTGCCTTGTGGTTTGAGCAACCGATACGCCTCTTTGAGCCAATTCCGGGAAAAGATCATGTAATCATCAAATCTCTGGATACCACGACTTTTGCCATAATCTTTTCCAAGATTATAGGGCGGATCAGCGATAATCAGGTCAAATGATTCTGATTCTAGGTTAGGCAACTCCAATAACGCATCGCCCAGTATCACACGTTGCTCAGTCATCTGTCTTTACCCATTGATGTTTTCTTGCAAGAGCCAGCCATTCTTCGAATGTTCGGCGCGAGGACTGCAAATACTTGCGATCCAGCAACTGACAGAAATCCCATGTAGTCCGGTTCTCAAGCTCCACGTAATGAATATCACGAATCTGGATTTGCCCAGTACCTAAAGCGGGATTGTAGCTAATGTCCTTCCAACTCAGGTATTTTAGATCGTAGGCGTTGTACGCGACAACCTCCATCGTTCCATCCATTAGACCCGTGTTCCCATTCCTTGAAGAATACACTCGATGTTTAAGGGACAGAATCACAAATATGTAGTCGGGGTCTTTGACGTAGGCAGTACGAATCCGAGCAAACGACGTGATATTCGGTGACTTTCCACTCGATTCTATATCTTCTGCTGTTGCCTTAACGTCAACTTCAGCTGTTACGCCACTCTCGAACCTCCGTTCCTTTTTGAATTGGAGCATTACATCAGCCATGTGAAGACGCGGTAGTGCCTCTACATTGATAAGAGAGTAGATGTTTTTGCCATCCTCGAGAACCGCACAAAACGCTTCAAATGCCCATGCCTCCACAAATGGTCCAGCAATCTTGTTTATGTTTTCCATTGGCAGGCCTAACTTCAAATTGGTATTGATAACTATGCTGTTGTTTCCTTGTTCTATTGCCTCTCGCATTATTGTCTCAATTGACGAGATGACAAAACGCGAACAATGCGCATAGTCGTCCGACTGAATCGGAATTTTGAAGTCCTGACTGTCATATGTCATTCAGATACTCCTAATCAACCCCGCGCATCGTCTCCGCGCGCAGGTGATCCACCACTGCTTTTGTGGCTTCGCGCTGGGTGGCGCCATTCGCCAGCGCCTCATGGTAAACCGCCAGTTGCCGATCCGAGCTGGCACCTCTTTCCAGAATGGTTTTTACATAGTTGACCTCGTCGCGCGAGCCAAGCTCATCCACCACATCGTCCAGCAGTTCCAGCAATTCTGTCGCCAGCGACCGCATCGACACCGCTTCCCGCTTGCCATAATCGATCAGCTGGCCATCCAGCCCCCAGCGCACCGCCCGCCATTTGTTCTCGGCGATCAGCTCGCTGGAATAGATGCGCCAGCTGAGGTTCTGGTTGCGCAGCTTGATCAGCTTGGCGACGAGCGCTTGCACCAGGGCGGCGATGGCGACCGCTTCATCGACCGTTGTGCAGATATCGCAGATGCGGATCTCGAGCGTGCCGAAGTCTTCGTGCGGCCGGCTGTCCCACCAGATTTTGGTGTAATCAACTTTGCCGTCGCCGCGCCCCTTGCCCAAGGTGCCGACCTGGCCAAAAGTCTCGATAAGGCGCTCGTAATCGCTGAATGAATTGAAGATGGGCGCGGTTCCAGTGCGCGGCAGGTTCTCAAAGATGATGCTTCGGTAGCTCTTCAAACCGGTCGGATGCCCGTGCCAGAAGGGCGAGCTGGTCGAAAAGGTCAACAGATGGGGCAGAAAGTAACGCAACTGGTTTTGGATATCGATGAGCAAATCAAGCTGCTCCCGCGTTGTGCCGAAACCGACATGCACGTGCATGCCAAATATCAGCATCTGCCGCGCCACCTCTTGCATGTACTCCTTGAGATCCTGGTAGCGCTCGCCCGTGTTGGCTTCTTGCTCTTCCCATTTGGCGAAGGGGTGCGTGCTCGCCGCCAGGATGCAATAACCGTGACGCTCGGCAACGCTGTTTACCTCGCGCCGCAGCCGCACCAGTTCCGCCCGCGCCTCCTGCACGTTATGGCAAATGGCGCTGCCGATCTCGATTTGCGATTGCATAAACTCTGGTTTGACCTGGTCGCCGATCTGCCGGATGCTGTCGTCGTGCAGCAGCTGTTGCACCACCGCCGCCAACTCCCCGGTCTCCGGATCAATCAACTGGTATTCTTCTTCGATGCCGATGGTCAAGGGCGCTGAATGCATCACCCACCTCCGATAGCAAGATGAAGGTCTTGTATCAAATCGTAACACAGCCAAGACATCTCGCCAAAGCGAGGCTTGCCATAACCTGTTATAGCTTAAAGTAAAATCGGGGCTGCATAACTGCGCCTTAGCAATTGCGCTGATTTTTTGAACACTGGGAGAAACTGGGCGCGCCCGAATGAGGCGGAAGATCCTGGGGGCGATGCAGCAGTTTGTCCGCGCGCCGTTTCCTTTGCAGGTCTTGCGCGCCGCTCTGGCTCAATCGCCGGCCAAGGCTTCGCGCGCCGCCGGGCTGTCGATGCGTTCCAATGCCTCGCGCGCGAATTTGCGTACGCCTTGATTGCCGTCTCGCAGCGAGAACTTCAAAGCCGGCACCGCTCGCTCGCTGCCGATCTTGCCAAGCGCCTTGCAGGCGGCGCGTTTCACCGCGCTGCTTGGGTCAAACAAGGCTTTGGTCAAGCCGGGCACCGCTGGCGGGCCAATCTTGATCAAGGCGCCGGTGACGCCCGCGCGCAGGAACATGTCGTTGGCGCGCAGCGCGACGAGCAAGGTCGGCAGCGCCGCTTCCGCTTCGTCGCCGATTTGCCCCAGCGCCTTCGCCGCCAGGTAGCGCGTACCGGGGTCGGACTCGCGTACAAGCTCGGTCAAACGTGGGACGGCGGGCGCATAGCGATTTTCGCCCAGGTAGACGATTGCGGCGGCGCGCGCCTCGGCGTCTTCGCCGTCGCTGAACGCTGTCCAGGCTTGCTCGACCGTCTGAAATGAGGTCATCCAATGTTCTCGCAATGTCGCATGAATAAAAAAAGCGGGCTGGTTGCCCACGCAAGTTGACCCAATTATACCAGACTGCCGCCGCACAGCTGTAGTGCCAAGTAAGTCTCAAAAGGAGAACGGAACGTGTAGGGGCGTCTTGGCTCGCCCGAAAAAATGAGGACTTGCGTACGAGTGTCTCGCCGCCGCGCGTAGACACAGCGGGTCAGACGCCCACCATAACGCAAAATCTGTAGGGGCGTCTCGCCGAGACTCCCGCATCCTTGCCGACAGTAACGGGGGCGTTTCAGCGAAACGCCCCTACAGCATTCGAATAAACTGTGGTCGAGAGCTTCGCAGAACGCGCCATTTACTGAGTGTTTCGGTACCGATTTATTGCCTCTGGGTAAGATTTATAGTAGCGGACAAGCCTTGCAGGTTACCTGGTTTTTGCAAGCCTTCGCTGCGCCCAATTGAGAGCGCAGAGCGTCCAAGCGCGCTCACCAACCAATGCCCGAGGTCGAGGCCGGGTCTTGCGGCTGGTTGCGATAGCGTATTTCGAAATGCAAATGGGGTCCGGACGAGTTGCCTGAACTGCCGACATAACCGATGATCTGACCGGCGCCCACCACCTGCCCACAGCCGACCGCGCGGCTGCTCATGTGGCCATATAGCGTTGACCAGGGTCCGTGGCCGATGACGACGGTGGTGCCATAGCCCCAATTGTTCCAGCCGGCGTAAAGGATGGGACCACCGTTGGCTGCGTAGATTGGCGTGCCTGTCGGCGCCGCGATGTCGATGCCGCTGTGCCCGGCGTAATAGCCGCGGACGTAGGTGCCGGTGGGTAGCGGATTGACCCAACGCGTGCCGCCGCCGGTGCGCGCGCCGCAGCTGAAGGGGCTGCCGGGGTCGAAAGCCACCACGTTGCCGGCGCCGTCCTGCTGCACGGGCGCGTTCCAGGTGATGATCTCGCCTTCGCCGCCGGGGATGAAGAGGCGCGTCCCGCTGGGCAGCAGCGTCTCCGGCGCGATATCGGGCAGCTCGTTCGCGGGCGAGTCGATGATGGCGTACGGGTCATCAATCTTGTATTGCTCGGCGATGGCGCGGATATCTTTGCGCTGGGTGCGGATGACCGTGTGGCATGCGCCATCGGTCGGCGGGATATTGACGACATCGCCGGGCCGCAAGACCAACGCCAGACGGTAATCGTTGCACCAGGCGATCGACTCCTTATTTATGCCGTATCGATTGGCAATGCCGGCGATGGTGTCGCCGCGCTGGGCGATGGCGCTGGTCATCTTGCTGCGGGCGCGATTGGTGATTAAAGTGAAAGGATCGTAACGCAAGCCCGCATCGCCGGCGGATAGATCGGGCGGCGTCGCCAGCAAGTCCAGGATTTGCGCGGCGCTGATCGTCGGCTGCCCGGCAGGCGGCTTATTGCCCGGCGCCGAGATGGTCGCTTCAGGGGCGCTGGCGGTCTCCGGCAGCGCGGTTGGCGTGGGGGCATTCACTTCCTCAGTCACGAGGGCTGGGCTGGCGACGGCGGCGGGCGGCGCAGTCACGACCATGTAAACTGCGGCGACGACGAGGCATAGCGCGCTGAGCAGACAGAGCCAGCCGAAGAGCCGGCGCCAGCGGGGCAGGGGGGGTGAGGGCGCATAAGGCGAGACCTGTATCGGTCCGCTTTGGCGGCGGGCGTGGCGTCCGCGCATCATGAGCTCACTCTCGGCTGGAATGATGTGTTTAGCCTAACGGACTTAAGCGGGCGGGTCAAGCAAGCGCAGGGCAATCGCATCAAAATCATAATGCGCCGTTCGCCACGAAAATTGTGAAAATGTAGGGGCGTATCGCGGATACGCCCGTTGAATATGACATAAATTTTGCGGGCGTTTCAGCGAAACGCCCCTACAGATTACGAAATGTGAGGGAAAATTGTTATTTTTCAGCGCAATTTCATTTGAAGCGATTGCCCTGGGGCAAGCGGCGAGTGTATCAAAGCCGGATGGCATTCAATTGAGCAAAACTGAGTTTCATCACAGGTCGCGTTGACGCTGACCGTCAAGCCCCGAAGGACAGAAAGACAAGGCAAATCATACAGGCAATTCTCAGCGCCCTCATTTTGCTCGGGGTCCTCGGTGGTGAAATTCATTCAGCCGAAAAGGATATACTGCCGTCAAGCGTCAGTTTGGCCCGGCGAAGCGTCAAACTGAATGACATCAATGGCGAAGGGCAGCTGTGGGCGCGTGCCGAACGCGAGGCTGAATTGGTTCCAGTTTGTGACGTAGAGGCGATTGCGCGCGGCGTCAAAAGCGACATCGCTGGCGCCGCGGAAGTCCTTCGCCAGCATCACCAGCTCGCCATCATCGACGCGGGCGACCCGATTCCAATTCAGCAGCGCCAGATAGACTTCGCCGTCCGGCCCCAGCGAGATGCCGTCAAAGCCATAGTCTTCCTGCTGATCAATTCCCCAGATGACCGCATCGAATTCGCTCGGGGCGCCGTCCGCGATCTCAACTCGATACAGACTATCCGCGGTCGGATGAGCGATCAGTAGCGCGTCATTGGCGCTGTCGTAAGCGATGCCGGTAAGCTCGCAGTTATCGCTGCATGGGGCGAGCCACCAGTATGCCTCGCCATTGAGCCCGAGCGGCTCGCCCGCCGCCGAATAACGCAGCACATGCCCCAGACGGTCGCTGATATAGATGCGGCGCTCTTTATCAACAGCGATGTCGTCCGGCAAGACGCTTCCCAAGAAGGCTTCGCTGCTGATCTTGAATAGCGACTCCAGCTCGCCGCCGGCGTAGCGCCAGACCACTGCGCCTTCCGCATTCAGCGGCGCGATTCGGTCGAGGATGTAGAGCGCGCCATCGGGGGCGACATCAAGCCCGGTCACTGAGCCGATGCGCTCGCGGCTGCCGGGGATTTCGTGAACGGCGCCATCGCTGCTGATCGACCAGAGGGCGCCGCTCTGATAGCTGCCGGTGTAGAGCAGGCCCTCGGCGTCAATCGCCAGCGCGGCTGGATAAGAGTCGTCATCGGGCAGGGTCGCGAATTCGTAGACGCGCAGGCCCTCGGCCACAGCGACCGCCTGCGAGCGTGGCGGAGAGCCGATGACGAACCAGGTCATGGCGACGATCAGCGCAGCGCCGAAAGCCAGCGAGAGCAGCAGGAAGAGCAGCGCGCGCAATCGCGGGAATCGGGCGGGTTTGGGGATTGTCTCCACGAGTGGCAATTCTACCTTCACCGACGGAATCACTGATACATTTTAGTAGACATCAGGACCATCTTCCACCGTCGCGGATTCCGCGAGGAAAACTGAAACTGTTGGTTGCTATGTGTTAGAATTGGAGAATGTAAAATTTAGGATTGAGTTCAATGGCAACATTCGACATAAAACTTGAGATATCGCAAGATATCGCAGGTTATCTGCTAGAAGAAGCGCGGAATCGAGAGATTTCGCTCGATCAGGTTGTCAGCGATATTTTGGCCGACTACTTCGCTGAACTAACCGAAGATCAAATCCTCGAAAGTATACGGATAGGTATGCGGCAGGCGCTCGCGGGCCAGGGGCGGCCCGCACGAGAAGCATTGGCGGAGGTGGAACAAGAAGTGACGGGCGATGCCCGCGACCGTTAACCTGCTGCAGAAATTCCGTCGTCGTCTCAAGCGGCTTAGACGCAAGTACCCTGCCGTTACAGTGGAAGTCAGCAAGCTTGTAACCGAATTGGAGAACGATAAACGTCCCGGAGTCAAGCTAGCCGGATTCGGATTTGATTTGTACAAAGTTCGCTTGCCCAACCCATCGGCACAGCGGGGAAAGAGCGGTGGTTTCCGCGTCGTGTATTATGTTCAATTTGTAGACCTCATTCACCTCGTCACAATTTATTCCAGGTCCGAAGAGAGCGATATCGGTGTTCAAGCGGTCCAAGGCATAATTGCGGACATTGAGGATATTGAGTAGCACTGCGGCGTCAATTATGGTTGTTAAGCCTCCAGCGCCGTTCCCGGGACGCTGACCGGACTGCGGCCGCTCGCTTCAATTTCGCCCAGCAGAACCTCCGCCGCCGCCTGCGCCGCGCAAGGGCGGAAACTGAAAGCGCATAGGTATGTGCCGATATCGGGGAAATCCGCTAACTCATAGGGATCGCGCAGCGCGACGACGATGAGGCGGTCGCCAGCGGCTTGGCGCAAGGCGCGCACGATTTGCGCTTGCAGCGACTGGTCGAAATCCATGCCGGGCAGGGTGTAGTTTTCGGTCACGGCAATAAGGGCGCCGGCGCTGGGAATGGCGTCCACATCAAAGTCTTCCGCGGCGATGAGGCGCAAGCGTTTGCAATTTGCCGCCAGCGCATCGGCAAAGACATCAAAGGCGGGCTTCGCTTGATTGGGACCGATGCCGCGCGTTTTGGTCAAGACATCGTAAGCGCTGCGTTTGCTTGTATTGACGACCGTGATCGGCGCGGCGGAATCGATGGGCAGGAGGCGCTTACGGTTGCGCAAGACGCTGACGGCGCCGCGGGCCGTCTCCAGCTCCAGGGCGCGGTGCATTCTGTCGCCCACCCGCGCGGTAACGTCGGGCTGCGGCTCGGTGCTCCAGCCGGCGTCGCGCTTGAGGCGCAGGACGCGCCCTACGGCCTCATCGACGCGCTCGGCGCTGATCACGCCCTCGTCGACAGCGCGGATGACGGCGCGGATCAGCGCGCGCTGATTCGCCAGGTATTGATCCGCGTCGTGGTCGTAATGCTCCTCAGCCAGCATCATTAGGTCGACGCCGGCTTTGAAGCCTTGAATCGCCGCGTCAGCCGGGTCGTAGTTGCGCTTCATAGAATGCATATTCATACTGTCGGAGACGATCATGCCCTCAAAGCCCAGTTTCCCGCGCAGCAGGTCGCACAGGATGACCGGCGAGAGCGTCGCCGGGCGCTCGCTATCGAGGTCGCTGAAGATGATATGCGAGGTCATTACGATTTTGGCGCCCGCGTCGATGCCGGCGGCGAAGGGCTTCAAATCAATCTTGTTTAGCTCATCGCGATTCCGCGTGACGGTGGGCAAGCCCCGGTGGCTGTCGAGCCGGGTATCGCCGTGGCCCGGGAAGTGCTTAAGCGTGGCGACTGAACCATTGTCCTGGAGACCGCGCACGGCGGCGGCGGTCATCCGCGCGACCAGCTCGGGCTTCTCGCCGAAAGAGCGCATGCCGATGATCGAATTATGCGGGTTGGAATTGCAGTCGGCTGCCGGTCCCAAAACAACATTCAAGCCAACGGCGCTGGTCTCGCGCGCGATGACGCCGTACATATCGTAAGCGCGCTGCGGGTCGTCAGTCGCGCCCAGCGCCATATTGCCCGGTCCCATCGCGCTTTCGCCCGTCATGACCGACCAGGTCCCCTCTTGATCGCAGCCGAGCAGCAGTGGGATGCCCAGGCGCGTATTGCCCGCGAAGGATTGCAGCCTGTTGCACAGCGCGAGCGCGGCGGCCGCGGTCGGCACATTGTCATCGCCGATATAGGCGCCACCGACCAGATGCTCTTCCATTAGCGCGCGCGCGGCGTCCAGTTGGTCGGCGGCGAAGGCGAGCATAAACATCTGGCCGACCTTTTCTTCGGTGTTCATGCTGGCGATTGTCGTTGGGATATTCATGTTGGCTTCCCTTCGCATAGGTGGGACGCAAGATATTTAACCACAAAGAACAGGGAGACTATAGTGGATTTCGCTGCGGAAATGACATCGTAAGCGCCCATACATCCCGGCGAGATTCCGTAGGGAAGCGGTATGGAAACCATAGGGAAGCCGAAAGGAAGCCGTAGAGAACCAGTAGCCGATTCGTAGATAAACTCAAGATTCCCAATTAAAATGTGATTGGGAAAATATCATGAAGAAACTTCTTGTTCTTTCTTTCTTGCTGGTGCTGGCCGCGCTGACGGCGCTGCCGTCATTTGCGCAAAAGAAAGGCAGGCTGCCAGCGCCAGTTGTGACTTCTGTCCGCGCCATCGACTATTCGGCAACTGACCCTGGGGTTGGATGGGTCGTATTTATCGAATGGGAACCTGTGCCGGGGGCGGATGGCTATGAAATCCGCATCGTTGGAAGGAATGGCATGATGCCGCGCCGGACGGTAAATTTCCCATATCCAGATGAGCAGGCAAAATGGCAACCCTACGACAGCGATCCTCTAATCGAACATACAAATGCGGAAGAGTCCATCATCTGTTGCTTAGATCATAAGCAGCGGTTCAAGTTCCGCCTGCGGGCAGTTGATTTGGATAACCCCGACAATACTTGTGGCAAAGCGTCAGCGCCCATTAGTTTTAGGCTGCCGAAGTATGGCAAAGCGCCGGTACTCCCCGTTTGGAATCGACCTACGCTCGTGATACTTGGCTAAAGCGAGTTTGCGCCAGGGCGGTACTCAGCGAGCCGCACTAGCGCGCAAGACCGCAGAATTAAATCGAAGCGCCCGCGTCCGCCGCGGACTATATTTTGCCATGGATGCTGGGTATCGAGTCTGGATATTTTACGGCAATATGTTATATTTCTCGTTTGAAATGGCATATGTCAAAGGAGCGGAATTTACATGAAAAAGATTCTTAGCGTGCTGTGTCTGCTGGTGCTGACCGCGCTGCCGGCATGGGCGCAAGACGGCGGCAAGCTGGGACCGCCGGATGTCACCCTCATCCGCGCCTTGGACTATTCTCAGCTGGACTCCGAACTCGGTTGGTGCATTGAAGTCAAATGGAAAGCGACGCCGGGGGCGGAAGCCTATGCCATTCGGGTTGTGGGCAAGAAGGGCCTCGCGCCGCGCAAAGCGGACGGCTCCCCGCCAAACCAGGCTGAATGGAGGACCACCACCGACTATTCGACGAACTCGGCGCACCCGGAACAGGTTTCGATTTGCGGCTTAGCCGATAAGCAGCGGGTGAAGTTCCGCCTGCGGACTATTGATTTGGATAGCCCTCTGGATGCCTACGGCATTGCTTCAGCGCCGTTTGCCGTGAAGCTGCGCAAATTCGGCAAGGCGCAAATCAGCGCCTCTACCGGGGTTCCCACTCTCGAATTATTTGGCTAAAGCGGCCACACAACGGGGGTGGGTTAAACCGCCCCCTTCCGCCACGCGCACTCATATATCTGCGCCAGAGCGAAGCCCCCGCGTCCGCCGCGGGCTTTGGCTATTTCACCGCGCCCATCGTCAAGCCGCGCACCAGGTAGCGCTGGAAGAAGAGCGCCATCAGGAAGGGCGGCAGCATGGTCACCACGGCGGCAGCCGACATATCCTCCCAGGCGACCTCGTATTGCCCGATGAAGAGCGTCAGCACAATGGTCAAGGGCTGCGAGTCGTCTGTCCGCGTGAAGATCAGCGGGATCAAAAAGTTATTCCAGGTCGAGAGCATGGAGACCAGGAAGACAGCGACCATGCCCGGGCGCGCCAAAGGCAGCACGATGCTGTAAACCAGCCGCCAGCGATCGGCGCCATCGACGCGGGCGGCGTCTTGAATCTCGTTGGGGATATCGCGCACGAAGGTGGTCATCAGCCAGACCGACAGCGGCAGCAGCAGCGTCACGAAGATCAGGATTAGCCCGACCAGCGTATCAATCAAATCCAACTGCGACATGAGGAAGAAGAGCGCGATCAAGGAGACCCAAATCGGCAGCGGAATCATCAACATGATCAACAGGAAGATGAGGTTCTTGCCTTTGAAATCCATGCGCGCGAAGGCGTAGCCGGCGCCGGTCGCCATTAGGGTCACGATAGCGGCTGAGGCGACGCTGACGATGGCGCTGTTGCGCAAGCCCGTGCCCATCAGATGGGCGGTTGGCGAGAAGCCGCCGGAACGGAATTTCGCGCCCTGGGTGAAGATCGTCTGGTAGGATTCGAGCGTTGGCTGGCTGGGAAACCAGATCTTGTAAGGGCGGGCATAGAGTTCCTGCCGCGTCGAGATGCTGCTGACCGCCACCCAATAGATCGGCGCCAGCGCCCAGAGCAAGACCACCGCGCAGAGGACATAAATAACGGCGAGGCGGAGGCGTTCCTGAGCGCGCAGTCCCAGCGTCATTGCTCCTGCACCCCTTGATTATAAACGCGCATGACGAAGATAAGCCCGACCGCCAGCGACATCAGCAGGATGATATAAGAGAGCGCCGCGCCCAAGCCAACGCGCAAGTCACGGAAGACCAGCTCATAGTTGTACAGCATCAGCGTCTTGGTGAAGGGATTCATCGCGCCGCCGGCCGAGCCGCCCGCGGTCAGCGTCCAGATCACATCGAAGATTTGGAAGGCGGCGATGAATTCGACCACCAGGGCGATGCCGAAGGATGGCAGCAAGAGCGGAATCGTGATGTAGCGCACCCGCGAGATCGCGCTGGCGCCATCAACCTTGGCGGCGTCGTAAAGGTCATCGGGGATGCTCTGCAAGCCGGCCAGCAATATGATGGTGGGGAAGGCGTAGCGCGTCCAGGTCTGCACGACGGTGACCCAGAAGATCAGGTGCTCCGGCTCTCTCAGCCAGTATTGATATTCGTCGATCAAACCCAATTGATAGAGGAAGCCGTTAAGCGCCCCGTATTCGCCATTAAGCAGCCAGCCCCATAAGAAGCCATTAACCACGCCGGGCAGCATCCAGGGCAGCAAGGTCAAGGTGCGCATGACGCCGCGGCCCGGGAAGCGCTGGTTGAGCAGCATGGCGATGCCAAAGGCGACGACCATCTCCAGCGGCAGCGTGATGATGACGACTTTGAAGCTGCGCCCGGTGACTTCCCAGAATTCTTCGTCTTCAACCAGTTTGACGTAGTTGTTCAAGCCGACCGGTTTTGGCGGACGGCGCACGCGCAGATTGCGATTGGTGAGGCTCTGCCCGAAGGTGTCAATCGCCGGGTAATAGATGAAGAGCGCGATCAGCAGAATGATCGGCAGCAAGACGACAGCGAGGTAAATTGAGTCCGATGAAAAGAGGCGGCGGTTAGCGGATTTCATGATCCTACTTTAGTGGCGGGCGCCTCGTGTCGCCCGCATTGAACCTAGTCCAGCACAATCGACTGCCGTAGGGGCGACTCCGCGCGGCGCCCAAAATGGCATAAATCTCCAACAAACTTAGACATCAAGGGCGATTCTGCATAAATCCCGCTTTGACGCGAATTCATCACGATCGAATGCCGTAGGGGCGACTCTGTGAGTCGCCCACTTGCATATCGCCCGAATCGGATTAGCGCTAATCCACATATAAGCTATCCTCAGCCCAGCGCGCTGGATTCTCAATGACGTATCGGCGAATGCTATTCAGGGATTCTTCGTCGCGGGCGACATGCTCGTGATAGTTTCTTTGCCAAATTCTCTGATCCGAATACAACTGACTCAACCGGGCGCGTCTTGTAACCGCCACCTTGAATTGTCCGATAATTGCGCCCAGTGAGCCCGCCTGCAATGTACGGGATACGTGGCGCTTTTGAGTCGAGATGCCTCGAGACGAGAGGCCATCCAAGTTGTCTTCAATCACGATTAAGCCGTGCACGTGATTCGGCAGCACGACATGGAGGTCTAGTTTTACGTTCTTGCGAAGCATCGCCATTCGCCGCCATTCCTCTTCCACGACGATTCCCAATTTGCTGGAATGCATTTCACCATCGTAGATTCGGCCGAATAACATGGCTTTTTGATGCGTACAGAGTGTAACAAAGTAAATCCCCGCTTGTCGATAATCGTAGCCCGGCAAACGAATTGAACACCGAAAGTTGAAATTGGATTCTGGATTCAACGTCTTCTAGGACTGATGGCTTGGCAAATCGTAAGGGTTTTTATCCCCCGCCACTGATGTTGTACGAAGTTGTGGGCGACTCACAGAGTCGCCCCTACAAATTGCCCCGGCAAGTCCCCCCCCCCTGCGAGTTGCGCGTCAAAGTCAACCTGTTTGTGAAGGTGGGCGACTCACAGAATCGCCCCGGTTAAGTTGCCCCGACAAGTTGCGCTTGAACGACAGCGTCGAGGGAAGGCGCCTACTCGTACTCTTCCTTGAGCGAATTCCACTCGTCAGCCAATGCGTCGATTAGATCATCGGAGGAGGCGCCGCTGCTCATGGCTTCCAAAATGTGCTCGCTGACGCTGCTTGACCAGGGGCCCCACCAAAGCGTGAAACGCGGCAGCTCATTGGTGCGCATGCCCTGCTCCACGATCTGATCATAGCCCTGCACCTCGCCCGCTTCATTGAGCGCGGCGGCGAGGGACGTGCGCGAGGGATAGAGGCCGAAGGCGTTCCAGATGGCGGTCATATTCGCTTCGCCAACATACCACTTGATGAACTCCCAAGCGGCTTCGACATTCTCGCTGTCCACCGAAATGCCGATGCCCGCGGGGAAGCTCCAGGTATTGCCCACTTCGGGCAAGACCATGTATTCGACATTGGGCGCTTGCATGGACGTCTCGGCATTGCCCGGCACGACCGACCCCTGCCAACCTTGATGGAAGACGCCGACCCCGCTCCAAAACAGGGGATGCTGCCCGATGCTGCCCGCCAGAATCTCGGGGCTGATCAATTCATCATCGAACCAGCTCTTGAGCAGCGCCATCGCCTCGCGCGCTTTGCTGCCTTCATCGGCGAAGACCGGGTTCAGATCGTCGTCAAACATCGGGTCGCCCATGCTCAGCGCGATCAGCCACCAGGACCAGTTGATGGCGCCCATGGCGATCGGGTGATCATCCACGCCCGCGGCTTTGACGGCGCGCGCCATTTCGTCCAGCTCAGCCCAGGTGGTCGGCGCCGTCTCATAACCAGCTTCCGCCAGACGCGCGCTGTTATAGTCCATCATCACGAGTTGGAGGTAGGTCGTAACCGCGTAGATATCGCCGTCAATAGTCCAGAAATCCATCTTCTCGATGTCATCCACATCGAGATCGCCCATGCCGATCAGGTCGTTGAGCGGCAGCAGATTGCCCGTGGCGACCACGTTGGACGGACCCTCTTGCGTGATGAAGATGACATCCGCAGGCGCTTCACCTGCAGCAGCGGCGACTTGCACCCGGCTGTGAAGATCAGCCGTTTGCACCGACTGAATCTCGACCGTGATGCCGCTTTCTTCCATGAAGGCGTTGAGCAATGCTTCATCCGGCGGCACGCCCCAAGGCGCGGTCAAGAATGAGATGCTGCTGTCTTGCGCCGCTGCCGGCGCCGCGAAGCCGAGCGAAAGCAGGAATATGAGCAGAACAAGGGTACTGACCAGCTTGGAAGTCTTCATTTCATCTCTCCTCTTTAGGAATTGCTTCGTTGAATTACGAGACGCGCGGAGGACGGGCAAGCGCCAAGGAAACGGCGCGAAAGCAGCCGGTCATCCACTCCATAATCCATTATATTTGTTTTGTCGCGGCGACGCAAAATGGATGTCTCCAGCGTCGTCCTTAGGGGCAATTGCCCGCTTTATGCACGTAGTCGCCGTGGATCCATCCCCGCCTGCCATTGTAATCCACCATGAACCAGTCACCCTGGCGGTCTAGGGCTTTCAAGGCGGCGCCCTGGGGCACAAGCCCGATCTTGTCGCCCCAAGGCGCGGCGCGGAAGTTCAGCGCGTGCGTCGTCGTCACCGCGCAATCGCGGCTGATGCGCATGATCTCGCCGGCGGCATTCAACAGGTCGAAAGCCAGCCTGTATTTTGTCTTCAAGCTGGTATGCTGCACAACGGGCGACACCGCCACGATAGCCTGGCTCGCGCCGGGCAGCAGATCGATGGTCAAGTCTCCGCTGCCGCGCATCAACTGTCGGCTGACATGCAAGCGGTCGCCGGTATCTTGCGCGACTTGCAGCCAGGTCTTGTTAGGCAGGCGATTGTCGGTACGGATCCAGCCATCGGCGACCCAACTGTCATCGGGCGTTTCAAAGCCGTCATGGTAATCGATCGTTCTGATCCGCAGGTCGTCAATTGCCATGCCGCCGTAATCTGTGGCGTAGCTCGAATTCACCTCGAAGCGGAGCAGAACCCGGCCGGGCGCATAGGCGCTGAGGGAGATGGTATCCGAAAGCCAGTTTGCGGTTTTGCCGGTATAGCCAGCGCGATAAAGGTCCCGGTAGACTTCGGTGGATTCCGTAAAGATGCTGGACAGGTTCTTCCAGCTAGCGCCGTTATCTTGGCTGACAGTGATGAAGCCATATTCATTTCCTCTGTCGAGGTCATGCCAGACGCGAAGTTCAAGCGAGGCGCGATTAACAGCCGACAGATCAAACGCTCGCGTTAGGGCGCTATTGCCGTCGTCCGAAGTCACGGCGAAATAGAAATGGTCGCCCTCTATGCTATCTTCGTCAATGAGGCGCGCGTCTTGATCCTGCCGCAGGCGCAGGTTTAACTTGTCTCCGCCGCGCGTGTCAATCATGATGTATTCCGTGCTGAATTGCGGCAGGCTGCCATCGCGCTCCACCGGGAAGCGGTTGTATGAGGCGCTTGGCGCTGGCGGCGACAAGTCGGCTTCCAAGGCTCTGTAGCCGTAGCCGCGCCGGAAGTCGAGGAAGTAATTCGCCAGCACCCAATCCGCGAAGACCTCGTCGGCGCTGACATCGGTGTATTCGCGCAGCACATTGACGACAGAAGACCAGCCATTCGCTTTGTCCTGGAGCAAAGCCGGCAGGATGTCATCGCCGAAGCGTTCAGCCAAATAGAGAACGAACAAAAAAGCGGCGCCATATTTGGGCAGTTTTTCCTCAACCGCTTCCCATTGCGTTAAGCCCGTTGGCGGCGCTTCCAGGAAGCTCTTGGCGAAAGCCCGACCACTGCCGCTGCCGAGAAAAGGCTTGCTGGCAATGTAGCCGGCGTAGCTTGAGAGCGCTTCATTCAGCCACAGTTCCTCGCCCGGATCGCTGTGGTGATGCAGGATATGTAGATATTCGTGGGCGATGACATCAATGAGGACTTCGTCAAAGAAGTCATATTCATCATCCTTGTGCAGGTTGACGACCAGCATTTCGCGCTCGTTGCTTTCCTGGTAGAGATGCTGGGGCCAGGTGAATGAGGCTTGAAAATAACCGAGGGGCGCGCCTGCCGGGTCGGACATGAGCGCCACGTACAAACGCGGATCGCCATCAACACCGGGCGGCTCCGCATATTGGAAAAGCCGCTGCATCGGATCTAGCACATAAGCCTCGAGCCGCTGCGCCATATTGCGCGCCCGCCAGCGCGGATAATCGACATCGTGCTGAACCCATATCAAGATCCTATCGGTCAGCGCGCGCAATTCCATTTCCACGCTTTCGTAGTATATGTCTTCGCCGAAAACCAAAATGAATGGTTCGCGCGCGCCGATTTCGTATTGCGGCGGATTTGCCGGCGGCGCCTGGCTCGCGTTTGCGCCGGACATGCGTCCCACCATGTCGGCATAATCAAATGCCGGAATCTCCATCATCGCCAGCGCTTCAACCGTGGGGTATTCGGCATCTTGCGCAAGCGCCGGCAAATGGCATACAAGCGCTATGAGAAAGACAAAAGCGCGATATCGCATATCGCCTCTCAACCAAGGCTATACAGCTAGGCTTTGGCAGAGCTAAGGCGGGGGCTGCGCTCTGACTGCAAGCCAAGCGGGCTATCCCGCCCCAGCCTAAGCCCCCGTCACCGCGCCATCGTCCGCCTGCGAGACCTGCCGCGCGTACTTAGCCATGACGCCCTTGCTGTAATTCGGCTCGGGCGCGATCCACGCCGCCCGCCGCGCCGCCAGCTCTTCGTCGCTCAAGTCCACCTCAATCAAGCGCCGCGAAACATCAATTGTGATCATATCGCCTTCTTCCAGCAGCGCGATGGGACCGCCGACCGCCGCTTCCGGCGCCGTGTGGCCGATCATCAGGCCGCGCGTGCCGCCGCTGAAGCGACCATCGGTGACCAAGCCGACCTTGCCGCCCAGCCCTTGCCCGAAGAGCGCCGCCGTGATCTGCAGCATCTCGCGCATGCCGGGTCCGCCGACTGGACCTTCGTAGCGGATGACGAGCACATCGCCGGCGACGATCTGGCGATTGGAGACGGCTTCGAAGGCCTCTTCCTCGGTATCAAAGACGCGCGCTGGACCAGTGAGCGGGGCGGGGGTATCCTTGAGCTTGACCACCGCGCCGCTCGGCGCCAGGTTGCCGCGCAGTACGACTAAGCCGCCGCTCGGTTTGATAGCGTCATCGAGATCGCGGACGACATCTTGGCCCGGCGTCTCGACCGCATCGGCGCAGGCTTGCGCCAGCGTTTGCCCGGTGACCGTGGGCGTATCGCCGGCCATGTAGCCGCCGTCAATCAAGCGATTGATCAGGATGGGCACGCCGCCGGCTTTGAAGAGATCGAGGGCGACGTATTTGCCGGTCGGGCGCATGTCGCCGATGATGGGCGTGCGGCGGCTGATGGCTTCGATATCGTCCAGGGTGAAATCGATGCCGGCTTCGCGGGCGAAAGCGAGGCAGTGCAGGATGCTGTTGGTGCTGCCGGCGGTGGCGGCCGAGGCGGCCAGGGAATTCTCCAGCGAGCGCCGCGTCACCAGATCCGACGGGCAAATATCGCGCTCGAGGATGTCCAGCATCATCTCGCCGGCTTGATAAGCGACGGTCTCTTTCTCCGGATCTTCGGCCGGGACGTCGCCCATGCCCATCGGGCAGATGCCGATGATTTCGCTGATCATCGCCATCGTGTTGGCGGTGAACTGACCGCCGCATGCGCCCGGACCGGGGCAAGCCACATTCTCCACATCCATCAGCTCGTCATAGCTGATTTGCCCGGCTTGGAATTGCCCCAGCGCTTCAAAGACATTGACCAGATCGATATCGCGCCCGTTGAGCACGCCGGGATAAATCGTGCCGCCGTAGAGCATCAGCGAAGGCAGGTCGAGGCGGATCAGCGCCATGATCGTGCCCGGGATCGTCTTGTCGCAGGCGGATAGGGCGACCACGCCATCAAGCATATTCGACATCGCCACCAGTTCGATGCTATCGGCGATGACCTCGCGGCTTATCAGCGAGCCCTTCATGCCCTCGGTGCCCATGGTGATGCCGTCCGAGATGCTGACGGTGTTGAATTCAAAGGGGGTGCCGCCGGCTTCGCGGATGCCGCGTTTGACATCGAGCGCCAGCTTGCGCAGGTGGAAGTTGCAGGGTCCGATCTCGGTCCAGGTATTAGCGACGCCAATGAGCGGCTTGGCCAGGTCGTCATCGCTGAAGCCGACCGCTTTGAGCATGGCGCGGGCGCCGGCGCGTTCGGCGCCATGGACGAGGGTTCGGCTGCGCTGGTTGATGGCGGCGCGGGTTCCGTTGGTGCTGGGCATGGGAGTCTCCTTGTGCTGGTGGTGGATTGTGGGCGTATTGTAGCGGATTGGGGGGAGATTGGCAGGCGCGAGGCGAGGCTCATTGAACGTCTAATTGGACGCGAAATATTTTTTTGTTCAATAACATCTGGGAGTCCAATAAACGGGAATGCGGCTGTTACGTCGGCGGTCTGTGGACATGGTAGGGTGGCTGTGGCGGGAAGGGGTGAGCGGATGGTTGCGGGTTGGTTTTTACCACCGAGGACACCGAGGTTAATGAGGGCGCCGAGAGTTTTCAAATTTGAATCATATCGGGGCGATACCACTGTCCAGTATCGCGCAGCTTGTCAGTCGATAGTATTGGCGATATATTGACGATTGGACGTTGATCGTTTGAGCGAGAGATTATCTAAACTGATGGCAAAGGCGAACTTCAAGAATCGAACACTGTATCACGGTGATAACCTCAAATTCCTGCGGGGGATGAATAGCGAGACCGTCGACCTCATTGCCACTGACCCGCCTTTCAATAAGAACCGCGACTTTCACGCCACGCCGGACAGCCTCGCGGCCGGCGCCAAGTTCCAAGACCGCTGGTCGTGGGAGCGAGACGTCCACCAAGACTGGGTTGACCAGATAACCGATGACTATCCCCGCCTGATGGAAGCGATTGAAAGCGCTCGCTACGCTCACAGCGATGGCATGGGCGCGTTTATGTGCTTTATGGCGGTGCGCCTGCTGGAAATGCACCGTGTGCTTAAATCCACGGGCAGCATTTATCTACATTTCGACTCCACTGCAAGCCACTATGTCAAGGCTGTGATGGACGCGATATTTGGCTGGAAGAACTTCAGGAATGAGATTGTGTGGCTCTATAAAACGGGCGGTGTCAGCAAACGCTGGTTTGGCAGAAAACACGATACGCTGCTTTTCTATAGCAAGTCCTCTAAATATGCGTTTAATCCGCAAAAAGAGAAGTCTTACCTCTCACACAAATACGGATTCTCAAACGTTGAGATACATCAGGATAAACTAGGTTATTTCACAGTGGTAACAATGCGCGATGTTTGGGATGTTCCTGCTTTGAGAGGCAATCAACCAGAAGCAACTGGATTCCCCACGCAAAAGCCTCTGACACTATATGAGCGCATAATCAAGGCGTCGAGTAACAATGACGATATGGTGCTCGACCCGTTCTGCGGTTGCGCGACCACGCCGGTAGCGGCCGAGCGGCTGGGGCGTCAGTGGGTTGGCATCGACATTTGGGACAAGGCGCACGAGGTGGTCGTCGACCGCCTTAAGAAGGAAGTCGGTTTGTTCGGCGACGTGCATTATGAAACCGAGCCGCCCGAACGAACAGACGACGCCCAGCCAGCCGCGCCCTTCCTGCGCGTCAAGCAACTGCACGAGCCCCCGGGACCAAAAATGAGCCGCGCCGAGCTGTACGAACACTTGCTTGAGCAGCACGGGTCGCGTTGCCAGGGCTGCTTTCGAGACTTTGACGACCCGCGTTACTTGCAGTTGGATCACAATGTTCCGCGCTCGGATGGCGGGCTGAATCACATCTCGAATCGCGTGCTGCTATGTGGTCCTTGCAATCGGCTGAAAAGCAACATCTACACTCTTAGCGGTTTGCGCAGGCAGAATAAGAAACTGGGCTATATGAGTAAGGACTTGTTGTGAAGAAAACGAATTCAAATTCCGAGCGCGCGAGAGGAGTGAACAATTTATCTGAAATGTATGGGAAATTCGAATGCTTGTTTCATGGTAAAGGCAAACTTAATGACGTGGACTGTGAGTTTGAAATTGGCCAACAATCTGACGGCGGCATATATTTACGCTATCATAGTCAGGAACTTTTCCCAAATGATAACGACAATATTAAGTTAAAAGGTTTTGCCAATGAAGGACCAGTACATGTAACTGGGAAGGTCATAAGGACCGCAGTGAGCGGGAATTTTGATTACTGTTATTGTAATGCTGGAAAGCTTGAGATGAACGTTGGAGAACTCGACTGGGGCAGAGCACATACTGCCAAATTCGCCATAACAAATTTCAAGTTCACTGGTAATGAAAAAGAAGAATATAGCACAGGCGGATGGCGAATAACCGATCTAAAGCTCAAATTGGATAGTGTGAACATTTCTTTTCAAAAAGTTGAAATGTATGATTCCATTATCGAATCGTTAGCTAGAAACAAAAATACCGAAATTACTTGTGAACTTGCAATAGAAGTAGACAATCATGCACAGGAAGAAATAATTGAAATTGTAGATAGAGTCTGTAGTCTTCTCACAATTGCACGCGGCACAAAGATCAACTGGATAAGCTACAAACTACTTGATTCTGACTCTGAATTGATATGTCATTATTGCGAACCTCGCATTACGGTATCGTATACAGGTATGCCGCTAGTAAAGTCGATCAATCTCCCAAAATGCACGGTTGATTTTCTGACCCAGTGTTATCCGGCTTACAAGGAACGCAATGCAAATTATCATTTTGACGATATAGGAAATTTCCTTGTTGATATTCATTCGCGTGGGTTTCTCGAAACACGGTGCTTGTTGCTGTTTTCTGTTGCGGAAGTTTTGACTCGTTCGTCATTTGATAATAATGAGCCACTGAAAAGACTTAGAGATTTCGTAGACAAGCATAACGTTTCGGTAGAAAAGTGTAGGCTGAAAAAGTGTGGTAGAGGCTGTGGAACTTGTAGTCCAAAATGCAAAGAATGCAAAACTAGATGTGAACAGAATTGTGAGATTGGAAAGTTCATCCAAGATCGAAACGAGTTTGTTCACAGAATGAGGTTTCCAAATGACAATATCGTTCAGGGGTACTACCGAAATCTTAATTTTCTTCACCGTATGATATTGAGCGCGTTGAACTTTAGAGGCGATCTTTATGATTGGAGTAAAGGCGGGCCTGTCTGGAGTTAGTTACGTTAGACACGCCAAAGGACCATACACCCATGACCTACCAACCCATCACCCGCGGCGTCATATGCCCGACCTTCACCACGCTCAAAGCGAACGGCGACATTGACGCGGCGGATTATTCAGCAGCTACGCCACAATCCTGACGATGCTGGTAGTGTATCGAAGTCGGTTGAAATAGAAATGGCGTGAGAACCAATTCATGCTAGTTGTACTAGCAAAGCAAAAGAATTGGAGTCACGCCATGTATTCCAGGGTAAAGCATCAAGGATATGGAATCCACTCCTTTTTGTCGGCATTAAGCAGGCA
>JAJEGA010000124.1 GCA_022820125.1 Anaerolineae bacterium | reverse complement strand
ATTCATGAGCGTGGCGCGCAAGATTATGAACCAACGAACCCAGGGCAACCGCTTCAAATGAAATTGCGCTGATAAATTACAATTTTCCCTCACATTTCGTAATCTGTAGGGGCGTTTCGCTGAAACGCCCGCAAAATTTATGTCATATTCAACGGGCGTATCGGCGATACGCCCCTACATTTTCACAATTTTCGTGGCGAACGGCGCATTATGATTTTGATGCGATTGCCCGGCGCGCCGCATCGCTTTCGCGGTAATGTGGATTCTATTGTGGTATACTCAGACGAAATTGCTGGCCGTGTAATCTATCCGCCGGTCAGGGGGGGGCTGGTCATGGAAATATTAGAGTTAACAGGAAAGACAATTAAGGGCTATGAATTTGGCGACTTGCTGGGCCAGGGCGGTTTCGGCGTAGTCTATCGCGCTTATCAGAGCATCGTCTCGCGCGAAGTGGCGGTCAAAGTCGTCTCGCCCAAGTATGCCAACCAGCCCGAATTCATTCGTCGATTCGAGAGCGAGGCGCAGGTCGTCGCTCGGCTGGAGCATCCGCATATTGTCCCGCTTTACGACTTTTGGCGCGACCCGGACAGCACCTGCCTGGTGATGCGTTACCTGCGCGCAGGCAGCCTTCGCGACCTGATCGACAAGGGTGGCAAACTGGATACCGCGCTGGCGGCCAAGGTGCTTGAGCAGGTGGGCAGCGCCCTGCAATTCGCGCATCAAAGCGGCGTCGTGCACCGCGATGTCAAGGCGGACAATATCTTCATGGATGACATCGGCAACGCGTACCTCAGCGACTTCGGCATCGCCAAAGAAGTGGGCGCTGATGCAAGCGATGGGTCGGGCACGCTTGTCGGCACGCCGGCATACATGGCGCCCGAGCAGATCCGCGGCGAAGGCGCCGGGCCCCGCAGCGACATCTACGCCTTCGGCATCATGCTTTATGAAATGCTCTCGGGCAGCCGACCCTTCGCCGAAGAGACCTTGGCGACTTTGGTATACAAGCACCTCAATGAACCGCTGCCCATGATTGATCACAACGCGCTCAACTTGCCGCCGGCTTTCAACGAGATCATCCAGCGCGCCACCGCCAAGGAGCCGAGCGAACGGTATGAAGACGTGCTGTCGCTGGTGATGGAATTTGAGCAGGCGCTGCGCCGAGGCGCCACCACGGTGGAGCTCGAACTTGAAGAGCTCGACTTCTCCGAGTTTGAATTGCTCGAAACAAAGAACCCCTACAAGGGCTTGCGCGCCTTCCAACAGGCGGACGCCGCCGACTTCTTCGGCCGCGCCGCCATGATCCAACGCGTGCTCGATCGGCTTCAGGAGCCCGTGGTCGAGAACAACTTCCTGGCGGTCATTGGTCCGAGCGGCAGCGGCAAATCGAGCCTGGTTAAAGCTGGCGTCTTGCCTGCTTTGCGCGGGGGCCGCATCCCGGGCTCGGAAAACTGGTTCTATGCCGAAATGGTGCCGGGCGAAGTGCCGCTGGAAGAATTGGCGGCCGCCCTGCTGAGCGTATCGTCATCGCCCTTGCCCGGGATCGTCGACACGCTGCGCGATCATGTAGATGGCTTGGCGCGCGGCGTCTACCAAGCGCTGCCTTCGCGCGATAGCAAGCTGCTGCTGATGATTGACCAATTTGAAGAGCTCTTCACGCAAGTAGAGCAAGAGCGGGATCGCCAGCAATTCCTCGATCTGATCCTCAATGCCGTCAACGCGGAAGACAGCCCTATCATTATCATTGCAACTCTGCGCGCCGACTTTTACGATCGCCCGCTGATGTATCAAGGCTTCGGCGAGCTCATCAGAGCGCGGACGGAACTCGTCTTGCCGCTGAACGACGAGGAATTGGCTGAGACCATCAGCGGGCCGGCCGATAACGTTGGGGCGATTATCGAAGACGGGCTGATTGAGACAATCATCGAAGATGTCCGCGAGCAGCCGGGCGCCTTGCCGCTGCTGCAATACGCCTTGACCGAACTCTTTGAACGCCGCGAAGGCGCGCTGCTGACCATCGCCGCCTATCAGGAAATTGGCGGCACGCTTGGCGCTCTGGCGAAGCGCGCCGAAGAGGTCTACCGGCGCTTCAAGCAATCGGGGCAGAACATGGCGCGTCAGATGTTCTTGCGCCTGGTCACCCTGGGCGAGGGCCAGGAAGACACGCGCCGCCGGATTCTGCAAATCGAGCTGCTGACGCTGGGCGACCGCGAGGTGGTCGAAGATGTCATCGACCGTTTCGGGCGCTATCGGCTGCTCACCTTTGACCGCGACGACGCCACCCGCAGCCCGACAGTCGAAGTCGCGCACGAGGCGTTGATTCGCCGTTGGGAGCGCCTGCGCGAATGGCTGACCGAAAGCCGAACCGATATCCGGCTGGAGCGCGAGCTGTTAAACGCGGCGCATGAATGGGAGACCGCCAAAAAGGACAAGAGCTATCTCATGCAGGGCAATCGCCTGCTGACCTTTGAAGAGTGGGCGGAGAGCACCAACCTGCGGCTTAATGAACTGGAACTGGAATTTCTCTCGGCGAGCCTTGCCGCCCGCGATGAACAAGAGGCGCTTGAACGGGCGCGCCAAGAGCGTGAGCGCGAGCTGGAACGGCAGAAGGCGCGCAATATGCGCATCGCAGCCGGCGTATTTGGCGTCGCTGCCGTGATCGCCGTTATCCTGAGCGTCTTCGCCTTTGACCAGCGGAATCAAGCCGAAGAGCAGCGTTCAATCGCAGACGAGCAGCGCGTGATCGCCGTCGAAGCGATGCACGTCGCCGATGAACAGCGTGAGATCGCCGTCGAAGCGATGCACGTTGCCGAAGTCAACGAACGCAAGAACCTGAGCCTGGCGCTGGCCGCCAACGCCCGCACCGCGCTCAGCGAGCAAGACCCGGCGCTGGCGCTGCCGGTGGCGATTGAGGCGCGCCACGTCTTTGAGCCGCCGGAAGCTGAAGTGCTGCGCATTCTTGGCGCCGCGACTTTCTCGCCCGGTCCGCGTTTCCGCTTCGCCGATTCGCCGCGGTCTATCCTGGGCGTCGCTTTCAATTCGGATGGATCGGTCGGCGCATTCGCCGGCTCGGAGGGCGTCGTTTATCTGGTGGACACGAGCACTGGCGACCGGCTGAACGCGATTGAGGCCCGCAGCCCGGTCAACGCACTTGCTTTCAGCCCGGATGATTCGTTGATCGCGGCCGCCATGTCCGATATGACGGTCGGGGTTTGGCAGCTTGCCGACGGCGTTGAAGCGCATCGGCTTAGCGGGCATGAGGATATCGTGACCGATGTCGAATTCAGCGCGGACGGCTCGACGCTGGCCTCTTCCAGCGCCGATTCAACCGCGCGGCTTTGGGATGTCGCCTCAGGCGAGTTGCGCCACACCCTGCAAAAACACATTGACTACGTATTCAAGCTGAGCTTCAGCGCGGACGGCGCTCGTTTAGCCAGTTCGTCGGCCGCCATCGGCATCTCCGAGAGCGAGCGGACAACGGAACACAATACGATTCAGGTATGGGATGTCGCTAGTGGCGAGAATATTCTGACTATTCCACCGGACGGCGTCGGCTTCGTGCGCGATGTCGAGTTTAGTCCCGATGGCGAGACCATCGCGGCGACAACCTGGAGCGGCGCATTGGGCGGCACGGCGCGCATTTACGATGCCAACACGGGCGAAGAGCTTCAGCGTCTCTATGCCCATCGCGATACCATCGCCAATCTCGAATTCTCGCCCGATGGCGCGCTGCTGGCGACAGCCTCGCGCGATCATAGCGTCAGGATATGGGATATTGGCAAAGGCGTTCTGGTGTCGAGTTATGTCGATCTGGGCGATCGGATACAGGACATTGAGTTCTCGCCGAATGGCGAATACATGCTGATAGGCTTGGGCGAAGCGGGCAATTTCCCCGATGGCAGCGACAGCCCGGCCGATAGCTCGGCTTACCTTTGGGATTTGCGCAATCGAACGCAGGCGCAGGTCTTCGCCGGGCACAGCAATTGGGTCTGGGCGGCTGATATCAGCGAGGACGGATCTTTGATCGCCTCTGGTTCGGGTCCGCTTTTTGGTCCTGAGTCCGTAGCCCGGCTCGACGCGACCGCGCGCATCTGGGACGCGGAGACAGGCGACGAGCTTATGGTATTGACTGGACACGAAAACACGGTTGATTCGGTTCGTTTCCTCCCGGGCGGGCAGCAACTGCTTTCCGCCAGCTGGGACGGCACGATCCGCCGCTGGGATCTGACAACTGGTGACGAAGTCCAGCGTTACGCGGTCGAAGGCGCCAGCGTGTTTATGATTGATCTGCTGCCGAATGGCGCCCAATTCGTCTCCGGCTCGAGCGATGCGATCATCCGCCTTTGGGACATCGACAGCGGCGAGGTGATCCGCGAATACAAGGGACATGCGGACCCGGTCAACGGCGTTCATGTCAGCGCGGACGGCAAACTGATGGTGAGCGCCAGCGGCGGCTGGGGGCGCAATGATCTCACCGCGCGCCTTTGGGATGTCGAAAGCGGCGAGATGCTGCAAACATTTGAGGGGCACAGCCATATTGTCAATTACGCGCGTCTGGCGCCCAACAACGAGTTCATCATCAGCACTTCCTGGGATCAGACGGTACGGATGTGGGATGTCGCCAGCGGCGATGAAGTTCGCCAATTCGTCGGGCATGCCGGCAACACCTTCGGCATCGCCATCACCGAAGACAGCAGCACCCTGCTGACGACATCGTCGGATACCACCGTGCGCATGTGGGACATTGCTTCGGGCGAGGAGCTCAACCGCTTTGAGCAACATGAAGACTGGATACAAGAGATCGTGCTGGGCCCGGGCGAAGGCTTTGGCGTCTCCGCCGGGCAGGATTATGTCTTGCGCCGCTGGGTCATCAAGCGGAAGGCTGATGACTTGATTGACTGGGCGCGCGACAATCGCTACATCCGCGCCCTCTCCTGCGCCGAGCGGCAATCTTATCGCCTCGAGTGCGAGCCCTGATCGGGAATTCCCCTATAATGGTGGTGTGCTCTTCGAGAGCCAGACGGGAATGGAGCCACCACTATGACCGAAGAATCGGTCAACAGCCAGCCGAATAACGATGACGATGAGCACTCGGCTTCGGCGATCTTCGTCGAGTTGATGCGCCAGGCGGCGGCAAAGGCGAGCGCCAAGCCGGCGCCATCCGCTATTGACGAGGGCGATGCAGCTGATAACGCGCCGTCGCCGGCGGGGGGCCACCCCGCGGCCGAAGGCGAGCCCAGCCTGGCGCCCAGAAGCGAAGCGCATCAGATTCGGCGTGTGCGCCCGCGGCTCGTTCTGCGCCGCCCTCATCCATCAAGCATGGCCAGCGGTTTCCTGGGAACGATTTTTGTCGTCGTCGTGAGCACGGCGCTGGTGGCTACGCTGCTAATGTTCTTCGTCAATCCGGAATTCCTGAACCCGGCAGTTGTTCAAGGATTGCAACTGGAGCGCGACGAGATCATCGCTGGCATCGAGGCGCCGCGCCCCACGCCGGTGCAGACGCCGCAATGGCTGCGCCGCATAGGCATCATATCCGGGCATCACGGGCGTGGCCAGAACCTGGATTACGACCCCGGCGCCGTCTGTTATGACGAATACCGACGGGTCGTTCTCACGGAAGAGAGCATCAATCACGCGGTGGCGACGCGTGTGGTTAATAATCTGGAAGCCTTGAACTTCACCGTCGATATGCTCGATGAATTTGACCCGCGCCTGGTCGATTATCGCGCCGATGCCCTGGTGTCGATACATGCTAATTCTTGCATCGACTACGGCGAAATTGTAACGGGATATATCGTCTCAAAATCGGACGCGCGGCCCGATACCGGCAACGATGTTTTCCTGCGCGAGTGCATCGCGCTCAATTACGCCGCCAACATCCCGCTGGAACGGAGCTACAACGAGACCGAGGACATGATCAACAATCATGCCTGGCGGAAGATCCACCCCTTGACGCCCGGCGTGATCCTTGAAATGGGCTTCATGCTGGCGGATAAAGAAATCCTCACCACCCAGCACGACCTGCTGGCCCACGCGATCACCATGGGCATCCTCTGTTACATCGAGAACACTGGCTATTCCGCCGGGCTCGCGCAATCCAGCAGCCGGTCGGCTGATTATCTGGTCCCGCTGTTGGCGACGCCTACGCCGATATTCGGTCGATGAGCCGCGGGTGGCGTGGGGAACGGCAGACTTTGCGGGTTTTGGCATTTGCCGCGCGTTTTGCAAATCTTTTTCACCACCGAGGACACAGAAGTAAACCCAAGTAAGTCATGCGAAAAATGGCGATGCTAATCTGATTCGATATCTGTAGGGGCGAGACTTGTCTCGCCCACTATGCCGCCATTGTACATGTGGGCGACTCAAGAGTCGCCCCTACGACGTTCCTTCATTTTGTTGCATTACTTTATTGCACTTACTGAGGGAACACATAGCTTCTTTACATGAGTGAATTATATTGTATCTTCTCAATTGACCGCTTCTGCTAGCAGGCGCGACTTGGAAAAATGTCCCGCGCTTGCTATACTAAAAGCGAGTGAAATTGCTGTTAGGATTCACGGAGAAGTCGCATAGAGGCCTAGTGCGTCCGCTTGGAAAGCGGATACGGGAAACCGTACGTGGGTTCGAATCCCACCTTCTCCGCCTAGAGGAGCCCGCTGGTCGGGCTCTTTTTCATTGGCGACCCCAAGCAAGATGAGGATGGCAAACATGGCCGCGTCTGAATCGATCACCCTCCGCGTCAATGGCGAGACGCGCCAGCTTGACATAAACCCCGATACGCCGCTGCTCTACGCGCTGCGCAACGACCTCGGCTTGATGAGCCCCAAGTACGGCTGCGGCGCCGAGCGTTGCGGCGCCTGCAAGGCGCTCGTCGACGGCGTTGATGTGCCCACTTGCCAACTGCCCGTGAGCCACGCTGCTGGACTGGACATTACGACGCTGGAAGGCTTGGGCCGGGCGGGCGATCTTCATCCGCTGCAGCAAACCTTCCTGGAAGAGCAGGCGGCGCAATGCGGCTTCTGCACGGCGGGCATGATTGTGGCTGCGCAGGGCTTGCTTAATCGCGTCCGTTATCCCGCGGACGATGATATTCGCGCGGCGCTTTCGCAGAATCTCTGCCGCTGCGGCGTCTATGATCGGGTGCGCCGGGCGATCAAGCTCCGCATCGGGCGTCCCGATTACGAGCCGATTCATGAGCTGGTTTATCCGCCGCCGCTTGAAGCCTCGACGCCGCCGCTTGAAGCCTCGTCCTCGCTCGGTGGGCAGAGCCAGATTGATGACAGGATTCGCTTCAACGAAGACCGCAGCGTCACCATCTTCAGCGGCAAGGTGGAGCTGGGGCAGGGCATATCGACGGCGCTGGCGCAGATCGCCGCCGATGAGCTGGATGTCGCGCTTGATCGCATTCGGGTTGTGACCGCCGACACCGACCGTACGCCCGACGAAGGCGGCACCACCGGCAGCCGCTCGCTCGAGACCAGCGGGGTCGCCATCCGCCGGGCGGCCGCCGAAGCGCGTCATCATCTGCTGGCGCTCGCTTTCGAGCAGCTGGATTCGCTGACGCCGGCACAGGATTTGCCGGTCGTCGATGGCGTCGTCGCTGACCCGAAGACCGGGCGCAGCGTCAGTTATTGGGACCTGTTGGCTGGCGGGCGCTTCAACCGTCCCATCAGCGGCGACGCGCCCTTAAAGGATTCCGCCGACTACGCTCTCGTTGGCGCATCTTCGCAGCGCCTTGATCTGCTGGCGAAGGTCAGCGGTGGACCGAGCTATGTGCATGATTTGGACCTGGCGGACATGCTGCACGCGCGCGTCCTGCGCCCGCCGGGTTATCATGCCCGTCTAGTCAAATTCGATCGTGCAGCCTGTCACGACCAGCCCGGTGTCTTTGATGTGATAAAGGATGGCCAATTTATCGCTATCGTCGCCGAGCGCGAGGCGGATGCGGACGCGGCTTTAGATCTGGCGCGCAAGGCTGCCAAGTGGACGCGCCGTGATGACTTGCCGGCAGCGGAAGCTACCTACCGCGATCTGCTGACGAAGCCGGCGCAGTCCAATCTGATCGCTGACGGCGCCGCCGTCGATGACCCGATCCCGTCGATCGAAACGCCAGCCGAGGCGCGGCATACGCGGCAGGCGACCTACCGCCGCCCCTTTCAGATGCATGCGTCGCTAGGACCGTCGGCCGCCGTCGCGCATTGGCAAAATGGCAGGCTGACGGTCTGGACGCATTCCCAAGCCGTATTCTCGCTGCGTGGGGCGTTGGCACAAGTGCTGGCGCTGGATGAGGCGCAGATCCGCGTCATTCATGTGGAGGGGGCGGGCTGCTATGGGCATAACGGCGCCGATGATGTCGCGCTGGATGCGGCGCTGGTCGCGCGCGCCATTCCCGACCGTCCGATTTCGCTAAAGTGGACGCGCTGGGACGAGCATGCCTGGGAGCCCTACGGCACGGCGATGGTGATGGAGTTGGGCGCGAGCTTGTCGGCGGCTGGCGATATCATCGATTGGAATCACGATGTCTGGAGCTACGCCCATTCCACGCGTTCAGCAGTGGGTTTGGAGACTTCCGGTTTGTTGGCGTCTTGGCATCTGGCGCAGCCCTTCGCGCCCCAAAAGCCGCAACCGATGGGCGGATACCAATCCGGCGCCCACCGCAATGCCGATCCCATCTACAATTTTCCGCGGAAACGCATCGTGCGTCACGCCGTGGCTGAGAGCCCTTTGCGTGTTTCGGCGCTGCGCAGCCTGGGCGCCTACGCCAATGTCTTCGCCATCGAATCGTTTATGGACGAATTGGCGCGCGCCGCTGATGCCGATCCGCTTGCTTTCCGCCTTCTTCATCTGGCTGACGAGCGGGCGCGAGCGGTGCTGCAAGCGGCGGCCGATAAAGTCGATTGGTTCGCAGCTCGCGAGTCGTCTGCCGCCGACGAAGGCTGGGGCCTGGCGCTGGCGCAATACAAGAATCTGCAGTGTTATTGCGCGGTTCTTGTCAAGCTGCGGGTTGATCGTCAGAGCGGGAAGGTCGCTTTCAAGCGCGCCGTCATCGCCGCCGATGCCGGGCAAGTGGTCAATCCCGATGGGCTGAGCAATCAGCTCGAGGGCGGCTTCGTGCAGGCGGCTAGCTGGACCTTGTTCGAGGAGGTCAAGTTTGATTCGCGCGGCATCACCAGCATTGATTGGGAGAGCTATCCGATATTGGGTTTCGATTCCGCGCCCAGAATCGAGACGCTGATCCTCAATCGGCCCGAAATGCCGATGTTGGGCGCGGGCGAGGCGGCGCAGAATCCGACGCCGGCCGCCATCGCCAATGCGATTTACGATGCTCTTGGCTTGCGACTGCGCGATATTCCCTTCACGCCGGAGAAGATCCTGGCGGGCTTGCGCGATACGCCCGTCTAGGCGCGTGTAGGGGCGACATATCATGTCGCCCGCTTGACTCACATGCGATATTCAATGGGCGACCCAAGGGTCGCCTCCCTACATTTTCTTAACTGATGCGGTTGGCTCTGCGCTTATCGCTGCAGCTTGATCACCGTCACATGCTTGTTCGGCGCAGCGGCCGGCCCCAGGATTGTCGTGCTGTCGCCAACACAGTTTACGGACAGTGGCGCGTCCACGGTTGAATCGAGCCAAGCCCCCGACTTGACATCCAGTTCAGGCAATACCAGGCGGCCGCCAGCGGGCCAATCGAATACATGCAAATACACTGCATCGCCCTTTTGCGTCGTGCGGTAATGATCCTGACCTTGAATCGGGCCCGGCTGCGTCCCGTAGATCGATTCGCCATGGACACCCAGCCAGGCGCCCATCGCCTGCAGTCGCTCAACGCTGGGCTGCGGAATCGCGCCCTCGGCATCGGGACCGATATTAAGCAGATAATTGCCGCCCTTGCTGACGATATCGACCAGGTTCTGGATTAGCTGCGTCGTCGATTTCCAGTTGTGGTCCTGCGTCTTGAAGCCCCAGGTATCGTTGATGGTGGCGGGCGTCTCCCAATCGATCTCGGCTTGCAGATCGGGCGGGATGGCGTTGTCTTGCGCGGTGGCGTAATCGCCCAACTGATTGCCCAGCCGCCCGCAGACCAGGCAATCCGGCTGAATCGAGCGCACCAGATCAAGCAGTTCCTGGCTCTGGTGGCGCTCAATGATGCGGGGCGTATCAAACCAAATGATGCAGATCGGTCCGTAATTGGTCAGGATTTCCCGCACTTGCGGCTTGACGTAATTGTCGATGTAATCGCCGAAGTCTTGCTCCTCCTCGTTGTAATCCCAGGTATTGCCGAAGCCGTCCGGGTGGTGCCAATCCTGCGTCTGCGAATAATAAAGCCCGAGCTTGATGCCTTCGCGCGCGCATGCTTCCGCCAATTCCCCCAGCGCATCGCGGCCGAAGGGCGTGCCGTCGACGATGTTGTAATCAGTTTCTTTGCTGCCGTACAGGCAGAAGCCATCATGATGCTTGGATGTCAGCACGATGTACTTCTGTCCGGCCGCTTTCGCCAGCTTGACGATTTGATCGGCGTCGTATTTGACCGGGTTGAATTGGGGCGCCAGCTTTTCGTATTCGGCGATGGGAATCTCGGCGCGCAGCATAATCCACTCGCCGATGCCCGGTATATGCTCGCCTTTCCAGACGCCGGCCGGGATGCTGTAAACGCCCCAGTGGATGAACATGCCGAACTTGGCTTCGCGCCACCAATCCAGCCGCGGGTCTTCGTTGGCGCCGGGCCGCTGCCCTCGTTCCGGTTTGAAGTATTCGATTGCTGTCATTTCTCTGTGACCTCAGTAAGTCCAATAAAGTAATGCAACAAAATGAAGGAACGTCGTAGGGGCGACTCTTGAGTCGCCCACATGTGCAATGGCGACATAGTGGGCGAGACAAGTCTCGCCCCTACAGATCCCCAATGATGAATCAATCCAACTCAATCGCATAGCAACAAACGAAATCGCAGGGCGGCGTCGCCGGCGCCGACAGCCGCAGTCCATCGTCGCCTTGGCGCCAGCTGATCGCCTCGTCCGAGCCGAGCATCCTCACGCCGGCGATGTCGGCCGCATGCAGCGCCTTGATCAGCGCTTCGCCCTGCGGATAAGCCAGCAGGAAGGCGTAGAGCGTGTTGCCCTTCTGGGTGAAGCGGATATCAGCCGGCGTGAAGGGATTGCGCTGAGTATCGGTGAAGGCGCCCTCCGGCACCTCGGTCGGTCCTTCGCCGTAGATTTCCCAGGGGCGCGTATCGTAGATGCCCTCGCCATTGACCGAGATCCAGCGACCGATCTCGCGCAGCATCTCTTGCTCAATCTCGGGTATCGCGCCATCAGCGCGCGGACCGATATTCAGCAGCAACGCGCCGTTCTTGCTGACGATATCAACCAGGTCGGCGATGATATCGCCAGCCGTCTTGTAATCGTGATTGTCGATATAGCCCCAGGAATTCTTCGAAACCGAGGTATCGTTCTGCCAGAAGAACTTGCGGATGTCGCTGAGCTGGCCGCGCTCGATATCGAATACCGCCACGCCTTCGGGATAGGAGTCGTACTTGTGGTTGATGGCGACGCCCTTACCCCATTCCTCGCCGCGGTTGTAATAATGGGCGGCGAAGCGCTGCAAATAGGGCTCGAAGACGACCTGCTCGATCCACCAATCAAACCAGACGACCTGCGGCTGATACTTGTCCACCAATTCGCAGCAGCGCGCCAGCCAATCTTCCAGGAACTTGGCGTCTGGGCGCGGCGTCCAGTCTTTTTGCTTCCACTCGGCGCGGTTGGTTTTGTCCTTGGAGGCTTCTGCCGCTGGTCCGTACAAGCCATCGTTTGCCGCGTCCTGCACATCGGAGGGGAAGCTGCGTCCGCCGTCAAAGAACCACCAGTGCTCGGCGCGGTGCGATGAGACGGCGAAGACCATATCAAGCGAGCGCACGGCATCCGCCAGCTCGCCGCAGATATCGCGCTTTGGTCCCATCTTGGCGGCGCACCAGTCGGTGAGCTCGCTGTCATACATGGGGAAGCCATCGTGATGCTCAGCCACCGGCATGACGAAGCGCGCGCCGGCGTCCTTGAATAGCTGCGCCCATTCGGCGGCGTCAAACTTCTCCGCCGTCAGCATGGGGATGAAGTCTTTGTAGCCGAATTCGGTATGATCGCCCCAGGTCTTGCGGTGATGCTCGAAGGCGGGGTCGTCCTGCAAGTACATGCGCCGCGGATACCATTCGTTGCCGAAAGCCGGCACGCAGTAGGGTCCCCAATGGATGAAGATGCCGAATTTGGCGTCGATGTACCATTCGGGAATCTCGTATTGACTGAGGGATTCCCATGTCGGTTCGTATTTTGTCACCGTTACGCTCCTGTGCTTTTTGCCCAGTATAGCTAGTGCCTGGTCTGGATTCTAGGGAGAGCGTTTCACTGGCGCGGTGAACGACGAATATAGCGCACAATAGGGGGCTAGCCTCGGCTCGCCCACGCAATTCAAGTGAATCTTGCAGGTGCTTCGCTGCTGCGAGCAGGTCGCGCAGGCGCCGACGGCCCCTTCCGAAGTTTCAGGCTAGCTAACCCCCCGCCAGCTTCTCCAGCGCGTCCACCACCGGCTGCCAGCGCGAGCGCGTGAACTTGTCGGCCATGTCCTTCGCCTCGTCCAGCGTCATCGCCGATTCGCCGCTGTCATGCCCCAGCGCCGCCAGCGCCCGCTTCCAGCGCTTGACATGGGCGTCACCGTAATTCTCCTGCGTATAGCCAATCAAGGTGTCGATGAGGCTCTGCGGCACGGTATAGCTTTGTGGGACAGGCGTATCTGTAGGCGGCGGCACCGGCGTGTTCGTCGGTGGCGGTACAGGAGTGTTAGTTGGCGGTACGGGCGTGTTCGTTGGCGGCGGTACGGGCGTGTTCGTCGGTGGCGGGATCGGCGTGTTGGTCGGCGGCGGGACAGGCGTGCTGGTCGGCGGCTGCAGCTGCGTCAGCGCATCGACCACCGGCTGCCAGCGGCTGGCGGAATACTTGTCCCGCATGTCCTTCGCTTCTTGCAATTTCATCGGGTTGGCATGGCTGCCCCAGCCCAGCGCCGCCAAAGCCCGCGTCCAGCGCTCGACATG